>MAAJ01000006.1 GCA_002163085.1 Methylophaga sp. 42_25_T18 | reverse complement strand
TTAGCGCCGATGGTAGTGTGGGAGTTCCCATGTGAGAGTAGGTCACTGCCAGGCTTTTATTTAAAGAAGGTCATCCTCATTGAGGGTGGCCTTTTTTATTGCCTTAAATTTGGTAATGGTATGACTCGAACAAGGTTAGACGCCACGGAAAGCTAATTACACATCAGTAAATGTACTAGTTCATCATCTAAAGAGTAATATACGTACATGTAGGTGTGTATATATGACGTGTATTGAACAACACAAGATCACCATATTTTATGACGGCGCTTGTCCAAGCTGTATAAGAGACCGTAAGTGGTACGAATGGCTAAGTGGTAAACGTTCTAAGGATGTAAGTTGGTTCGATATAACAGATAAAGGTAACGAACTCTGTCAGAAAAATATTGATCCTAAACTTGCCTTATCTGAACTACATATTCAAACTGAAGACGGTCAGATCATCAGAGAAATTGATGCTTATATCGTTTTAATGCAACGTATAATGTGGTTGCAACCGATAGCCTTTGTGCTAAAACTACCAGTCGTAAAACCCTTGTTAGCAATGTTGTACCATTACGTTGTGAACAAACGTCTAAAACGCACTGGCAGAATATAGATGCTGACGAGCAATCATTTATAATTTTAAGTCTAATATTTTCAAACAAACAAAGTAAATAATCACCAACTTTGCTATCATTCGCTTGCCAAAGTATTGCGGATACCATAGTTCATTATGGAATCATAATTTTGGCATTACTTATTAATAGATTGAACTAGGATTGTCATGCCAGAAATTATTGTAGAAAAGAACCTAAGCGATGCTCGTAAAGCTGAATTAGGTATTGCTGAGTGGAATATTTGGGACTGCCCAGTGAGAGGATTCCGTTTAGATTTTGATGATGAATCAGAACATTCATATATCTTAGAAGGCGAGATCGTTGTAACACCAGATGGTGGTCAACCTGTAACTGTTGTGCCTGGTGATTATGTGATCTTTCCTAAAGGCTTAACAAGCATGTGGCAAGTTACTAAGACATTGAAGAAACATTACATGAAAACAGCTGACTAGTTATAAATAGCTTATTCAAGTAATAAAAAAGCCCTAGACTGATGTCTAGGGCTTTTTTTTAGTTTCAATGCACAACAAAGTGCGTCTTTTGAAGTAGGTATAAGCTGAGTTAAAACTGAACAGGCTGTTTAACCCCAGCTGTTTGTTTGACAGGCTTCTGCTTGCTCTCTGGTGCAGACAAGTATTCCAAAGCACGTAAGATATGAGAGCGTGTAATTGTGCCGACGAGTCGGTTTTCCATCACAACTGGAAAACGCTTGTAAGAGCCTTTTAGGAACATTTCAGCAACTTCAATGATGGGCGTATCTACGTCGATAGATTCAATACCAACAGTCATGAATTCTGAAACCTTTCCAGCAGCTGTTCCTTGATAATAACCCGCATCTAATGCCACTTGCATGCAGTCCTTTTCAGAGAGAAACCCCACCATATTGCCATGTTGGTCTAATACTGGTGCACCAGATATTTTAGAGTCGAGTAATTTGTTGATCGCGCGTAAGATGTCCATATCTGGAGTGAAAGTCACTTTGTTGACTGACATGTAATCTCTAACTTTTAAAGAATCGAGCATATTTGATCTCCGCTGAAGTTATTTCTTACTGCTGATTTTCTTGCGCTTTTTTAATTTCGCATTGATGTTTTTCTTCGATACTGCAGGCACCACTGCAACTGCCGGCTAATCCTACTTGATTAAGGCCGCCACAGCTGCCTTTAATCGCTGGACGTCCTAATATCACGCCTACTGCCATGCCCATAACGGCAATGGTGATAACAACAAATGTGGCAATAAATATGGTCACCTATCCTCCGAAATCATCAAGGAAGATATTGTCACTTTCTACGCCAAGATCTTCCAGCATACTGATAACGGCGGCGTTCATCATTGGAGGACCACACATGTAGTACTCACAATCTTCCGGTGCAGGATGATCTTTCAAATAGTTATCTTTAAGAATATTATGAATAAAGCCGGTATAGCCTGTCCAATTATCTTGTTCTTGCGGATCTGATAGGGCAACATGCCATTTAAAGTTATCATTCTCCGTCTGTAGCGTATCAAAATCTTCTACGTAGAACATTTCACGCAAGCTACGTGCGCCATACCAAAAACTCATCTTACGGTCACTATTTAAGCGGCGTAATTGATCGAAGATATGTGAACGCATGGGTGCCATACCCGCACCACCACCGATGAATACCATCTCTTTGTCAGTATCTTTAGCATAAAACTCACCAAATGGGCCGGAGATGGTAACTTTGTCACCCTCTTTCAGATTAAAGATGTAAGAAGACATCTGGCCCGGAGGTAGAGCATCATCACCAGGAGGTGGCGATGCGATCCGTACATTAAGCATTATAATGCCTTCTTCCTGAGGATAATTTGCCATCGAATAGGCACGTATGACATCTTCTTTTACTTCTGATTTGAAACGCCACATATCGAAGCGATCCCAATCTTCACGGTATTCACCTGCGATATCAAAATCTTTATAGTTGGCGATATGTGGTGGACATTCGATTTGAATAAAACCACCAGCACGGAAATCAACACTTTCGCCTGTAGGTAGTTCTAATACTAATTCTTTGATGAACGTGGCTACGTTATCGTTAGAGCGAACCGTACATTCCCATTTCTTCACCCCGAAGACTTCTTCTGGCACTTCGATTTTCATGTTCTGTTTAACAGATACTTGGCAAGAAAGACGTTCGCCTGCTGCTGCTTCACGCTTTGTAATGTGAGACTCTTCTGTAGGGAGGATAGAGCCACCACCTTCGAAGACTTTTACTTTGCATTGACCACAAGTACCACCACCACCACAGGCAGAGGAGACAAACAGGCTAGAATCAGATAAAGCGCCTAATAACTTACCACCAGCAGTGGTATGTACCGTTTTTTCATCATTGATGAGAATGGCAATATCACCGGTTGCTACTAATTTTGACCTCGCATTGAGGATCAAAACCACTAGGGCCATGATGATCAGCGTGAATAATACGATACCTAAAATGATTTCCATTACAGTTGAATCCCCGAGAATGCCATAAAACCGAGCGCCATTAGACCTGCGGTGATAAAGGTAATACCCAGGCCTTGTAGACCATCTGGTACATCTGAATATTTTAGTTTTTCTCTTATACCTGCAATCGCGGTGATTGCTAGTGCCCAACCCAGACCACTACCTACACCATATACCGCACTTTCAGCAAAATTATAGTCACGTTCCACCATAAACAACGTACCACCTAAAATGGCACAATTTACGGTGATGAGTGGCAAGAAAATACCCAAGGCGTTGTATAAAGCAGGGGTGTATTTATCCATTGCCATTTCTATGATTTGAACCATGGCAGCAATAACACCGATAAAGCTGATAAGGCCGAGGAAGCTTAAATCAACATCAGGGAAACCTGCCCAGGCTAAAGCGCCATCTTTTAATAACAGCTGGTAAATGAGGTTGTTAGCAGGAACGGTAATGGCCTGAACAACAATGACAGCAATACCTAGACCTAGCGCGGTTTCGATTTTCTTTGAAACTGCTAAATATGTACACATGCCCAAGAAAAACGATAAGGCAAGGTTCTCAATGAAGATTGAGCGGATAAAGAGGCTTAAATAATGTTCCATTTAGAGAATCTCCGTCCGGTGAACTTGGTGTATTTGATAGTCAGCTGCTTCCACCTGATCTTTTTTCCAACTACGAATAGCCCAAATCAATAAACCGATAACGAAGAATGCACTGGGTGGTAACAACATTAAACCATTTGGAATGTACCAGCCGCCTTCGTTGGCAACAGGAATAACTTGAATACCAAACAGTTTGCCCGCACCGAGTAGTTCACGAAAGAAGGCAACCACCATAAGAATTAAACTGTAGCCAAGACCATTACCGATTCCATCTAAAAAACTCAACATTGGTGGGTTTTTCATTGCATACGCTTCGGCACGACCTAATACAATACAGTTAGTAATGATCAGGCCAACAAAAACTGACAATTGCTTGCTAGCTTCATAGGCGTAGGCTTTGAGCAGTTGATCGACAACAATAACTAATGACGCAATGATCGTCATTTGTACAATGATACGGATCGTTGACGGAATGTGATTACGGATGGAACTGATCAGCATTCCAGAGAAAGCGGTTACAGTAGTTAAAGCGATACTCATAATGAGTGCCGCCATCATATTTGTTGTTACCGCTAAGGCCGAACAAACGCCCAATACTTGTAACGTGATTGGATTGGTATCAATTAAGGGGTCTAAAACGTTAGATTTTGCTTGACTAGCCATCGGTTATTTCCCCATCTCAGTACGCATGTTTTTTAAATATGGACCAAATGCATTTTCACCTAACCAGTATTTAACTAAGTTAGATACACCGACGCTTGTTAGGGTTGCACCAGACAAACCGTCCACTTTATGTTCTGCACCAGCTACTTTGTAATCTACAAAGCCACGGACAACTTCAATTTTGAGTTCACCTTGCTCGTTAAAGGCTTTTTTACCTTGCCATTGTTTACGCCATTTAGGGTTGTCAACTTCACCACCTAAGCCAGGAGTTTCAGCATGTTCATAAAATTGGAGGCCGCCAATGGTATTAAAGTCGGCATCAAAAGAAATAAACCCATAGAGCGTAGACCAGAGGCCATAACCATGAACGGGAAGTACCACTTGTTTTACAGCGCCATTTTCTTTTAATAAGTAAATGGTTGCCAATTTAGCGCGACTACCAATACTGGCAATATCTTGCTCTGCAGTTAATGTCACGCTTTGGGCTGGATCGGAAGAGGCTTTACGTTGATCGTAAGTGGTAACATCAATATCCTCATATTTACCAGCATCTAAGTTGACTACTTTTGTTTCAAACTGAGCAAACAAGGCATCAACGTCGGCATCATCGGTTAATAAACCAGTGACCGCCAAGATGTTCTTCTTGATGTCATTCGCTTTATTGATTTGCTGTAGAGGTTTTAGAACAACAGCTGAGGTTGATACTAAAACTGAACAGACTAAGCACAGCAATGCTGCTACGAAGATCGTTTTTTTCGGGTTATCATTGGGCAATGCTAAAATATTGCCGATAAAACCCTTCTTTTTTGTATTTTCAGCCATGTGTTTAACTTCGCTTTAGTCTTCGTTGAACATTGGCACGCACGACAAAGTAATCAATCAGCGGTGCAAAAATATTACCAAATAATATTGCCAGCATAATGCCTTCAGGGAAGGCTGGGTTAACGACTCTAATGAGTACTGCCATAAAGCCGATTAAGCCACCATAGACCCAGCGACCGGTATTGGTCATGGCTGCAGACACGGGGTCAGTGGCCATGAAAATCATACCGAAAGCCAATCCGCCTAAAGTAAGATGCCAGTACCATGGCATTGCAAACATTGGATTCGTATCGCTACCGATTAAATTAAACAGTAATGAGGTAATAACCATGCCTAAGAACACACCAAAGATGATGCGGAACGAGGCGACCCGAGTATAGATTAAGAACGCTGCACCTAATAAGCAGGCTAGGGTTGATGTTTCACCAATTGAACCAGCCATGGAGCCTAAGAAGGTCTGTGTCCATGTGAAGCCAGCATTAGTGATGGCTTCTACACCACCTGCCGCACCTAACGCGAGTGGAGTTGCACCACTAAAACCATCAATGGCTGTCCAGATTGCATCACCTGACATTTGAGCCGGGTAGGCAAAATATAAAAAGGCACGACCGGTTAAAGCGGGGTTTAAGAAGTTTTTACCGGTACCACCAAATACTTCTTTACCAAGCACAACACCAAAAATGATGCCTAGGGCAACCTGCCATAAAGGTGTTGATGGTGGTAAGGTCAAGGAATACAACATTGACGTTACTAAGAAACCTTCATTAACCTCATGGTTACGAACGGCAGCAAAGATAACTTCAAATGTACCACCAGCGATTAAGGTGGTGAGGTAAATAGGGAGGAAATACAACAGGCCGTGGAGCATATTGGCGACCACGCTATTGGGGTCATAACCGATGCCGATGGTATTTAATATCCAACCACGCCAGTTATCCAGATCTGTCATGCCTAATGTGGCCATCGCACTGTTGGCTTGGTTACCTGTATTCCACAGCATCATCAGTAATACTGGGAATGTGGCTAACACCACATAGCTCATTAATCTTTTTAAATCGATACCGTCACGCACGTGCGGGGAGCCACGAGTCACATCTTTAGGGGTATATAAAAATGTATCCACCATTTCAAAAAGAGCAAAATACTTGTGGTAGGGACCGCCTTTTTGGAATGAGGGCTCTAGTCGGTCAAGGAAACGTCGTAAACGCGCCATGATTATCCTTCTTTTTCTATTTGAGTTAAGTTAGTTCGCAGTGCTGGACCGTAATCGAACTTGCCTGAACAGACGAATGAACACAATGATAAATCTTCTTCGTCTAACTCAAGGCAACCAAGTGCTTGAGCCGCGTCGGTATCTTTAACTATCAATGCACGTAATAATTGTGTTGGCAGAATATCGAGTGGCATAACCAGCTCGAAAACGCCAACTGGCACCATTGCACGCGGACTACCATTTTGCGAAGTCGTTAAGTCAAACAACTTATTGCCGAGCAATTTAGATACAAAGACATTCAATGCAGAGAATTTTTTACTTCCCGGTTTTATCCAACCAAAAAATTCACGTTCGTAACCTTCTGCGATCACGGAAATTTGATTATGGAATCGGCCTAGAAATGCAGCCCAGTTATTAGCCGTGTGACCATGGAGGACTGAACCAGATATAACTCGGGACTGAATATTTTGCACTTCATCTTGAACCAAGTCTTCTGTATTCGCACCAAGACGAGTACGCACTAAGCGAGGTTTATTCACTAAGGTACCTGCGAGTGAAATAATACGCTCTACCCACAAGTGACCAGAGGTAAACAACTTGCCGATGGCAATTACATCTTGATAGTTAATTTGCCAAACAGTCTTGTTGGCACTGACCGGATCAAGCAAATGAATGTGTGTACTGGCTAAGCCTGCAGGATGTGGACCTGAAAAGGTATGTGTTTCCACATTGGATTGTGAACTAGTTGGCAGTGTTGCATCGGCTGCACAGACAAATACTTTACCGTCCGTTAATTGACTTAATACCGTGAGGCCGTTGGCAAAGTCTTCGGCATATTCATTGATAATAAGTGCAGGATCCGCAGCAAGAGGGTTGGTATCAATAGCGGTGACAAAAATAGAATTCGGTGTGGATTCTGGCTCTGGTGATTTGCTGTATGGGCGAGTACGAAATGCCACCCATAAACCAGAGTCTAGGAGATTCTTTTTAACGGCGTCACGATCTATATTTGCCAGCGACTTTTTTTCGTATTTTTCGAAAATAACTTCATCATCGCCGGTAAGTTCAATAATGATAGATTGTAAAACACGTTTTGCACCTCGGTTGATGGCTTTAACTGTGCCAGCACCAGGAGATGTAAAGTGTACGCCGGGATTTTTTTTGTCACTGAATAAAGCTTGGCCCAGTTTTACCGGTTGCCCTTCTTCAACCAACATAGTTGGTTTCATACCGACAAACTCATTACCTAAGACTGCAACCGAATTAACGGGATTAGCATCGTAGATTACCTGTTCAGGTTTACCGGAAATGGGTAAATCAAGCCCTTTCTTTATAGAAAAATGCATAGCCGCTTGGTCGGGTGGACAATTAAATTGTCTGCCTTCCGAACTCCTTTAATCCAAGAAGTGGTTAGTATATGTATTGTGGCAAGGTATGTGAAGGCATAACACAATTTATTTCGATAAATTTAAGCTTTTAACTGTGAGGACTGTTTTTTAACCAAATCAGCCCAATAATCAACGCTACAAAACTTGTGGCAGCGGCAATGCTGAATGTGATTGTTGGTCCGGGCGATAACCAAAAATAACCACTGAACAAACTGCCAATGGCACCACCGGCACCAAAACTAACACTGCTATAGATGGCATGACCACGGCCTTGATTTCGCCCTGTGAAATGTTGGTGTACCCAAGCAATGGCCGCCGCATGGTAGGTACCAAAGCTGGCAGCATGTAACAATTGGGCAAAGAGTAATAAGCCGAAGTTATCAGGGAAAAAACCAATAATTAACCAACGAATACTACTGAGGAGCACACTGATTAATAATACCGAGCGAATGCCAAAGCGAGGTAGCCATTGATGCATAAACAAAAAGATGACAACTTCAGCAATGACACCTAAAGCCCATAACTGGCCAATGATGGTTCGGCTGTAATCATGTTGCTCCAGGTAGATGGAGTAAAACGTGTAATAAGGACCATGACTGACTTGAATTAAAAAACAAATGGATAAAAATGCAATGACTTCAGGACGTTTTAATATTGAGCACAAGGGCACGTGATTTAAACTTAAATGCCTTGAGGCTGACTCGGGTACGGTTAGGCTAACAAGCCAAATTGCGACCATGCTTAATAACAAAGCATAAGGCACTAAACCAGCATCAAATATTTCCAGCAGCCAGCCTAAGAGCATTACTGTGATAATGAAGCCGATTGAGCCCCATAGACGAATTTTACTGTAGTGATGGCTATGCTCACCCAAGTGTTGCAGAGTGGTGACTTCAAATTGGGGAAGGGAAGCATTCCAGAAGAAGCTAAATACCAACATCACTATAGCGATCCACAGATAGCTGTTATCGAGCAAAATGCCAGCGAATCCTAAAGCGCCAGCTAAACTGGCGAAACGCACAATGCGCATGCGCTGACCATGATGATCGGCAATCCATCCCCAAACATTGGGCGCGATAATTCTGGTTGCGAGTAATATCGCAGTGAGCTCACCGATTTCGCGGGCGGAAAAGTCTAACCACTGTAGGTATAAGCTCCAGTAGGGAACTAAGACACCTAAAGAAGCAAAATAGAAAAAGTAAAAACCCGATAAGCGCCAATAGGGCGTATGTCTAAGTGGCACGCTCTTGAATTAGGTTTGTGCTGGAATTATGGGGGTATCGCTAGTGACATCCATATTTTGAGCTCGATGACGTAAGACATGATCCATCAAGACTAAGGCTAACATTGCTTCGGCAATGGGCGTGGCGCGGATGCCGACACAGGGATCATGGCGACCATGGGTCACGACTTCAATCGCATTACCTTCGGTATCGACACTACGGCCTGGAAGTCGCAAACTGGAGGTCGCTTTTAACGCCATGCTGACTAAGATGTCTTGACCACTAGAAATACCACCGAGCACACCGCCGGCATTATTACTGAGGAAACCTTTAGGTGTGATTTCATCACGGTGTTCGGTGCCTTTTTGAGTCACCGAGTCAAAACCTGCACCGATTTCAACACCTTTCACCGCATTGATGCTCATCATTGCGTGAGCGATTTCAGCATCAAGACGATCAAAAATGGGCTCGCCTAAGCCTGGAGGTACATTACGAGCGATAACATTAATGCGAGCACCAACAGAGTTGCCTTCTTTACGCAATGCATCCATATAGTCTTCTAGTTGTTGCTCTTTATCAGGATCGGGACAGAAAAAGGCACTATTTTCCATATGATCCCAATCTAACTTTTCGGTAACTACAGGACCAAGCTGGGCTAAGTAACCTTGAATTTCAATGCCATAGCGTTGTTGTAAGTATTTTTTTGCTATGCCGCCAGCAGCAACGCGCATCGCTGTTTCACGTGCAGAAGACCGACCTCCACCACGATAATCGCGGGTACCGTATTTTTGCTGGTAGGTGTAGTCAGCATGTGCAGGGCGGAATTGGTGCATGATATTGCCGTAATCTTTTGAGCGTTGATCGGTATTTTCAATGATCATGCCGATCGGAGTGCCCGTCGTTTTACCTTCAAATACGCCCGAGAGAATTTTTACCTGATCTAGTTCACGGCGTTGTGTTTCATGGCGGGTTTTACCGGGTCTGCGACGGTCAAGATCACCTTGAAGATCGGCCTCACTCAGTTCTAAGCCAGGAGGGCAACCGTCGACAATACAGCCCAATGATGGGCCATGGCTTTCACCAAAGGTGGAGACAGTGAATAGTTTTCCGAAGCTGTTACCTGACATACTGATTTCCGAAGTTAAATAGTTGTTAAACGATAAATAGAGTAGCAAATCCGAGGAAAGCGACAAAACCAACCACATCAGTGACCGTCGTGAGCAATACACTACCCGATAAAGCAGGGTCAATGCCAAACTTCTGTAAGGCTATAGGAATCGTGACTCCTGCAAGTGCGGCGGCGACAAGATTAATAATAATTGCTGAGCCAATGAGCACACCTAAAGCAAAACTATTAAACCAAATGATCGTCACGATTGCGATAGCTATGGCCCAGAGAAAACCATTGATAGCACCAACGGCAATCTCTTTCCTCAATAACCAACGTTGGTTTTTGTCATTCAGTTGCCCTAGCGCCATCGAGCGAATCACTAAGGTTAAGGTTTGGCTGCCAGCAACGCCACCCATACTGGCAACAATAGGCATTAATATCGCTAAAGCAACTTGTTTTTCAAGGGTGGTATCAAATAAACCGATGGCCCATGAGGCTAAAAATGCAGTCAGTAAATTTACCCCTAACCATAAAGAACGACGGTGTACACTTTTTTTGACTGGTGCAAAGGTATCTTCATCTTCACTTAAACCGGCCATGCTTAACATGGAATGTTCAGCTTCATCACGAATAACGTCAACCACGTCATCGATAGTAATACGTCCTAATAGGCGATTGTCTTTATCAACTACAGGTGCAGAAATAAGGTTGTGTTTTTCAAAACGATGGGCAACGTCGCGATCATCCATGCTGGCGGGAATTGCATCGACCTGATGTGACATGACATTGTTGACGGTCAAAGATCGACTACGACTGACGATCTGCGACAAGGCTAAAGTGCCTAGGTATTTATCTTTATGATCAACCACATATAAACTGTCGGTGTTTTCTGGTAAGCCATTTAGCATACGTAGATAACGTAATACAACTTCTAGTGTCAGGTCAGAGCGGATAGTGACCACATCGGTGTTCATTAAACCGCCTGCAGTATCTTCCTCATAGGCTAAAATAGTTTCGATACGACGACGGTGCTGGCTGTCCATGGCCCGTAATACTTCACGCATGACATGATCAGGCAGATCCTGCAGGATATCGGCGACATCATCGGCATCGAGATCTTCGGTCGCACTGATTAAATCAGCGGTATCCATATTGGTCATTAAATCGGCACGAACATCATCACCGATGTAAGACAAGACTTCACCACGTAGATCAGGATTGATGACCGGCCAACAGATACGACGTTCTTCCGGCGGTAACGATTCTAAAAGGTGAGCTGTTTCAGCAGGGTGAAGGCTGGCTAGTAATCTACGCATGCGCACAAAACGGCCACTTTGAAGCGCTTCGGCAAGCGTATCAATGGGCTGGTTTAAGGCATATTTTGGATCTAGCTCAGACATCAGCAAGTCTCAAGGGCGAATGCAATCAGTGATAAGGCGTTTGGGGCGCTATTTTAGCCTCTTAGCGAGTGACTGGGTAGCGCTAAATTTGATTGATTTTCTCTAAGCGTTTATTTGTTCTAATAAAACGTCAGCTTCAAAAGGCGTCGCCATGTTCATTATCTGCAAGGTATTGTCTGGTAGTTGGGTTAGATCTGTTTCATTGATAATTTGTTTTACTTCCAAGATGGCATTGGGATGCATGCTGAAATGTTCTAAGCCCATTGCTAATAATAAACGAGTGTAACGTGGGGACCCTGCCATCTCACCACACATAGAAACAGGAATATTATATTTTTTCCCTGCTTCCAAGGTCATATGTACCAATCGCAGAACGGCGGGGTGCAAAGGGTCATAGAGATAGTTTACTTGGTCATCGATACGATCTACTGCCAAGGTATATTGGATGAGATCATTGGTACCGATAGATAAAAAATCAACATGTTGGGCAAACATTTCGGCACAGATTGCGCTGGATGGAATCTCAACCATAGCACCGGTTTCAATTTGATGGTCATATTCCAGACCTTCTTTATCGAGCTCTTGTTTACATTGCTCCAGTAGTAATTGTGCCTGAAGAAGTTCTGGCAGTGCTGCAATCATCGGGAACATGATCTTAATTTTGCCATAGGCTGAGGCACGCAAAATAGCGCGAAGCTGGGTGCGGAACATATTTGGTTGGTTCAGACATAAGCGTATGGCTCTCAGTCCTAACGCTGGGTTAGTGGCCACTGTTTGTGTTAGGTTGCGACCACCATCGACGGTTTTATCGGCACCTAAATCAAAAGTTCTAATCGTAACAACCTGATTATTCATGCCTTCGACTACATCGCGATAGGCGGCGAGTTGCTCTTCTTCTTCAGGCGGTGCAATACGATTCATATAGAGAAACTCAGTACGATATAAACCAATACCTTGAGCACCGGCATTACTGATTGTAGTGAGGTCTTCGGGCAATTCAGCATTCGCTAACAAAGTGATTGCCTTGCCATCACGTGTTTTTGTCGGTTGTGATTTATACCGGCTAAGTGAAGCAATATGCGCTTCAAAGGAATCGCGACGTTGTTGATATTCTAGGGTTGTGGTGTCATCGGCGCCCGCAATCAAAATGCCTGATTCACCATCCACGATGAGCAGTTCATTATCTTGAATATATCGTCGGATTGATTCAATGCCGACAATGGCGGGGATGCCTAAACTGCGAGCCAAGATAGTGGTATGTGACGTTGCACCACCATGTTCAGTGACAAAGGCCGCGATACCCTGATGTTGCATTAATACCGTGTCTGCTGGGGTAAGATCCTCAGCAATAATAATATGGCCTTTAAGGCGGTCACTTGAAATATCATGATCGCCAGCATCTTGATCGGCTAAAACACGATGAATACGGTTGACCACATGATCGACATCATCTCGACGAGTACGCAGATAAGGATCATCCATTTCATTAAATACATTGATTAATGCATCTCGTTGGAGTTGCAGTGCCCATTCGGCATTACACCGTCGAGTTTTAATCATCTCGATGGGTACTTTTGTCAATGAAGAGTCTTTGAGCATCAACAAATGGGTATCAATAAAGGATGTGACATCGGCGGGTGCATTCGCCGGAATATGATTGCGAATAGCTTTGAGTTGCTGCCTTGCATTTTCGATGGCATCTAATAGTCGATCAATTTCTTGTTCGATGGAAAATTCAGGAATTAAGTATTCTCGAACATCCGGCTGATTATGAAATAAAATATGAGCCTTGCCGATGGCAATACCACGTGAAACCCCTATTCCTTGAAGCTCAAGCGTCATTCACCTTCTCCGAAAAAATCGTTAATCAAGCTATTGATTTGTTCTAGTGCTTTTTCAGCATCATCACCATCGGCTTGCACGGTAATTTCCGTTCCTTTGGCCGCCGCCAACATCATCACCCCCATGATGCTTTTGCCGTTGATAGAGCGACCATTGCGAGATACTTGGATATCGCAATCAAATTGAGAGGCGGTGGTGACAAATTTAGCTGCTGCCCGTGCGTGTAAGCCAAGTTTATTGATAATGGTGAATGTTTGTTCGATCATGCTTTGTATCCTGAGTGATGGCAGCGAACGATTCCTTCTTGTCCGCCACTGATCGCTTTATCTTCGAGTTCTTTAAGGTTTAACCCTGGGTAATTTAAAACGCGAACTAACATGGGTAGGTTGAGTCCTGAGACGATGCATACATCTTCACGGTCGGAAACTGCACAGGCAATATTACTGGGCGTTGAGCCAAACATATCGGTCAAAATTAATATACCGTTGCCTTGATCGATGCCCTTTAATTCGTCATCGAGTTGCGGTCGAATTTGATCCGGCGTATGACTGGTTTCAATTGAAATGACTTTGGTCGGCAAGGGACAGCATGACAGCATCTGTCGAGCTGTATTAATCAGCTCAGCACCAATTTGGTTATGAGATACGATGAGAATGCCTACGGTCATTAAAGTTCTCTATGTGTTGGCAATAGTGCCGGTCGTTTACAAGGAGCTTATGTTTTGCACATGTAATAGAGGGCAATTGTATGCTAACTACCACTATGATTGGCAAGTTTTGCTGATTAAGATGGCATTAGCGTAATATTTTCAGTTATTTTGGTCGATATTCATCTGTCGCTGTTGACGCTTTTTTAGATCTTGCTCAGCCATATAATCAGTAGACTGTATCGTTAGCCAAGTGAGTAATCGATGATAAAGTGAGGCTGGCGAATTTATCGACAGCTGTAATAACGGAAGGTTTATGCCGAGTATTTCGTGGCTAAGTGAGGGAGATAAATCTGATGTATTTTCTATCGACGGTTTGAGTTCAATTATATAATCGAGAGTATGTTGCTGGATAAATGCTTCGAGGCTAAATACTTGTGTTATGGCAATAAGACCTAATTCACGGCTGTGGAGAAATCCTGCGGACATTTGTGGGCATGACCCGGTGATGACATTATCATTACGCTTGAACTCAACTACATCATCGGCAATAAGCTGATGACCGAGATGCAATAACTCAAGTGCAAAGCTACTTTTACCAATCCCTGCTTGGCCAATAATAAATACGCCATGGTCATTAATATTCATCAAAACACCGTGATGGCAGTTTAATGTCTTTGGCTTAGTCATGACGACATTAGTCGTCTATAGATACTAACAGTTCAAATATTTCTTCAGCATCTTGGCAACCACGGATTTTTTGGCAAGCATCAGCGTCTCTGAACAAGGTAGCTAATCGTGCCAGATGTTGCAGATGATGATCGCCGCCCTCTTCGGGGACTAATAAAGCAAAAGCAATATCAATAGGTTGCTCATCTGCAGCATCAAAATCCACCGGCTGTTCCAATGTCATCATTGCTGCAATAGTATGAGTGATATCAGGGATTCGGGCGTGCGGAATGGCCACGCCCTTACCCAGTCCTGTGCTGCCTAATCGTTCTCGATCGAGCAGTGCATGAAAAATTTTCTCTGCTGTTGTCACGTTGGTATTCGCCGCCAACATTTTGCTAAGTTCTTCGAGAACACGCTTTTTACTAGCGGCACCATTGTGGTGACTAATGTTATCGGTGCTGGCGAGTTGTGCGGCAATAAGCATAGAAAAACCTTGTTAACTAGCGTTGTGTTTCATTTCTGCACCATCGGCTTGATGATGATTTTTAACTTTATCTTTGTGTTTGATGATCTGACGATCAAGTTTTGTGATTAGATTTTCAATAGCGGTATACATATTTTCATGTTCATCAGAGGCAAACAAATCAGCGCCACGAACATGCACGGTTGCTTCTGCTTTTTGACGTAGTTTTTCTACGGATAAAATGACATGAACATTAGTCATGCGATCGAAGTGACGGGTTAATTTCTCAAACTTTTTATTCACATGATCACGAAGACTATTGGTAATTTCAATATGTTGTCCGCTTAAGTTTAATTGCATAATGATTTACTCCGTTGGTGGAAAAAACTGGTTTGCTATACCAGCCGCTTACGTTCATTAGAGGGTGGAATTGCTAATGATTCACGGTATTTTGCAATGGTTCGGCGTGCTACATTGATGCCTTGATCGCCCAGAATATCAGCAATTTTACTATCACTAAGTGGTTTCCTTGGGATTTCTGCGGCCACGAGTTTTTTGATAATTGCGCGAATAGCCGTGGCCGAACATTCGCCTCCAGTGTCAGTACTCACATGACTGGAGAAAAAGTATTTCAATTCAAAAATTCCACGAGGGGTGTGAATATATTTTCTGGTGGTGACCCGTGAAATAGTGGACTCATGCATTTCTACTTCGCTGGCAATATCAGCTAAAACCAACGGTTTCATTGCTTCTTCACCAAAGTTTAGGAAGTCTTTTTGTTTTTCGACAATGGCTTCGGTTACTTTTAATAACGTCTCATTTCGACTTTGTAAACTTTTTAGGAACCAGCGCGCTTCCTGTAAGTTATTTTTCAAATAGACATTTTCAGAGCTGTTATCTGCGCGATTGATCAACTGGGCGTAATGGTCCGCTATTTGTAATCGAGGTGCGTTATCAGGATTCAGTGACAGCAACCATTTGCCATTGAGTCTACGGGTATAAACATCGGGCACGATATATTCGGTTTTTTCAATCTGTATTTGACTGCCTGGACGAGGATTCAATAATTGAATCGCTTGCACCAGTTCCGTGAGCTGTTCCTCATTGACCTTCAGCGCCCGTTTAATTTGAGCGTAATCACGTTTGGCTAATGTATCGAGATGTTTATCAATTAACTCGGTTAATAATTCGACATGTTCAATGCGAGACTCATACAAATTAAGCTGGATTAATAGGCATTCGCGTAAATCGCGTGCAGCAACACCCACAGGATCAAAGTGCTGAATACGATGCAATACGGCTTCGATTTCATCTTCTTCAACTTCATCATAACCATCACCCAGGCTTTGTTGAATCTCTTCTAAGCTGATTTTTAGATAGCCATCATCTGAGACAGAGTCAATAATGACCGTGGCAATAGTTTGCTCCGTCTCGGAGAAATGGGTCAGACGCATTTGCCATAATAAGTGCTCTTGCAATGAGTCACTGCTGTCATCTTGGTTTTCACGCTCGATGCCAGGCTCAGAACTTTGGTGGGTACTACTCATGACACCACTAGGCTGACTATCGAAAGTGTCTTCCCATTTACTATCTACCGGTAAATCTTCGGGAATATCAGCATGTTCAAGTTGAGTAATATCCGGTGTGACGGGCTCATCTGCAGCCTGATCATCTTGTTGCTCTGATGCGTTGTCATCAAATACAAAATCTTCTTCAACATCAAGCAAAGGATTGGTTTCTAAGACTTCTTGAATTTCGGCTTGTAACTCAAGTGAAGAAAGTTGCAATAAGCGTATGGCTTGTTGCAGTTGGGGCGTCATTGATAGGCTTTGGCCTATGCGTAACTGTAATGATTGTTTCACTGACTACTTTGATAAAACTGTTTCCGCATGGGTTTATATTACCGTAAGTAGGTGGTCATTGCCTATACGTTTTTTGACTATTTTTTGAAGAGAGCTAATCAACTTGGAAATGCAGGTTTCAGAGTTATTTGGGGATATTAGAATACGGTCACGGCTGTAGACTTAAAACTAAGCCAAACGTTGTCCCCCAAAGCTAAACTTAATTGGCTAAGTGACTCTGGGCTGATAATAACTTGGAAGCGCTCCTCACAGTCAATGGTCAGGCGTACAGTATTGTTTTCTTGTGCAATTAATACCACATGGCCATTAAAACTATTTCGCATGCTTGACTCTAAGGGCTGGCGGGAAATAATAATTTCTGTGGGGTCGATGGCAATATGACGTGCATTAGCTAAGCCACTAGCAGCATGAATGATTAGTTTTCCAGTATTAAAGTCATGTTGATTTAATGCGCCATGAAATAAGTTAAATAACGGCGCGGTGGTTATTTTACCTGCATGCAAATTTAGCGTGTCATCAGCAATGGCGAGACCTTGCGGTTGATCATGAGTAGAAAAAATAACGGTTTTGTCCGTTTGTTCAGCAAAGGACTGAATAGCGCTCTCTAATTGTCGGATATGACGCTGATCAAGGTGAGAGAATGGTTCATCAAGTAATAAAACATCAGGATCATAGGCTATCGCCCGAGCAATTGCCGCGCGTTTTAACTCGCCGCCAGATAAGCTCTGCGCGGACTGATCTTTAAGTTGGGTTAAATTCAGTTGCTCTAAGGCCTGTTCTATAAGGAAAGGATAGCGAGACGACTCAATATGTTGGAGCTTAAGTGCCAAGCGAATATTGTCAGTAACACTGCCAGCAAGTAAATAGGGCTGTTGGCTGACGACACCAATGCGCCGACGTTGACTAGGTTTGAGTTTATCTACAATTTTTTGGTCGAAGAGCTGGATCGATCCATGACTGGGTTTTTCGGTAAAGGCGAGCAGATTCATTAAGGTGGATTTACCTGCGCCATTTTCCCCCAATAAGGCGATACATTTTCCTGAAGGAATAGTGAAGTGGGGGATATCCAAGACACAGTTTTGCTGGTGGACGACCTTAATATCATTTAATACATACGCATTAGTCATGATTTGGGCCTATGTAACCATGACAATAAGAAATTTAATATAAAGGCGATGATTAATAACAATAAACCGAGTGCTAAACCCAGTTCAAACTCTCCTTTACTGGTTTCTAGCGCAATGGCGGTGGTCATAGTGCGGGTAAAACCTTCGATATTGCCACCTAACATCATCGCGGCACCCACTTCACCAATAGCCCGACCAAAGCCGGTAATGATCGCGGCTAGAATCGCAAAACGAGTAACGCGAATTACGTTGATAGCTAAAGAAAAATGACTTGCACCCAAACTGATTAATGTTGGTTTTAATCGAGGATCTGCACTATTAACAGCGGTAATAGTGAGGTTCATCATGATCGGAAAAATCAAAATGGCTTCGGCAATAATGACGGCCATTGGGGTATACAGTAATCCCCAGTGTCCTAGTGGACCTAGGCGACTAAATAGGCCGTAGAGTAATAAACCTATCACCACCGTAGGCATAGCCATCAAGGTATTTAACAGGTGCTGAATAAATGCCTTACCGATAAATCTATTTAATGCCATAAAGACACCTGCCGGTACCGCTAAGATTGCTGCGATTAAAGAGGCTATCAGTGAAATAGAGACTGAGGTGGCAACGATGCGATAAATATAAGGATCAAATGACGAAATTAACTCTAGTGCTGCGATCAATGAGTCAATAAAATAAGTCATTTTTTATCTATTATTACCTTAGTTAATTAAACTCAAGCGTTGGCAGATGGTCAATGTAGTATCCGTGCGGTTCATACTATAAAAGTGTAAACCAGGTACACCGGCATCAATTAACTTTTGGGTGAATTCAGTTAGAAAATCCAAGGTGAAGGCTTGTAAAGACTCGACATCATCATGGAAGCTTTCCAATTGTTTACGTAACCAACGAGGGATTTCAGCGCCACAACCATCTGAAAACCGTGCTAATTGGGTAAAGTTATTGATCGGCATGATGCCAGGTATGATCGGAATATTGATGTTTTGTTGTTGGCATCGATCGATAAAATGGAGATAAGCATCGATATTATAAAAATATTGGGTGATGGCACTATCAGCACCAGCCTCTACTTTACGTTTAAAGTTAGCCAAATCAGCTTGTGCCGATTGAGCTTGGGGGTGAATTTCAGGGTAAGCTGCAACTTCAATCTTAAAATGGTCTCCGGTTTCCTGGCGAATAAACTCTACTAATTCGTTGGCATATCGAAAATCACCCGGATCACGCATACCTGAAGGTAAGTCTCCACGTAAGGCAACCAAGCGGCGAATGTCATGTGATTGATAGGTATTAAGGAGGTGACGAATACCGTCAGCAGTAGAACCAACACAGGATAAATGTGGGGCAGCATCAATGCCGGTTGTTTTTTTGTCTTGCTGAATTTCGACCACGGCGTCCAAGGTATTATCTTGGGTTGAACCACCCGCCCCAAAGGTGACTGAAAAAAACTCAGGTTTTAATGGCGCCAATTGCTGGCGAACATTACGCAGGTTGGCGATGCCTTTCTCCGTTTTGGGCGGGAAAAATTCGCAGCTAATAGTGAGTTTGTTGGTCATGGTGTGGTATTAGATAGTGGCTAAATAAAAAAGGGCTAACCACTTGGTTAGCCCTTTGCTTGGTTAGTAGCGGTAATGTTCAGGCTTGTATGGACCATTTTTGTTCAAGCTTAAATATTCAGCTTGTTCAGTGGTTAGCTCTGTTAAGTTAGCGCCAATTTTATTCAAATGTAGGCGGGCTACTTTTTCATCAAGTGACTTAGGCAATACATAAACTTCATTTTTGTAGCTATCACTGTTATCCCATAACTCAATTTGAGCCATTACTTGGTTAGTGAATGAGGCTGACATAACAAAACTAGGATGACCGGTTGCACAACCTAAGTTTACTAGGCGACCTTCAGCTAATAAGGTGATGCGTTTGCCATCAGGGAAGATAACGTGATCAACTTGAGGTTTGACGTTTTCCCATTCGTATTGACGTAATGATGCGACAGCGATTTCAGAGTCAAAGTGACCGATGTTACAAACAATCGCTTCGTTTTTCATCGCTAACATGTGGTCATGGTTTATTACGTCAACATTACCTGTGGTGGTGACAAAAATATCACCTAGGTTTGCAGCATCATCCATGTTTACAACACGGTAACCTTCCATTGCTGCTTGCAATGCACAGATAGGATCAATTTCTGTCACCATTACTGTTGCGCCCATACCTTTAAATGCTTGCGCACAGCCTTTACCAACATCACCGTAACCTAATACGACACAAATCTTACCGGCAATCATGACATCTGTTGCCCGTTTGATACCGTCTAATAATGATTCACGACAGCCGTATAAGTTATCAAACTTAGATTTAGTGACTGAGTCATTAACGTTGATAGCAGGTACTTTTAAGCTACCATCTTTCATCATTTCGTATAAACGATGAACACCGGTCGTTGTTTCTTCAGAAAGACCTTTTACATCCTTTAATAACTCAGGATATTCATCGTGCATGATTTGAGTTAAATCACC
This sequence comes from Methylophaga sp. 42_25_T18, assembly GCA_002163085.1. Classification (GTDB taxonomy): domain Bacteria; phylum Pseudomonadota; class Gammaproteobacteria; order Nitrosococcales; family Methylophagaceae; genus 41-12-T18. The sequence continues at coordinate 510,229 of MAAJ01000006.1, read as the reverse complement.
GCCATCATCCAGAATTAAATTTGGACGCCAGTTATCTGGGCCAAAGATAGTTTGTTTGATACACCAAATTGCTTCTTCATTAGTTTCACCTTTCCAGGCAAAAACCGGAATATCTTGCACTGCAATGGCTGCAGCAGCTTGATCTTGAGTGGAGAAAATATTACATGAAGACCAGCGCACTTCAGCACCAAGATCGATCAACGTTTCAATTAATACCGCTGTTTGAATAGTCATGTGCAGGCAACCGGCAATGCGAGCACCGGCTAATGGATTTTTGCCCGCATACTCTTCACGGATAGCCATTAATCCAGGCATTTCAGTTTCAGCAATTTTGACTTCTTTTGCACCCCATTCAGCAAGGCTGATGTCGGCGACTTTGTAGTCCGGTGTCAGGTTTTCGATAGGCGATGTCATTTTGTTTCCTTAATATGTTTATTTAGATGCCAGCTGCATCACGTAGCGTGTCAGCTAAATCAGTACGTTCCCAAGTAAACTCAGGCTCTTCACGACCGAAGTGACCATAAGCTGCTGTTTTTAGATAAATCGGGCGAATCAGATCTAACATTTTGACAAGGCCAACAGGGCGTAAGTCAAAATGTTCGCGTACTAAGGCTTCAAGTTTGTCTTCAGCAATTTTACCGGTGCCAAAGGTCTCAATACTGATAGATGTTGGTTGTGCAACACCAATGGCATAAGACACTTGGATTTCACAGCGATCAGCTAAACCTGCTGCCACGATATTTTTAGCTACATAACGACCAGCATAAGCAGCACTGCGATCGACTTTTGATGGATCTTTACCGGAGAAAGCGCCACCGCCATGTCTGGCCATGCCACCGTAAGTATCAACAATGATTTTACGTCCAGTTAAGCCTGCATCACCCACGGGGCCACCAATAATAAATTGGCCGGTTGGGTTGATATGAAAAGCAGTATCTTTAGTGAACCATTCGGCAGGTAATGTGGGCTGGATAATCACTTCCATAACGGCTTCTTGCAGATCTTTTAACGAGACCTCAGGGTTATGTTGGGTCGATAAGACCACGGCATCGATGCCAACAGGTTTGCCATCTTCATAGATAAACGTGATTTGGCTTTTAGCATCAGGACGCAACCAAGGCAATGTACCGTTTTTACGTACTTCGGCTTGACGCTGAACTAAGCGATGGGCATAGGTAATAGGCGCAGGCATTAATACATCGGTTTCATTGCTAGCATAACCAAACATTAAACCTTGATCGCCAGCACCTTGATCTTCGGCTGTTTCACGATCCACACCCATGGCGATATCAGTAGATTGTTTACCAATCAATGACATGACGGCACAGGTTTCACCATCAAAACCAACGTCAGAACTGTTATAACCGATATCGGTGATAGTTTTACGAACGATATTTTCTAAATCGACCCAAGCAGACGTGGTGATTTCACCGGCAACGACAGCTGCGCCAGTTTTTATTAAGGTTTCACAGGCAACTCGGGCATTGGGGTCTTGACGTAATATTTCGTCAAGAACAGCATCAGAAATTTGATCTGCAACTTTATCTGGATGTCCTTCTGATACCGATTCAGATGTGAAAATTGAGCGATTACTCATGAGCAACGTACCTCATTATCTAATGAGAGTTGTTTAGCGTGCACACGACTTAATGGTGGCAACAGGCGATACAACGCTCATTATTAGTTAAATTCATATTAATAATGAACGCCGTTGAGTATATATATGAATAAGCCTAGCAGGAGTGTCCTGGCGCAGCGTTCCTTATTCAGGCGATAAACTTTAGTCGATATACACGAAAAACACAAGATATAACCTCATTGATAGCCCTTGGTATTGACGTGGTTATTGGTGAGTTTTTGGCAGGTCCAACTCCAAATCTATGCTTCTTTTGCGTCATTATCATCTTAGTGAATGGCCTACTTAACGAAATTATATTTCTAAGCGGTAACCATTATCTTTTAACCAGCGACGAGCCAGTTTAACGTTGGGGTAATGATGCGTGACTAACTGCCAAAATTTTGCGGAGTGATTGTGGTGCACAAGATGACAAAGTTCATGCACGATTACATAATCGATCACTGCTGGCGGTGCTAACATTAACTTCCAATTAAACTGGATGTCCCCCGATATTTTACAGCTACCCCAACGTGCCTTGTAGGTTTTAATCGTGATTGAACGAGGCGTTAATCCCAATTTTTCTCCCAAAACTTGGGTGCGTGATGCTAAATAAACATCAGCTTGTTGTTTATACCAATCAATAAGTTTCTTTTTGAGCGTTGATGAAGATAAACGAGTTATGCGACCGGAAAATGTAAGCTCGTTGCCAACTTTATTAACGATAGCTGGTTTTTCTTGCTGATGGAGGCGTAAGTGATAGTTCTCACCTAAAAATAAGAAGCTTTCGCCATCAATATATTGCCTAGCTATCGGTTGACGTAAGGCCTGTTGCTTTAGTTTAAGTTTAATCCAAGCTGTTTTTTGAGCAATGAATTTTTTTGCTGTGCTGAGTGTTAAATCTGAAGGCATATGAATAGATACCCCCCGATGATTAACTTTTAGAGCCATGGTTTTGCGGCGCGCACTTTTAATAATGTTTACGCTGAAACCCTCGCCTTCAATTTTATTACCCATAAACAAATCGTAGTTTGGTTAAATAATCTCAGCATTTTACGCGGTGATTTGAGAAAATGAGCAATTGATTTACGACTTATCGACTATGACTCAAGCTGAATTCACTCTTAGACAAGCGCACCGCCTATCTGTAGCCCCGATGTTAGATTGGACAAATAGGGATTTTCGCTATTTTTTGCGGCTGATATCAAAACATTGTCTGCTGTATACCGAAATGGTAACCACCGGTGCATTGATTCATGGTGACCGAGATCGATTTCTTAGTCATGACATCAGCGAGTATTTGCTTGCTTTGCAGCTGGGTGGCTCAAATCCTGAGGACTTAGCAAAATGTGCTCGTTATGGCCAAGAAGCGGGCTATAGTGAGATTAACTTGAATGTGGGCTGTCCAAGTGACAGGGTGCAATCCGGCAGCTTCGGTGCCTGTTTAATGGCGGAGCCTGAGTTGGTCGCACAGTGCGTTGCTGCGATGCAGGCGGAGGTGAGTATCCCCGTGACGGTAAAAACGCGCCTAGGCATAGACAAACATGACAGTTATCAATTTTTACATGATTTTATTAGCCAAGTGGCTGAAGCGGGGTGTGATGTATTTATTTTGCATGCACGTAAGGCGTGGTTACAGGGTTTGAGTCCAAAAGAAAATCGTGATGTGCCCCCCTTAGATTACCAGCGGGTATATCAAATAAAGCAAGACTTTCCGAACTTACACATTGATATCAATGGCGGGATCCATACCTTGGAAGACGCACGGCAGCATTTAGAACAAGTTGATGGGGTGATGATGGGGAGAGCCATTTACCACAATCCTTATTTATTAGCTGAAGCCGATAATCAATTATTTGCTGAAAATCATTTAGTGCCAACACGGCATCAGGTGATAGAGCAGATGTTGCCTTATATTGAGCGGCGTATGACCGAGGGCCGCCCATTAAAATCAATTACACGCCATTTGTTAGGGCTGTTTCAAGGTCAAACTGGTGCCAAGGCTTGGCGACGGCACTTAAGTGAAAACGCTCACCTTAAAGGTGCGGGGCTTGACGTCATTCAACAGGCGCTGGCGCTAGTTCCTGATTCCAGTGCCCTTGTTGAGTAAATATAAAGCAAATGTCGTTAAACCTACAATGCTTATAAGGATAACGGCAAACGCGGCGTAGATGGGCACATCTGAAGCGCCCAACATGCCAAAACGAAAGGCATTGACCATATAGAGGATAGGATTTAATAACGATACATTTTGCCAAAATTCAGGCAATAAACTGATCGAATAAAATACACCACCTAAATAGGTCAAGGGGGTCAGGATAAAGGTGGGGATAATGGCAATTTCATCAAAGCTACGGGCGTAAATTGCGTTAATAAAACCACCTAAGGCAAACAAAATTGCACTCAAAAATACCATGCTGAAGGTGATGAATAAATGTTGTATAGGTTGTTGGGTAAAAAATAACGATACGATGGTGACAATCAAACCCACACATAAACCGCGTGCTGTGCCTCCAGCGACATAACCAGCAAGAATCAGGTAGTTTGGCACGGGGGCGACCAATAGTTCTTCAATATGGCTTTGGAACTTGGCACTGTAAAATGAGGAGGCGACATTGGCATAGGCATTATTGATCACCGCCATCATGATAATGCCAGGGACGATATATTCCATATAACTAAAACCGCCCATTTCACCAATACGGCTACCGATAAGGTTGCCAAAAATAATGAAATACAGCGTCATCGTAATGGCTGGCGGCAATAATGTTTGCGGCCAAATACGTAAGAAACGACGAACTTCACGGATGACTAAGGTATTAAATGCGACCCAGTGGCGTTGATGTTTGTTGACGTTCATGCTGATAGCTCGGTTTTTTCAACCAGACTGAGGAAGAGCTCCTCTAGACGATTGGCTTTATTTTTCATACTGCAAACTTCAATGCCTTGCTCAGTTAATAACGTAAATAAAGTATTCAGACTTTCTTCGCGATCAAGTTCGACTTCCAAGGTGGTGTCATCAATAAGTTCAACGCTCAGATTATTTAAATCGACATCGCTGGGTAGAGGATATTTAAGATCTAAGATAAAGGTTTCTTTGTCCAATCGATTAAGTAAGGTCTTCATATCGGTATTTTCGATAATCTTACCTTGATCAATGATGGCAATTTTACGACACAGGTTTTCCGCTTCTTCCAGATAATGCGTGGTCAGAATTATGGTGGTGCCTTCCGCATTGATTTGCTGCAAGAATGCCCACATGGAACGTCGAAGCTCGATATCGACGCCGGCAGTTGGCTCATCAAGAATAAGTAATTTTGGTTTATGCACTAATGCACGCGCAATCATCAGCCGACGTTTCATTCCGCCGGATAGTGCTCTGGCAGCGGTGTGCCGTTTTTGCCATAAACCGAGTTGATGTAATAACTCATCGGCCCGAGGTTCTGCTTGGGCTACCGTCATACCGTAATAACCCGCTTGGGTGACGAGGATATGTTTAACTTGCTCAAAACCATTAAAGTTAAACTCTTGCGGCACTAGACCGATGTAGCTTTTAGCTTGTTCGGGATCGCTATCAATATCACTGTCAAAGATCTGGACCTTGCCTTCGGTTTTGGTAACCAAGGAGGTGATGATGCCAATGGTCGTCGATTTACCGGCGCCATTAGGGCCAAGCAAGGCAAAAAAGTCACCTTGCTCAACGTCAAGATCAATGTTGTTAAGCGCTTGCAGACCGTTGCTGTAAGTTTTGCTTAAGTTAGAAATAGTTAACGCTTTCACCCGAGTGTCTCAAGCATAATAAAAGGCGCTAGGTTATCATGCTTGAATGTCAGAAGATAATTTCCCACTACTGCAGACACGCCTAGTTTCTCCTCCTAAAACTGAAGCAGAACTATTAATGCGATGTCAGGCAATGGCTGGAAAAACATTGGGTCAAATTGCTGCCGAATCGGTGGTGATGGTGCCTGAAGATCTGCGCCGACATAAAGGCTGGGTGGGCAATTTATTTGAGACCTACCTTGGCGCAGATGCAGGGAATAAGGCTGAACCTGATTTTGTAGACCTAGGTGTTGAGATGAAAACCTTACCGTTAAATACTCAAGGGAAACCAAAAGAATCAACCTATGTTTGCACAGTATCTATGCAGCAGACAGGAGAGCTTAACTGGCAAGATAGTTGGGTCAGGCGGAAATTGTCACGGGTATTATGGGTGCCAGTAGAAGCGGATCGCGCGATTCCCTTAGCTGAACGTTATGTCGGCAATGCTTGGATTTGGCAGCCAACAGTTGAACAAGACAATATGTTGCAACGTGACTGGGAAGAGCTAATGGACAGGATCGTACTGGGAGAGCAAGCAGAAATTACTGCGAGGGAAGGTGAGTACTTACAAATCCGACCTAAAGCCGCGAATAGTAAAGTATTAGCAAAAGGGATTTCAGCTAGTGGTACGACGGAATTTATTAATCCTAAAGGTTTTTATTTAAGGACTTCTTTTACGGGGCAATTAATGTAGTTGGCGAACATAGCTAAAACAGTGCAAAATACGGGGATGATTTTAAGGATGAAATATCGTGAGTAAGCTAAAAGCGTTAATCATAGATGATAAAGAAGCATTTCGAGACGTTGCCCGTTTGATGTTGGAGTCTGCAGGCTTTAGTGTTGAGGTGGTTTCGAAGGGAAACAAAGGCTTAGAAGTAGCGGAGCAACAGCGCTTTCATTTAGTCTGCTGCAGTAATAATTTATCAGATATCTCTGCGAGTGATTTTTGTGGACAACTCCGTGCCATCAAGGGCTATGATTTTGTCTCTGTACTGGTGCTTACGGATGTTGATAACTCCAAAACCCTTAAACAAGCCTTGTTGGCGGGTGCCACTGATACCTTCAGCAAAAGTGAGTTTAATGAGTTGCAAACCTATGTAGAGCGGTTTGTGCAGCGGGAAACACGTCAGCTTCCCGGCCGAGTATTATTTGTCGAAGACTCTCGTGTATTGCAAACTATTATTCTAGACCTATTAACCGATATGGGGCTTGATGTCGATGCCTACACCCGTGCAGAAGACGCTTGGGATGCATTTCGGGATGGTGATTATGACTTAGTGCTCACCGATATCTTATTGGAAGGGGTGATGAGCGGTATCACGCTAGTGCGTAAGATTCGCCGTATGCAAGGTGAAATAGGCAATGTGCCCATTATAGCGATCTCCGGTTTTGGTAATAAGTCGCGAAAAATTGAATTATTTCACCTAGGTGTGAATGATTTTATTTCTAAACCTATTGTGCGAGAAGAGTTGCGCCAGCGTGTGATTAATCATGTCACCAGCTATCAGGGGCTACGAGAGTTAAGAGCGCAACAAAAATCGCTTTATAGTTTATCTATGTTGGATGAGTTAACTCAATTATTTAATCGCCATGCCTTGCGTGAATTTTCCGCAAAATATTTCAGCGAGGCCTATCGCTTTAAGCGCCCATTATCAATGGCGGTATTGGACATTGACCATTTCAAGCAGATAAATGAAAAGCACGGTTATGAAAGAGGCGATAGTGTATTAACTGCTTTGGGGGCATGGTTAAAACGTTTTGTCCGTGACGTTGATTTGGTTGCTCGTTGGTCAGGTGAGGAGTTTGTATTTCTTTTAGCGGACTGTGATCAACAGCAAGCTAAAGCATTGATGGAAAGGTTATTAAGCCGGCTTGAGCAATTTACCCCAACAGGTTTAGAGTTGACGGTATCGATCGGTATAGCCACAACCAATATGGGTAGTGAAGATAAAGAGCATAACTTAAATAGTTTGTTCGATTTGGCCGATAGCGCAATGTATCAAGCTAAAATGGCCGGCAGGAACTGTGTAGAACTATATAGTGCAGCAGAACCAGTCGAAGTTTGATTTGACTTAGTTGCGAGTTGAAAACTCAAGGCACTGATCGTAGCTCAGTAGAAAAACACCATGACCGCCATGTTCAAACTCTAACCACATAAAGGCTGTTGTAGGCCATTTTTCCATTACGGCAAGGTCACTATTACCCACTTCAACAAATAACAAACCTTGTGGTGTTAGAAATTCTGTTGCACGTAAGATAATTTGCTCTACTAAGGCAAGCCCATTGTCATCTGCTTTAAGTGCAGAAGTCGGCTCATGAACATATTCTTGGGGTAGTGTGGCCATTTCATCTGCGCCGACATAGGGTGGGTTACTGACGATGATGTCGTACTTTTTACCTTTTAGTTCCGACCATAAATCAGATTGAATGGCGTGAACGCGATTTTCAACTTGGTGTTTAGCAATATTGATATTAGCGACATCAATTGCATCCTGGCTGATGTCAACGGCATCAACTTGAGCATCAGGAAATGCTTCAGCGCAAGCAATAGCGATACAACCACTACCTGTGCATAAATCAAGTATCGATGATACGGAGTCAGGATCGGTAAGCCATGGCATGAATAAATCATCGATTAATTCAGCAAAGGGAGAGCGGGGGATTAATACGCGCTCATCAACAAAAAATGGCAGTCCAGCAAACCAGGCTTCATTTGTCAGATAAGGCACAGGTATTCGCTTATTGATACGCTGATCGATAAGACTGACAATTGTTTTTTTCTCAGTACTAGTAAGCCGTGCATCAGCAAATAGCTCAGGGAATTCGGTGGCCGGTAAATTTAGGCTATGTAAGATCAGTTGCAATGCATCGTTAAACGCATCTGCATTACCATGGCCATAAAACAGATCGGCAGCATTAAATTGCGATGTTGCCCATCGCAACATATCCCTTAATGTCTGCAGCTCGTCTATAACGCTGTGTTGAATGGCTGACACTTATTGAGAGACATCAACAAAGTGGCCGGCAATGGCTGCCGCCGCGGCCATTGCCGGGCTCACCAAATGTGTACGACCACCTAAGCCTTGACGACCTTCAAAGTTACGGTTTGATGTTGATGCACAGTGCTCACCGGACCCCAAACGATCGGCATTCATGGCCAAACACATTGAGCAACCTGGGTCGCGCCATTCAAAACCCGCTTCAATAAAGATTTTGTCTAAACCTTCTTCTTCTGCCTGTTGTTTGACTAAACCTGAACCTGGGACAACTAAGGCTTGGATCAATGAACTAGCTACTGTTCTACCTTTAATTACCTCCGCAGCTTGACGTAAATCTTCAATGCGGGAGTTGGTGCATGAGCCGATAAAAACACGATCAAGTTGTATATCTGTCATCGCTTGATTGGCGTGCAGCCCCATATAGTTTAATGCTTTTTCCATGCTACTACGTTTGACTAAGTCCATTTCATCTGCAGGGTTAGGTACATTATCATTTACTGAGATCACCATTTCTGGTGATGTACCCCAGGTGACTTGTGGTTTGATGTCAGCGGCATTAAGCACAATGGTTTTATCAAATACAGCTTCATCATCACTATGTAAGTCGGCCCAAGCTGCAACGGCTTTTTCCCAGTTGTCATCTACTGGCGCAAATGGGCGACCACGTAAATAGTTTATTGTCGTTTCATCAACACCAATAAGACCAACACGCGCACCCGCTTCAATAGTCATATTGCAAACGGTCATTCGACCTTCCATTGATAAGGCTTGTATTGCTTCACCGGAAAATTCAATGGTATAACCGGTACCGCCGGCAGTGCCGAGCTCGCCGATAATTGCCAATACGATATCTTTAGCAGACACGCCGGTTTTGCATTTTCCATCTACCCGAACCAACATGTTTTTGGCTTTTTTCTGAATTAAACATTGGGTTGCTAAAACATGTTCAACTTCAGAGGTACCGATGCCGAAGGCGATAGCGCCAAACGCACCATGTGTTGAGGTATGAGAGTCGCCACAGACTACCGTCATCCCTGGTAATGTTGCTCCTTGTTCTGGGCCAACCACATGAACGATACCTTGACGTTTATCGGATAAATCAAATTCAGTGACACCGAACTCTTTACAGTTTTTATCTAAAGTCTCTACTTGCAAACGTGAAATAGGATCGGCAATGCCTAGCTCACGGTTATTGGTAGGTACATTGTGATCCGGTGTGGCTAAAATGGAGTCAAGCCGATGCGGTACTCTATTGGCTAGACGTAAGCCTTCAAATGCTTGTGGCGATGTCACTTCATGAACAAGTTGGCGATCTATATAGAGCAAGGCTGTACCACTGTCATCAGTGCGTACAACATGTTGATCCCATAATTTGTCGTAAAGTGTTTTAGCTTGTGTCATGGCAAAACTTTGAATATATAAAAAGGTTAATTATACAGGCATGCGAGATTAAGCTCTATGTCTTCGGGATGAATGAGCATAGAGAGTAATTATATTCAGGCAAAAAAAAACGAGCAGTCAAAGACTGCTCGTTTTCTTATTGCTCTTCAGGAAGTGGTTATTCCATATTAGCGTGTCTAAATCTCATTTCTTCTTCAGGGATACCTTTCTCATGGATTAGATGAGAAACGATTGCTTCCAAAAAGATTAATGTTGATAATTCAAACATTGTACCCATAGGCATGCCTTTTGTAGGGGCAAAGCTATCATCGTTACCAATTTGAATTGTCTGATCTGCTAAATCACCAATCGTTGAGCTAGATTTTGAACAAATCAAAACCACATTAGCGCCTTCAGATTTGGCTTTATTCGTGAAAGAAACAAGTTGAGTTGTTTCACCAGAACCAGAGATGACGATTAACAAATCGCCTTTACGGATACTAGGTGTAACAATTTCACCTTGAACGCTCACGTCATAACCACTATGCATCAATCTCATACCTAGAAAGTTACCGACTAGTTTTGAGCGACCTGCACCTGTAATAAAGATGCGGTTGGCATCATCACACATTGAAACTAAAGTAGCTTCGAGTGAATCATTAGTCGCACCTAAGATGCCGCTGATTTTATTTAAGAGTAGATCACGATGCATTTTGTTTTTCCTTATGCTGCGTCAACTAAAGCACGTAGTTCTTTAGCTGAATCTGCTGGAGAAGGCGCGCCGTAGATAGCAGCACCAACAACAACGATAGTCGCACCAGCTTGAATTGTGCTTTGGATAGTATCTTTGTTGATACCACCAGCAACAGAGATTTTAACATCCAAGCCAAGACCAGCGATTAATGCTAAATCAGCGAAAGGTGTTTGACCTGCAGCTTGTGCATCAAGACCAGTGTGAACACCGATGATTTGTGCGCCGTTAGCAGCCGCTTCTGTAGCAACAGCAGCTTTATCTTCAACACTGATTAAATCAATTTGAGCTTCAGCATTGTTAGCTTTAGCTGCTTTGATAACACCGTTAACAGTTGCAGCATCTGCAGCACCTAAAACAGTACAGATGTTACCACCTGCTTCATAGAAAGGTGTTGATTCATATTCACCAGCATCCATAGTTTTAAGATCAACTAGGATTTTTTTATCAGGGTGAGCAGCTTTTAAAGCTTTAACCAATTTTAAGCCGTTATATTTGATACATGGAGTACCGATTTCTAGAATATCAACATAAGGAGCAACTTGTTCTGCTAAAGCCATAGTTGCGTCGAAGTCTAGAGAATCTAGAGCCATTTGAATTTCTGCCATGATATATACTCCTAATAAGTATTAGATTTATTGTTTACACGTTAATTACGCGATTTGGAACTATAGTGTAGACAACAACATAATGTCAATTAGTGTTGCTGCCTAAAAGTATCAGCCCGAGCACTCAAATTTAAGTCATGCTTGGGCCGATAAATTTATTATTGCTCGTATTACGCTTCTAATTCAGCAAGACGATTGGCAAGCAATTCTTCTAGTGATGCTAATGCTTTTGCAAAACCATCAATACCTTCAGCAAGTTTTTCTGTTGCCATACGATCTTCAGCATGCATCGCTTCAAACGTTGCTTTATCCATATTGATTTTTTCAATATTAGATGAAGCGGCGTTATCGGCAGATAACTTACGAGGTAACTCACCTTCGGTAGATTGCAATTGATCAAGCAATCCAGGTGAAATAGTTAATAGGTCAACACCCGCTAACTCAGTGATTTCACCAAGGTTACGGAAGCTTGCGCCCATTACTTCGGTGTCATGACCGAATTTTTTGAAGTAATTATAAATTGCAGTTACAGAGACAACACCTGGATCTTTATTTGCTGCATATGATTCTGTACCCGTATCTTTTTTGTACCAATCAAGAATACGACCAACAAATGGAGAAATCAACTGAATGCCATTTTGGGCACAGGCGATAGCTTGGTGCAAACCAAATACTAAGGTTAGGTTGGTGTGAATACCTTCTTCCTCAAGTACTTTAGCTGCTTGAATACCTTCCCATGTAGCAGCAATCTTGATTAAGATGCGCTCACGAGACACACCTGCCGCTTCGTATTGAGCGATAAGGTCACGGCCTTTAGCGATAGTTGCATCAGTATCGTAAGACAATCTAGCGTCTACTTCAGTAGAAACACGATGAGGAACGATATCAAGAATTTTCAAACCAAATGATACGGCCAAACGATCAAACGCTAAGGTAGCAACGTCAGCCGCTGATGCATCAGCGCCAACAGTTTCACGAGCAGCCTTCAATGTATCATCAACAATGCCTTGGTATTGTGGCATTTGTGCAGCAGCAGTGATAAGCGATGGGTTAGTTGTAGCATCACGAGGTGTGAACTTTTCGATAGCTTCGATATCACCGGTGTCGGCAACAACAACTGTCATTTCCTTCAGCTGATCAAGTAAATTTGCCATGTTAATGGGCCCTTTAATTAGTAAAGTTAAAAACTTTCAATCCGCCATTAGGCGGACTGATTTTAAAATCTATATGTTCTCTATGGTGGTGCAAAGCTGGGTGACGTTAGAGCTCACGCTCTAAAGCTAAAGTTTTGCAGTATAGAGAAACAGTCTTACAAGGTGATTAAGCTTGGTTACGAATATATTGCTCAACACCAGTGACTACTTCAGCGTTAGCTTGGTTGCTAATATATTGCTCAACACCCGTTGTTGGTGTTGCATTTGCAGCTTGGCTTTGGATGTACTTTTCTACACCAGTAACTTGGCTACTGTTATCAGCTTGGTTTCTGATATAACGTTCAACACCCGTTAAACCATCGTTGCTTGCGCTAGCAGATGATGAGCTCGCAGCTTCTGATGAAAATAAACCTGTGAAAAAGTCACAAATCGAAGCAAATAAACCTTTTTGTTTCATTTGAAATACCCCTGTTATATTTTTGTGTCCACAATACCAAGCAGTGGTGCTTGTTAAAATGAGCAAATTACTATTTTAGGTTAACTGTGGCAAGTCAGAAGAGTTAAACAAAAAGCGATTATTACGGCTTTTCTGTTTTTGACCACATTTACACTACATCTACAGCCTTATGCATGGTCGTGCGATAAAAACTGTTGCTATTTGCTAAATTCGAATATGACCAATCTAGCGGACATTCTAGTCAATGACAATTTCAATGACTAGAAAGTAAAAAAACGAGCGACCAAATGGCCACTCGTTTTCATTTTCTACTTAGAGCAAACTCTGTCAGCTTATGCAGCGTCGACTAGAGCACGCAATTCTTTAGCAGATTCTGCAGGAGAATCTGCACCGTAGATAGCAGCACCAACTACAACGATAGTCGCGCCAGCTTGAACTGTTTTCTGGATAGTATCTTTATTGATACCGCCAGCAACAGAAATACGGCAGCCTAAGTTTAAGTCTGCAACTAATGATAAGTCAGCAAAAGGTGTTTGCCCCGCTGCTTGAGCATCAAGACCAGTGTGAACACCGATGATTTGTGCGCCATTAGCAACAGCTGCAGAAGCTACGGCTGCTTTATCTTTAACACTGATTAAGTCGATTTGAGCTTCAGAAGAATTTGCGTTAGCTGCTTTGATTACGCCGCCCATTGTTGCTTTATCAGAAACACCAAGAACAGTACAGATATCAGCACCAGCTTCATAGAAAGGTGTTGATTCGTACTCACCAGCATCCATAGTTTTAAGATCAACTAGAAGTAATTTTTCTGGGAATTTTGCTTTTAATGCAGTAACTAACTCAAGACCGTTGTACTTGATACACGGTGTACCGATTTCCAAGATGTCAACGTATGGTGCTACTTGCTCTGCAAGTGCAACTGTTGCATCGAAATCTAGAGAATCTAGAGCCATTTGAATAAGTGCTTTTGCCATGCTGACATGCTCCTAATATATTGATTTAAATTTAATAATTACGCTAAAAATACGCCGGAAGACTATAAGTCAAATTGACTAACAATGTCAATTCTCTTTATAGTCGCTTTGTTCTGAGTCGTTGCTCTACTGCTGCACAATGTAAATTTTCATATATTATACCGTAGTCTATATTTGGCTATGAGCGCAGCTTTTGGCCAAATTTACATTATAAAATATACAGGTAATTATGCAGAAACTTGATAAGCTCGGCGGGTTAATTATTGATATGGATGGGGTGCTGTGGCATGGCAATAATCCGATAGCTGGACTAGGTGATTTTTTTGTCACGCTGCGCGAGTTGGCTATTCCTTTTATATTAGCAACCAATAATGCCAGCCTGACTCAGCAGCAATATATTGATAAGTTGGCTGCTATGGGTGTTGCAGTTTCTGCAGATGAAATATTAACTTCTAGCATGGCAACAGCGACTTATCTCGCAGAGTATATTCCCCATGATAAACGCAGGGTATTTGTTATTGGCGAAGAGGGTTTACGCCAGCCATTAATTGATCATGGTTTTACCTTAACGGAGCTGTATCAGGTCAACCAAGCAGATAAAGGCATTAATGATCAGGGTGCCGATTTGGTGGTATCAGGCCTAGATCGGCAACTGACATGGGATAAATTAGCCACGGCGACACTTAATATAAAGGCCGGTGCACAGTTTTATGCCACTAATGCAGACACAACCCTGCCGACAGAATTAGGCGAGGTGATGGGCAATGGCGGTACCTTGGCGGCTTTAGCTGCTGCCACCGGCGTTACTGCTATTTCGATAGGCAAGCCGGAACCGATTTTATATCAGCAAGCCTTAGCCATATTAGGTACACAAGCAGAGAATACCATTGCTATTGGTGACCGTCTGGATACCGACATACTTGGCGCGGTCAATGCCGGCATGCGTAGCATAATGGTATTGACCGGTATTTCCTCGAAGCAGGATATGGCTAAGCTGGACTATCAACCGACGTGGGTGATGGCGGATATTACTGAAGTGGCTCAAATTTTACGCAATTCTATATAAGCATACATAGCTGGAGTACATGATGAAAAAGATGATTAATGCGGTTGAAAGCCTACTTGAGGAAAGTCTGAATGGTTTTGCCAAAGCACATGAAGATATTATTCAACTTAATCATCAGCCCCACTTTGTCAGCAGAAAACACAAAGCCAAAGCGGGAAAGGTCGCGCTTGTCTCTGGTGGTGGATCAGGCCATGAACCCCTACATACTGGTCTGGTAGGGCAAGGGATGTTAGATGCAGCCTGTCCGGGACAAATCTTTACTTCTCCTACGCCAGATCAAATGATGGCAGCCGCTGAAGCCGTTGAGAATGAAGCCGGCATATTATTTATCGTTAAAAACTATGCCGGTGATGTGATGAATTTTGAAATTGCTGGCGAAATGTTGGATTACCCGCATGAGACAGTGCTTGTCAGTGATGATGTGTCCTTGCCCAAAGATCATCCTACTGGTCGCCGTGGTGTAGCGGGTACATTAATAGTTGAAAAAATAGTTGGAGCGGCGGCTGAAGCCGGCGCGACGTTGGCGGAGTGTAAATCCTTAGGCGATAGAGTCAATGATTGTACTGCATCTATGGGTGTAGCCTTAACCAGTTGTACCGTACCGGCATTAGGCCAACCAACCTTTGATATTGGTGACAATGAAATTGAAATGGGCGTCGGTATTCATGGGGAACGCGGCCGCGAGCCGATGGATTTGGCTAACGCAACTGAGATAGTTGAACATTTAGCCACAGCGATTGATGCAGAATTAAAACCTCAACCGGGTCAGAAAATCTTACTGCATGTTAATGGTTTTGGCGCCACACCCTTGATGGAGTTATATTTAGTCTATGATTTGGCAGTGAAATATTGGCAACAACGCGGTATTGAAATCGAACGTTCATTGGTTGGTAATTACACCACTTCACTGGATATGGCTGGTTGTTCAATTACCATCATCTTATTAGATGAAGAACTAACTAAATTATGGGATGCCCCGGTGCATACGGCTAACTTACGCTGGTAGTATGAGACTAGTTCATTATCATTGTTGTGCTAATAATACATCTGCAATCGCACAGATCATCAACTGACTAGTACGTGCGCCGGCATCAATATGACCAATAGCACGTTCACCTAAAAATGAGGCGCGACCTTTGGTGGCAATCATCCCTTCGGTGGATTCCATACCTTTAATTGCAACCAATTTAAGTTTTTCTAAAGTTGCGCTTAACGATTCATTATTTTGAGCACTTTCTTGTAGGCTATTTACTACAGGGATTAAGGTGTCCAACATGGTTTTTTCACCAAGGTCGGCTTTGCCCCGTTGTTTCACGGATTCCACGCCTTGAGCAAATACAGCAGCAAAACTGGTCAGGTTAACTGGTTGATCTTTAGTGGCTTTAGCCATGCTGATAAAGAGAGTGCCAAATAAAGAACCAGAAGCGCCGCCCATAGTCGACATTAAGGTCATACCTATTTTCATAAACGCTGATGAGTAGTCCAAAGAGGCCAATTCATTTTCAATAGTTTTAAGTGCAGCTAAACCGCGTTGTAAATTCACCACATGATCACCATCACCGATAGCTTTATCTAATTCGGTTACTTCGATTTCATGTGTATGGATTGTCTGTTGGATAGCGGTAATAAAGTCAGGTAATAAAGACATCTAAACACTCTCAAGCTCTTAAAGGGTTGGATAGGCTAATCAACAGCCAATTTTAAGTCAATACTGATGAAAAGTAATAATTCCGTAGGTTTTTGAGGTAAAAAAAAGCCCCAACCGAGGTTGAGGCTTTTTCAATCTTACACAAGAATCAAATCAAACGATTTGAGACTTTAAGCACTTTGTAATCTTTAGAAGAATACGAAAGCACCCAATGAGTAGATATCAACATCAGCTGCGCTGCTGCTTGTATCATCTTCAACATTTGTGTATTCCGCAACCAATTTAAGGTTAGCGTTTACATCGTGGTAGATACCAACAGTCAAACGATCGATTTCATCGTCAGTTGTTGCTTTTTTATCTTCCAAGTTAGCGTAGCTAGCAGATACTAAAGTAGTACCAGCGAAACGGTAACCAGCTTGAACGATGTATTGTTGCCACTCTTCTTTTGTTGCTGCAGTTGCACCTTCAGAGTCAGAGTATTGCATCATTGCTTCAAAACCGCCAAGTACTAATGTACCACCGATAGTCCAAGCACTTTCATCATCAAGAGCATCAGTTGATGTACCGTAAACGTCATCACCTTGGTGCATAGCACTTACCCAAGCGCTGTAGCTACCGTTATCAAATGAACCAGCATAAGATAAATCGATTTCGTAGCGGAAGTCTTCAGAATCACGACCACCAGTAGCAAGGCTACCTGTTGGTTTGTCACCAGCAAGAGCGCCAACTGTACCACCAGCATTATCAACAATCGCTACGGCAATTTTAAAGCCGTTCATGTCAGGTGATGTCCACTTTACTTGTGAACGCCATGCAGCGTAGTCATAACCAAGACCGATACCACCTAGAGTAGTACCACCGTTGTTTCTAGTACCGTAACCCACACCGAATAAAGTTTGGTCAGTTAAGATGTTGTGTGAACCATAAAGACCTAATGCTTTACCCGCTAATACTTGACCGAATGAACCGTCAACTGTGAAGTAAACTTCACGTTGTTCAAAAGTGTCATAGCTAGATTGGTTAGTACCAGGGCTGAAAGAGATGTGAGCTGCGATATCAAGACCATTCATTGTTGGAGCTTTGAAGTCAAAGTTCAAGAATGCTGGTAATAGACCATCACGCACTTCATTAGCGTCACCGCTAGTGACGTTATCGTAATCACTGAAAGTTACGAATTGGTTGATAAGACCACCAACTTTAACTTCCCAACCATCTTCAGCAACTAACGTTACTGCTTGAGCAGATGTGCTAGCAGCAGCAAGTGCAACTAGACCTGCTAATACTTTTTTGTTTAATGTCATTTCTGTATACCTTATATTTGTTAACAGATTACTTTATATTTCTCTCGTAACCGGATTTAAATCGGTTAACAACGTATTCTCCACATTGAGAGCGACATTGCAAACCTTTTTCAACAAAAATGAGACATTTGGGTGTTTGAAGCTAAAGTTGTGTGTTTTTTACAACAAATAGCCTGGAATGATAGGTGCGGACTTAGCTTCAGTGTGTTTGTCTAACTAAATGCTTATCACATCGATCGATCTAGATTGGTGTGATTAAACGGAGACATTAAGCAAGTTGCCCACATTGCCAGTTGCTTGTGGCACGGATTGAATTAATTTTACTGCCGCTTCGCCATTTGCTTTGGTCTGGTCATTGACCAATTTCAATGTAGCAGCGAGGTGCTCGTTAGCAATGCGTTGTGAGGATAGGATGGGTGAAACTTGTGCAGTTCTCTTAATATCCACGATATTCTCCTGTGCGATTTAAACCTATCTATATATAGAGTATCGTTAATGAGCTGTTAAGCAGTTCGCCATTTTAATAAACCTTATTCGACATCGCTGTTATATATTAGCCCGCAGGGTGAACATGAGGGTATCGCTATCAAAGGTATCTCGACCTATAACTCTGCTCCATTCAAGTGTGCCACTGACATCATTATCAAATAATCGTAGGCCGATACCGGTTTGCACCTCATCATCGTCATTAACCGCTGTTGCGGTATTCCCCGGTAGTCCACCGGCACTCGAGCCATCATCAGCATTAATGTCGTTCAAATAAGTAACGATGACATAGGGTTCATACCAGCCAAAGCTATAGGCAACATCAAATCCAACAATGATCTGGGAAAGGTCAATATGTCGATCGGGTAAAGTCCGTGCAGTAGGGCCACCAGTTTCTGTATAGCCATCTTGTTCTTCTTCGGTATAGAGATAACCAATTCGTCCAGCAAAATACCAATTACCTCGATTGATGATAGCGTTGATGTTGGAGGCGACAAACCAGCGATCGGCATCAAAGTTGCCTCGAATGGTATTACCGTTGGTATTGTCAATGCGGTCAGTATCGTAGTCTAAAGAACTATAACCGGCAGAAACATCAATGCTGAAAATATCGTTAAACAGATAGGCTGCATAAGGTGAGACGGTAAAGCCATCCGATTCATTGTCACCACCATTATAATCGGTGAAAATATCATTCTCTTCGTAGCTGAAGGCAACCCCCACTAGAAATTGGTTGCCAATTAAAGTATCTGTACCGATGAGCACACTATCAAGATCACCTTCATAGCTGGCCAGCGGAACGGGATTGCCTAAACCATCAAGTGCATTTGTTAGCGGAATATCAGCATCATAGGCGGTACTGCTGACGTTGCCCCATACACTCCAGTTGCCGAAATGGTCGCCTGCAGCGCGACCGGTCACTCCATTTAGTTGTGAAGTGGTGATGTCTTCTTCAGAGGAATCGCGATTTCGAATGGTATTGGTAATTCGATAGGATGCGGTTCTCAGGTTATCGCTATTGGTGACTGCTGGACCGACACCATCCAAACATTCATCAAAGAAAATCGTATCACAAGCAAGGCTTATGTTAGCCGTGGAAAGTAAGGTCAGACATGTAGCAATGACCAGTCCGTGTTTAATTGCCATTTTGTATCCTCATCACATCAGTTTGAATTAGATAACTTACTGATTTATCAATATAACCGAATACACGTTTTTGTAAAGATTTAAAGCCGTTAGGGGAAAGGTTGTCACCGCTAAAAAGGATTACTTTTTAACGAGGTCGCGGTATCCGGATCCGTTGGCTGCGTTGTATCGAACGTATTAAGTTGTCGATAGTACGCAGTTGCATTCTTCTGACTGGTGAGGGCGGACTAAACTCATCAGGGATTTCGGTGCCATAACCGACTTTATCAATGGTGACGCTGCCAAACTGGTTAAATACTTCCACAGATGTTTGTACTGATTTTTCAGGTTTTAACAATATTACTTTAGCAGTAGTCGAGTTTGTTTCGCCAACAACATGGGTGCCTCTAATGCCTATTGTGGCCACAGGCAAATTCACATCCATAGCCCGTGGGTTGTCATTGGCAATTAAACCGGTGACAAAACGAAAAGTACCTTTGAAGATTCTACTGGAGAATGAATCGGGGTGATTGGGTGTTTGATATTGATAGTGGCTGATTTCCAGTGTGGTAGCTTCCCCTAGATCAAACTTGGAACCATCCAAAAAAAGCAGCTTTAAACTGGATTTTTTGCCAGTGCTGACAGTTTCTGCTTCATATACGGTATCGCCTGCTTGTAATGGACGGCGGGGCTCATCCATTTTGTGAACCCAAGCTTGTCCTTTGACAGAAGTAACATGTGCGGCCAGATCGGCAGCAAAGCAATTGATGCTAAATAACAACAAAAAAAAAGTGAGGGTTATATTCATCTTATTCTCTGAAACTGAGCTAACAAGAGCATACCAGAGAATGAATAGTCGCTATTCGAGGCCGTTAACAAGGAACCATAAAAAAAGCCCCAGAATCAAAATGATTTCCGGGGCTTTTTTATAACTTGGTGGCTCGACCTGGAATCGAACCAGGGACACAGGGATTTTCAATCCCTTGCTCTACCGACTGAGCTATCGAGCCGTTAAGGTCGCGTATTAAACCTTTTGCGGGGGGGCTCTGTCAAGTAAAAGCTAATTTAATTTGCTGGTGATCTTGTCCCGTTAAGAGGGGCATGTTGTAATGACCGGCTTGTTTTGTGGTTTTGTCGATTGGACTCAGTAATGAAGTTACGTGGAAGATTAGCCCTTTGGCTCGCTATCGTTGTTGCATTGGCGGCAATTTTCTTTGTTGTACCGCTTGCATCTGACTCATCGTGGTTAGGTGTGATTGACGAGTGGGTCGAAGAATACAATGAAGCGGTAGAAGAAGCCCAAACGGACGATGACGATGACGACGGTCATGATGATACGGCTCCGCCGGCTGGCAATATGATCGTGATGTTGGATGATGAGGCTCAAGACTACGCCGGTATCGAAACACGGACTTTGATAGCAAGTAGCTATTTCCCTGAAGTACAAGCTCAAGCACGCGTTATGGATGTCGCTGTTTTGTTGGACGCTCGTGCTGATTATAATCAAGCACGAGCAGCGTTGAATGTCGCGACTGTTGGCGAGTCATCAGCCAAGCAAGAGCTCAACCGCTTAACAAAACTAAGCCAAGGCGCTGGTAGTGTGGCAACAAAGAATGTCAATTATGCTGCGGCAAGTTGGCGAGAAGCTAAGGCTAGGTTACTAGGCACACAGTTTCAGTTAAAAGATGTGAAAGACCAAGTACGACAAGCGTGGGGTGAAACGATTTCAGCTTGGGTCATAGGTTCAGATTCCAAACCGTTGGAACGGCTAGTATCTCGGCAGGATAGATTGATATTAGTGACCTTGCCTGTTGAGAAAACCTTGCCAGCAGAGCTGAGTTTTATTCGCATTGCTCGTAACGGAATACGACACGATGCACGCAAAGCGTATTTTGTTGCTCCAGCAGTCAGCTCTTCTAACCAAGTTGTTCAGGGTGAAACGTATTATTTTCGCACCGCAACCGGCAAGTTACGTTCGGGTATGCGGTTGGATGTATGGTTACCTGAAACTGATGAGCCGCTATCAGGTGTTGTTATTCCGAATACCGCGGTGGTGTGGTATGCCGGGCAGGCTTGGGCATATGTTGAATTAGGTGAAGGCAAATATCAGCGTCGCTCATTAAAAGGCAGCATCAATATGCAGGATGGGCTATTTGTTCAGCAAGGCATGGAACAAAGTGAATCGTTAGTGCTGACCGGATCGCAAATGTTGTTGTCGGAAGAATTCAGGTGGCAGATCCAAGATGAAGATGACGATTAAGGCGGGTTAAATAAGATGTTAGCTAAAGTTGTTGCCTTTTCAGTCCGGTTTCGAGGTGTGGTGGTTGCGCTCGCGTTGTTATTGTTGGGCTATGGCATGTATAAGCTATTTAACTCTAGCTTAGATATCTTCCCTGAGTTTGCCCCCAAACAAGTAATCATCCAAACCGAGGCGCAAGGACTGACAGCGGAGCAGGTTGAAATCTTGGTGACCCAGCCATTGGAGAATGCCTTAGGTGGTTTAGTGGGCACAGAATCCATCCGTTCTCAATCTATCCCCAGTCTATCGGTGGTTATTTTAACGTTCTATGACAGTACTGATATTTACCTTGATAGGCAGTTGGTATCAGAACGATTGTTGGGCTTAGATAAAGCCTTACCAGGAAATATAGGGCCACCATTAATGGTGCCACTGGAATCGTCTTCTGGCACGATTATGACCATTGGTTTGAGCTCTGATCAGCATGATTTAATGACCTTACGTGCCTTGATTGATTGGACCTTGTCGCCACGGTTATTGAGTGTTGAAGGGGTGGCCGATATTAATGTTTTCGGCGGTCACGAGAAACAATTACAGATTCAAATCGATACCGATAAATTGGTACGTTACGGTATTTCTGTAGATGAGGTCACTCAAGCTGCTGAGCAGGCAACCGGCCTAGTGGGTAGTGGCTTTATTGAGAATAAAAACCAGCGCATGGTCTTGCAAGTAACGGGGCAACCGGCCACTGCTGAAGAACTGGCCAAAGTAGTATTACGAAAAACGCATAATGCCACTTTATATTTAGGCGACGTGGCTACCGTTATTGCGGCGCCAGCACCAATGATAGGTGGTGCGGCAATAGGCGCTAAACCAGGTGTGGTGTTGATGGTGATTGGCCAATATAAGGCTAATACGTTGGCGGTCACCCAAGGCATTGAGGCGGCCTTAGAAGAATTCAAAGAGGGCTTTGAAGCGGATGGCATTACCTTGCATGATGATCTGTTTCGTCCGGCCAATTACATCGAACACTCGTTGAGCAATATCCGTGACCATTTGATGGTGGGCGGTAGTTTGGTGATGCTGGTGTTATTTTTGTTTTTATTTAATTTGCGTACTGCCATTATTTCCATGACGGCGATCCCCCTATCGTTATTTGCCGCCTTGATTGTATTGCTGGAAATGGGCGTCAATATCAACATTATGGTGCTGGGTGGTTTGGCCATCGCCTTAGGTGAGGTGGTTGATGATGCCATCATCGATACCGAGAATATATTCCGTCGCCTGCGAGAGAATACTCACCTTGCCGTGCCGAAATCGACGATGGAAGTGGTATTCGAAGCCTCAATGGAAGTGCGTAGCTCGGTTGTCTATGCCAGCTTTATTGTGATGCTGGTCTTTGTACCTTTACTTACATTAAGCGGTGTAGCGGGTCGCATGTTTGAACCATTAGGCATGGCTTATATATTGGCGATTTTTGCTTCCTTGGCGGTCGCGCTGACCGTGACGCCGGCTTTATGTCATATCTTGCTAACACGATGGGGTGATTTGAGCTCAAAAGAACCACCGTTAGTGAGGATGTTAAACCCCATTTATGGCTTTTTATTGGACAGCGTTAGTCGTTTTCCGAAATTGATCTTAGTCGGAGTGCTGTCTTTCTGTCTGGCGGGGCTTGCGATTTTGCCTTTATTGGGCAGTGGATTTTTACCTGAATTACGTGAGGGCCACTACATTATTCATACAGCCAGCGTGCCGGGCACCTCAATTGAAGAGTCGTTGCGCATAGGTGGCCAGTTGGAGAAGCGCATCGCTGAAATTCCTGGTGTACGGTCGACTTCACAGTGGGCAGGTCGAGCAGAGCGTGGTGCCGATACCTTTGGTACTCACTATAGTGAGTATGAAATTGATTTAGTGCAGCTAGAGGGGGCTGAGCAGCAAGAGGTATTGGATGAGATACGTGAAGTATTAGCCAGCTTTCCGGGGATAAACTCGGAAGTAAATACCTTTTTAACCGAACGCATAGATGAAACAATTTCCGGTTACACCTCGCCCGTGGTCGTTAATATTTATGGCAAAAATCTGGATGAATTAGATCAGAAAGCACAACAAATTGCCGCCGTGATGAGAGATATTAATGGGGCGGCGGATATTCAATTACGCGCCCCACCCGGTGAACCGCAATTAGAAGTACGGTTGAACTTAGATAAGCTGGCTTACTGGGGCTTAAAACCGGTTGATGTGATGCAAACGGTGAGAACAGGCTTTGAAGGCGCGGTTGTAGGTCAGGTATATGAAGGTAATCAGGTCTTTGATGTGGTGGTGGTCTTGCCCGCTGAGCAGCGTCAACAACCACAAGATGTTAATAATTTGCCAATCAAAACACCTGATGGGGTGATGTTGCGCCTGCAAGATGTGGCTACGGTGCAGCAGGTATCAGGCCGATATATGATTTTGCACGCTGGGGCACAGCGTCTGCAGACGGTGACCTGTAATGTCACTGGTCGAGATCTCAGCTCATTTTTTGCCGAACTCAAACAACGTGTGCATGCGGAAGTCGATTTTCCGGCAGATATTTATCCTGAATTTACGGGCGCTGCGGTAGCACAAGCACAATCTCGAGAAGACTTAATTGTGCATTCAACCTTGGCTGGCATCGCGGTATTGCTCTTGCTTTATATGGCGCTGCAGAGCTTGCGTAATATGTTGTTAGTATTAATTAACCTACCATTTTCCTTAGTGGGTGGTGTGGTCGCCGTATTGTTAACGGGGGGCGTGTTATCTATCGGTTCCTTAGTTGGCTTTGTGACTTTATTTGGCATCACATTACGTAATGCCATTATGTTGGTCTCACATTATCAACACTTGGTGGTAGATGAAGGTGAAGACTGGAATGCAGCCACTGCGATTCGTGGTGCACAAGAGCGATTACCGTCCATTTTAATTACCGCCTTAGTGACGGCGTTGGCGATGTTGCCGATAGCGCTCAATTCCGATAGCCCGGGTCGTGAAATCATGGGGCCGATGGCAAGCATTATTATCGGTGGTTTGATTTCATCAACCGTTTTAAATTTGGTGGTATTGCCAAGCATTATGTTGCGTTATGGCCGCTTTAATAAGCCTGACTAGTTCAAAGAAACTTAATCTAATGGAACTAGGAAGGCGATTGCGATAATAAGCAGTACCAAACCGAGCAAGATTAAATCCAGCACTAGGATTAATCAGTTACAGCAAAAGTCTCTATGCCTTGATTACGTTTAGCAGAGAAAAATTGGTACACCTGTTTAAGTTCATTCGCTGCAAAGTGGATGAGGATGAGCTGTTGACCCGGCTGAATAATATTGGGATCGCGGCCCATGGTTTGGGTGCTGAAATTATAGATATAACTGGATGTGACCTTATTATTGAGCACTATGCCCAGAAATGAGCTTAGGCCTGAGGTTAACTGTTCATCGGCATCTGCAGGAATGGTTACCTGCATCAGGTCTTTGTTACGGCTGATGCCCTCAATATGTAGGCCTTCTCTAAATTTATCAATTAAACCAGCTTGAATTATGCCCCATAAACCTTGGATGTCTCGTGCACTAACTCTGTGTAAATAAAATAAGGCGTTATCAGGAATGTCACCTGATTGAATGATGTCTTTGACAGCAATTTCCATCGAGCCATGGTTAATGGTTGCAAGCAGTGGTTGATCGAGTGCAATGCCTGACTGAGCTAATTCGGCAATGGTTAGCTGCGTAGATATTTTAGTTTCTTTGATATAGCTGATTGCTGCTGAGGCATCGACGTTTCCTTGATTGAGCAAGTCGGCAAGTGGCGCGGTGAGCTGGGAACCATCCGCTGTAATAATGGTGATGGCTACCGTGTGGTCTTCAATCGTCTTGGCCAGCTCAGCCAATGTGGTGGGGATTTTTTCTTTAGCGATGTAGCTAAGAGTGAGATCAGTGTCAGCGGTTAAACGTTCATCGGCGAGCAATTCAGCGATGGTGGTGTTTCTATTTTCCAGCTTAGGCAATGAAATAATGCCATCATGCCGGACAAACTGATCTTTATCTTCGGTAACCATTATTGCTGTTTGAGTTTGTGGTGTTGCTAGCGCCTCAACAAATGCTTCGGCTTCTTGTTCGGTCACTTCTTCACTGGTCGGTGCAGGTGCTACAGACTCAATTATCGTCAACGGAGGCTGTGGATCAATGATTTCGATCGGCGGGTTGAGTGTGTGTTCCGTACGCGAGGGCTGTGAATCGGTAAATAACAAATAACCAAATAAAACCAAAATCACTAAAGCCATAATGGCCGGCACAAGAGAGGGTTTAGCTGCTGATAGTTTGACCATAATTAGTTACTGGGTAGTTAAAAGGCTTAACCGGAGAATAAGCTACTTAGTGTTTGTTGATCAAGTGGCCTAGTCCAAAGCTCATCGTAGAGCTGTTCTCCTAACTGTTGTAACAGTTGATTAGCTTGCTCTAGCGATGTTATTGCGGCAAGAGGTAATTGCTGCTGTAAAACCTGACTGAGTTGCTCAAAGCTGGTTTTCTGTTCAGCTAAGGCGGTGACGATAGCCTGAACGAACTGTTGAAGATTAACTTGCGAGAGCAAACTTGGAATGTGCTTGACCATTAAGCCTTCAGGCTGAGCAATAAATTCCATGCCTAAACGGTTTAATACCACCGCGTGTTGTTCAGATAAGCTAATGAATTCTTTTTTTGTTGGCACGGTAATGGGTACAAGAATAGGGCGAGATTTAAGTGTCCCTGTTTTTATAGCATCCATTAATGTTTGTTGGCGTAGCTGTTGATCGGCTCGTTGTAAATCGACTAATACCGGCTGATGATTAAGATGAACAATCAAGTAGCGTTGGTGAAACAGTGTATTCGATGGCTCAATCGCCAGTGTTGCTGATTGCGAATGCGGTTTGGCAACTTTTCGCACCGACTTGTCTAATTGGTAGGACTCAGACGGTTCAGAAATTTTTGTATTGGTTAGCTCAATTTGCTCACCAACGTTGTTGATGTCATTTTCTGGTGATAAGGCGTCGTTTATAGCCGCGGTAATCAGGCCGTGAATCAAACGGGCATCGCGAAAGCGAACTTCATGTTTTGTCGGATGAACATTTACATCAACCCTATCTAATGGCAGGGTTAGATATAAAACATATGCTGCATGACGGCCGGCAGGAATTTGATCTGCGTAGGCTTGGCGTACGGCGTGGTTAATCACTCGATCTCGAATTACTCGACCATTAATAAAGAAATATTGGATATCGGTTTGAGGACGGTGTGCACTCGGCTTTACCAACCATCCCGACAAGCTAATTTCATCAAAGGTTTGCTCAAGATACAAAGCATGTTTGATAAATGATTGGCCGCAAATTTTAGCGATACGTTGTTGATGACCAGCAGTGTTGGTGCTGCTAGGTAGTTTAAGCCGATTAGTTGCAGAAATTTGGCAGCTAAAACCAATATCAAAACGACTGAGTGCTAAGCGATACAAGGTTGTTAATATATGATTCTGTTCAGTTTTGTTACTGCGCAGAAAGCGACGCCTAGCCGGTAGATTGAAAAACAAATCGCGAACTTCAATGGTGGTACCTAAGGGGTGAGCTGCGGGGATGATATCTTCGCTTTGCCCCACCAGTTGCCAGCCGCAGTCATTGTCTGCTTGGCGTGATGTTAAGGTGAGTTGTGACACCGATGAAATACTGGGTAAGGCTTCACCGCGGAAACCTAAACTATCGATATAACTGAGTTGTTCGCTGGAATGTAACTTGCTGGTGGCATGTCGACTGAGTGCAAGCGGCAGATCGTCAGCATGAATTCCGTTGCCATCATCCCGGACACGAATGAGCTTGCTACCCGCACCATCAATATCAATATCAATTTGCTTAGCGCCTGCATCAATACTGTTTTCTACTAACTCTTTAACAACCGATGCGGGGCGCTCAATCACTTCACCAGCAGCGATCTGGTTAGCAAGGTGTAGAGGTAGGGGATGGATACGGGTACTTGCGGTCATGTGGGAAGTTTACAGTAAGCATCAATAGCGTAAGGATTAAAATTACAAAGCTTATCCTTAAGGGGCCCCCTTTGAGC
This sequence comes from Methylophaga sp. 42_25_T18, assembly GCA_002163085.1. Taxonomy (GTDB): domain Bacteria; phylum Pseudomonadota; class Gammaproteobacteria; order Nitrosococcales; family Methylophagaceae; genus 41-12-T18. The sequence goes on along the minus strand of MAAJ01000006.1, from coordinate 482,515 downwards.
TAGTGTCGCTTTGCACCACGGCACGAGCATTGTTCCAGACAGGTTTGTCGCTAAGGAATCATTAATACATCGCCGACTCTGAGCTTGCTGGTTTGCAATTGATTATTTGTTTTGAGCTGGACTAGTGATACTTGGTAGCGTTGAGCAATTGTGCTGAGTGTGTCACCACGACTGACAATATGCTGCTGTGGCAGATTACTATTAGGTAGTGGGTTGCGTTGGAAGTAGTTACGTATTCCGGTCATCATGGCTCGTGCCAATTTATTTTGGTGACTTGAGCTTCTTAATTTGCGTTCTTCATCGGGGTTGGAAATAAAGGCAGTCTCAACTAATACTGATGGAATATCGGGTGATTTAAGCACTACAAATGCCGCAGACTCAACATGTTTTTTATGCACGTGACCGACACGTTTAAGGCCGGCAAGCACCGTGTCGGCGACTTCTAAACTGCCTTCGAGGCTAGCCGTTTGTGATAAGTCTAATAATACGGAAGCCAGCAAATCATCTTTATCTTCGAGGCTGATACCGCCGGCCAAATCGGCTGCATTTTCTTTATCAGCAAGTAACTGTGCTGCTTCACTACTCGCGCCACGATCAGATAATACATAGACCGAAGCCCCTCGAGCTCGCGGATTATGAAATGCATCTGCGTGAATAGAGATAAACATATCGGCACCGCTTTTGTGTGCACGATTGATACGTTGACGCAGCGTGATAAAGACATCTTTATCACGAGTTAAATAGGCCTTCATGCCAGGCTCTTTATTAACCAGTGTACCGAGGCGTTTAGCTATGGCGAGCACAACATCTTTCTCTTTAGTTCCGCGCTTGCCTAATGCACCCGAGTCTTGACCACCATGACCCGCATCAATCGCAATGACAATATCGCGTCTAATTTGTGGCACCGAGGTTTTTACAACCCTTGCTTGTGGTGTTTTGTCTTCCACCGGTTGTGTTGTTGATAATTTGGGGGGGATAGGTTTGGTGACTACTGGTTTAGGAATAGGTGCTTTTTCTGCAGCAACCTTGGTAGATTTGGCCGTGACTTTTTGTTTGTTAGCATGGAATAGATCGAGCACAAGCCGGTGTGGGTAGGTTTTATTGGGGCTGAGGGTTTGGCTTTCAAACTTAACAGTGTGTTTAAGATCAAGTACTAGGCGTAGGGTGTTTTTATCCCACATTGCATGTCGAATAGCCCGTATTGGCGTGTCGGCTAATTTTGGTATAACTAATGTTTTGTTTTGTTTTGAGTATTTAAGATCGACAACGAGCCGATCGGGATTAGCTAATGTAAAGGTGCTGTATTGCACTTTGCTATCGAGATCAAAAACTAAGCGAGTACCTTGTTCTGACGTAGACAAACGTACGTTTTCAACGGTAGCTGACCACAGGTTAGGAGCGATTAATAATAACAATAGGCTCAGTAGAGTACGGAGCATGAGCATCTTCCAAAAATTACACTTCGTTAATTGTGAGATTCTTGTAAATAAAAATCAAGTTTTCTTTTTAATTAAAGGAGATAGCGTTGATAGTTGAATTATTTGTGAAGTTGTTCGTAGACTTTTTCACCTAGCGTTGAATGTGCCTTGAATTTAGCCACGCGAGCATGATTTTGGTATGTTATTTCAAGAACAAGGTCAGGAGTTGGTAAGTGTTCACTACCGAGTGTTGCCCATTCGATTAAACATAAAGCGTCATTGCTAAAGTAATCATCAAGGCCTAGATAGTCTAACTCTTCAGGATCAACAACACGATAGAGATCAAAATGAAAGACTGTGCGCGTTGCTAAGTCATAACGTTCGACTAAGGTGTAGGTGGGACTTTTTACATTGCCCTTATGGCCCAATGCTTGTAATAGCCCGCGGCTGAAAGTTGTTTTCCCTGCGCCAAGTTCACCTTCTAAAAAGATGGTGAATTGCGTTGCTGGAGCAAGCTGGGCAAGTTGTTTGCCCAGCTCTAAAGTAGCAAGTTCGTCAGCTAAAAACAGTTCCAAAACAGGATTGATTAGTAAATTAAATTAGATAAATGGCGTAAGTGTGGCATCAAGTCCATAGCCAACATACCACGCTCCCCATCTTGCGCTGCAGCCTTGTTACCTGCCATGCCATGTAACGTTACACCGACACAGGCAGCATCCATAAGTGGGAAGTGTTGGGCTAATAAGCCGCCAATAACACCGGCAAGGACATCACCCATACCGCCACTACCCATACCAGGGTTACCCCAAGTAGATAGTCTTGTTGGGGCTTCACCGTTATAAATTAAAGTACCGGAGCCTTTTAATACAATAATGCCACCATAGCGCTTATGTAGCTCTTTTACTGCGGCAAAACGATCAGCTTGAACTTCTGCGGATGAACAATCGAGCAATCGAGCTGCTTCACCGGGATGAGGCGTTAAAATCCACTGGTCGTGACGTTGTGGGTTTTTACTCAGTAAGTTTAAAGCGTCGGCATCAACCACTAAGGGTAGGTTAGTTTCGATGGCTTTTTGGAATAATGACTCGCCCCATTCACCTTGGCCTAAACCAGGGCCGATGGTTAGCGAATTGGCTGGCCGTAATAATGGGGCAAGATCATCTGCATGTTCCACGCCGTGACACATTAATTCTGGTCTTGAAAGGTTCAATAAGGGGCCATGGGTACTACGTGTCGCAATGCTAATTAGACCTGCACCAACACGAGCACCGGCTTCTGCAGCAACACGTGCCGCACCGGGCATGCCATGATCACCACCAATAATGAGTAGGTGACCATATAAACCCTTATGTCCGGTACGTTCTCTAGGCGCTAAACCGGAAGCATCATTTTCTAAACTTACCCGTCGTGCGATAGGCGTTAATTCTCGGTAAACGGAAGAGGGAATCTTTAAGGAGTCAAAACAGACTGTGCCGCAGTAATTAGGACCTTCACCAGTGAATAAACCTTTATTTAAGCCCATGAAACTTAGAGTCATGCTAGCTTTTACTGCAATGCCTAAGGCGCTACCTGTATCAGCATGCAAACCAGACGGACTGTCTAGCGATAGTACTGGCGCACGTTTATCGCTATTGATCGCTTCGATAGCAGCCCTATATTGACCTGTTACTTCACGATTGATGCCGGTGCCTAACATGGCATCAACAATGACATCAGTTGAAGGCAGTGTGTCTTCAAAAGTATGAACTTCCGTGCCTGTAGCAAGTAAGGCATCCCGAGCAGCAGCGGTTTCGACGCTTAACTTTGCGACATCACCCACTTGATAGACCACAACGCGATAATCTTTTTCTAATGCTTGTCGCGCCAAATCAAAACCATCACCACCGTTATTGCCTGTGCCACACACAATCAATAGTCGTTCTGCTTGTGGCCAGTGGTTTTTTATATTAGTAAGTGCAGCTGCGCCAGCACGTGCCATCAATTTAGACGTAGCAATATTGTGCTGTTCAGTGATGATGCGATCTAGTTCACGCGTTTGTTCAGCAGTGTAAAGATCGTGGGGTAGGTTAAGCATAGAATTTATTCCAATTCATAGTTATTTAAGTGGTGCGAAATGTTTACGCGCCTAATCTTAAGTTTCTAGTAAATAGATGATTTTATTGAAGAGCTAGCAGTGTAGGCGATCCATCCTATCAATAAAACTCAAATGTTTTGATTCAAAGGATAAGTAATACTTATAAAGTCTGAGTCCCCTATAATAGCTTGGATGGGGGAACGAAATACAGCTTTAACGATGAAAGAACTACTAAATAAAGCACAGCAATGGGCACAATCATTGGGTTTTCAGCAGCTTGGCGTGAGTGATATCGATTTGTCGGCGGCCGAGACACAATTAACATCATGGTTAAAAGCAGGATTTCACGGTGACATGGATTACATGGCACGCCATGGCACTAAGCGCAGTCGGCCTGAAGAGTTAGTGCCAGGAACTGTACGTGTGATTACGGTGCGCATGGACTATTGGCCAGATGGCGCAACGGATGCTTGGACCGTCATTAATGATAGGCAACAAGGTTTTATTTCTCGTTATGCCCTAGGGCGTGATTATCATAAATTAATGCGTAAGCGCCTAGCTAAGCTGGCAGCCAAGATTGAAAACGAAGTGGGTGATACAGGTTACCGAGTTTTCTGTGATAGTGCACCGGTTATGGAAAAAGCATTGGCACAAAAATCCGGGCTAGGTTGGATCGGTAAACATAGCAATGTACTCAGTCGAGAGCATGGCTCATATTTCTTTTTAGGTGAAATCTATACCGATATTCCCCTTCCCGTGAGCGACGCTATCTCCGATCATTGTGGTTCATGCACTGCGTGTATCGATATTTGTCCAACGCAGGCCATCGTTGCGCCATATCAAGTGGATGCTAGGCGCTGCATTTCATATCTAACGATTGAGTTACGCGGGAGTATTCCGGTTGAGTTTCGATCGATGATGGGCAATCGAATTTATGGCTGTGATGACTGCCAGTTAATATGTCCATGGAATAAATTCTCCCAAGTCACCGTCGAGTCGGATTATTTACCTCGTCAGGGGTTAGATAGCCCTCAATTAGTCGAATTATTTGCGTGGACCGAACAAGAATTTTTAACACGATTAGAAGGCAGTCCAATTCGACGCATAGGCTATGAATGTTGGTTGCGTAATATCGCGGTGGCACTTGGCAATGCTGAAAAAACACCTGTCGTGATGACGGCGTTAACTCAACGTATGAATGATGAATCTGAGTTGGTGCGTGAACATGTAAGCTGGGCCTTGGCTCAACCTTGATTGTCATAATGGTGTAATAAATAGTCGGTACTCTCTCTTAGCTGCCCACGAGTCGCAGCCGCCATTGAGAGAATCCTTATAGTGAAACTTTATACTGTTTCCAAATTACTTATTACTGCCGTTATCTTTTTTATTCTAATGTCAGTTGCCATTGGCACCTGGGGCTGGAAAGAGTTAGAAAAACCGTACCAAATTTCCCATGATTTTCAGCAACGCAAAGCCTTATTTGATATTGATGCACGTATATTACTGGAACGATATTTAGCCTCAGGCAATGCCGACTTATTGCAGCAAGCAGAAACAACCCTACAGCAATTAATAGATAGCGATATATATTGGTTAAATGCAGAAGACAATGCATCGATTAAACGTACAGTAAATCAGGTTCAGGAAAATGTACAACTGGTCAGAGCCGCAGGAAAGTTAGCGGGTAACCCTCAGGCTTTAATGATCAATAATGAGCGAGAAAGAGCAGGAGATTTAGCTTTTTTGGTCATTTATGCCAAGCAAGCACCACTGGGTATGCAGGCCATTCAGATCGAGCTATTAGCATTATTGACTCGCTTAAGTGATTCTCTAGTGAAGACCTCTCATTTACGACAGCAGTATATGACGTCCCGAGTCGAGAAGATAAAAAATGCCTTGTTAGCTGAAAATATACGATTCATGTCGTTAGCAAATCACTTGTCGGTTTTACCTAGGTTTGGTATCTATACTGACGTTGATGAGGATGCACTTAGTGCTGAGGATCCTGAGGAAATGGGTCAAAATAGTATCGATTCTCTTTTATCGCTGACTAATCGTTATAATAAAGAACTCACTAATACCTTGGGGTTTTCACAGCGCTTACATGAAGGGCGACTTGCCTTGAATGACTCAATTGAGGAGTTAGATCAGGTGTTAAATGGTTTTTTAGCCCATATTGACATCATCAAGTCTGATATTACCGCTCGGGTGAAATGGTTATTAATTTTTTCGGTAGGCATTATTGTCGTTGTGATCGGCCTCTTGTTTTTATTGCAAAACAAGATGATTGTATTCTTAAGTCAATTAGAAACCTTTTTGAGAAAAATGGTACAAGGCAATTACAACCAGAAGATTGAAGCTAATCTGTCTTATGACGAAATTGAGTCGGTTGAAAAATCAGGCACACAATTACAGACTTACCTTGCCAGTTTGATTGATAAACTGAGCACTGAATCCCAACAAGTCATTACGGCGACGAATGAAATGCAGTCAGTGTCGAATATTGCCGTCAAGCTCACACATCAACAACAACAAGCCACCGTTCAAGTCGTAAACTCGGTGGCTCAATTATCTTCATCATTTAAAGGTGTTGCCAGTAATGCAGCAACGGCCTCTATCTCGGCAAATGCAGCGAAAGAAGCAACCTTGGAAGCAAAAAACCGTTTAACTCAAGCAGCCCAAGCCACTCAAAAACTAGCTACGGATTTGTTATCAATGGGAGACGTGATGACGCGTCTTGAGGCCAATGGAAAAAATATTGGTGCTGTACTTGAGGTTATTCAAAATGTAGCAGAACAGACTAATCTATTAGCCTTAAATGCCGCGATTGAAGCCGCGAGAGCGGGTGCGCATGGTCGAGGGTTTGCCGTGGTGGCTGACGAAGTGAGACAGCTTGCGTCCCGTACTACTGAATCTACAGGAGAAATTCGCACGATCATTAATGAATTGGTCGTAACCAGTACCGAAGCCACAGCGATTGTGAAATTACACAGTGCCTATGCAAACGATTGTGCAACGCAGGCATATGATGCTGAAGTTGCGATTCAGCCGGTAGTGATAGCAGTAGAAAATATTACTGAAATGAATGGGGCCATTGCAAATCTGACCCAACAGCAAACGGCGACAGTTGATGAAATTGTTGATAACGTCGATGAAATCAAATCTCATTCCGAGTTGGTGAGCAGGCATATTATTGAGATTGCCCGTACTGGTGACAGCTTGGCACAAGTCAGTGATACCTTAAATACTTTGATTAAACAGGTAAAAGCTTAATAGTCGAAGGGGTAGTAATATATAAAGTTAAATACAGAATCAACGGGGGGTAGTAACAACGGGATCAATTTTCTGCTGTTTATTTTTGTACATTTCTCGGTCAGAAATACTAAGAAGTGAATCAACATCTAAAGCTGTATCAGGATAGATGGCAATGCCAATACTTACCCCAATTTCTGCGGAGATGCCATTGATAGCAACGGGGTGATTTATCGTGGCTTTGATTTTATCGGCGACTTCTTCAGGATTAATATTACCATCGCTGGTATCGATGATGACAATAAATTCATCACCACCAAACCGACCAATTACATCACTATCACGGAGAATGTAACGAAGTTTATCCGCAGTTGCTACCAGTAATTCATCTCCTGCTTTATGGCCATATTGGTCATTAATCTGCTTGAAACCATCCAAGTCTAAAAACAACACCGCTAGTTTTGATTCTTCGCGTTTGCAGTGAGCAAGTAATAAGGTTAACTCTTGAGTGACTAAGAAGCGGTTTGCTAAACCGGTTAGGGGGTCAAAGTGAGCTAAACGTTGTAATTTTGCTTCTTGATTTTGGAGTGTAGCATTGGCTTTTTCTAAGGCTTCAGTCCGATCTTTGACGCGATGATTAAGTTCTTGCTCGCTATTTCGTAATGCATGAATTAATTTGCTATGACTTTGAAATGCCTCTTGGCGCGAATTGTCATTTTCTTGTTGAAAAAACTTGAACCGTTCGGCGAGGGAAAGTGAAAATAGCAACATGCTTAAAGCACTGCCAATCTCAAAGCTATAGCGTGTGTAAATATTACTCGGTAACCAACCTAAGTTTTTAGCTGAAAACAGAGCAACGCCCAGCATCAGGCTGAGCCAAGCAAATAAATAAACCTGGGCATAGCGCTTACCCTTTAGGCTCAAAGCAATGGCAGCCAAAATGGAAATTGTGGCCAGAATAATGGCAAATATTGAGACAAGAGGTGCAATATAGAACAGCGGTAAAGCTAAGCTAGCTAATGCTAATAGGGCAAAAACAAAAATTAATGCCCTAAATATAAAGTCGACGCTTTTAGCTTCAGCTGCAGTATGTAAAAAGTTGCGTGAGAATGCCGCAGCAAACATGCCGGTCATAGCAAAGCCGAACGTTATCGATAAATTATGCCACCGAGGTGAATTTGGCCATATCAATTCAAACCAGACGGCATTAAGTGAGCCCGTCGCGAGTAATATAGAGCCGCCAACCAAGATAAGGTAAAAGTAGTGGCTTTGTTTTATGGAAATAAAAAGCAGGAAGTTATAAGCAATTAAAGCGATTAAAATACCCAAGTATAGGTTGATGTAGAAGCTTTTCATTCGACTTTGTTGTAGGTGACCCTCCTGATGTTGTAATGAGCTGCCAGCAAACATACTGCCTTCAGTACGAATACGTAGATACACGTCAGTAATTGAATTTGCCGCTAATGTGACAGGAAAAATAAAATTAGGATCATAGTAGTGCCGCTCAGCAAAGGGCAGCATATCTCCAGCGTCATATCTGGCGATGATTTCGTTACTGGCATTGTTAACGATATATAGGCTTAGATCATCAAGCAGGAGGTAGTCGAATTCAAGTAGCGGCTGTATGTCTTCACTGCTTGCATTGATAATTTTCACTTTAAACCAGTATGTTTCTGCTTTAAAACCAAGGTTAACCTTGCTATCAATGATAGGCTGGAAATTGGTCGAGCTTTGAGATGATAGGAGCGTGTGGATGGTTAAGTCATGCAGTGGATCAACATGGACTTGGTAATAGGGTGTAAGTGATATGGCTTGGTCAACATCTTGGTTAAGAATGAGTTCATCTGCGGCTGCAAACGGAAACCATAAAATTAAAAAGAAATAATTAACTGCGAGCCATAATGGTGAAATTAGTTGGCGTCGCATCATTAACCCACCTTTATATAAAAACAGGAACTCGCACCGCTAAGTTAACATAACAACTAGAAAAGGGGCAATGAAGCTGTCCTACTGTTATTTATGTCTTCACGGTCAATGTTAAGTCATCTTGTAGGTGCAGCTTCGATCGTTATGCTGGTTTTTCAGGCAATTTGATAAAGTGCTCTCGGTAATGTTCTAATTCGCGAATCGAGTCTTTAATATCATCCATAGCTAGGTGAGAGGACTTTTTCTTAAAGGATTTTTCAACCTTAGGAGCCCAGCGACGCGCAAGTTCTTTTAGCGAGCTGACATCCAAATTTCGGTAGTGGAAATAGGCTTCAAGTTCAGGCATGCACCGTGCCATAAAACGACGGTCCTGACAGATGCTGTTACCGCACATAGGTGATACACCAGCAGGAACATATTTTTCGAGAAAGTCTAATGTTTGGCGTTCAGCTTCAGCTTCATTCAGGGTGCTGTTGCGAACACGTTCCGTTAGCCCCGAGCCCCCATGTTGGCGTGTGTTCCATGCATCCATGGCTTCCAGAGCTGCATCTGATTGTTTAATCGCTAAAATCGGCCCTTCAGCGAGAATATTTAGATCACCATCGGTGACAACGGTTGCAATTTCGATAATAGCATCGTTGTTAGTATCGAGACCGGTCATTTCCAGGTCGATCCAAATTAGGTTTTTTTTACTTTTGGCCATGATGTCCGTCTTTTTATGTTATTTCGGTGAACTTACTTGCCAGAGATTGTATCAAAGGCTAATCTGCATGGCATTGAATGTTTTAATTGGTATATAAAAGATAATTAATATGAATGAGTTTACGTGGGTTTTTCTAATAGCGTTAATTTTAATGACGGGAATCGAGTTGTGGTTGTCCTTACGTCAAGGTCGCCATGTATTTGCCCATCGAGATAAAATTCCTGAAGCATTTAAAGCTGAGGTAAGTTTGGATGCCCATCAAAAGGCAGCAGACTACACTCAGGCGAAAGGCAAGCTTGGCCGAATTGAGAGTGTATTTGGCATGATTTTATTGGTTGCTTGGACCTTAGGTGGTGGGCTCGCGGTATTGTCAGATGCATGGTTGAGTCTAGGGTTACCTGATGCGGTAACAGGCATTATCTTTATGTTGAGCTTTTTTATTATTGGCTCATTAATAGAATTGCCGTTATCTTGGTATAAGACATTTGTACTGGAAGAGCGTTTTGGTTTTAATAACAATACGCCAACATTATTTTTATCTGATTTAGCCAAACAAACTTTATTAATGATTGCACTCGGCGCGCCATTAATATGGGCTGCTCTGTGGTTGATGAATAGCACTGGTGAGTATTGGTGGCTTTATTTATGGGCTGCATGGATAGGCTTTGGCTTGTTAATGATGTGGGCATATCCCGCCTTTATTGCGCCTTTATTCAATAAATTCACACCCTTAGAAGATGAGCAATTAAAAGCACGTGTTGAAGGCCTACTGGCTCGCTGTGGTTTTAAAAGCCAAGGTATCTACGTGATGGATGGTTCGCGCCGCTCAGGTCATGGCAATGCTTATTTCACCGGTCTAGGCAACAATAAACGTATTGTCTTTTTTGATACCTTGCTCAAAACTTTGGATGAAGATCAGATCGAAGCAGTACTGGCACATGAATTAGGTCACTTCCGTCGTAAACATGTGATGAAAAATATGGGCGTGATGGCTGTTCTTAGCTTAATTGGTTTAGCAGCATTGGGCTGGGCTTCAGCGGAATCTTGGTTTTACACTGGACTTGGCGTAACGACAGAAAGTAATGCCATGGCGTTAGTTTTATTTATGATGGTCATTCCGGTATTTAGCTTCTTTTTACATCCGATGATGACGGCTTTATCTCGTAAATATGAATATGAAGCGGATGATTATGCGGCTTCAGTTTCCAGCAGCGAACACTTGATTAAGGCATTAGTGGCGTTATATCAGGAAAATGCGAGTACCTTGACGCCGGATCCATTGGTTTCTGCCATTTATGACTCTCATCCGCCTGCTACCTTGCGGGTTGCACATTTGCAGGCCAATAAGGCTTAAGTGAAAGTAGTATTACTCAGTTGTTTATTTGTGCTGATATCGCCGTTGGTATTGGCACAAGGACAAGCACTGCATGATGAAAGTTGTCTGCAGTGTCACGCTTCGATAAGCGGGGGCGATGCAAATAGCTTATATACAAGAACAAATCATAAAGTCACTACGTTCCCCGCCTTGCAAAAACGAGTAAAAGGCTGCGCGGTAGCGGCAGATGCCAACTGGTCTAATGAGCAGCGAGCGATGGTGGTGAAGTATTTGTCAGAAACGTTTTATAAGTTTTAATGATCTAAAACACTAACCTGATTGCGGCCATTGGCCTTAGATAGATATAGCGCTTGATCGGCACGATCGATAATTGAATTTGGTGAATCTTCGGCAACCAGCTTACTGATACCTATCGAGACAGATACGGGCCCGATTATTTCTTCGCTACCTTTTTTCTTAAGTTTGCTGTTAGCGAAGGCTAGTCGAATAGCCTCTGCAGTTTCGAGTACAGCGCTAGGTTTGGTATTTAGCATAATCATCGCCATTTCTTCCCCACCATAACGGGCGACGGGGTGAATGTTTTTACCGTGTTTTTTTAATATTCCGGCAAAAAACTGGATGACTTTGTCACCAAGCAAGTGACCATAGGTATCGTTGATGTTTTTAAAGTGATCCAAGTCGAAGAGGATAAGGGATACTTCAATGTTACCTCTACCACAAAGCTTTTCTAGTTCTTGATTAAACGCGCCGCGATTTAGCAGGCCAGTCAAACCATCAGTTAACGCTGCTTTTTTAACTTCTTCTAACTCTGTTTTTAGAGCAATCATATCTTGGGTTGATTTTGCCAGCTCTTGTTTTAGATCATTACTTGAGTCGGTAAGCATTTGTGTTTGCGACAAAATATCAGTGATTACACTTTTTAAGTCTTCGACGTCATTTAAGCCATTAAGCTGATCACGACTGTTGTTTAAGTCTGTCGCACAAGCCCCAGCTTTAGCTTCAGCTTTATTGATGTTTTTCATCGTATTATCAACAATTAAATGCATGCCACTGCTGGTTTTTTCAATCCGCTCTGGCATTCCCATTAATACGAATTTTTCGTATAAGTACTGGGTTATTTCGTCGGTGATGGCTTCATTTTTATTTAAGCGTGTATCAATGGCGGAGTTTAACTGTTGATTTTCGCCCGAAACATATTCATACCAAACTGCATAATTAACTGGGTTAACCGGTGTTTTATGTTTATTAATGAGTGGTAAAGCGAGTCTTAGATTTTCAGATGCTTTTTGAGCGATATGATCATATCTTGGGGGGAAGGACGCTATTTTTGACACGGTGACTCTCTTTCGCAACGCAAATGAAATTATTATCTATTTCCTTGATAATTCTCTACCGTCCATCTGATGATTCGGTGCGTTGGAGTCATGCAATTTGGCGAGTGGCGCTATATTAATCGTTTATGGCTTTGATGTCACTGATAAATAGCGCTTTTATTGGCAGACAATTCGAATGGAGCACACTTAATGTTTGTGTGCGAATAGATCTGGTGCGGTTCGAGCGATCATGCCGGCTCCAAATTTATAGTTTGGAAAGTAGTAGGGAAATGAGCAATAACGACTTAATTATCTTGTAGGCGCACGGCTAAGACATCACATTTTGCGTGGTGCAAAATACCATTCGCGGTTGAGCCTAGAAGAAGCTGAATACCGTGACGACCATGAGAGCCTGCCACAATCAAGTCAACCTTGTTTTCTTCGGCAAGACGGACGATGTCGTGATTAGGGTTGCCAAACTCGACCCATTGATTCTCTGCAGGAATATCAATGATTTTTGCTAATTCAGCGATTTGTTTCTTGCCTGAACCTAATAAGGCATCACGCATATCAATATCGACACTGATCATCGGTTCGTAGGCAAAGTCAGTGATGGGGTAATCTTCGACGATATGGCAAATGCTTAATTTAGCTTGATTACGGTCAGCTATTTCACGCGCTTTCTCACACACGAGTGTGTTGTGGGTTGAAAAGTCCGCCGCGATCAAAATATGTTGGTAGTTAGACATGGCTTTACTCCTCATAAAAAAGGGCAGGTAAAAACCTGCCCTTGTTCGTGGTTAACTTTCGCTTTCCAAGAAGCGTTCGGCATCAAGTGCCGCCATACAGCCGGCACCGGCTGAGGTAATGGCTTGACGATAGACTTGGTCAGTAACATCGCCGGCAGCAAAAACACCTGGGATACTGGTTTGAGTACCTTGTTCTAATAATATGTAGTCGTGGTCCATCTTCAACTGGCCGGCAAAGATACCGGTATTCGGTTGATGGCCAATGGCAATAAATGCACCCTGTACAGGTACTTCTTGAGTACTGCCATCTTTGGTACTTTTTACGCGTACTCCAGTTACACCTGCATCATCACCTAAGACTTCATCTAATTGGTGATCCCACAGAATTTCAACATTACCTTCTTCTGCTTTTTTCAATAAACGATTAGTTAGAATCTTTTCTGAGCGGAATGAGTCACGACGATGAATAACAGTGACTTTTGAAGCAATATTGGAAAGGTATAAAGCTTCTTCTACGGCAGTATTACCCCCGCCCACAACTGCAACAGGTTGGCCTTTATAAAAGAAACCATCACAAGTGGCACAGGCGGAAACACCACGACCTTTAAAGGCTTCTTCAGACTCCATGCCTAAATATTTAGCTGAAGCACCGGTTGCAATAATTAAAGCATCTGCAGTGTATTCACCGCTGTCACCGATTAATTTAAATGGACGTTGGCTAAGATCAGCAGTATGAATATGATCAAATACGATTTCAGTACCAAAACGTTCGGCATGACGTTGCATACGTTGCATCAACTCTGGACCTTGCACACCTTCATCATCGCCAGGCCAGTTATCAACATCCGTGGTGGTGGTTAATTGGCCACCTTGTTCGATACCGGTTACTAATACCGGTTCGAGAGCAGCACGAGCAGCATAAACAGCAGCGGTATAACCTGCAGGACCTGAACCAAGAATAAGTAATCTGCAGTGTTTACTGTCAGCCATAATCGTTAATCTCCAAAGCGAATTTTAGTATTTGTTTTTAGAGTACCTATCACAGTTAATTTGGTAAAGCGTTACAGTCTAAAAGCTGTGTTAAGATCAGCCGTTAATACGTTGGCGTTACTGGAATTATTACATTGGCACAGGCAACACGAGTGATCGATAAAGAGAAGCGGCAAGACACGTCGGGCGCGGTTGGCTTTCGTCTGCGTGAAGCGGCACTGATTTTGGCTTTGGCCTTGGCAGGCTACTTATTATTGTCATTATGGTCATATCAACCCGCAGATCCCGGTTGGTCAACAACCGGAACCGATGATCTTATCGTCAATTTAGGCGGAATAGTGGGGGCTTGGTTGGCTGATGCGCTGTTATATGGTTTTGGATTTCCAGCCTATTTATCACCATTGATGCTGGCGTTTAGTGGTTGGTTATTATTTAGCTGGGGTAAGACCGCTGATAGTGAAAGCGCGTTACATTTCTGGGTAATAAAAGCGGTAGGTCTGTTGATGGCATTAGCCTCGGCTAGTGGTTTATCGACATTGAGCCTTATTTCTTTCGCTGACTTATTGCCTCTAGGTGCGGGTGGCGTTTTAGGGGAAGTGGTTGGTCATGGCTTTGAAGCTGTCTTTGGCGCTGCGGGCACCGCCTTATTATTATTAGCTATTTTATTAACCGGAGTGACCTTATTTACCGGCCTGTCATGGTTAATGGTGGTCGATCGGTTGGGCGCCGCAGCAATGTTGGTGATGACTTATGCTGCCCGTTGGTTACGCGAGTTTAAAGTGAATCTTTTGGCTCGCCATGCACGCCAACAGCGTGAGCAAACGTTTCGTGAACAAAATGACAAAATAAAAGACCGCAAAAAAATACGAGTTGAACCGGTATTGAAAGTGACCGAGCCGAGCCAACGTGAAGAAAAAGAGCGGCAAGTACCGCTGTTTGAAAATGCTGAAGAGCCAGGCATGCCAACTTTGGCTTTGCTTGATATGCCACAAGCTAGTGTGGGCGGCTACAGTGAAGAAGTCTTGCAAGCGTTGTCTCGTCAAGTTGAGCTGAAATTAAAAGACTTTGGTGTTGAGGTGCAGGTGGTTGAAGTGCAGCCGGGCCCAGTTGTGACACGATTTGAATTACAGCCTGCGGCAGGAATAAAAGTCAGCCGTATTAGTGGTTTGGCGAAAGACTTGGCGCGTGCCTTGTCTGTGAGCAGCGTGCGTATCGTCGAAGTTATCCCCGGCAAGCCTGTTGTGGGTTTGGAGATCCCCAATGAGCACCGTGAAATGGTGCGTTTACGCGAGATTTTGGGCTGTGCCGAATACGAGAATAGCAAGTCTCCATTGATGATGGCCTTGGGTAAAGATATTGCCGGTCGGCCGGTGGTGGTTAATTTAGAAAAAATGCCTCATTTATTGGTGGCCGGCACCACTGGTTCAGGGAAGTCAGTGGGCATTAATGCGATGATCCTCAGCTTGCTTTATAAAGCGACACCTGAAGAAGTCCGCCTGATCATGATCGATCCAAAAATGTTGGAACTGTCCGTTTACGAAGATATTCCTCATTTATTAACCCCCGTGGTCACTGATATGAAAGAAGCGGCCAATGCTCTGCGTTGGTGTGTGGCAGAAATGGAACGTCGTTATCCACTGATGGCCGCCATGGGCGTGCGAAATATTGCTGGATATAACAAGAAGGTGAAAGAAGCCATAGACCGTGGTGAACCTATATTAGATCCGACTGTCGATCTGGTAGATGGTGAACCGGCACCAATATTAGAGCCTTTGCCGTTTATTGTAGTGGTGATCGATGAGTTGGCTGACATGATGATGGTGGTCGGCAAACAGGTAGAGGAGCTAATTGCTCGTCTGGCACAAAAAGCCCGCGCATCAGGTATACACTTAATATTAGCCACCCAAAGACCATCAGTTGACGTGATCACGGGCTTGATTAAAGCGAACATTCCGACACGTATGGCATTCCAAGTATCGTCACGGATTGATTCACGTACCATTTTGGACCAAATGGGGGCAGAACAATTACTGGGCCAAGGTGATATGTTGTATTTACCACCAGGAACGGGCTTACCTGAACGAGTGCATGGTGCTTTTGTTGATGATCATGAAGTGCATCAAGTGGTCGATTTTTTGAAGAAAAATGCGCAGCCTAATTACCTTGAAGAAATCACCCAAGATCAAAGTAGTGATGAAGAGTCGAACTTTGCTGATGCCAGTGATGCTGAACAAGATGCATTGTATGATCAAGCCGTTCAAATTGTGACGGAAAGTCGTCGGGCTTCGGTGTCCGGTGTGCAACGTCGTTTAAAAGTTGGCTATAACCGCGCTGCACGCATTGTTGAAGCCATGGAGGCCGCAGGTATTGTGTCCGCCATGCAGGGCAATGGTAGCCGTGAAGTGCTCGCGCCACCGCCGAGAGCTGATTAATTTGTTACAAACAGAAAAAGTGAGCAACGTTTTGTTGTTGCCACGGTCGAAATCAAGTTAGAAAATAATTTTTACTTGCTCAAAATTTGGAATATTTCTATGACAACTAAAAAAAATCACCTAAGCCTTGTTGCCATCATAACGATGTTATTGTCGTATTCAGCCATGGCCGCAGAGTCTGCATCGGATAGATTAAACGTATTTGTGGAGTCAGTAGTGACGTTCAAAGCCAGCTTTACGCAAACGGTGGTCGATCAGCAAGGAGAAATAATAGAACAAGCGGAAGGGCTGTTTTTATTAGAACGTCCAGGTAAATTCCGCTGGGACTATCTAGAACCTTACCCACAACATATTGTGGCTGATGGACAACGTATCTGGTTTTATGATGTTGACTTAGAACAAGTGACCGTCAAAGCGCAACTGGAAACCTTAGCGGATACACCTGCAACATTACTGTCCGGCGAAACTCGACCAGAAGATACTTATATATTGAAGGATATTCCTTCTGATGATGGCTTGTCATGGGTCGAATTGGTGCCGAAAGACGTTGAATCAAACTTTCAAACTGTGACTTTGGCATTTGATGAATTTGGCCTACAGCAAATGATTATGAGAGATAGTTTCGAGCAACGTACTCGTTTGGTTTTTTCGCAAGTAGCAGAAAATATCGAGCTAGTTGAGGACGCTTTTGTTTTTACCCCACCTGAAGGCGTTGATGTGGTGGGTGACTCGGGTCTGTGAACCTATTTGAAAACATCGATGATTTAACCGGCCGTCCACTTGCAGATAGGATGCGACCTAAAAACCTCGATGATTATATCGGTCAGCATCATCTATTAGCCGAAGGTAAACCCTTACGACAGGCCATCGCCTCAGGCCAGCCGCATTCAATGATTTTCTGGGGGCCGCCCGGTACCGGAAAAACCACCTTAGGTAAATTGATTGCTGGTTATTGTGATATGGAGTTTATTACTATATCAGCAGTATTAGCTGGCGTAAAAGAAGTGCGCGCCGCCGTGGCTAGAGCGCAGCAGTTACAACAAGAACAAGGTCGTCGCACCTTGTTGTTTGTGGATGAAGTGCATCGCTTTAATAAATCTCAACAAGATGCTTTTCTGCCCTACGTTGAAGATGGCACCTTTACCTTTATTGGGGCCACCACTGAAAATCCCTCGTTTGAACTTAATAATGCCTTGTTATCGAGGGCGCGAGTTTATGTGCTTAAGTCACTCGAAAAAGAAGACCTGCGTGAAATTATTGATCGGGCAATGAGTAATGAAGAAGTAGGTCTAGGGGATCGAGGTATTGAATTTCCCGAGGCATTACGTGATGAATTGGCGCAAACGGCTGATGGTGATGGCAGACGCGTTTTAAACTTGCTGGAGATCACGATTGATTTGGCCGATAGTAAAGGGCAAACGAACGTTGAAGAAGATGACTTAGCAGAAGTTGTGTCTGGTACCTTACGACGCTTTGATAAAGGCGGTGAAGCCTTTTATGATCAAATCTCAGCCTTGCATAAATCTGTACGCGGTTCGTCGCCGGATGGTGCCTTGTATTGGCTCTGTCGGATGTTGGATGGTGGTTGTGACCCGATTTATTTGATGCGACGTGTCGTGCGGATGGCATCAGAGGATATTGGCAATGCTGATCCCCGCGGTTTAACCATCGCCCTAGATGCATGGGATACCTATGAAAAGTTAGGTAAGGCAGAAGGGGAATTGGCGATTGCTCAAGCGGTGATTTATTTAGCCAGTGCACCGAAGAGTAATGCCGTCTATATGGCTTTTAATCAGGCGATGAGTGATGTTCGCTCACAGGGATCACATGAAGTGCCTTTGCATTTACGTAATGCGCCGACGAAGTTGATGGGTGAGTTGGGGTATGGCAAGGAATATCGTTATGCTCATAATGAGCCTGATGCGTATGCTGCCGGTGAGAATTACTTTCCGGAGTCGATGGAGCCGCAGCAGTATTATCAGCCGGTTAATCGGGGGTTGGAGATTAAGATTGCTGAGAAGTTAGAACGGTTGAGGGTTTTGGACCAACAGGCTAAACGTTAATTTTCTAGTCTTGAATTTCTAGTGAATATTGTCATTGCCAATGTTCTTTTTTTATTATTTTTTGCTCTGATACAGAATAAATTATTGTGGCACACCATTTTAGTGGGCAGCCAAAATATAACCCGTACTTTTCCTCTTCTAGATCAAGTTCCTTGGGATATATATTTATTTCGCAACTTTTATCAGTGCAAGTGTAATTAACCTTAAACTCTTCTTCTGTGTAACCAGCGTTTTCAATTAATTCTCTCACTTTTAAAAATGCCTGCTGATGCTCAGATTTATTTTGAGTTAGTTCGGGCAATGGGAACGATTCCCAATCAAAGGAATATGCTGAACCTATCAAGCACATGAGCATTATTGAAAATATTACTTTTGTTTTCATGACAAACCTAACAGTTGATTAAGAGTAAATACTTCCTCGTTACTTTCACATATATTTATCGCTGCCGCAGGGCGTTCATTTCTTTTGTTTGCCCAAAAGAAACAGAACCAAAGAAAAAGGCCCCCGACATTATCGCTAATCTCCAAAAAAACTACCTTTTCCGGCGTGGCTAAAAACTCGCTACGCTCAAACACTTAGCCACTTTCCCCGAAAAAGATAGCTTTCCTGGAGGCGATAAAAACGGGGAAATGGCTAAAGTCTCGGTTTACTCTTTGTCAAAGGCATTGCTACAAGCACCAAGCTTGCTGCTGTAAAAATTAAAAATGTTAGATATGAGACAGAAATATTTACTAGAGCCATGACTGGTAAAAGTGAAAATAAGCTTATGTCTGATTGAGTTTGTTGCATGAGCCAAAACCACATTGCTGCATATATAAAAAACATACAAACAATCATAAAAATGATTGGAATGCTTTTTTTAAAGTTCTGTATCAAGAATACAATGCCGGCCAGAATAGCAAGAAGGTGTAACCTCTTTATGAATACTAGTGGCAGCACATAAATAGCTAAGGTATTTATTAATGCCCTAATAGCCTCTTTACCAAAAATTGAAAACTCAACAGGTATAGGAAACAGCTTGGATAGTTGTGCATATAAAAACAGGGGAAGGCCTAATAACATTGTCACGATGATGTAATTAAACCAATTTTCTTTGAATATTTTGAATGCCGGTAAAGCATCGCGACCTTGGATTTGGGCAATAATGCGGCCATAAATAATTATGCCCATGATGAAAGATACGATTATTCCTAGCAGAGAAAGGTTAGAAGCTATTTCCCCTGAAAGTAATTGTGTATTACAAATACCAACAAAAAGAACCCAACCAAGATGAGCATTTAATAATTGAACAGATTGCGTAAATAGCTGTTTCATTATTTTTTAATTCAGATAAATATCATAACGAGTATTTTTGCTTTCTATGCTGGTGGCAGGTTTTTGGTCGCCAACGAAGGGGGCTGATTTAGGGCGTTTTACTACGACTCTTTTAAGCGCAGTTTTTCGTGCGGTAGTGAGTAGTTGCTCACTATCTGTATCGGGGCCGGCTAGTTGGTGTAAGAGTCGCATATCTTTTTTAACTAGGGCTGATTTTTCTCGGCTGGGGTACATGGGATCCATGTAGATCACTTCTGGCCGTTGTTGCTCTTGAAGGTTGCTGAGATAGTTAACTGCATCATCATTGATTAATGTCATTCGCTTGATGACTTCGCTGATATCGTCGTCATCTTGCGCTCGGGTGAGGGCATCTTTAATTAATGTTGCGATTAATGGGTTGCGTTCGATTAAGGTGATGGGGCAGCCTAGGTTGGCTAAGACAAAGGCATCTCGAGCAAAACCTGCGGTGGCATCAATAATGGTTGGAGTGGCGCCTTTTTTTAAACCGATTGCTTTGGCTAGGGGTTGGCCTCGACCACCACCGAATTGCCGGCGGTGGGCATTTTTACCTTCTACAAAATCAATAAATATTGGATTGCCCAGGTCGGGCGCACGTATTTCGAGATGTTGAGTGGTGATAACCAGTTGGGCTTGGTCTGGATTTAAGGGTGTGAAAGGCAGGGCTAACTGTGTTGCTAAAAGTTTGGCAGATTCAACCAGTTCGTTTGAATCTGTGCTTACTGAATAAGCGGTGTCGAGTGGGGCTGACATTATTGGATAAATTGACCAAAGGCACGGCTGCCTTTGCCGGTGGTCAATGTTTTTTCGATAGCATAAGTATCGGTATTAATGATAGAGACACTGCCATCGCCCCAGTTAGCGACATAGACAAATTTACCATCGGCGGTGATATCAATGCCTTCGGGAGAGTCACCGACGTCGATGGTATTTATGATGGTGGGGTTAACGGTATCGATCACCGAAATAGTACTGTCATCTTGATTGGTTACATAAACATGTTTTCCATCAGGGCTGACAACCGCGCAGTAGGGCCATTCGCCAACATTAATAGTGCGGGTGACTTTGCCTAGTTGAGTGTCGATAACACTGACATCACTAGAACGGACATTGACACTGTAAAGTGTGTTGCCATCAGGAGATAGGGCTAATCCGAAAGGTGCGGTGCCGACCGTGATAGCGTGTAAAATTTGTTGTGAATCGGTATCAATAATCATTACCGTATTGTCATCACGATTGGCTACATAGAGGCGGTGGTTTTTATCGTCAACCACCATGCCTGCAGGCGATTTACCGACGGCAATAGTTGATATTATTTTAGCTTGTTTGCTGTCAATAACACTGATTTTATGTTGATACCAGTCAGCGACATAGACTTTGGAACCATCGTTATTGGTGGCGATGCCCACGGGGCTACCACCAACCAGAATGTGAGCGGTGACTTGCATTAAAGCGGTATCAATAATAGTAATATCTTGACCTTCAGAATTACTGATGAAGGCTAGATTTCCTGTTTGGCTGATAGCAATGCCTACCGGTCGGTTGCCAATGGCAATGGTGTTTACAACTTGCTGGTTAGCAGTATCAATCACACTGAGATCATCACTCAGCTGGTTAGTAATATAGGCGTATGGTGGTTGTTCAGTATTGCATGCGATAAGAAGTACGCCGAAGACAACAAAAAAGGCGATCTTTTGCAAGATCGCCTTTATCAATACCGAGCTAGAAAGCGTTGGCATTTATTTTTCCATGATTGTTTTCAAATTTGCTAAACCAGCGGAGAAGATGCCGCTGATAGTACTAGCGGCTTCTTTATCACTTTGACCTTCTGGTACTGGTGGGTTATCCATAAATGAGCGGTAGAATTTAGCTTTCCACTGTACTTCTGAACCACCCTCGACGGCTTTAACGGTCAACCAGGCTTTGTATGTTGATACAGGCAAGGTGTAATAAGGAGTGTCTTTACTGTTAAAAGTAATGGTTTTAACGACAGTCATACCGGTGATTTTGTAATTTAACAGCATTTTTTCATCATCAGATTTAATGAGCACTTCGGTGATGGTTGGGTTACCTTCTGCTGCGACTGTTAATACGCGCGTTTTTTCGTCTGTTAATTCAGTGCTGGCTACGGCAGGAAGCCAGTTGTGCAAACCACCAAAATCTTTCACCATTGCCCAGACTTTATCAGGAGCGGCATTAATCGTTACTTTTTCAAGAACTTGTTGGCGTGTAGGGCCATGAGCTGACGCTAACATCGGAACAGCAACTAATAATGCTGTTATAAGGCTTAAAAATTTCTTCATTCTTTCTCTCCGTTTTTAATTGGCTTGATGGAAACAGTATCACAGTGAATCTGAATGGAAACTGAACAGTATTAACCTTAATAATGTGCCCATCACCAGAATCTGGTGCACACACTCTAGCCGAACAGAGTGAACTTTTCCACAATCAGATTTGACTTAATAGTTCATTTTATTGAGAATTAGCGCTTTTTATACTTATTTTATTGGAGACGATAGTGCCACTGATAAAGATCAGGGATTTGCACTTTTCTCGTGGTGACAGAGTGATTTTTGAAGGGGTGAATATTGATATTCATCGCGGAAAGATCACGGCCATCATGGGTCCCAGTGGTACCGGTAAAACGACATTGTTACGTTTGATCGGTGGCCAATTGCACCCGGATAAAGGCACGATTGAAGTTGATGGTCAAAATGTTCATCAACTCTCACATTCTGGTTTATATGCACTGCGTAAGCGCATGGGCATGTTATTTCAGAGTGGTGCGTTACTCACCGACTTAACTGTATTTGAGAATGTTGCTTTTCCCTTGCGCGAACATACTGACTTACCTGAGAGCATGATTCGTGACTTGGTATTAATGAAGTTACAGGCGGTCGGTCTACGTTGCGCACGTGACTTGATGCCGAATGAGTTGTCTGGTGGTATGGCACGTCGGGTGGCATTAGCCCGCGCGGTTACGCTTGATCCGATGATGATTATGTATGATGAGCCATTCACAGGGCAGGATCCGATTTCTATGGGTACGCTAGTCAACTTGATTCATCGGATGAACGATGCGATGGGCTTGACCAGCATTGTGGTCTCACATGATGTCGATGAGGCAACAGAAATAGCAGATTATGTCTATTTGTTATCAGGTGGAAAGGTTGTGTCTGAAGGTTCACCGGTGGACTTAAAACGTTCTTCATCCCAGTGGGTGAAGCAATTTATGCAAGGATTACCTGATGGTCCTGTACCATTCCATTATCCTGGTGTGGACTTTAAAGAAGACATGTTAAACCCAGAGGTATCACCATGATTGGCATCATTCGTAGCCTTGGACGTTGGGGCTTGAGTACCTTTGAACGACTGGGACGCGGCCATTTGTTTTTAGTCCAGATTTTGGCAGGAATTCCCGGCTTGTTTCTCCGTTTTTCCTTGGTTATCCAACAGTTATTTTCCGTTGGCGTATTGTCAGTATTGATTATTGCGGTATCAGGCTTGTTTGTTGGCATGGTGTTAAGCTTGCAAGGTTATTATGTCTTAGTAGATTTTGGTGCTGAAGAATCCTTAGGTGTAATGGTGTCCTTATCTTTGGTAAGGGAACTTGGCCCCGTTGTCAGTGCGCTATTATTTGCTGGCCGAGCAGGTTCAGCATTAACGGCCGAAGTGGGCTTGATGAAAAGCACGGAACAGTTATCGGGGATGGAAATGATGGCTGTGGATCCCATGCGACGAGTCATTGCGCCACGATTCCTTGCCGGCTTTATTTCAATGCCTTTATTAGCTGCGATGTTCAGTGCAGTTGGTATAATAGGTGCATTTTTGGTTGGTCACGGCCTTTTAGGTGTTGATGATGGCGCTTTTTGGTCTCAAATGCAGGCTAAAACGGACTGGTACGACGATATATTAAACGGCGTAATCAAAAGTATTGTATTTGGTTTTGTTGTAACGTGGATAGCCCTATACGAAGGTTATGATGCGCTGCCCACATCGGAAGGGGTAGGACGAGCAACGACACGCACAGTTGTGCACTCAGCGTTTGCTATTTTAGGTTTAGACTTTGTGCTAACAGCGTTAATGTTTGGAGAAGGTTAAATGTTGCAGAAAAAAAGTACGGAAATCACTGTTGGTATGTTTGTAGCAGCAGGAATTGCTGCACTGTTTATGTTGGCAATGAAAGTGAGTAATTTATCTGATTTTTCTGATGAAGTCGGTTATCAGGTGATTGCCGAATTTGAAAATATTGGTGGGCTGAAAGTGCGTTCTCCGGTCACGATGGCTGGTGTGCGAGTTGGACGTGTTAGCGGCATCAGTTTGGACTCTGTGAACTATAACGCGAGAGTCACGTTAAGTTTGTACTCGACTTTTGACAATCTTCCAACCGATACTTCGGCCAGCATTTATACGGCGGGTTTATTAGGAGAGCAATACATAAGTCTTGAAGCGGGTGCTGAAGAAGAATTTTTACAAAATGGTGATGTCGTAGAATTAACGCAGTCGGCGTTGGTGCTAGAACAAGTGATTGGTCAATTTCTGTTTAGTAAAGCAGAGGGTGATGAGGAATGACAATTATGAGACCGTTGATTCATAACACACTGGTAATGATGACAATGTTGTTGTCATTACTGCTAATGTCTACAACTGTTCGATCTGCTGACATAGCTGATCCGCAAGCGCTAGTTGAGTGTGCTACCGCTGAAATGTTGCAGTCGCTCAAGGATAATAAAGTTGAATTAGAACAAGACCCCAGCATTATTTATGGTCTGGTCCAAGATATTTTAATGCCTAACTTTGATTTTGGAAAAATGTCGAAGTTAGCCTTGGGTAAAAACTGGCGTAAAGCAAACCCTGAACAACGCGAACGCTTTATTGCGGAGTTTAGACTGTTATTGGTGAGAACGTATTCAACCGCCATGCTTGAATATGCGGGCCAAGAAATAAAATTCCTGCCATTCCATGATGATGTCGCTAAAAAGAAAGTAAAAGTTAAAATGGAAATTTTACAAGCGGGTGGCCCTTCAATTCCAATGACCTTGTCTATGTATTTGAATAAAGAAGAAGCATGGAAAGTGTACGATGTGAAAATAGATGGCATTAGTTTGGTCACTAATTACCGCTCTACCTTTGCAACAGAGATTCGGAATGGTGGCATGGATAAGCTGATTGACCGTTTGGCAAAACGAAATGAAAAAGTAAAAACATGAACACTGCCGAGTCATTTTCCTTAACATTTGATGCGGAAAAACAGCTTATTCGAGTGGGTGGTGAACTTAGCTTTGCTACCGTGAAAGGTGTGTTATTGCAGTCAAATGATGTATTTAAGCCAGCTGATGCATTAACTATCGATTTATCAGCTGTGACGCGTAGTGATAGTGCCGGTGTTGCCTTATTGGTTGATTGGATGCGCACCGCAAAAAAATTGAATAAAAAAATTGTTTTTCATCATATCCCTGCTCAAATGTTAGCGATAGCTGGAGCCAGTGGTTTAGATGAATTGTTAGTTAACGCTTAAAAAATAGAAATAGTCGGAATATTGATGGACGCATTAGAAATAAAAAAAATGATCGAGCTAGGTTTGCCCGATGCCCAAGTAGAAGTTCTGGGTGATGATGGACAGCACTTTGATGCCAAAATTATCAGCCCTTCTTTTGCTGGTAAAACTCCAGTACAACAACATCGCATGGTTTATGAAACCTTAGGTGATAGCTTTGAAGGTGCGTTACACGCATTGTCTTTAAAAACTTCAGCGCCACGATAATTCGTTTGCGTACCCAATAGAGATTGAATGGATAAATTAATTATCAATGGCGGAGTTGCCCTCGAGGGTGAGATCCGTATTTCAGGCGCTAAAAATGCTGCTTTGCCTATATTAATGGGCGCATTACTTGCTGATTCACCTGTGCGCATTGGCAATGTGCCGCATTTACACGACATTACAACCACCCTAGAGTTGTTAGGGCGTATGGGCGTATCGTTAACGGTAGATGAGCGATCAGGCGTCGAGATTGACCCTTCTACGTTGACAGAAACTGAAGCAGCTTACGATTTAGTCAAAACGATGCGGGCATCCATTTTGGTATTGGGGCCGTTATTAGCAAAGTTTGGTAAAGCGGATGTGTCATTACCCGGAGGCTGTGCGATTGGCTCTCGTCCGGTGGACTTGCATTTGCGAGGCCTCGAGCAAATGGGCGCTGATATAAAAGTCGAAAATGGTTATATTCGTGCGACCAGCGGTAAAGGTTTGAAAGGTGCACATATTTTCATGGATCAAGTGACGGTTACTGGTACAGAAAACTTGATGATGGCGGCTACATTGGCGGATGGTAAGACGATAATCGAGAATGCGGCTCGTGAGCCAGAAGTGGTTGATTTAGCGAATTATCTTAATAAAATGGGTGCCAAAATAAGTGGGATTGGCACTGCCACCTTAGAGATCGAAGGGGTGAAATCCTTACACGGTACGCAATATTCAATCTTGCCCGATAGAATTGAAGCCGGAACTTATCTAGTTGCGGCGGCGATTACCCGAGGGAAAGTGAAATTAAAAGATACGGATGCCAACCAATTGGAAGCCGTATTATTAAAACTAGAAGAAGCTGGTGCTGATATTGAGGTGGGCGATGATTGGATATCACTAGATATGCATGGTAAGCGTCCAAAGGCCGTTAATATTCGTACCGCTCCTTATCCTGCCTTCCCAACAGATATGCAAGCGCAGTTCACCGCGCTGAATAGTATTGCTGAAGATCAGGCCACGATAGTGGAAACAGTATTTGAGAACCGATTTATGCATGTGCAAGAAATGCAGCGCATGGGAGCCGATCTTCAGATTGAAGGCAATACTGTCTTCTGTAAGGGCCAGGAAAAGCTCACCGCGGCACCGGTGATGGCGACAGATTTACGTGCCTCAGCCTGTTTAGTCTTGGCTGCGCTTGTGGCCGAGGGTGCGACTACGGTAGAGCGTATTTACCACATCGATCGTGGTTATGAATGTATCGAAGAAAAATTACAACAATTAGGTGCCAGCATTCGTCGAGTGCCGGGTTCGTGGAGAAATGAAAATGTCTAACTTTTTGACTTTGGCCTTGTCCAAGGGGCGCATTTATCAAGAGACATTGCCATTACTGAAAGCGGCAGGCATTGAACCTATCGATGATCCCGAAACAAGTCGGAAGTTGATATTAGATACTACTCAGCCAGATGTTCGCCTCATTATTGTGCGTGCGTCAGATGTCCCCACTTATGTTGAGTATGGCGGTGCTGATATTGGTATTGCGGGTAAAGATGTATTGCTTGAGCATCCCGACGCAGAACTGTATGAACCCGTTGATCTTAAAATCGCGTGCTGCAAATTAATGACGGCTGGTCGAGTGAACGACGAGGTGAAAACAGGACGGTTGAAAGTGGCCACCAAGTTTGTGGAAAGTACCCGCCGTTTTTATGCTGAGAAGGGACAACAAGTCGAAATTATTAAACTATATGGCTCGATGGAACTAGCACCGTTAGTGGGCATGGCTGATCGCATTGTTGATGTGGTCGACACGGGTAATACTTTGCGTGCAAATGGCTTAGAGCCAATGGAACATATTGCCGATATCAGTTCCCGTTTAGTAGTAAATAAAGCATCGATGAAAACGAAACATGCTCGAATTCAACGGTTTATTAATCAGATCCGCGAAGCTGTTAGAGAACAGAACAATGATTGAGGTGAAACGGTTAAATTCAAGTGATGACGATTTTCAACAGCAGTTAGAAACGTTGCTTGCGTGGGAATCAGTGTCAGATACTGCTGTTAGCGATACAGTCAAAGATATTCTCAGCCAAGTTAAGAGCAAAGGTGATGCCGCTGTTTTAGATTTTAGTCGTCGCTTTGATCGGGTAAAGGCAAGCTCGCTTACAGATTTAGAAATATCATTAGAACGTGCTCAACAAGCCTTAGAGTCTATTCCTGCGGATCAAAGACAAGCTTTGCAGGCTGCTGCAGAACGTGTGCGTAGCTATCATGAACATCAAAAACAAGATTCTTGGACTTATACAGAAGAGGATGGCACGGTATTAGGTCAACAAATTATGCCATTGGATCGCGCGGGCTTATATGTACCTGGTGGTAAGGCTGCTTATCCTTCATCGGTTTTAATGAATGCTATTCCGGCTAAAGTGGCAGGTGTTGCTGAGTTAATCATGGTGGTACCGACACCTGATGGCATCGTCAACGATTTAGTCTTGGCAGCGGCTGCTATTGCAGGCGTGGACCGTATCTTTGCAATTGGTGGTGCCCAAGCCGTTGCAGCGCTGGCTTATGGTACTGAAACCATTCCTCAAGTAGATAAAATCGTCGGACCAGGCAATATCTATGTGGCTACTGCCAAAGCGATGGTCTTCGGTTCAGTCGGTATTGATATGATTGCCGGCCCGTCGGAGATTTTAGTGATTTGTGATGGCCAGACCGAGCCTGATTGGGTGGCCATGGATCTATTTTCACAAGCAGAGCACGATGAAGATGCCCAATCTATATTGATTTCACCTGATGCTGAATTTTTACAACAGGTTGAAGCGTCCATCGAACGATTATTACCAACAATGGAACGTGAAAAAATTATAGCGACCTCATTGGCTGAGCGTGGCGCTTTAATTCAAGTAAAAGATCTTGATGAAGCGGTTGATGTTGCTAATTTCATTGCACCTGAACATTTGGAGTTATCCGTAGAGGAGCCGATGACGATGGCCAAAAAAATTCGTCATGCCGGTGCCATTTTTATGGGCCGTTATACTGCCGAAGCGTTAGGTGATTATTGCGCTGGACCAAACCATGTTTTACCGACATCTCGTACAGCACGGTTTAGCTCACCATTAGGTGTATATGATTTTCAAAAGCGTTCTAGTTTGATTAATGTATCACAGCAGGGTGCTCAAACATTGGGTCACATAGCCTCGGTGTTGGCTCGTGGTGAAAGTCTGACGGCTCATGCGCGTTCAGCAGAATATCGCCTGAAGGACTAATTATGAGCCGATTCTGGAGCGGGATCGTTCATAACTTGCAGCCCTATGTGCCTGGAGAGCAGCCGAAAGCTGCAAACCTAGTCAAACTTAATACTAATGAGAATCCTTATGGACCATCACCGAAGGCTTTAGAAGCGATTCGATTAGCAACTAGCGATACGTTGCGTTTATATCCGGATCCTAATGCGCAGGCCTTAAAACAAGCTATAGCCGATTATAATCAACTGGATGTTTCCCAGATCTTTGTTGGTAATGGTTCGGATGAAGTATTAGCACATATTTTCCATGCCTTATTTCAGCATGAGGCGCCATTGTTATTTCCGGATATTACCTATAGTTTTTATCCTGTTTATAGTCAGTTGTATCAGATTGAATATAAAAGCATCGCTTTGACGGATGATTTCAGTATTAATATTGATGATTATAAACAGGCTAATAGTGGCATTATCTTTCCAAATCCTAATGCGCCAACAGGGCGGTTGTTAGCATTATCTGACATTGAAACATTATTGAAATTTAATGTGGACTCAGTGGTAGTGATTGATGAAGCGTATATCGACTTTGGTGGTGAAAGTGCAGTAACACTTGTTAATCAATATCCGAACTTATTGGTTATTCAGACCTTGTCAAAATCTCGTTCTTTAGCGGGCATTAGATTGGGTTATGCCATGGGACATGCGGATTTAATTGATGGCTTAGTCAGGGTGAAAGATAGTTTTAATTCCTACCCGATTGATAGTCTGGCAATTAGTGCGGGTGTAGCATCATTTGCTGACCAAAATTATTTTGAACAAACGTGCACTAAAGTGATGACGAGTCGTGAACACGTAGTTAAAGAATTAAACGAACTTGGTTTTGAGCTTATACCTTCAGCAGCAAATTTTGTTTTTGCCCGCCATCCACAGTTTGATGCGGCAGAATTAGCGGATGGTTTGAGAAAACAAGGCGTGATTGTTCGTCATTTTTCTCAAGATAGAGTTAGACAATATCTGCGAATTACCATTGGAACGACAGAAGAAAATCAACAGTTATTAGCAGTATTAGATTGCTTGATTTAATGTCCCACAGTAGTGTTCTTTTCATCAAGTAGTTCACGCAGACGTATTAAATCATTTTCATATTGTTGTGTAAGTTGGGTTACTTCATCAGTTGATTGTTCAATGGCGATGAGGTTGTTGTCAATTTGTTGTTGCGTGGTGGTGAGTTGCTTACCGAGGTTAATGCTGACATCTCTACCGCTGAGCTCTTGGTCAGCGGCTTGTTGTTGCAAAGTGAGTAATTGTTGTTCAAGTTGCGATTGTTTGACTGTCGCTTCAGTAATACGTGTTTGTCGGTGAGTGAGTGCCATATCTTTAGCAGAGATAAAATCTTGTTCAGATTTGTAGCTGGCTAATAGGTTCTGATCATTAATGGCACGCTGTTGGTTATTTCTTTCGTCTTTAACAGCTTGTTCTTTTGCTTGTTGTTTAACAATTTCCGCTTGTCGTTGAGCTTCCTCTTCAAGTTGTTGTTGTTTTTCTAACTCAGTAATTTGCGCAGGTGTGAGCGCCGGCTCGATATGCTCAATTAAACGTAACGAGATATCATCAAGGATATCGTAGCCTTTCTGTGCGGCTGCAGGTGGTAAGCTGCGACTGATTGTTGGTACGCCATTTTCATCAGGAAAACGGTATAGCTTTCCGGCTATGGCTGGTATTGCCAACATAAAAAGAACCGAAGCCAAACAGCTTGATTGAATAATTTGTTGTTTCATCATTGGCCTATTCTAGAGCGAGAATAAAAAAATTGAACCTTTTAGAACAATTAGTCTTATTTTTGGTGTCATTAGTTGCCAATACCTTTTCTGCTTTCAGTGGTGGAGGTGCAGGTCTTATACAGTTTCCGGTACTTATCTTTTTAGGCTTAAGTTTTGCTGTTGCCTTAGCTACCCATAAAGTTGCCAGTGTAGCACTGGGAATGGGTGCGGTGTTGCGTTACATCTCGAGTAGTCATTTAGAACGGAAGTTTGTCATTGTCATGTTACTAGCCGGAATGCCTGGAGTGGTATTAGGGGGTAACGTAATTTTAATGATTCCAGACCGTGTGGCTATTTTTGCACTCGGCGTGTTAACGGGAGGACTCGGATTATATTCGATGTTTAAACCATCCCTAGGCCTGGAAGATAAGCCTGAGCATCGTGATACAAAGGGTTATATTATTGGAGGACTGGCATTGTTTTGTCTAGGGGTGTTAAACGGGTCATTAACCTCTGGTACTGGCTTATTTGTCACAATCTGGTTAGTAAGTTGGTTTGGCATGGATTACCAACGAGCGGTAGCTTATACCTTGATTTTGGTGGGTTTATTTTGGAATGGAGCCGGGGCAGTTACCTTGGGCCTGCTCGGTGAAATTCGCTGGGATTGGATCCCTGTCTTATTATTGGGCTCGTTCCTTGGTGGTTATTTAGGATCTCATTTGGCAATTAAACATGGCAGTCGTTGGATTAAGCGCGCCTTTGAGGTAATTACTATATTAATTGCTATTAAGTTAATCTGGGGAGGAACCTTTTCCCAAGTTTAGAAGACAGTTACACGCCATATTGCTCACGGTAAGCTTGCACTGCAGGCAAATATTCAGCGAGAGCAGCACTATTTTCTAAATAAC
This sequence comes from Methylophaga sp. 42_25_T18, assembly GCA_002163085.1. Taxonomy (GTDB): domain Bacteria; phylum Pseudomonadota; class Gammaproteobacteria; order Nitrosococcales; family Methylophagaceae; genus 41-12-T18. The sequence continues at coordinate 451,277 of MAAJ01000006.1, read as the reverse complement.
TTAATAAATCATTGAGACAAATAATACTGATTACCGGTATTTGATGCTCTTCTTCGACTTCTTGAATAGCAGAACGTTTATCTTGGCCTCGTTCTTGTCGATCTAACGCAATAATGACACCGGCAGCCTGGGCATCAACCGTTTTTATGATCTCAACCGATTCACGTACCGATGTGCCAGCAGAAATGACATCATCAATAATTAATATTTTGCCTTTCAACTCTGCGCCGACCAATTGGCCGCCTTCGCCATGATCTTTGACTTCTTTTCGGTTGAATACATAAGGCACATCACGCTGATGATGTTCTGCCAAAGCAACGACAGTGGTCGAAGCTAAAGGAATACCTTTATAGGCCGGGCCAAACAAAACATCATAGTCTAGTTTAGATTCATCGATTGCTTGGGCATAAAATCGTCCTAGACGAGCTAAGCTGGCACCGGAGTTAAATAGGCCACTATTAAAAAAATAGGGGCTGATTCGACCAGACTTTAAGGTAAAAGAACCAAAGCGTAAAACGCCTGTTTGTAATGCAAATTCGATAAATTCGTGTTGGTAGGATTTCATATTTATTGTTGTTTAATTTGATAAAGGGCAATTTGGCCAAATAGGTTAGGCAATAAGCGGGTGCCCAAGGTGTCTTTATGTTCGTGGTTAACAATACTGCGACTGAGCACGCTCATATTATTGTTATCACACAGGGCCTCAAAATCATTCACTGTACATAAATGAATGTTCGGCGTATTAAACCATAAGTTTGGTAATGTGCGTGATACGGGCATTTTGCCACCAAGCGCGAGCTGTAGTCGACATTGCCAATGGCCAAAGTTTGGGAAACCTATAATGCCTTGTTTTCCTACTCGGGCGATTTCTTGTAATAAGAAATCTGGGCGGTTAATGGCTTGTAATGTCTGCGACAAAATGACAAAGTCAAAACTTTGATCAGCAAATTGGGGCAAGCCTTGGTCGAGATCTGCCTGAATAACATTGACGCCGGCTTTAATGCAATCAGAGAACTTGCCATTATCAATTTCTAAGCCATAACCGGTGACTTCACGTTGTTGTAGATGTGTTAACAAGCTGCCATTGCCGCAGCCTAAATCAAGTACGCGTGCGCCATTAGGGATCCAGTCACTAATAATTTGTAGATCAATACGTAAGGTCATGTGTTGTCACCACACTCAGTGGCCACTTGCTGCATATAGGTTTGGAAAATTTCGAGATAACGAGCAATAGACATTAAAAAGGCATCATGACCTTGGTGTGCATCAATTTCGGCATAGCTGACTTGTTTGCCGGCATTGAGCAAAGCATTGACAATTTCCTGAGAGCGTTTAGGTGAAAAACGCCAATCACTGGTAAAGGACACCACTAAACACTTGGCCTTAATGTTCGCCATGGTAGCAGTGAGATCATCATCAAAGTCTTTTGCAGGATCAAAATAATCCAAGGCTTTAGTCATCAATAAATAGGTATTAGCATCAAAACGTTCAACAAAATTACTGCTTTGATAACGTAAATAACTTTCAATTTGAAAGTCGACATCATAACCATAATTAATGGTGCCTGTGCGCAGCTCTCGACCAAACTTTTCGCCCATTGCCTCATCGGATAAATAGGTAATATGTCCTAACATTCTTGCTAAACCTAAGCCATGTCGAGGCAAAGTATCATGGGCTGCATAATGGCCGTCATGAAAGTCTGGATCAGCTTTAATTGCGGTACGCGCGACTTCATTAAAAGCGATATTCTGAGCGGACAGTTTTGGTGCAGCGGCGATGATCAAAACATGGCGCAGACGCTCAGGTAAACTGATAGCCCATTGCAAGGCTTGCATGCCGCCTAAACTACCTCCTATTACCGCCGCCCATTGTGTGATTTCAAGTTGATCTGCCAGTACCGACTGACTTTTAACCCAGTCAGAGACGGTTACGATGGGAAAATCGGGACCATATATTTTTTCTGTTTCTGGATTAATGCTGTTGGGGCCCGTTGAACCTTTACAACCACCTAGATTATTGAGACTGACCACAAAAAATTGATTAGTGTCTATGGCCTTGCCCGGACCGATTGCTGAGTCCCACCAGCCGGGCTTTTTATCTTCCATATCATGGTAACCAGCTGCATGATGATCACCGGATAAGGCATGACAGATTAAAACGGCGTTGGACTTATCCGCATTTAATTCACCGTAGGTTTCATAAACGAGATCATAACTTGGAAGCGAACGGCCACAATCCAAGGTGATTGGATTATCAATATGTAAGGTTGTAGGACTGACCAAGCCGACCGAATCGACTGGCATTATTACCGGCATTTGGAGATGGTTCCTTGGTTTTTAGAGTGTCAGTCTAATGAGACTGTGATCTTGGTGCAATGTTGATATTGAACAGCTTACATAGGTCCAGTCAAAAGAGGCATAACTAACATAGAAAAAACCTGTAAACCTAATAATACAATGAAAGGTGAAAAGTCTATTCCACTCAGCTGAGGAAGATTCCGACGTATGGGGTTTAATAAGGGTGCATTCATACGACTGATTAGAGGAGTAATAGGATTATAACTATCTGATGGGCTGACCCAGCTTAGAATGACTTCCACAATGATACTCACTGTAAAGAGGGTAATAAATAAGGAAAATATTTCTGCCAAGGTTAAAAAAAACAAGGTAATTGGCTGGGGAAGGCTTGTGTGGAATAAAGAGAGCAGTAGTAATTTCACCGCAGCTAAGGTTAATAATAAAACGATCGTTGCGCTATCCCAACGACCCACAGCAGGAATGAATCTGCGCAGAAACTTAACGGGCATTTGTGTTGCGCGAAGAATAAATTTCACCAGAGGATTGTGATATTCCCACTCAGCCCATTGCATAATAATGCGTAAAGCGACAATCGCCATATATAGACCAAATAGAATTTCAATTAAAAAGATGATTGGGTTGCTGAAATATCCGCTAGGCATCATCTTCCCCCAATTGAATGGCCAATTCACGAGAGCGTAATGCCGCTGCGACTAATGCATTTTCAAATAAGCCGCGTAGATCACCATCCTCTAATTCATGTAAAGCACGTTCCGTGGTGCCGCCAGGCGAAGTTACTTGCTGGCGTAAGAGGGCGGCTGGAGCATCGCTTTCCAAAGCCATTTTAGCTGAGCCAAATGCCGTTTGAATACAAAGTAGACGCGCTGTTTCTGGCTCTAAGCCTAATTCTATCGCGGCTTTTTCCATTGCTTCCATCACAAGGAAGAAGTAGGCAGGTCCACTACCCGATAAGGCAGTAACCGCATCGATTTTAGCTTCATCATCGATCCATAAAGCCAAGCCCACAGATCGGAGTATTGATTCGGCTAGTTCATGTTGATGATTGCTCACATTTTCATTTGCACATAATGCAGTAGCACCAGCTTGAACCAAAGCCGGTGTATTTGGCATCGCTCGGACTAGAGCGGCGGAATCTTGTTCTAACCAGCGGGCAATATCGTCAAGGCGGATGCCTGCAGCAATAGAAATTAATAAGCTGTTTATTTGCCAGTGAGGGGCAAGTTGCTTGACTACGGATTGAAGCTGTTGGGGTTTAACCGCTAGGATGATGACATCACAGCCATTGATAGCAGCAATATTGTCAGTAAAGGTTTGAATAGAATAGGCAGATTTTAACTTATCTAAATGGGTAGATTCTGGATCCGAAGCATGGAGATGTTGGGAGGGAAAGCCATCTGCTATCAATCCACCAATAAGGCTACGAGCCATATTACCGCCACCGATAAATGCAATTTTGCAGTCTTTCATAAGGTGTTCCAGAAGTTATTAATTTATTTAAGGAGTAGTTTACTGGTAATCACTCAGCGGGTGTATGCCTTTGACCAAAAATCCCAGTGCCAACACGGATCATGGTGCTCCCTTGTGTAATGGCAGAGTTCATATCGGCGGTCATTCCCATCGATAAAGTATCAATAGTGGGATATTGATCTTGCAATTTGGTAAATAACTGATGAGCTCGCTGAAATGCTGAATGTTGCTGTTCAATATTATCTGTTTTAGTGGGGATCACCATTAAACCTCGCAATACGAGTCGATCCAATTGGTCGATTTCATCAACAAGTAAATCTAATTCTGCTGCTGAGGTACCAAATTTAGTCTTTTCATCATCAATATTAACTTGTACACACACATTGAGCGCAGGGAGTGTGTCGGGTCGCTGCTTATTAAGGCGCTGGGCGATCTTAATACGAGCAACACTTTGTACCCAGCTGAAATGTTGTGCAATGTCTTTTGTTTTATTAGATTGAATTGGACCGATGAAATGCCATTGCAAATCAAGATCAGCTAAGGCCTTGATTTTTATTAATGCTTCTTGTAAATAGTTTTCACCAAAACAAATTTGTCCGGCATTTGCCGCCTGCCGTAAGAGTTCTGCGGGCCAAGTCTTACTGACAGCAAGAAGTTGCACTGAATTTTGCGGTCTTTGGGCCTGTGTTTCAGCTTGATTGATCGTATTATGCAGGGATTGTAGTCGTTTTTTTATATCTATCATGTTGCAAGCCTGTGAATAGCGCGCTACCTTTACATTTATAAAGCTTCCTATCGGAAGGGTTTAATATAATTTAAGAGTTAGGGGATGTGTGAATGGATATTACTGAATTGCTGACCTTTAGTGCAAAAAATAATGCGTCAGATTTGCACGTTTCAGCAGGTGAACCGCCGATGATTAGAGTGGATGGCGATATTAGGCGGATTAATTTGCCTGAAATGGAACATAAAGAAGTACATGCGATGATTTATGACATCATGAATGATAAACAGCGCAAAGACTTTGAAGAATTTTTAGAAGCGGATTTTTCATTCGAAATTCCTAACCTTGCCCGTTTTCGTGTTAATGCCTTTAATCAAAATCGTGGTGCAGCAGCCGTATTCCGTACGATTCCTTCAACGGTATTAAGCTTGGAAGACTTGGGTGCGCCAGACATTTTTAAGCAAATTTCTGATAATCCTCGCGGAATTGTTTTGGTTACCGGACCGACAGGTTCAGGTAAATCGACTACCTTAGCGGCCATGGTCGATTATAAGAATAATAAAGACAGTGAGCACATTCTAACGATTGAAGATCCAATCGAATTTGTACACAAAAGTAAAAAGTGTTTGGTTAATCAGCGAGAAGTTCATCGCGACACCTTAGGTTTTAATGAAGCCTTACGCTCAGCTCTGCGGGAAGATCCCGATATTATTCTGGTGGGCGAGTTACGTGATTTAGAAACTATCCGCTTGGCGTTAACCGCGGCTGAAACAGGTCACTTAGTATTTGGTACCTTGCATACCTCTTCAGCAGCGAAAACGATTGATAGGATTATCGATGTATTCCCCGCAGCGGAAAAAGATATGGTGCGTTCAATGTTATCGGAATCATTACGTGCGGTTATCTCACAATCCTTATTGAAAAAAGTGGGCGGTGGACGAATTGCGGCTCATGAAATCATGATTGGTACACCGGCGATACGTAACTTGATTCGTGAAGATAAAGTGCCGCAAATGTATTCGGCCATTCAGACGGGGGGAGCGGTTGGTATGCAAACATTAGATCAATGTTTGCAAGATTTAGTACGCAGACAACAAGTTTCTAAGGCGGAAGCCCTACCACGGGCCGTCAATAAAGATTTATTTCGTTAGGAGGGTGTGATGGATATCGTAACGATACTTAAAGCAGCAGTAAAACATGAAGCTTCAGATATATTTATTACCGCAGGGCGCCCAGCAAGCCTGAAAGTAAGTGGTCGTTTGGCAACCATATCACAAGAATCACTGAGTGAGGATGATGCGCGCGAACTGGTGATCAGTACTATGACTGATGCACAGAAAAAAACCTTTGAGCGTGATAAAGAATGTAATTATGCAATCGCTACTTCGGGAGCCGGTCGGTTCCGGGTGAGCGCCTTGTTTCAACGCAGTAAAATCGCCATGGTGATGCGCCGCATCAAAGATGAAATTCCGACTATTGAAGAATTGAATGTTCCTGAAATTATAAAAGAATTGTCGATGACCAAGCGGGGCTTAGTCATTTTTGTTGGTGCGACCGGTAGCGGTAAGTCGACAACCTTGGCGGCGATGATAGGTTATCGCAATCAAAACAGTACGGGCCATATATTAACGATAGAAGACCCCATTGAGTTTGATCATGATCATGCTGGTTGTGTTGTTACACAACGAGAAGTCGGAATAGATACTGATTCTTATGAGGTTGCATTAAAGAATTCTTTGCGGCAAGCGCCAGATGTCATCATGATTGGTGAGATTCGAGAAAGAAAGACTATGGATTATGGTGTTGCTTTTGCTGAAACTGGTCACTTGTGCCTATCCACCTTGCATGCGAATAACGCCAACCAAGCAATGGATAGGATCATTAATTTCTTCCCAGAAGAACGTCATAAACAGCTATTTTTAGATTTATCATTAAATCTAAAGGCCGTGGTTGCACAGCGTTTGATACCGAGAAAAGATGGGACGGGCCGCTGTGTTGCTGTTGAAGTATTGATTAATACCCCGTTGATAGGGGACTTGATTGAAAAAGGCAAAGTGTCCGAAATTAAAGATGTGATGAAACGTTCACGTGAATTGGGTATGCAAACCTTTGATCAGGCCATTTATGACTTGTATAAAGCAGGTGAAATTACCTATGAAGATGCGTTGAAAAATGCGGATTCAGCTAATGAAGTGCGATTAAATATTAAACTAGCTTCGGAAGCCGGAGAATTACCGGTGGATGAAAGTATGGAAGGACTTGCACTAGAAGAAGTTCAAGAGGATGTTATTGGTCGAATGTAAGCTTGAAGAGACATTTTTAAGTCAATATTTAAAAGGGAATTATCCTTTTTTATGAATATGTTAGACATGAAATGTAAATAGTATTATGATGAGTTTGACTGTGTCTGATGTTTATACGAAATTTTCAGGATTATTAGATTATTTCAACAGCGGCAGGCCAAGCGAAGTTTAGTTGTTTGAATATTAATATTGAAAGGAAGGAATAATGAAAATATCAGTTAAATTTTTAGCGGCACTCTTGGCTGTTGGTCTACTGTCCGGCTGTGCAACAGGAAATAAGACAACAGACAATACTAACCTGTTTTGTGCTATCTCTGGCGGTGTTATCGGTTCTCCGGCAGGTCCAGCAGGATCAGCAGTAGGTGCGATTGCAGGATTCTTTATATGTCCTGAAGGTGAAGATACAGCACCTATGAAACCTATGGCAGCCGTTGCTCCACTAGAATGTACTGATGTTCCACCTCCTGGCGCGCTTTTAGATGCTCAAGGTTGTGCATATGACAGTGACGGTGATGGTGTTGTAGACGGTGTTGATATGTGTGCAAGCACACCAGCCGGGGTTAGCGTTGATATCTTTGGTTGTGCATTAGATAGTGATAGAGATGGTGTGGCAGATTATCAAGACCTTTGCCCTGGAACACCTTTAGGTACAATTGTTAACCCTGACGGTTGTCCTCTACCAGGTCAAAACTTATTGTCTTTAACGGGTGTAAACTTTGATACGAATAAAGCAGTACTTTCTGCTGACGCAAAATCAATACTTGAGCAAGCGGTTACATTGTTGAAGAAAACAGACAGCATGATCGATGTTCGAGTTGAAGGACATACTGATAGTCGTGGTGCAGATGCTCATAATATGACTTTATCGCAAAGTCGTGCTGAAGCAGTTGTGTCTTACCTCGTTTCTCAAGGTGTGAATGGCGCTCGTTTATTAGCGGTTGGTATGGGAGAAGGTTACCCTGTAGCTAACAATGATACATCGGCTGGCCAAGCTGCAAATCGTCGTGTGGACTTTGTTGTTAGCAATTAACTCTTACTAACAATTGAATGATTGAAAAGGCCCTTTCGAGGGCCTTTTTTATGCCTAGGATTTGTTGAGCGGTCATGGGGCTGCCATTGGATAGTTTAGCTCCACCCTCAATCTTGGCACCTTAAATAGTCCCCAGAAATGGTTAACGAACTCTAGTTTAAAAGTCGAAATATACCTTGCTGGTTAACAATTTTCTCAGCCTGTTCGATTTGTTGCTTGAAGCTTGGTTCCTGCATGATTTTGTGTAATCGAGATTTAACTTGCGCTTGATTCATTCCCGCTTTCATTTTTTTATTGTATAACAGCGTTAATAATAAATAATCCAGGCCCGAGAGGTAATCGTTATACGATTTGTCATTAAATATAGATGGATAGACTTGGTCGGAGTCATTGGGTAATCCCATAATTTGGGTTAACTCTTCTACAACACAAGATAATAATTTGGCATGAGCGCGGGCTCGATCGACTGGAATTATTACGATAGCGTGACTAATACTGTTATCTGGCGCGGTGGAAAAATTAGCCAAGCAAACGCTATGACGAGTTAAGTGGCTGATTTGTTGTTGATCGTTTAATAGAAAATCTTGCTTAAGATCATGCTCTAAATGTTGTTCTGTTGAGAAGATAATTGTTAAGTTGGCTGACTTGCGATCATCTGCAGGGACAATGTTTAAGCCGGTGATGTCACTGAGGTGAGCTAAATGTAATTCAGTGATTTCTTGGTGTAATTCTTTATCTGCAGTTCGGTGTTCAATGGAATAATAAATGGGTTGCTGCCATTTTCTTAATCTACTGACGGCCGTTGAATACTCATTATTTAATGCAATTTCAATAAAACTATTGGTAATGTAGTCAGGGGTTTGCCAGTGCGCGGGTTCAGCAAAGCTAGGGCTGAGAAACAAAAGGAAAAGGATGATGAAAAAATGGCGCGCCTGACAGGAATCGAACCTGTGACCTTCAGTTTCGGAAACTGACACTCTATCCAACTGAGCTACAGGCGCTTTTGGCGATTTTTTTATAAACATAGTAATACCAGCCAAGGCGATGAATTATACGTATTTGTATGAGTTTCCGCTATATTTTCATTACTGTCTTTGCAGTGTGACAGGCTTCCTTTATTAAAAATAGTAAAAGTTTTTTCCTACCAGCAGCTCTGTAGTTGGGAATACAAAAATGGTAGGTAATTTACTTTTCAGTTCGATTTATGTTGAGCCTGCATCCTTAAAACGTAAATCTATGGATGAGTATGAACTAACACATTGAGTATTAACTAGTTCTAAGCTATGGTTTATGTAAACCCTAAAAGAAGAATATTTCATATGACGTTAGGCTCAAATGAAATCTTAGTTGAACAAACACGGCAATTATTCCAGGCCGCATTAGCCTCTAATGTTGTGCAAATAGGTATAGTTGCTGTTTTCTATGGCATATTCAACGATATTCTAGATCATGACTTATTGTTGCTTTGGTGTTTAATTGTTTCTAGTGTAGCCGGATCTCGGCTAGTACTTTATTGGCTGTACAACCGAACGAAAGAGCTTAATGATGTCAAACATTGGTTGAGGCTCTTTACCTTTTTATCTGCATTGGCAGGTATAGCATGGGCAAGTTTTAGCTTGTTCTATTTGGTGACGGAAGATTCGGCCTTAAAAAGTGTCTTTATCATTTTGACATGTGGAATTTTAGCTGCGGCAGTTCCCATTTTTGCTGCATGGAGTTCAGCTTATTATGCAAATACACTTCCGCAATTTATAGTTCTGTTATCCGTATTACTGTATTCACAAGAAACAGTGGCAAGTTATATTGCTGTTGCTTTGGTGATTTATTACGCCATGCTCATTTCTGTGAATCGAGACGCAAATAGAAATATTTTAAAAGCATTATTGTTACAACATAAAAATGACTCTTTAGTTACAAAATTAAATGTTGAAATTCAACAACGCGAGCAGTTAATTACAGAGCGTACACATGATTTAGTTAATGCTAACCATCAGCTGCTAGATAGTGAATCAAGGTTACATTCCATCATCGAATATTCGCCGGTAGGCATTTTCTACTACGACATTACTAGCACTTTGCTCACTGTTAATAAGCACCTTGAAGAGATACTAGCAACTGATCGTGACGTATTAATTGGATTTAATATGCTGGAAAATGTAATTGATCAGCAGATGTTAGAAGCAATAAAACAGTCGTTGGCAGGAAATGTGGGGCAATATCATGGGAAATATACGTCAGTGAATGGCAATCACACGGTATTTTTGCATGCTGAATTTGTTCCCATCTATTCAGAGCAGGGTACTGTGAGTGGCGGTGTCGGGATGTTTGAGGACATTACCGCGAAAGAGGATGCCAGTGCCAGATTAACTAAACTTTCACGTGCAGTTGAGTGTAGCCCCAATGCCGTCATCATTACCAGTGCGGATGGTGATATCGAGTATACCAATCCTAAATTTTCACTGTTGACTGGTTATGCTGACGAGGAAGTGATCGGAAAAAAACCGACCTTATTTCACCTTGAACCGGAAAATTCTGCGGTCTATCGCCAAATATGGAAAACAATTCGTTCAGGAAAAGAATGGCGAGGTGAGTTACAAAATCGGACAAAAGATGGTGAACTATATTGGGCGCAACATTATATTGCACCGGTCACGGATAGTGAGGGAAAAATCACTCATTATGTTGGCATACAAGAAGATGTGACTGCGGCCAAAGAGATTTCGAAAAAATTATCGTATCAAGCATCACATGATGAACTTACCGGTTTAATTAATCGCCATGAATTTGAGCGCCGTCTCAACCGTGTTGTTGCTACGGCAAAAAAAGATGGCTCACAACATGCCTTATGTTTTCTAGATCTTGATCAGTTTAAAATTATTAACGATACCTGTGGTCATATTGCTGGTGATGAATTGTTGCGTCAATTAGGCGGAATATTAAGCGATTATTTACGAAAACGAGATACTCTAGCTCGGTTGGGTGGCGATGAGTTTGCTATTTTGATGGAGCATTGTGATTATGAGCATGCTACAAGAACCGCGAATGCTGTGCGACGATTAGTCGAGCAATTCCAATTTTTATGGGAAGAACATATTTTTAGCATCGGGGTAAGTATCGGTGTGACAGAAATTAATCAGAAAACGGCTTCATCTACCGAAGCATTAATTCATGCAGATTCTGCTTGTTATGCGGCTAAAGATTTAGGACGAAATCGAGTCCATCACTATCGTCACAACGATGAGCAATTGGCCAAACGGGAAGGGGAGTTCCGTTGGGTTAATAAAATAAAACAAGCATTGGCCGAAAATAGTTTTTTATTATATGTCCAACCGATTATATCGTTAGCGGATACTGATCATGGCCGAATATATGAAGTATTACTGCGTTTACAAGGAGAGAATGGCGAGGTTATTTCTCCTGGATCATTTCTTCCTGCAGCTGAGCGTTATAACCTATCTGGCCACATCGATCGCTGGGTCATAGATCATACTTTTTTGTGGTTAAAAAATCATTTGCAGCAACTGGATGAATTGGATCACCTGGCGATCAACTTATCGGGTTGTTCATTAGGCGATGATGCTCTTTTAGGTCATATTATTAAGCAGATCCAAGTGTATAACTTACCGTCGCACAAGATTAAATTCGAAATAACGGAAACAGCCGCGATAGCTAACCTCAGAGATGCACAAGTGTTTATAAAAACGTTAAGTGAATATGGCTGCTTATTTGCTTTAGATGACTTTGGCAGCGGTCTATCATCGTTTGCCTATCTTAAAAATTTACCCGTTGATTCGCTTAAAATTGATGGCATGTTTGTTAGAGATATTCTCGATGATGCAATTGATGAGGCTATGGTGAAATCAATCAACGAAATAGGTCATGTTATGGGTATGAAAACTATTGCTGAATTCGTCGAAAGTGATGCAATAAAAGATCGTCTTCAAGAAATGGGCGTTGATTATGTTCAAGGTTATGCTATTGGTGAACCGAGGCCAATGGAAACCGTTTCATTGTCATGATTGAATACGGGTTAGGATGTTGGTTTTATCTTTTCCAGCTTCCAAATTTCATTATTGTATTCTTCCATCGTACGATCAGTAGAAAACTTGCCACTGTATGCTGAGTTAAGAATGCTCATTTTAGTCCAGCGTATTTTATCTTGATAAGCTAGTTCTGCTTGATGCTGTGCATCAATGTAGCTGCGGAAGTCGGCAATGGTCATCCAAGGGTCATTATGACTGGTAAAGGCATTAACCACATTGTTAAAGCGGTTGGGTTCAAATTGATTGAAATGACCGCCTTCTAATAAATCCACCACGCGCTTTAGATCTTCATCTTGGGCAATAATGGCGCGTGGATTATAGCCAATCCGTTTTTCACTGACTTCATCTTCGGTTAAGCCAAATAAGAAGAAGTTGTCATCGCCCACTTCTTCACGGATCTCTATATTGGCGCCATCTAAGGTTCCTATTGTGACCGCACCATTCATCATGAACTTCATATTACCAGTACCGGAAGCTTCTTTACCGGCCGTTGAAATTTGTTCGGAGAGATCAGCTGCGGGACAAATTATTTCCATAGTTGAAACTTGATAATTAGGCAAGAAAACGACTTTTAACCAATCACCAATATCAGGATCATTATTAATGACCTCAGCCACATTATTAATTAATTTGATAATGTCTTTGGCCATCTCATAACCAGGGGCCGCTTTACCACCAAACAAAACACAGCGTTTCACTATGTTATTGGTATCGCCGCGTTTAATGCGATCGTAAAGGTGAATAACATGTAATACATTAAGTAATTGCCGTTTATATTCGTGGATACGTTTAACTTGAATATCAAACATAGCATCGGTATTAAACGTAATATCACACTTGTCTTTGACCAAATCGGCGAGTCGCTGTTTGTTTGCTTGTTTGGCTAGCTGCCACGATAGTTGGAACGTGTCTTTGTCAGCATAAGGCACCAAGTTTTCAAGTTGACTGAGATCGGTAATCCAGTCTGCGCCGATCGTGTCAGTGATGAGCTTACTTAGTTCTGGGTTACACCAAGCCATCCATCGACGTTGAGTTACACCATTCGTTTTATTATTAAATTTTTCAGGCCAGAGTTGATGAAAATCATGAAATAGACCTTTTTGTAATAATTCAGAATGGAGAGCGGCAACACCATTGACTGAGAAACTACCGACGATAGCAAGATGAGCCATTCGCACTTGTTGTTGATGGCCTTCTTCAATAATGGACATTCTGGCAAGACGTTGTTTATCACCAGGCCAATGTCGCGCAACTTCACTTAAGAATCGGGCGTTAATTTCATAAATTATTTCTAAGATCCGCGGCAGTAAACGACCAAACATATTTACCGGCCAGCGTTCTAATGCTTCGGGCAATAAGGTGTGATTGGTATATGCCATGGTTTTACTAGTGATTGCCCATGCCTTATCCCAACTAAGTCCATGCTCATCTAACAATAACCGCATCAACTCTGCGACAGCCACAGTGGGGTGAGTATCATTTAATTGGAAACAGTTTTTTTCGGAAAAATCATCGAAGTTTTCACTGTGGGTTGTTACCCAGTAATCAAGAATGTCCTGCAAGCTGGCGGATGCGAGGAAATATTGCTGACGTAAACGCAGCTCCTTACCATTCTCACTACTGTCGTTGGGATAGAGTACCATGCTGATGTTTTCGGCTTCATTTTTAGCCGCAACGGCATCTGGGTAAGAACCGGCGTTAAAGTCTTCTAGGTTAAATTCATCCGTTGCCGACGATGTCCACAAGCGGAGTTTGTTGACCGTACCATTTTGATAGCCGGGGATGGGGATATCATAGGGCACGGCTAAGACATCATTTGTATTTACCCAATGCACCTCGGTTTCGCCATGCTGATTTTGACGGAATTCAGTATGGCCGCCAAACTTAATTCTTTGGGTGAATTCGGGTCGTTCTAGTTCCCAAGGGTTGCCATCGCGTAACCAATGATCTGGCATTTCAATTTGGTTGCCATTCTCAATGCTCTGCTGGAACATGCCATATTCATATCGGATGCCATAACCGGTAATAGGCAGCTGTAGCGTGGCACAGCTATCAATAAAGCAGGCTGCTAGTCGACCCAAACCACCATTTCCTAATCCGGCATCATGTTCTAATTCGGTTAATTCTTCGAAATTTAGACCGAGATCATGCATTGCTTGAGTAACGGCTTGTTCTAGACCAAGGTTTAACGCCGCATTACCCATGGCGCGGCCCATGAGGAATTCCATGGAGAGATAGTAAGCCTGTTTGCATTTAGATTTTGCATAAGTATGGCGAGTGTGTTTCATTCGCTCAAACAAACGATCGCGTAAGGTTAAGGCAATAGCCGAGTAAAGATAATGCCCGGATGCACAGCCTTTGTCTTGTGCTAGATGATTGCCGTAATAACTTTTGAAGTCATGGGCGAGCGCAGCTTTATCCATGCCTAAAGTAGGCGCGTTATACAATTCTGGGTTGGGATTAACAGTACAAGCGTATCTAGGGCTCATAGGGCTGTCCTTAAATATCTAGCGATTGTCAGAGTGGACGGCGATAAAGCCATCACGATTTGGCATCTTTATCTTAGGTAGCGATTGTTCATCAAGTACTGCTTCTGAACTTACTATACCATCCTTGCTCAAAATATAAGCACACAAGGCATAGACCTCATCTGCAGATAAAGAAAAGGGTGCATTGATCGGCATGGCTCGACGGATATAATCAAATAGGGTGGTGGCGTAAGGCCAATAACTATTGACCGTTTTTTCAGGATAATCACTGGTTAATGAACCCACTTCACCCATTAATGGTTCAGCGCTAGCACCAATGCCATCAGGTCCATGACAACCTGCACATTGGAGTGCAAACAGTTTGGCTCCTTGGGCTGCAGTACCTTGACCTGGAGGGAGGCCTTCACCATTGGGTGAAATGGATATATTCCATTGTGCAGAGTGACTCAGTTCATTGGCTGCTTTGCCTAAAGCTTGGAATTCACTTTCTGCATAGCTAGGTGATAAAAAGAAAATCAGCCAAGCTACTACCATGAGAGCTTTAGAAGCCATATACATGATTGATGTCTCCTTCTTCAGTGATTTCCCAACTAACAATTGCGTTGTAATGAAAAAATCCATGTCTTCCGCGATTCTCAACTAAGGCTTCACGAGTCGGCTGCACATAACCTGTTTCATCGGTGGCTCGGCTTTGCAAAATGGCATAGTCACCTTGCCAATGCCACGGCAAATTAAAGCGAGTAAAGGCTTTCGATAAGATTGGTGTTTGTAATTCTGCATCTACCCAGGTATCACCACCATCAGCAGAAATCTCGACGCGAGTAATTTTTCCCCGCCCGGACCAAGCCAAACCACTGATTTGATAAGTACCTGGATTATCCTGCAACATCATGCCTAGGGAGGGTGAGGTAATTAACGACTTGGCCTCCATCAAAAAGGTGAATTGGCGAGCCTTGCCATCAGGTTGTAATTCGGTATATTGCGCCGTTTCATCACGTGACATCAGCGGCTCGTCAGTCAAGCGTAATTGGCGTAACCATTTCACATTTAAAATGCCTTCCCAGCCGGGCAAAACCAGCCGTAACGGGTAGCCATTTTCTGGTCGGAGACGTTCGCCATTTTGATATAAAGCAAGCAATGCGTCGTCCAGCAGTTTATCAAGCGGGATGCTGATATTTAATGCTGCTGCATCGGCGCCTTCGGCGATCACCCATTTTGCATTGGGCTTAATGCCGGCTTCTTGCAGTAAAAGTTTGACAGGGATGCCGGTCCATTCAGCATTAGATACCAGACCATGGGCATAACCTGCTTGAGTTTGAATAGGATTGGTACGCCAGCCACTATTGCTATTGCCACCACATTCGATAAAACAGGTGCGTGACTGCATGGGGTAACGCAATAAACTTTTCAGATCAAAAGAAAGCGGTTGCTCTACTAAGCCATCTATCAGCAAGGTATGTTGGGCTGGGTCAATCTGTGGAACACCATTATGATGGCGCTCATAATGTAAGCCATTGGGTGTGATAGTACCTTGGAGATCGTGTAATGGCGTCCACGACACACCATTGCCGGGGGCAGCAGAATTGGCTGATATCCAGCGAATAACTTGTTGTTCGTGTTCTGACGGTTGGCCATAGTTGCTAAATTCTTCGCCTGGTACTTTCATCCATTTGGGAAGAGCATCAGGGAGTTCAAGTTTTTCTGCACCGGCCCATACAGGCAAACTAATTGAGCTAACTAGCCCCGTTAATGCTCCCCCTAAGCCCGCCTTGTGTAAAAATTGGCGGCGATCTTCACGAACCTTATTGGCCATCTCAATTCCTTATTCTTCGCTGGTTGGGTTCTCATCTGCTAAAAACCATGAATCAAGTTTTTTAATAGCTTCTTCTTTACCCGATTTTTTGAGAGATGAAAATAATTGAATGCTGGCGGTGAGCTCACGTTTTTTTAGTTCTGCAGCAACGGTGTGCAAACTGGCCATAGCAGCGCCACGTTTTAGTTTGTCTGCTTTCGTTAATAAGATATGAACGGATAATTGTGCGCGATTTGCCCAAGCGATCATTTGAATATCAAACTCTTTTAATGGGTGACGTACATCCATCATCAACATCAGACCGCGAAGAGACTGGCGAGTTTCTAGGTACTTACCTAATGTTTGTTGCCAACGGATCTTCATTTTTTCAGGTACTTTTGCGTAGCCATAACCAGGTAGATCGACTAGCGCACGACCTTCATCCAAATTGAAAAAATTAATCATTTGAGTACGGCCAGGCGTTTTACTTGTTCTTGCCAGCGATTTGATGTCGGTAATGGTATTAATAGCGCTAGATTTTCCCGCATTAGAGCGGCCTGCAAACGCGACTTCAATGCCGGTATCATCCGGGAGTTCAGATAGCTGGGTGGCGCTGATAGTGTAATGGGCTTGGCGATAAAGCTGTGACATAGGGTCGCTCGGGATGCAAAAAGACGCTAATAAGAGTAGCATATCAACAGTTTTATTTACTGAGAGAGCGAACAGGAATAATAATGAAAAAATTATTTTCAAGCTTAATAATGAGTATGGCATTCGTGGTTGTCAGTCCGGTAATGGCTGCGGGTGATGTTTCTGCAGGTAAGGGCAAGGCGATGGTCTGCGCTGCTTGTCATGGAGCGGATGGTAATAGTCCATTGGATATGTTCCCCAAATTGGCCGGTCAGCATGAAAGCTATATTGCAAAACAGTTAGCTGACTTTAAAAGTGGGGCGCGTGTTAATGCAGTAATGGCGCCGATGGTTGCTAATTTAACTGAACAGGATATGGCTGATTTAGGTGCCTTTTATGCAAGCAACAAAGTAACACCGGGTGCCGTCTCTGAAGATTTATTAGCCGCCGGCCAAACCATCTATCGTGCCGGCAATAAAGACTCGGGTCTTCCCGCATGTATGGCTTGTCATGGTCCAACGGGTGCAGGCATGCCCGCTGCTAAATGGCCAGCATTGTCAGGTCAATATAGTAAATATGTTGAACTACAGTTGAAGGCATTTGCTGAAGGTACACGTAGCAATGATCCTAATAATATGATGACTGATATTGCTAAAAAAATGACGGCCGATGAAATGAAAGCCGTATCTGCCTACGTTGCTGGTCTACATTAATAATTAATTAAAAGAACGTCGTATGGTGTGCCATGCGACTTCTTTTTTGGCCAGTACCATCGTGTTCTGGCTTCATACGGTCCTACAATATGTCTGAAACCAGTGATTCACAAGCGCCTAGATATACGCTCGGACAGCGTATTTTTCTTTTTTTTGGGTCAATGGATCTTGCCATTACCTTACTGTTAACACTTGCAGTGGCTTCGGTCATTGGTACGGTATTACAGCAAAACCAACCCTACACGGATTATCTGATTAAATTTGGCCCTTTCTGGTTTGAAATATTTGAAACGGCAGGATTGTATGACGTTTATAGTGCGCTGTGGTTTTTAGCAATATTGACCTTATTGGTGGTATCGACATCGGTTTGTGTGATTCGTCAAACGCCATCGATGATACGAGACATGTGGCATTTACGTACCCATGTGCAAGAAAAATCCTTACAAGCGCTACGACATAACATCAGCTGGAAGGTGAGTACACCAGAAAATCAAACGGTGACAGCGTTGATGGCGGAGTTTACCAAGCAAGGATTTCGGGTTAAACAAACAGATAAAACCGATGCAATATTGATATCAGCCATGCGTGGCGGAATGAATCGATTGGGATATATTTTGACTCATTTGGCCATTATTGTGATTTGTGTCGGTGGGTTGATGGACAGTAATCTGCCGCTGAAGTTTGCAGAATGGCAGGGAAAAATAAAAGTAGAAACGCGTGATCTTGCCGTGTCGCAAGTACCTGCTAAAAGTCGGCTTTCTGTCAGTAAACAGGCATTTAGAGGCAGTATTAATATTCCAGAAGGTCGCTCTTCTGACGTTGCCTTTGTGGCGATGCGTGATGGTTATTTAGTGCAATCTTTACCGTTTAAAATAGAAGTAATCGATTTCCGCATTGAGCATTACGAAACAGGTCAACCTAAATCATTTGAAACCGATCTTATTGTGCATGATAGTGATTTGGCTGAGCCTTTAGCGGCGACAATTTCAGTTAATCATCCACTAATTTATAAAGGCTATGCGATTTATCAGGCCAGTTTTAGTGATGGCGGCTCACTATTATCGATTGATGCTTGGCCGCTAGATGATCGTATTGGCAAAGAGGCGATTGCGATTGAAACTCAGGTTTTTCAAACGTCACAATTTCGTTGGGGCGAGCAGAAAACGCAATTAGAGATCACGGCATTTCGACCATTTAATATTAATGCTGACCCCACTGACGATGATCCCGGCCGCTTGCGAAATTTTGGGCCTAGTATGGGATTTAAATTACGTTCAGAAACCGGTGAGGCGATGGAATACCTAAACTATATGTTGCCGGTAACTAGAAATGAGCGTGAATTTTATTTAAGTGGCGTGCGCGCTAGTCCTGCAGATGAGTTTGGTTATTTGTATTTGCCAGTCGATAACAATGGTGAGTTGACCGAATTTAATCAGTTCTTAAAACGAGTACGTGATAAGGCGTTAGTTTCAGCCATTGCAGGTGAAATGATGCTGGAAACACTGGCGGCTATTGATGGCAGCGAAGAAGGATTACAACAAAGTCTCCAGCAGACATTAACTATGTTAGTGGCAATGTTTGAACGCGGTGGTTTTACCACAGTGACGGAATTTATTGAGACTAGTCTTCCCGAAGCAGAACGTGAAACATTAGGGCCCGCTTATTTGGCGATGTTACGAGAGATGTTAGCGCGTATATATTTCAGCAAAGTCGATGATGAGTTAGTGGGCGAGGCTGAATTATTATTTTTGCAAGATGCAGTGGATGCGATAGGTAGTTTGCCTCGTTATGGCTCACCGGTATTTCTAATGTTAACTGACTACGAACATGTTGAAGCCAGCGGTTTACAAATTGCACGGTCACCAGGTAAACCGGTGGTTTATTTGGGCTGTGCTTTTTTGGTTGCGGGTGTATTTTTATTGTTTTATTTACCGCAACGACGTTTATGGGTATTAGTGAAGACTCAAGCGCAAGGTGTGACTGTTTTATTAGCGGGTATGAGTAACCGTAACCCTCGTGATTTTGACCCGTTTTTTGATCAGCTCACGAATACGTTAAAACAACTTAATGGGAACTCTCATTGATTTGAGCGTTCATAGTTTGTGTAATTTTATTTTGGCAATGAAGAATTGATGACAACTACTACAGGCACACTAAATTTGGTTGAAGACCGTCCATTTACACAGTGGTTATGGCGTGGTGTTATGGCGTTAGCAGCCATGGCATTGATCGCGATTTATTCCAGTGTGTTTGATATATATGAAATCAGTATTGTGATTTTTACCGCCGTGGCGATGATGTTCTTGGGACAAAACTGGTCTGGATTTAGATGGCACAGTCTTGCTGTCACGATATTAAGCCTATTGGCGATACGTATATATGGCAATGACCTAACACTGGGGGAAACAGACTTTTTCTTAAGTTATCTCTTAGCCAGTCAGTCTGCTTTTATGTGGATGAGCGCACTATTTGTGATGGCAACGGTGAGCTACTTTGCCGGATTGTTATTTCGTTCTGAATTTACAGCAAAGGTAGGAACTGGCTTAACTTGGTCTGCCGCTACTATGGGCATGATTGGTTTAATGGTGCGTTGGAAAGAATCATATCTAATTGGTGCCGATGTAGGCCATATCCCCGTCAGTAATCTTTATGAAGTATTTATTTTATTTTCGGTGATAACGGCGTTAATTTATTTGTTTTATGAACGTCGATATCAGATCCGAAGTTTAGGTGGGTTTGTTCTTTTAGTGATTAGTGCCGCTGTTGCCTTCCTGCTCTGGTATGGCTTTGAACGAGGTGCACATGAAATTCAACCCTTAGTGCCTGCCTTACAAAGTTATTGGATGAAAATTCATGTACCGGCCAACTTTGTTGGTTATGGCACCTTTGCCATGGCGGCGATGATTGGTGTGGCTTATCTTTTAGTTTCATGGCAACAAACTAAAAATCCTAATGGAAGACTAGTGGAGGCAATGCCATCACTCGCCGTTATGGATGAATTAATGTACAAGGTCATCGCCTTAGGTTTTGCCTTTTTCACGGTAGCAACAATTTTAGGCGCTTTATGGGCGGCAGAAGCGTGGGGTGGATATTGGTCATGGGATCCAAAAGAAACTTGGGCATTAATTGTATGGTTAAATTATGCAGCATGGTTGCATATGCGTATGACTAAAGGCTGGAGTGGCAATCCGATGGCCTGGTGGGCAGTGATAGGTTTGTTTGTCACTCTGTTTGCATTTTTAGGCGTCAATATGTTCCTGACGGGCTTACATTCATACGGCACCTTATAGTAAATAAAAATCGTTAATAATTAAGGATGGAAAAATGAAAAAAATAGTGACAGCAGTATCAGCGATAGCAGGATTATTATTATCCTTCACCACCATGGCAATGCCAATGGCATTTGTTGAAGGTGTACATTACCATCCAACTGCCCAACGTTTAGCAACGAGCGATGACAAAGTTATTGAGGTCGTAGAATTATTTTCATATAGCTGCCCACACTGTTTTCGTTTAGATCCATTAGTAACAGAATGGAAAAAAACGCTGCCTGAAAATGTGAAATTTGTGGCTGTGCCGGCCATTTTTCGAGATAGTTGGTTGCAGTTAGCAAAAGTATTTTATGCTGCAGAATCAACAGGTGACTTGAAAAAGTTACATAGCGTTATCTTTAATGCCATACACGTAGAAAAGCGTCGATTGACGACTGAAGAACAGTTATTAGACTTTGTGGCTGAACAAGGTATTGATCGTGATACGTTTGAAAAAGCGATGAATTCATTTTCAGTGAAATCAAAAGTTAAAAAAGCGTTAGTGATGAGCCAAACATCTGGTATTACAGGTGTTCCATCGATGGTTGTAAATGGTAAGTACCGTACAGATGCACCTGCAGCTGGCAGTATGGAAGAGATGTTAAAAGCGGTTGATTTCTTGATTGAACAAGAGGCGGCTGGCCAATAATTTGGCGTTAAATTGTAGTAAATATTTTACTTACAGGGATGTAGGTAATAGGCGTTTGATCAATTTTAATCCTCGCTAGCGCAGCGATTTCTGCCTCCTTCTTTTGCTTGATATAAGGCCTTGTCTGCACGCTTAAAAACATCGTCTATTGAATCGCCAGGCCTAAAGGTAGCAAGTCCTGCTGACGCGGTGATAAAGACACGCTTATCTTCATAATGGAATTTAGATAGTTCGACTTTCTCGCGAATTTTGTTAGCGAGTGTCAACGCATCTTCTAAGCGTGTTTCGGGGAAAACACCCATAAACTCTTCACCGCCAAAACGAGAAATAAAATCAGCATCACGGGTGGCTTTTTGAAATATACGAGCAATCGTCCTTAATACTTTGTCACCAGCCGCATGACCATAATTGTCATTAACTCGTTTGAAGAAGTCGACGTCCCAAATAATGATACTTAGTGGTGATTGGTACCGCTGCCAACGAGCAAATTCTTTGTCTAGAATTTCATTCAACGCTTGGCGGTTCCAAATACCCGTAAGCGCGTCTTTGAGGGCTAAATTACGAGACTTCTCAGCAGACTCACGTAACACTGTGGTTTCTTGTTCCATTGTCTGTATGCGTTGATTAAGTTCGATAATCTCTTTTTGAGATTGTTCAAAACGATCGTGATCTGATTTTTGGTACAGTTCAAAATGTTGATCCAAAAAATCTAATCGCTCACTGACCGTTGATTTTAATTGTTCTAAATCATTGGCACCTTGAACATTGTTTCGTAGATCTACAAACTCATCCTCTACAGCTTGACCAATAATTTCCCGTTCTTTAAATGCTTCTGCATTGTGATCGCCCGTTTCTCTAATATGCTGATCTAACTCATTTAGTCGCGTAGTGAGTGATGTTAAAAACTCTTGATATTCTAGCTTTTCAGTGATCACCATAGAGCCAAGCGTGCTAACAATGTCAGCAATCTCATTAATGGCCTGAGGAAGGTCCTCATCATCAATACCTTTTTCCAGCTTCAGGCGGAGCTTAGTTGCTTGTTTACTTAAATCTGTTGGCAGCGATAGGCGTTCAAGTAACTGCATCAACATTACGTTGAAAGGGGGAGTGTCATCCTCGTCATTTAATAGTGATGCAGGGTCACTTTCATTCGCTTTATTCTGTTGTTGAACATCGTTTTTTGCTGGTTTTCCAATACCGAATAGATGAAAACTAAACCGGCGAGCTGGCTTTTCAGTTCCATCAGGTAAACAGCTGTTGAGCAACAGTAAAAGCTCAGGAAGGAGGGTGCTGACTTCACTACTAGAGGCCAATTTAAGTTGTTTAGCTAATTTACGCGCATCAGCTTTATATGGTTTTCTAAGTTTTAATGACTTTAATAAATCGGCGAGAATTTCACCAGAAGACTGAGTACTATCCTTTGCTTTGTCGACTTCCATGCGAGCAATGGCTTTTTCCATCTGATCAAGAATATATTGAATTTCTTTTTGATCGTTATTGCCGCGCAGGGCTTTGCGTAAAGATTTTAATTGCTTGTCTAATGATGCGTCCAATCCCTGAGCTGCCAACGCTAATCTAGCTAGACTACGCTGGAGTAAATCTTCATAACTTTGCGATTGTTCGAGCGATGAAATTGATTGGTAGTACTTTTGTTTCCACTCTTCTAATTGTTGGGTGGCATCATCATTCGACATTGTACGTTTCCTTTTAGTCAAAGTGCTGCTGGAAATTCTTTCTGGGCAGACTCGTCATCAACAGTAAGGTCTAGACTGTTACTATTTTGTTGTTGATGCAACAAAATATCATAATAACGACGAATATTTTCAATATAACGCACAGGTTCGCCACCACGCGCATAGCCATAACGTGTTTGTGAATACCATTCTTTTTTGGATAATTTAGCGAGGAACACTTTAATATCTGGCCATAGATCTGGGTTTTTACCATTTTTTTGCGTTAAGACCCGAGCATCCTCGACGTGACCCAATCCGATGTTATATGACGCAAGTGCTATCCATATTTTTTCTTGCTCTGAAATACGTTCTGGCAGACGGTCTCGAATAGAGGCAAGGTATTTTGCTCCGGCATAAATGCTCTGTGCTGGATCTTCACGGTTGCCGACATTCATTTGTCTAGCTGTTGCCTTAGTTAACATCATTAAACCTTTAACGCCGGTGCTTGATACCGCTTTAGGGTCCCAGTGTGATTCTTGATAGGAAATGGCCGCGAGTAAACGCCAGTCGAAATTAAATTCGCGTGCAGCATGTTTAAATAAAGTTTGGTATTTAGGCAGGTGGGTTAAGATTCGGCGATGGATAGCTCGAGTGTCGACATAGTCAAACCGTCGAATATGACCATAATATTTCTCGATGAGTCGATCTAAATCACCGGAGTCTTCCATTTGTTCAAAAAATAAAGCAATTTCATTATAAAGAGAGCCATCCTCTGATAATGGCATTGCCCATGCTAAAGCTTGAGGTTCGGAGATATTAAAAGCGACACGCAATTCTGGAAATAAACTTTGATTGGCTGCTATTTCGTTAGAATCTGCAATGGTGTAGTCGATCATTTCTAGCTGGACAAGTTCTAATAAACCACTACTATTGAGTTCGCTATTTTCTGTCCAATCTAATTCGGGTACATCTTGCTGATGTGATTTTAATTGATCTACATGGCTACTTGTAGCAACAACTTCTAATTGTCCATTGTGCAATGCGGTAATGTTCTTCGGCTTTTTATTACCATTGCGATAGACTAATTGTTGGGTCACTTCTTGGTAAACAGGACCAAAACGAATGACGTCTTTTCGTGCAGGGGTAATCGTGAGACCAGCAGCAGCAATATCGGCTTTACCTTGTTCGATAAGGTCCAACATATCACCCAGATTGTCAGGCACAATTATTTTCAAGCGTACGTTAAGGTGAGAGGCAAAGCGTTGTGCAAGATCGAATTCAAAACCGGCCAGCTTATCCCCTTTCACATAATAACTAGTGGGACCATAACGGCTTAATACGCGTAATTCTCCTCGTTCGATAATTTCTTCTAGGTGTGGTTGTGCCTCATCACAAGCAATGAGTAGTCCTATCGAAAAGAGGAACAAACAAAGACGTTTCAAATAACTTCCTAATTAAAAATGTAGTTTGATTATCGCTTCATATCGACAGGTTTGCACGGCTTTAAGTTCTAGGTTTAAGAAAAAAGATTGTTTTTATTGGTATTTTTTAATTACCTTAAACTTGGTCAGCGTTTTAGTATGGAATTAATCTTTATGTATGCGCCCGAGCACCTTTTACCGGATGGAAGTTTAAAGTACATGGTTTTTTTGTTAGGTATAGGCTAACGTCGAGCTCGAAAGAAGTTACGCAATAACTCACCACTTTGTGTTGCTAAAACACCGCTATCGCAAATAATACGATGATTAAGTTTGTCGTTGTTGAAAATATCAAAACAACTGCCGGCAGCACCCGTTTTGGGTTCAGTTGCGGCAAAAACGATACGTTCGATACGTGCATGGATCAAAGCACCGGCACACATTACGCACGGTTCTAAGGTTACATAAAGTGTAGCACCAGGCAGACGGTAGTTATTTTCCTGTTGGCATGCTGCACGTAAGGCCTGAATTTCTGCATGAGCGGTGGGGTCATGGCTCATAATCGGTTTATTCCAACCTTCACCGAGTATTTCACCATCACGAACAATAATGGCACCGACAGGTACCTCGCCTTGTAATTCAGCCTGCTGGGCCAAGGCTAGCGCTTGAGCCATCCAACGTACATCATCAGACATGCAAAATATGACGCTTAAGTAAGTTGCTCAGTCGCATGCTTGCGCCTTGGCTATTAACGATCAGTTGTAAGCCGGCTTCACCCATTTCGGCTCGTTTTTGCGAGTTTTGTAATAAATCAATCACCGTGATGGCCAGACTGGCAGTATCACTTACTTCGAGCGCGGCATTTTCGTGCAAAAACTGTTGTGTTATCTGACTAAAGTTAAAATAATGTGGTCCGGTGATAACCGCACGTCCAAGTGCCGCGGGCTCTAATAAGTTATGACCACCATGGGGCACTAAACTGCCACCGACAAAAGCGATGTCACTGGCACCGTAAAATAGTGGTAGTTCGCCCATCGTATCTACCACCAATATTTGAACATCAGAGCTACATGGTCGGTGTTCACTACGGCGTAAGGTTTTAAAGCCGGCGCGCTGGCTTAATGCAGTAACACGATCAAAACGTTCAGGATGTCTGGGTACAATAATCAGCAGTAAGTTGGGGTATTGAGCCCGAATCTGGCGAGAGGCATTTAAAATAATTTCTTCTTCACCTTCGTGCGTACTGGCTGCGATCAATACCGGTCGATTAGCATCCCACATTGAGCGCATTGATTCGGCTTGTTCCATTAAACTGGCAGGCAAAGTGACTTCATATTTTAGATTGCCAATAGCATGCACTTTTTTGATATCAGCCCCTAGCTTGGCAAAACGCTGTCGATCTTGTTCACTTTGCGCAGCTATGAATGTAAGTGATTGCAATACTTCACGAGTTAGCGTGTCAACACGTTGATAACCTTTGAGTGATCGCTCTGACATTCGTGCATTGGCTAAAACAAGCTTAATCTTATGTTTAGCGCAGTGGGTAATGAGGTTAGGCCAAATTTCAGTTTCCATGATAATGCCAAACTGAGGATGGGTCGCCGTTAAAAATCGTTCAATGGCAAAGGGAATATCATAAGGTAAATAACAATGTGCGACCGTGTCAGCAAACAGTAGTTTGACTCGTTCGCTGCCGGTCGGTGTCATCGTTGTGAGCAAAAGTTGGTGTTCAGGGAAGTCCTGTTGTAGTGCATTTATCAGTGGTCTACTGGCTTCGACTTCACCCACCGAGACGGCGTGAATCCAGATAACTGATTTGTCCAGGGGTATATTGGCACTGGTGCCGAAACGTTCTCCCCAGCGTTTGAAATACGCAGGTGAGCGGAAGCCTCGCCATATTAACCGTAACAGTATCAGTGGTAGTGCTAATGTAAATAGACTGGTATAGAAAAATTTCAAATAAAACTCATCGCATTTGAGGCGGAAATTGAACGGGAATGATAGCATAGGCACCAGTTTAGTTATTGATGGATACCATGAAAATTTTTCAGTGGCAATTTGCCCATCCCCGTTACTGGTCAAGTTGGTTAGGCCTGTTATTAATGCGGCTTTCAGTTTATTTACCTGCTAGGGTTCAATTATGGGCAGGCCATCATATGGCTGTGTTAATGCGTCCATTTATGGACAAACGAAAACAGATTGCAGCACGAAATATCGAATTATGTTTTCCCGAGTTATCAGTAGAGCAGCGCCAAGGTTTATTAGATAAAACCATTCAAACGATGGGCATGATGACCATTGAGACTGCATTAAGTTGGTGGGCAAGTGATAAACGCCTTGAATCTAGAGTTCGTTATGAGGGACTAGAGCATTTAGAACAAGCTTTGGCAAAAGGTAAAGGTGTTATCTTATTGACGGGACACTTCACTAGCATGGAGTTAGGTGGTCGGTTAATCATGTTAAAAACACCTTGCCATGTCATGTTTCACCAACTAAAGAATCCCTTGTTTAATGCGGTAATGATGCAAGCACGTACCTTTCATAGTGAAGGTATTATATTGCGAGATGATCCAAAATCGATGATCAGGGCCTTACGAAAAAACAAAGTGGTTTGGTATGCACCGGATCAAGACTTTGGCCGTAAAACCAGTGTTTTTGCACACTTTTTTGGTGTTCAGGCCGCTACCATTCCGGCGACTGCGCGGATTGTAAAAATAAGTGGCGCAGCAGTGATACCCTTTGTGCCTAGACGTGAACAAGATGGTAGCTACACCTTAAGTATAGGTAGACCACTAGAGGACTTTCCAGTGGGTGAAGATGTAGCGGATGCACAGCGAATTAACGATATTATCGAAGCTGAAATTCGAAAGTCACCCGAGCAATATTTATGGGTGCACCGTCGCTTCAAAACCCAACCTGAAGGCAAAGGTCTTTTATATAAAAAAGCCCCATAACAATTTGTTTGGGGCTTTTTTGGTAACGTGTTTATAAATCGTTATTTAAATAGTTCTGGTGAGAAGCTATAGCTGAAGATGATGGATTCTTCCCCAGGGTTTTTATCGGCAATGCTGGCATTGGATAAATGATAAATGCCTAAGCCTAGATGAGAGTTGTCATTGAGTTTGTAAGCGAGCTCTAAACCCGAACGAAATTCAAGCGCATAACCTAAATCCTTACCGCCGCCATCTTCATATAGGCTAGCGGCGAAGTTGGGTGTTAATACCCAATTATCACTTAGGTGGAAGTCATAACGAATACCAGTATGTGTCCAATACCCACCATCTGAATTTGCAGTAAAACCAACAACAGGAATGATGTTATAAAACGACGCCATCGGTGCAAAGCGATATTCAAGGCCAAATTCAGCAGCCGTGTCATCATCCAATGCATCGAAGGCTCCTACGGATAGTGCGAGCGCTGATGATTGTTCAGCGTAAGCTAGCGGTGTTAGCGCTAAACATAGGATGCTGCTGGCTAGAAGGTGTTTCAACTTCATGGCGTAAATCCCTGCTCATTAAATTAATGACAGCGATTTTTATAGCATGGAAGTAGCGAGGGTGCAATTTTAGGCAAAAAAAAGACCATCACAAGGATGGCCTTTTTTAATAATACGAACAAGTTCGTATTATAAATTCTTGAATGATTAACGTTTCGAGAACTGTGGACGTTTACGCGCTTTGTGTAAACCAATTTTCTTACGTTCTACTGCACGTGCATCACGAGTGATGAAGCCTGCTTTACGTAGTTCAGTTTTTAATTCGCTGTCATATTCAGTTAGAGCACGAGTGATACCGTGACGAATTGCACCGGCTTGACCGTTGTTACCACCACCACGAACAGTGATTTTGATATCAAACTTGTCTAACATGTCGACGAGTTCTAAAGGTTGACGAACCACCATACGTGATGTTTCGCGACCAAAGTAATCTTCTAAAGATCGAGTGTTGATAGTAAGGTTGCCGCTTCCTGGTTTCATGAAAACACGAGCGGTTGAACTTTTACGACGACCTGTTGCGTAATATAAATCTGCCATGATGATATCCGATTAGATTTCCAGCACTTTAGGCTGTTGAGCTGTATGTGGGTGTTCTGTGCCAGCGTAAACTTTAAGTTTACTAAACATAGCGCGACCCAGAGGGTTTTT
The DNA here is from genome assembly GCA_002163085.1 of Methylophaga sp. 42_25_T18. Classification (GTDB taxonomy): domain Bacteria; phylum Pseudomonadota; class Gammaproteobacteria; order Nitrosococcales; family Methylophagaceae; genus 41-12-T18. Next base: position 422,573 of record MAAJ01000006.1, on the reverse strand, counting down.
AGGTAACATGCCTTTTACAGCCGACTTAATAACACGATCCGGTGCTTTCTCAAGTTGTTTCTCTAAAGAAATAGACTTGATACCGCCGATATGACCGGTGTGATGGTAATAAATTTTATTTTTCATTTTGTTACCAGAAACATGCAGTTTTTCTGCATTGATAACAACAATGTAATCACCTGTGTCTACGTGAGGTGTATAAATAGTTTTATGTTTACCACGCAAACGACGCGCGATTTCAGTAGCCATACGGCCCAATGTTTTGCCGTTGGCATCAACGACGAACCAGTCACGACGGACTTCAGCTGGTTTTGCACTTAGAGTGGTTGTTTTCATTCCGCGGATAGCTCCTGAAAAAATTACGGCAGGCGGTTCAAATAAAGAGGGGAAATTTTACGCATTCAGTTTGTAGCTGTCAACTGAATTCAGTTATATAAATATGGCGACAAGTATAACACCCAATACCAGACGATAGATAACAAAAGGCCATAGTCCTATTTTATCTAATAATTTTAAGAATAGATGAATACAAATATAGGCACTGACAGCGGATAATATCGCGCCTGAAATCAGTGCAAACCAATCTGTAATAAGGCTTGACTGTATTAACTCAATGGTTTTTAAACCGCCGGCTAGAAAGATGACAGGAATGGATAATAAAAAAGAAAACCGCGCGGCAGCTTCACGACTAAGTCCTAATATTAACCCGGCAGTGATTGTGATACCTGAACGTGATGTACCCGGAATTAAGGCAATAGCCTGAGCAACGCCGACAATAAAAACGTCCTTCCATGTTAATTGATATTCAGTGCGTTGTTGTTTGCCGTACCAGTCAGCCCAAGCGAGTAACAGCGCAAATATAATAGTAGTGGCGGCGATAACAAGTGGACTGCGAAGGTGGTCTTCGACAAAATCACCCAACAATAATCCCGCTATACCGACAGGAATAGTACCGATTAAAACTGCCCAAGCTAAACGACTGTCACCGACCATCTGGCGCCGGTGAACAGACTCGAACCAATCATGTAATAAGATTTTTAAAGTATGGCGAAAATAGAAAATTACGGCAGTTAAAGTGCCAACATGTACCGCAACATCAAATGCGAGCCCCTGATCTTGCCAATTAGCTAAGATGGGTAACAGGATTAAATGAGCAGAGCTAGAGATAGGTAAAAACTCTGTTAAGCCTTGCAAAATAGCCAATGCAATAATTTGTATGATGTCCATAATTTTAAGTCGAATAAATAAATTCAGCAGAGTATAGGGTTATAACGCGATAAAAAGGTAAATTTATTTAAAAAAATGGTAAGTAATAAATATAAAAATATCTTTTATCTTCATTCGTTTACTAAGGTAATTACGCTATAATTATTTAGTTAACAGGCCTAAAACTGGGTACGCTGACTTCTAACATTTCATGTATAAATCGAGACACAACATGACCGAACACATTCCAAAAACTGAACTGATTAGCAAATTGAAAGCGATCGTTGGTGACTCATTCACGCTGACGGATAAGGCTAAAATGCAGCCATATTGCAAAGGCTTTCGTTTTGGTTCTGGTGAAGCAATGGCAGTGGTTAGGCCAAGTTCGTTATTAGAAATATGGCAAGCGCTAGAGGCTTGTAATGCAGCTAATGTCGCTATCATCATGCAAGCAGCTAATACCGGGTTAACAGGTGGCTCAACACCTGATGGTAACGATTATGACCGTCCAATCGTAATCATTAATACCATGAGGATTTCTCAAATTCAGTTGATTGATAATGCGAAACAAATTATCGGCTTTGCCGGTAGTACTTTGTTTGGCCTAGAAGAAACGCTAGCACCTTATGGGCGTGAACCTCATTCAGTGATTGGCTCTTCATGTATAGGTGCTTCTATCGTGGGAGGCGTGTGTAATAACTCTGGCGGCGCCTTAGTACAAAGAGGCCCCGCTTATACTGAGTTATCGTTATTCGCGGAGGTAACAGAAGATGGCGAGCTACAATTAGTTAATAATTTAGGTATTGATTTAGGTTTAACGCCAGAAGAAATTCTGACCAACTTAGATCAGCAAAAATACAGCAGTGCTGAAGTTCAATATCCAGATAAACGTGCTTCTGATAATGAGTATCACGATCGTGTCCGTGACATTGATGCTGATACACCTTCTCGCTTTAACAATGATGGTCGTCGCTTACATGAGGCGTCAGGCTGCGCAGGTAAGTTAGCTGTTTTCGCTGTTCGCTTAGATACTTACCCAATCGCGAAAAAGCAGCAAGTGTTTTATGTCGGCACTAATGATGCCAATGTATTGGCAACAATGCGTCGAGATATTTTATCGTCGTTTAATACATTACCTGTCTCGGGCGAGTACCTACATCGGGATTGTTATGACGTGAGTAAAAAGTACGGCAAAGATTCTTTTGTTGTCATCGAAAAATTAGGCGCGAAATACATGCCTAAAATGTTTGCCTTAAAAAGAACGGTCGATCGTATCGCGGCTAACTTTAAGTTCTTACCGAGCAAACTCTCAGATCGCATGATGCAATACATGAGCTATTTATGGCCGAACCATTTACCTAAAAAAATGGAAGCCTTTCGTGAGCAGTTTGAGCATCACTGGATTTTAGAAATGAATAATGATGGTGTTGATGAAGCACGTGCTTATCTAACTGAGTTTTTTAAAGCGCATGAAGGCGACTATTTTGAATGTACGCCGGAAGAAGGTGATAAAGCCATATTGCATCGATTTGTTGCCGGTGGAGCGATTGGCAGATATCACATCATGAAGAGTGATCGTGTTGGTGCGATGATGACGATTGATATCGCGCTAAGACGAAATGAACAACAATGGTTTGAAGAATTACCGGCAGAAATTGACGATCAGATCGACAAAAAGTTTTATTACGGACACTTATTTTGTCACGTAATGCATCAGAATTATGTATTGAAGAAAGATGTCGACGCCAAACAGCTTAAGCAGCAGATTTTGTCATCTTTCGATGCGCGTGGTGCCGAATACCCAGCCGAACATAATGTGGGCCATGAATACGCTGCCAAGGCTGAATTGGAAGGGTTTTATAAAAAGATTGATCCTACCAATACGTTTAATCCTGGGATTGGTAAAACCAGTAAATTAAAAAACTGGGCAAAAAAGCATAGATAAAAAAAAGCCCTCTTCAAGAGGGCTTTTTTTTATTGAGAGGCTATAAAATCTTAATATAGCATTCGAAGTCTAATTGTGCCTTCCACACTATTTAAATGTTCAAAGGCCAGTTCAGAATCAAACTCAGCTACATCAAGAATTAAATAACCAATCTCATCTCTGGTCATCAGGCTTTGCGCCAAAATATTGATGTTATGTTCAGCAAACAATTGGTTAACATGTGATAACACGCCAGGCACACTATGGTGAATATGCAATATACGGTGCGTATTCGCTTGTTGTGGCATCGCAATTTCAGGGAAGTTTTTGGCTGAAGTCGTGGTGCCATTACTTGCATATTGGACAAACTTTTCAGCCACTTCTAAACCAATGTTTTCTTGCGCTTCGACGGTAGAACCACCGATATGTGGCGTCAAGATAACATTTGGGAAACCTCGTAATGGCGAGTCTAAAGGCTCATCATTTGATTTAGGTTCTGTCGGGAATACATCAATTGCCGCACCAGCCAGTTTTTTACTTTCAATGGCTTCAGCTAAATCTTCTAATCTAACGCAGGTTCCTCGAGCAGCATTAATGAAAATAGCACCATCTTTCATTTGCTCAAACTGAGGTTTGGCCATGATGTTTTTAGTTGAGGCTAACTCAGGTACATGCAAAGTAACGACGTCAGACTGACTCAGTAGTTCACGCATCGTGCCCACTTGGTTAGCATTTCCTAACGGTAATTTAGTTACAACATCATAATAAATGACGTTCATACCCAAGCTTTCTGCCAACACGGATAATTGAGAACCGATGCTACCGTAACCAACGATACCTAGCGTTTTACCACGCGCTTCATAAGATGCTTTAGCCGTTTTAGGCCAACTACCGTTATGCACGCTGTGATTTCTTGCCGGAATACCACGTAATAATAGAATTAATTGACCAATAACTAATTCAGCAACAGAACGTGTATTTGAATACGGCGCATTGAAAACAGGAATACCCTTAATTCTTGCGGCATCCAAATCAACTTGGTTAGTACCAATACAGAAACAGCCGATGCCTGCTAACCGGTCAGCAGCCTTGATAACTTTTTCTGTTAACTGTGTACGAGAGCGAATACCAATGAAACGAACGCCTTTAATTTTTTCAATTAAAGTGTCTTCATCTAATGCATGAGTAAGGTACTCAATATTGGTATAGCCCGCTTTTTCAAGTGCGGTAACAGCATTTTGATGTACGCCTTCTAATAATAGAAAGCGAAAATCAGATTTTTCGTTAGCGTGTAATTCCATGAGTGTCTATATTTTAGGTTGATTTTAAGGGTGCAGGGAGCGCGGATTATAGCATAATCGCTAACTATCAGAGCTACCTCATATTTTTAAACCTATTTTTGTATTAAGGCTTCGCCTTCAAAGTTAACTCCAGCCCAGCCTGTTGTCATAAAGTTACGGATATTTTGGTGATCATCACCTTTTGGGTTTTCTAATACGTCTTTACGGTAATAGTCGCCGAAGCAAGCGAGTGCTTGTTCTTCGTTTAAGTTGTTTAATAAGCCAAATGCGAAGATTTTGCATGAGCCGTTATTGGTATCGGCTTCGTTTTTTGTTTCACCGTTGGTGAAGGTGGTTGGGGTGAAGGTGTAGTTTTGTTCTATTGTTGCCATTGTTTCGGTGAAGGCAACTTGGTTTGGTTCGTTGTTTAGTTTTGCTAGGAATTGTTCGAGGTTCATCTTTGGTCCAGTGTTACGTTTTAAAAGTGTGGATATTATAACTGTGTGTAATCGCTGCCGCGTGGGCGTTCATTTCTTTTGTTTGCCCAAAAGAAACGAACCAAAGAAAAATGCACCCGACATTATCGCAGATCACCGAAAAGACTCTATTTTTCGGCGCGGCTAAAAACTCGCTCCGCTCAAACACTTAGCCACTCTATCCGAAAAATAAAGACTTTTCGCTGGCGATAAAAACGGGCTTATTTAATTTTTTCCCACCAAGCTGAGCTTAGGAAGTGAATTGGAATGTCATGTTCCCATGGATCTATGTTCATGCTTTCTAGCTGTTCAAACCATTCATTTCGGCGCGATGTCGGTAACTTTGAGCCGCACCAACCACAAAAGCTGAGAACACTATATTCAAACTTACTTGAAAGTTGAACCCCGAACTCTTGGTATGCACTACTGTAATAAAGAGGGTGCTCACGATCCGATAAAGCTGTTTCCATACTATGGCAACAGCATGATGGCACAGAAGTTTTTTCATTTTTGAGCATCATTACTATATTCATGAGTGCTGCCTAATTCGTCTCGGATTCTTTTAGCCGCCAAACAAAGGTTAATAGGATTAGGCAGAAGCTGACTAGCATGAGTTGTAATTCTATTCGGCCTGATAATACCCAGATTGAGATGCCGAAGGTGGCGATGATTAGCACTACTACACGCTGTTTTATTTTGCGGCGAACGGTTTTGCTTTGTTCCCACTGGCCGAGGGGCGGGCCAAACCATTTGTTGTCTAATAACATCTTGTGGAAACGAGGCGAGCTTTTGCCAAAGCAACCTAAGGCTAATATCAAAAATGGTGTGGTGGGCAATAAGGGTAATACCGCACCGATAGCGCCTAGGATGACAAAGAACCAGCCTAGGCCAATCAGTAAATAGCGCTTTATGGTGTCTTGCATGAGTGCTTAGGCGCGAGACATAAATTTACCAGACACGGTATTAATTTTAATGACTTCGCCTGGTTCGATATATTCCGGTACCTGTACTTCTAGGCCTGTTGGCAGCCTAGCTGGTTTGGTACGTGCTGTGGCTGAGGCACCTTTGATGCCGGGAGTCGTTTCGACGATTTCCATCGCAACCGCGGCAGGTAATTCGATGGCGACTAATAGACCATCGAGTAATACCGCGACGATGCCTTCTAGGCCTTCAATTAAATAGGGTGTGTCATCTTCAATATCTGTCGTATTGATAGTGTATTGCTCATAGTCATCGAGACTCATGAATGTATAGGCATCATCTTCTTTGTAGGAGAACTGCACTAATTTCCGTTCACAATCGACTTCTTTGAGGAAGTCATCACCTTTTAAGGTTTCATCACGTTTTTGTTTTGTTTTTAGATGATTGAATCGGATTTTATATAAGGTAGAAGCGCCACGCGAAGATGGGTTTCTTACTTCAATTTCTTTGACTGAATAAGGTTCGTCATTTACTTCGACGACCATCCCGCGTTTTAAATCACTGGTTTTTGGCATGTTCTTCTTTTGGCTATTAAAATGAAAAAATTGATTATAGGTGAGTAATATAACGCATAATTTAGCAAACGAGATTGTTTCAATAAGAAGAAAGAGCAAAAGGTAGTGCGTTAAGCGCTAAAAATACATTATGTGTTGTGTAACATTCAGATTGTTTTGTGGTCTATTGGTTTCATACATAAAAATTGAAAGCGTTCTTCTGGAGTTAAGAAAAAGACGTTATGGAGATAAGAATGAAAAAATTTGTATTGTTTATAACTTTTTTATTAAGTGCTTGTACTAATACTTCACCGACTATTCAAGCATTGCCGGAAGGTAATCTTCAGCTCCGCAACCTGGTAGATAGCGAGACTAATAATTATGTTGGTGAACAGGTACGTTGGGGTGGCAGCATCGTTAGTGTCAGCACAGACAATAGCCGTTCAATACTTGAGATAAAACATTACCCCTTAATGCGCCATGGCTTCCCATTATCTAACTTGTATAGCCAGGGAAACTTTTTTGCCGAAAGTAATGAACCTTTTGATCCGGATGTATATATAGAAGGTTTGCTGATCACCTTTTCGGGGACGATTACTTCTGAACTGACCGAAGCCCCAGTGAATCATCACAAGTTTATGCCACACATTCAGATCTCCGATGCGAAATTGTGGCCGCATTACAGGTCAAATGGCGAGGCCTATACCTATACAGGTACAGAATCTGAGTTTAAAGGTTATGGCACCTATGGTTCTGGTCACTACTTTTTATACTGAATTAGCGAATACCAAAAAAGCAGTCACTTAATAATTGCTAACCATGCTTAGAAATTATTGAGTGAAACACTTCCGTTATAGAAATTGTTTTAAATTCACACCTCGTAAAGACCATAAAGTACCGATAACACCGACGCTGACCACGGCAATCATGAGCAGTAAAAATGGGAATGAACCGTTAAGATACAAGACGGCTAAGGTCACAATAATAAATAAGCGCACAAAGACGGTGCCTAATACCATTTCCTCAGTTTTCTTTTGCCAAATTCGAAAGGTGATCAAGCTTAGGCTCAATAAAAACATGCCGGTGAGTTGCACAAACGGGCTTGCATCGACTATGGCTGGGTTCAAGCCCATCATCGGTATCACATCTTTGGGAAAGAATAATAAGGGGATCCCTAGCAGCGCAGTATAAGTCGCAATATATAACTGCCATTTAAATGCTTGTATAGGCATAGTCATTATCCTTAATTTATTGATTGTGTGATCGCGCCAATAACTTCATTAGGTCGATCTAGGCTTAAGAAATGACCACCATCTTTAATGATTTCGATAGTCGAGTTGGGTATGTCACGATTGTTCTTCTCACGTTCTTCAGGTGTTGACCAGTCATTATCACCATACACCAGAGTAACGGGTACATTGATATTGCCATAAACTGCACGCGCCGTTTCCCATTTTTCCGCATTCCTAACGAGGTTAATAAACGCGCGGTAGTGGCCTTTACGTATACCAGACTGCCAAACTTGTTTTAAAAAACCGGTGGTCAACGCTTTAGCTTCAAATACGCCGCCTTTGAATATTTGCTGTTCAATCATTGGGTTTCTAAAACGCATCACTGTTTCGCCGAGCACAGGTATGCGTGCCAAGGTGAATATTAACCAAGCAACAAAGTTACCGCGTTCAACACCACGACCGTTGCCATAGTCATAAGGGTTGATGGCCACCACATTTTTGACTCGTTGATTATGTTTGGCGGCGATTAGTAAGGGTATCGATCCGCCTATTGATATGCCTGCCAGTGTGGCATTGCTGATATCTAATTTATTCATAAATTGTTCAACGGCGTTCACAAACAGTTCTGGTTCATATTCGACGTCAGGTATGGAAGAAAAACCATGTCCAGGATGGTCAAGAGCATAAACGGTAAAGCTTTTACTTAGTTCTGGAATGACTTTTTCAAAAATATCGAGCTGGGTGCGCAAGGTGTGCAACAAAACCAGGTTAGGCCCTTGACCTGTTTTTATATAACGAAGTTTAGAATCATTTAATTGCACATATTCAATATCTAATGAGTTATCCCAATACAAGTTTTCTGGTATTGGTGGGGTTTTTCGTAACGCTTCCATCAACATTGAGATAAAGACGGGCGCGATAGTAAAAGCAAGTATGAACATGATGATTGTATTGGTTTCCATGACTGTCTCCTGTCATTAAATATAGTGACTTTAAAAATGCAAGTGACTATAATTATAGAAGGTTACTTTAAAATTGCAAGTTACTTAAGAAATAAATATAATTTGCCTATGAATAAAGAAATGAATCCCCTTAATGAAATGAGTTTTAAGCGCTCAGCATGTCCTATTGCATGCAGTCTCGATATAATAGGTGACAAGTGGACGTTGTTAGTTGTTCGCGATTTGTTTTTTGGTAAAACTAAATTCAAAGAGCTGCAAGAGTCGGCAGAAAATATTCCAACTAATATATTAGCGAATCGTTTAAAACAGTTAGAAAAAGCGGGCATGGTGGTTAAAACACCGTATCAAGATCGCCCAGTCAGATATCAATATCATTTAACTGAAACGGGAAAAAGTTTGGAAAGTGTTGTGAAAGCCATTGTGCAATGGGGAGAACAACAGTTTTTTAATACGAGTCGTTCTGGCGCATTCTAACGTTAAAACCGAACTAACAATAAGCTACAACACATACATATAATCGGGAAAAAAGAATGGTCGAACTAGGTAAACTCAATACATTAAAAGTCATTAAGTTCGTCGACTTTGGTCTTTATCTTGATGGCGGTGGTGATGGCGAGATCCTACTGCCCGTTCGTAATATCCCTGCGGGTATTAGGGTCGGTGATGAGCTAGAAGTATTTATCTATCTCGACTCAGAGGATATGATAATTGCCACTACTGAGACACCTAAAGCGATGGTCGGTGAATTTGCCGTTTTAAATGTGGTTGAAGTCAATCAGATCGGTGCATTTTTAGACTGGGGTTTGCCCAAAGATTTATTGGTACCATTTGGTGAACAACAAAAGCCTATGGAAAAAGGCCAGTCTTATGTGGTGTATCTTTATATTGATGCTGCTTCAGAGCGCATTGCTGCGACGACTAAGCTGGATAAACACTTAGCTGAATCATCGCCATATTTTAAGGAACAACAACAAGTCGATTTATTGATTTGTGGTCGCACGGACTTAGGTTATAAAGCAGTGGTGAATGGCTTTGCAACAGGACTAATCTTTAATACTGAAGTATTTAAGCCGATCAAATATGGTCAGCAAATGAAAGGCTATATCAAACGAATTCGTGAGGATAAGAAACTAGACTTATGTCTTCAATTAGCGAATCGTGAAGCGCTGGATGAATTATCACAAAAAATCATGCGTTTTCTTGAGAAACAGGGCGGTACATCAGCCTTAACTGATAAAAGTCGACCGGAAGATATTGCGGCACAATTTGCTGTAAGCAAGTCGAGTTATAAAAAAGCGATAGGCAAACTGTATAAACAACGTTTGATTGTCATTAATAAAGATAACATCAGTTTGGTGAAGTAAGATGGCGATACAGTGGTATCCGGGCCATATGCACAAGGCCAGTAAAGAACTTAAAAAGATCTTATCTCAAGTCGATATTTTTATCGAAGTGCTCGATGCTCGTCTCCCTTATAGTAGTGAAAATCCAATGTTGGCTGAGATACGTGGTGATAAGCCGTGCATCAAAATTCTCAATAAAAGTGATCTCGCTGATCCTGTTCTGACTCAAGAATGGCAAGATTATCTAGAGCAAGAGCAAAGTGTAAAAACCATTGCACTCACGGCGCAACAGCCCGATCGCACGATGGACATACTCGATCTGTGTCATAAAATGTTGCCGGGCAAGTCACAGAGTGTGAAAAACATTCAAGCGCTGATTATGGGTATTCCCAATGTTGGTAAGTCGACGTTGATTAATACCTTAGCTGGACGACAAATTGCCAGAACAGGCAATGAGCCGGCAGTGACTAAATTACAGCAGCGAATTAAGTTGGATAAAGGCATAGTCTTGGTTGATACACCGGGTATGTTGTGGCCCAATTTGGAAAATAGGCACACCGGTTATCGTTTGGCGGTGACGGGGGCGATTAAAGAAACAGCCGTGGATAATAGTGATATTGCATTTTATGCCATAGCTTATTTGAGCAAACACTATCCTGACTTTGTTAAAACACGTTATGAATTAACTGAGTTGCCTGAAGGTGAACTTGAAATACTGGAAACCATTGGTGCAAAACGGGGATGTTTACGTGCTGGCGGTCAGGTAGACCTTGAGCGGGTATCGAAAATTTTATTAACGGAATTCCGTTCAATGATGTTAGGGCGAATCACCTTAGAAACGCCAGCAATGATGGAACGAGAGCTCATCGAGTTGGAACAGAGCAGAGCAGATAAAGCAGCTAAAAAAGCAGCACGGAAGCAAAAGAGACATGGTTCACGTGCTTAAGTGACTCGCGTGAATATAATCATGCTGAAAAGTGAAGTGAAGGTACGAATTTTATATTGAAACTTAGGATTAAATCGTCTGAAACATTGACGCGTAGTAATAGTCTAGAAAGGTAACTATCTTGAATAGGCAGTAGGGGACAGTTATGAAATATTTATTTTATCTCAACCTTATATTCCTAGTGGCTTGTAGTTCACTTCCTCCTGCAATTTCAACGCCGCCGGCCGAAGATCTTCAGCTCAAACAAGTCATGGTAGATATTGAACGTTTCATAGGGACAACAGTCCGTTGGGGTGGGAAAATCATCAAAGTAAATAATGATGAAAACTTTTCTACGGTTCAAATGCTGCAGTATCCGTTGAATAGCTTTGGTACGCCCAAAACCAAAGAAACGAGTCAAGGACGGTTTTTTAGTCAGACTACAAAATTCTTAGATCCAGAGATTTATAAAGAAGGCACGTTAGCCACTTTTTCTGGCACGGTTCAATCAGCTGAAACGATTCAAGTCGATAAAAAGTCCCTGCTATTACCGGTAATCAATATTCAAGAAAGTCATATCTGGTCAAATAGATATAAAGGTCAGAGCTATTATTACGTAGGCCATCATCATGGTGGACGTTATTACGGCTATGGTTATTATCCTTATGGACGTTACCAAGATCATTATGGTGCTTATGGTAGAGGCCGGTATTACCCTTACTACTATTGATATTCATTCAAACTTTTTCTCAAAGCCTTAAGAGGACTTCATCTTAAGCTGTAATTTTATAGTGGTTTTTGAGTCTACTATATTAATAAGCCTTGATTAAAAGCTGAACCTAAAAGAGCGATATGGACATGATAGCGATAAGATTAGCGTTTCTATTTCCCCTTTTATTAACTGCGTGCAGTAATAATCTTCCTGCCAATATTAAAACAGCACCAAGCTCTGATCTGAAGTATCGACATGTTTTGGCTGAAGAAGTGGATACCTTTATGGGTAAACAGGTTCGTTGGGGAGGAAAAATCATCAAGGTTATGAAACATGGCAATGATTCTCTGATCGAAATACAAAACTATCCTGTCAATCGATATGGGCTGCCATTACTAAACTTACCCACTCGTGGAAAGTTTATTGCCAAAAGTGCTCACGTCTTTGAGCCAGATATTTACTTGGAAGGACTTTTGGTTACGTTTTCAGGCACGCTGGCCCCAGAAACAACTCGAGTTGAAAAAAGAAAGATACGGTTTTTACCAGTAGTTAATGTGATCGATTTTCATTTGTGGCCACATAAAAAATTAAATGCTAAAGAAGGCTACACATATACGGGAATGGAATCACGATTTCGAGGGTATGGTAAATATGGTTCAGGATATTATTAAGAGGCTAAGCCAACTAATCCATTACTCCTGAAGATCTAAATAAGAATGATTTGCATTTAGATAAAAAGGTATTTATAATCATTTCTAAACCAATACAGGGGAGGTGATGATTGTGAAACAAAGTGTTTCGATAGATAAAACGGACGTTATTCATTTAGCTTTTAACTCCAATACGCTCGAGTTACTCATTCGATCTGGCAAGCTGCACGCTTCAGATTTTAACTGTCTTAACCAATCTTCAAAGCGCGGTGTATGGTCAATGTTACGCGCTGCCGCAGCAGGCAAGATCACACTGTCATGAACGTTCAATTACAAAATACAACGTGGAGCCGGGAAGCGCTGATGACGGCAAATTTTCAGTTACAGACCCTGTATCAGCAAGATGGAAATCCATGTTTAGCCCTAATGATTTCACGAAATTATCATTTATTACTTGATCAAAGTCATAGCTTAAAAGAGCAGAAGGATTGGAGTGACAAAGCCAAGATTTGGCAAAAGCTATATAGCAAGTCGCGAATAAATAAAATACCTAACGTTTTTTATGATGAAAGTGGTTTGTACTACGACAGTGTTTAATGAACTAACAAAGGAAATGAAATGAGCACAACAAAATGCGAGCTAGACACTTTATACATGTCTTCAACATGTGATATTCAGCATTGCGCAGATTGTGGTTTGATCCATTTAACAATGGGCCCACTGACTCTGCGTTTGTCTGAGAAGCATTACAAAGACCTTGCTATAGATATAAACAAAGGTTTGATCCAAATGCAGTCACAACGAATTAGTGATGATACCGGTAAGAAAAATAACGTTAGAACTTTACATAGTTGAGGGGAAAGATATGAAAACTGAAACTAAATTAGAAATTAGCCCTGAGATCTCGGTAACAAAGTCGATAGATTTTAGTACTGAAAGTATGTTTATGGGCCGCAAGATGTTAGTGATCGAGCATCGGGGTGAACCGTATTACTTACGTGTTACGCGTAATAATAAGTTGATTTTAACTAAATAACATTCAGCTTTAATAGTTCTCCACGCATTGCCGGTAGGTCGGAAATGGACTTCTTATCCATGACCTGCTGGTAGTGCGTTTTTTTATGCTTAAAACATGGAATACATGAATGGAAAAGGAAATAACATGAGTTATCTAATAGATATTTTAATTTTTGTCAGAGAGGCAATTAAATTGATTACGGTGGTAGTGATGTCACCTTTTGGATTGCTAGCGACCGTTCTGATTTCTTGGCAATCTTGAGTGTATAGATGCAAATGTGGTGCTAAAACAACAATAATGCAGTTATGTTGTTTTTAATTGCAATCTAAATAGGAATGATTAGTATTAGTTACAAGTGTTACGTATAATTTCGCTCCATCTTATATGCAAGATATCCAATCAATTTATCCATAACAAAAAGGAATTCACGATGCAATTCAAACGTACCTTATTGGCGACCAGTTTATTGCTAGCGGGTGCAGTTCAAGCTGCCGCACCAACCAATGAAGAAATCTGGGAATTGTTGCAAGAAATGAAAGGCCAAATGGCTGACGTTCAGCAACAAAATCAAGAATTAAAAGCTGAGAATGCAACATTAAAAACAAAAGTAGATGCAACCCAACAAGTAGCTTTAGAAGCTAGTGAAGCGGTTGAAGCCGTGGCAGTTGCAACAGAAGAAGCGGTTAAATCAGCGAAGCTAATTTCTGATAAAACAACCATTGGTGGTTATGGTGAATTGCACTATAACAACTTGGAAGGTAAAAACGGTGCTTCTGATAAAGAAGAAGTTGATTTCCACCGTTTTGTTTTATTCTTTGGTCATGAGTTTACCGATAACTTACGTTTCTTCTCTGAGTTAGAGCTAGAACACAGCCTTGCTGGAGACGGTAAAGAAGGTGAAGTTGAATTAGAACAAGCGTATATTGAATACGATATTAATGATCAACATCAAGTTACCGGTGGTTTATTCTTAACGCCAGTGGGCATCATCAACGAAACTCACGAACCAAATACTTTCTATGGTACAGAGCGTAACTCAGTAGAAAAGAACATTATTCCTTCAACGTGGTGGGAAGCTGGGGTGATGTTTAGTGGTGAAATCGCTGAAGGCTTTAGTTATGACGTTGCAGCAACATCTGGCTTAAATACCTCAAGTGGAGATAGCTATAAAGTTCGTAGTGGCCGCCAAAAAGTCTCTAAAGCAGAAGCAGAAGATTACGCATACACCGGTCGTATTAAGTGGACTGGTCTTCCTGGTGTTGAATTAGCTGCAAGCCTACAATATCAAGAAGATATTACTCAAAGTAATGACAAGACTGCTGGTGGCGCTACCTTGTTTGAAACTCATGCTGTGATCCAACGTGGCGCATTTGGCTTACGTGCCTTATATGCAACATGGAATTTAGATGGAAACGGTCCTGAGTCAATCGGTGCAGATGAGCAAACCGGTTGGTATATTGAACCTTCGTTCCAAATCAATAATAACTTTGGTGTGTTCACTCGTTACAGTGAGTGGGATAATCAAGCTGGTAACTCTTCAGATAGCGAATACGAAGAGTGGGCGTTTGGTGTTAACTGGTGGCCGCATCAAGACGTAGTCGTGAAAGTTGATTACCAAGACCAAGATGCACCAGCAGGTAAAGAGCGTGATGGCTTTAACGCAGGATTGGGTTACCAATTCTAAGGTAAACTATCACCTAATTTTATGTGATTAGGAATTGGCGGTTGTGAACAGAGAGAAATTCAAAAAATACAGTCTAATAACTTTAGCTGTGGCTCTGTTTATGACCGCCTTTTCTGTTTCTGCCCGTGGTATTTATCAAACGGATGATGCGTTTCTAGCAGAAACATTTAACGAACAAACTCCTAGAAGCCAAGTTGTCTGGTTAAAAGGTGATTTACGAAAAACAGTCGCTAATATATTAGGCCATAATTATGCTGGCCTTAGAATTCGTTATTGGCATAAAGATGGGCGCAAAGCCTGGATATTAGAAGAAATTGGCAAAGAGCGACCTATCACTTTTGGCATTATTACCACTGAAGATAAAGTCGAAAAGGTAAAGGTATTAGCCTTTCGTGAAAGCCGAGGTGGTGAGATACGCTATCCCGCATTTACCCAACAGTTCGCAGATATTAAACTCTCTGACAATAAACTGGATCGCCATATAGACGGCATATCAGGCGCCACCCTATCGGTTAGGGCTATGACGGCGGTAGTAACACTGGCATTATATCTAGATAAATTTACCAGTCAGTCGAGTTAAAAAATGAATCGTCGAATGCGTAGTTTGCATCGCACTGTGGGTGCTATTGTGTCACTGATCGTGATGTTATTAGCCATAACGGGCGTACTACTTAATCACACCACCGAATTAGAACTGGATCAGCGTTATTTAACGTGGGATTGGCTATTGGAACATTATGGTGTGGCAACAGTTGAAGCCGACACCGTTTTTCACCTTGATCAAAAAGTGATTTCACAATTTTCTAGCCAAGTTTTTGTAGATGCTACGCCTGTCACTAATGTACAACGACCAATCTTAGGAGGTGTGGTATTAGATGATTTGATGGTGATTGCCACCGATGATGCCTTAATTTTACTTAGCCCAGAAGGTGAGTTTATAGAACGCATGGGCAGTGCCGCTGGAATACCCCCTGAAATTCAAAATATTGGCTTATTTCATGGTGATCCGGTTATTCAAACACGTGATGGTATGTGGCGCAGTGACTTTTTGTTGGATCAATGGGAGCGTATCTCCTTGCAGGGCATAGGATGGAGCTCGCCACAGCCGATGCCTGATTCTGTTGAAATGGAATTGGCGACTTATTTTCACGGTAATGGTATTACTGTAGAACAACTGATCTTAGATGTTCATAACGGCCATATAGTCGAACGTTTTGGTGTGTGGTTGTTAGATCTTTTTGCCGTAATGATGATATTCATTGCTTTAACTGGTTTGTGGATGTGGGGTCGTAGTACTCGTTAAGAGAATTCTTTCCTTACTGATGTATCGCCTATGAATATACGAGCTTCTGAGTTTCCTTTCTTACCTAAAGACTTCATCCAAACTAAGGAAGGTTTGATTTTTGCTGTGGTTAGTTATCATGACCATGGCAATAAAGTAGGCTGTTTCCTCCGTTATGTGCCTGATGAGAATGGCTGGCACAAGGTTAAAACTGAACAAGCCAATCAACTATTAGAAAATGAATTTCCACAATATCTTTTCCGATCACAACAAGTCGATGCTCATTATCATGCTGTTTCTGTAGATGACATCGTTGTACATCATCAACCAGAAAAACGCTTACAAGAAGTATTAACACGTGCAGCCCAGGATGAAATAGAGAGAAAACTACACACGCTTATTCCCATTCTGAATCAGTTTGGCGTGTCGACTGAATCTTTAGGTTTAACAGGATCGATGTTAATTAATCAGCAAAAATCAACGTCGGATATTGACCTGGCTGTTTATGGAAGAGATGCATTTCAAAAAAGCCGCTTAGCGGTTCGACAGGCCATAGAAGATGGTGTCATTCAGAAATTAGATTTGAGCTTGATGCAAGACAACTATGAGCGTCGAGACAGTGAATTACAATTTGATGAGTTTGCTTGGCATGAAGAACGGAAATTTAATAAAGCAGCCATTGAGAGCACTAAGTTTGATATTGGCATGGTCTGTTTAAACAATGAGATTGAAGTCGATCACGACATGTATCAGAAACTGGGACCAAGAACATTTAAAACCCAAATAATTGACGATCATCGCGCCTTCGATTTTCCAGCTAATTATTTGGTGGCGGACGAAGAAACGCCAGAAATCTTGTCATTTACCCATACTTATATCGGTCAGGCTCAACAAGGTGAGCTGGTAGAGGTTTCAGGCATGGTTGAGCGCAACATGACTACTGGACAATGTCGGTTGATTGTAGGCTCTAGCCGTGAAGCTGAAGGTGAGTATATAAAAGTCATTAATCGATAACATTTTTGATTAAGGGAACTTTATGATGTTGATGAGATTGAGAACCTTATAGAAGGTCGTAAGATAGGGGGACATATTATTTATTTTCATACATTAAGCTATCGGCTTGGCTCAATAATGAAGTGATGGACGTATCTTTATCAAAGTTAATTGAAACAATGCCTTCACTGTAGGAAATGTCATATCCTAACTGGACATTTTTATTGTATGAATCAATAGCTCCTCGGAAGTTATCGATTACTTTTTGTGTGTGGTTATCGGATAAGCCCGTGAGTAAGACGACAAACTCATCTCCGCCGAGTCGAGCAAATATATCACTATCACGAAAAGCATTTTTGAGCGTATCAGCAAAAGCAATTAAGGCACGATCGCCTTCGGCATGCCCAAAGTTATCATTAATTTGTTTAAATTTATTTAGATCAAAAAAGATAAGGGTCGCAGGTATTTGTTGGCGCCGGCATAGGCTAATACTTTTTTCTGCTAACGCAATAAAACCTCGACGGTTTGATATTTTGGTTAGATCATCCAACGTGGCTAATTGAATCGCCATCAGCTCTTGTTCGGCCATAGCGGCCAAGTCTTTAAGTGCAGTGATCTCATCCAGGCTAAACATTCTTGGCTTATCATCAATGATGCATAGCGTGCCTAACTTGCTGCCATCAAGTGAGCTTAATGGGCAACCGGCATAAAACCGGATATTAGGAGTCCCTGTGACTAAGGGGTTATCAGAAAAGCGTTGATCTTGAGAGGCATCTGGTACTAAGAAAATGTCATCGCCTAAAATTGCATGGCCACAAAATGAAATATCCCTATTTGTTTCCGTTGGACCCATACCGAGACAGGATTTAAACCACTGGCGATCAGTGTCAACTAAACTCACTACAGCAATGGGAACATTAAATAAGTGTTTGGCTAAACGTGTAAGGCGGTCAAAACGTTCTTCTGCAGGGGTATCCAGAATGTTCAGTGAATGCAGTGTACGAATGCGGTTGTGTTCATCTTCTGGAAAATTAGGCTCTTGCATAGCTCATATACCTATTTGAGTTATGTGTTGATTTAATTATAGTCATAGATTTAGATATTGGGCACTCTTTTTTATCTATGACTTTCTTTAAGTGAAAAATCAACAACAGCTACTTAGACTAAATGAGGTGGGAAATATTACAAAGTATTGCAAAATTTTTAGGCCCTCATTATCAGGGCCTAAAAGGGTGAGATATATAAAAAGTGAGACAGTAATTTGAACTTATTCTTCGATCTCGTCGACATCGACTTGGCCTGACATCTTTCTGCGAATATGTGACCAAGACATGCCAGTCGCTAAGATTGCAGTCAATAAAAATAGAATGATGTAGGTAAAAATAGAAACGCTATCAATACCAAGTAATCCGATATCAACTAACCACCAAACGATAATGGCAAAAAAGGCAAAGGCGAGGCTTAAACCGAAACCGCCTAGGGAACGCAAAGTGGCACGAATGTAGACTGTCCAACCGATCAGTAACAGCACAGCAGACATGGCAAAAGGAGGGGTGAGTGCTAAAGCTTCACTAAATACAGCCTCTTTAGCCCAATGATAAAAACTGTAGCCACTAGGATTGTAGGTGGCATAAACTAAAACTAATGCAAAACCAAAACGAATAAAGAAACTTGCCCAAGTAAAACGGTTTGCAGCCATAACAACAGATCCCTAAATTAACGAATATTAAAACGCTCAAATTCACCGGTCGCAGTCAATTCTTCAGTACTTACTTCAGAAACTTTTGCGTAATCGGGCCCTTTTTTAGCCCATGAAACAAACTGTTCCAATGTGGCTTTATCACTCTCAGCTAGCACTTCAACACTTCCGTCGTGCAGATTTTTCACCCAGCCGGTTATTCCTAAATCGATAGCAGCATCATAGGCGGACATTCGATAGCCCACGCCTTGCACTCTGCCTTTAATGATTAAGTGATAACGCGTTATTCCCATTCGATGGTGGCGGGTGGTTTACCTGAAATATCGTAGGTTACACGAGATATGCCTTCCACTTCATTAATAATCCGATTGGAAACTAATCCAAGGAAATCATAAGGTAAGTGAGCCCATTGTGCGGTCATAAAGTCGATGGTTTCCACTGCACGTAGTGAGACAACATAATCGTAACGACGACCATCTCCCATTACACCCACTGATTTAACGGGTAAGAAAACAGTAAATGCTTGGCTGGTTTTATCGTAAAGATCATGGTTATACAATTCATCAATAAAAATCTTGTCGGCTTTACGTAATAAGTCAGCAAATTCTTTTTTAACTTCACCTAAGATGCGAACACCAAGACCGGGGCCAGGGAAGGGATGGCGATAAACCATGTCACGTGGTAAACCAAGCTCAACACCTAATCTACGCACTTCATCTTTGAATAACTCACGTAAAGGTTCTAGCAATTCCAATTTCATATGGTCAGGTAAGCCACCCACATTATGGTGTGATTTAATGACCTGAGCTTTACCTGTTTTAGCGGCCGCTGATTCAATAACATCAGGGTAGATCGTACCTTGTGCTAACCATTTAACGTTATTAAGTTTGTTTGATTCTTCTTCGAATACTTCGACAAATACACGGCCAATAATTTTACGTTTAGCTTCTGGCTCATCTTCGCCTGCCAATTCATCCAGGAAGCGTTGTTCAGCATCAACGCGAATAACTTTAATGCCCATATGTTTGGCAAACATGGCCATCACTTGGTCGCCTTCATCTTGGCGTAGCAGGCCATTATCAACAAA
The DNA here is from genome assembly GCA_002163085.1 of Methylophaga sp. 42_25_T18. Lineage (GTDB taxonomy): Bacteria > Pseudomonadota > Gammaproteobacteria > Nitrosococcales > Methylophagaceae > 41-12-T18. The sequence goes on along the minus strand of MAAJ01000006.1, from coordinate 402,625 downwards.
GACACAGGTCAGTTGTTTACCAATAGCTCGGTCCAATAATGCGGCAACTACGGAAGAGTCAACGCCACCAGACAGGCCTAATAAAACATCGTCGGTACCGACTTGTTTACGAATTGTTGCAATACTGTCTTCAATGATTTGTGCGGATGTCCATAAGGTGTCACAGCCACAAATCTCCGTGAGGAAACGGTCAATCATGCGTTGACCTTGAACGGTGTGAGTGACTTCTGGGTGGAACTGTACGCCGTAGAACTTACGTGCTTCATCGGCCATACCAGCAAATGGGGCACTATCTGTGCTGGCAATCACTTTGAAACCATCAGGAAGTGCGGTGACTTTGTCACCATGACTCATCCACACATCAAGCAGGCCATAACCTTCTTCGGTCGTGTGATCTTCAATATCTCGTAACAGAGCAGAATGTCCACGAGCGCGGACTTGAGCGTAACCAAATTCACGATGTTCAGATGACTCAACTTGACCACCTAATTGCATCGCCATGGTTTGCATGCCGTAACAGATGCCTAAAACAGGAATGCCTAATTCGAATACCGCTTGTGGTGCAACCGGGGCTTCGCTGCCAATGGTGGAATCTGGACCGCCCGATAAGATAATGCCCTTTGGTGCAAACTCACGAATTTCGTCTGCTGAAATTTCCGGATCTCTCAACTCACAATAAACACCAGCCTCACGAATACGGCGGGCAATTAATTGAGTATATTGCGAGCCGAAGTCGAGGATTAAAATACGGTGGTCGTGAATATTGTTGCTCATGTTTTTCTCTTAACAAATGGTACAGATTAACCGTGTTATCACGCTTGGACTTCAAGCGTGATAACGAGATAGCAAAGTGATTAGCTCACTCGGTAGTTCGGCGCTTCTTTGGTAATGGTCACATCATGTACGTGACTTTCATTCATACCGGCTGAAGTTACTCGGACAAACTCAGGTTTAGTCCGCATTTCTTCAATATTTGCTGAACCGGTGTAACCCATGCTGGCACGAATACCACCTAATAATTGGTGAATCACAGGGCCTAGATTGCCTTTGAACGGCACGCGACCTTCGATGCCTTCAGGTACCAGTTTGTCAGCGTCACTTGATTCTTGGAAGTAACGGTCACTCGAACCTTGTTTTTGTTGCATGGCACCTAAAGAGCCCATGCCACGGTAAGATTTGTATGCGCGGCCTTGGAATAATTCAACTTCGCCTGGCGCTTCTTCGGTACCGGCAAACATACCACCGATCATAATAGTGTGAGCGCCAGCAACGATAGCTTTAGCAATATCACCCGAGTAGCGAATACCGCCATCAGCAATAAGAGGAACACCCGTGCCTTCCAGCGCTTTAGACACATTACTGATGGCAGAGATTTGAGGAGCACCGACACCAGCCACAATACGCGTTGTACAAATTGAACCTGGACCAATACCGACTTTAACCGCATCGGCTCCAGCTTCAACTAAGGCAGTAGCCGCAGCACCCGTGGCGATATTACCGCCGATAACTTGAACTTCTGGGTGAGTATTTTTTACCCAACGTACTTGATCTAATACACCTTGCGAATGGCCGTGAGCCGTATCTACGACGATAACATCCACGCCTGCTTCAACTAAAGCAGCAACACGTGCTTTGCTTTCATCGCCAATACCGGTGGCGGCACCAACACGTAACTGTCCTTGAGCATCTTTAGATGCTAATGGGTAATCAGTCGACTTTTGAATATCTTTAACGGTGATCATGCCTTGCAGATGGAAGTTATCATCAACAACCAAGACTTTTTCGATACGGTTGGTGTGAAGCAGGTTTAATACTTCTTCACGACCGGCTTCTTCTTTAACCGTAATTAATTGTTCTTTTGGTGTCATTACCGAAGACACTGGGTTATCTAAACGTGTTTCAAAACGTAAATCACGACTGGTCACAATACCGACTAAATCATTACCTTCAACAACAGGTACACCGGATATTTTGTTTGCATGTGTCAGCTCAACGACTTCACCAATAGTCGCTGTTGGACTGATAGTAATAGGATCACGAACAACACCGCTTTCGAATTTTTTAACTTTGCGAACTTCGTTAGCTTGTTCTTCAATCGTCATGTTTTTATGCAGTATGCCTAAGCCACCTTCTTGTGCCAAGGCGATCGCCAAACGACTTTCGGTAACGGTATCCATCGCTGCGGATAACAGCGGAATATTAATGGTGATATCGCGCGTCAGTTTGGTTGTCAGGCTAACATCACGTGGTAATACGTTAGAGTAGGCTGGCAGTAACAAAACGTCGTCAAAAGTAAGTGCTTCTTGAGCAATTCTCATCGGGCATGTTCCTGAAATTACTGTAATATGATCGGGTAATTATATAGGAAATTCAAAGGATTTTCAGGGTTTATGTCATCACTAAGTTCCCCAGATACTAACTCAACATTAGCCACGCGGCGGCTTAAAGATGTTTACGCCGTTTCACGCCTAGTCCGTGAAGCGCGTAGTGCACTGGAAGGCTCATTTCCATTGGTCTGGGTTGAAGGGGAAATTTCGAACTTGGCCATGCCTGCTTCCGGTCATATCTATTTTACCTTGAAAGACGAAGCGGCACAGGTACGTTGTGCCATGTTCCGTAATCGAAATCGACAACTACGCTTTACTCCCGAAAATGGCATGCAAGTATTGTTACGAGTACGCGTTACCTTGTATGAAGGTCGAGGCGAATTCCAACTTGTTGTAGAACATATGGAAGAGGCGGGCAGCGGTGCATTGCAACGCGCTTATGAAGCTTTAAAATATCGCTTGGGACAAGAAGGCTTGTTTGATCAAGAAAATAAGAAGTCGCTACCCAGCATGCCGAGTTCAATTGGTATCGTGTCATCACCAGATGGTGCTGCCGTTCACGATATTATCAGTGTATTAAATAGACGTTTCCCTGCGGTAAACATTATTTTATATCCGGTGGCTGTTCAAGGAGAAGGCTCAGCAAAAAAAATTGCTCAGGCAATAACAACAGCGGAAGAACGACAAGAATGTGATGTATTGATTATTGGTCGTGGTGGTGGTTCATTAGAAGACTTATGGAGTTTTAATGATGAACAACTGGCACGCACACTCTCTGCCTGCAAGATCCCGACAATAAGTGCGGTAGGGCATGAAGTAGATTTCACCATTGCTGATTTTGTGGCAGATGTTAGGGCGCCAACCCCCTCGGCGGCAGCAGAATTAGCGGTGCCTGATTCGGCAGAATTGTTGAATAAGGTTCAAGGTTTAGGTCGTCGACTAACATTTTTAGTTAGCCAGCAAGTACAAAATAAATCACGCCATCTACAGCATTTATTTCGCCGTCTTCCTCAACCCAAAACACAAATTAATCAACAGGCCCAACTTATAACAAGGCTGAAACAGCAGTTAAATCGTAGTTGGTTAAGGATTGTTGAAAACAAACAACAAAAACTAGATTTATTAACGGCACGTTTAACTCATCCACAAGCCAAGATTGATACGCAACAACAAAAAGTCGCAGGCCTAAAAACACGCTTACAACAGGCAATTAAACAGCAATCACAAGCGGTACAGCAGCAGCAACAAAACGTATTGCAGTTGCAGAAACAATTGCACAACGGCATGCAGCAGATCATCACTAAGAACAAAACAAAACTCAGTCAGCAGATGCGAACCTTAGCTGCGGTGAGTCCGTTAAATACCTTAGAACGTGGCTACAGTATTACCACGCTGGCTACATCAGGCCAGGTATTACAATCGAGCGATGATGTTGAACTTGGACAAGAGATAAATGTCCGTTTACAACAAGGCCAATTAATGTGTGAAGTAAAAGAAAAAAAACATGATTAAATTATTTTTAATATCGCTATTTTTTATTATTCCATCAGCTCAAGCTGCTGGCCTGCCACAGCAAGATGCTATCCCTGGCGGGGTAGTAATTGTGCCGATACATGTTGGTGTTACAACTAAACCACAGGTCACTTTTAACAAGCGAAAAGTGATGGTAGTGCAAGAAAAAGGGCAATGGCTAGCTGTAGTGGGAGTACCGTTATCAGCTAAAATTGGCACGCAAAAAATTACAATAAAATCCAATGGTGAAACTAGTTCAGCCTTATTTGAAATTGCAGATAAACAATATCCGACTCAACATATCACTATCACCGACAAACGAAAGGTGAATCCTAATAAATTAGATATGGACCGAATTGGTCCTGAGTCAGCCAAAATTAAAAAAGCGTTAAGACATTGGACTGAACAAGCAGAGATTCCATTTAACTTCATCTGGCCAATAGAAGGGCGAGTCAGTGGCTTATATGGTCGCCGTCGTGTATTTAATGGACAACCCAGAAGACCTCATAGTGGAATGGATATCGCAGCACCAACCGGTACTGAGATCATGAGCCCAGCCGATGGCATAGTTAGAGATACAGGTGACTATTTTTTCAATGGTAATACGGTGTTTATTGATCATGGGCAGGGCTTAGTCACCATGTTTTGCCACTTAGACAGCATTAGCGTAGAAGCGGGCCAAACGATTAAACAAGGTGAAATATTCGGCACGGTAGGCGCTACTGGTCGAGTCACAGGCCCTCATTTACATTTAGGTGTGAGTTTGAATGATGTGCGAGTTGAACCTAGATTGTTTTTCCCCGAGCGGGAAGCCGTTGAGGGCGAGGAGAAAGAATAATAAAACGCTATCTTTGCTGGCCATTGTTAGACTTTAATCTTGCTTTATGAGCAATTAAGACTTGATTTAATGCATGTGTTGCGTCGACCGGTTGAGGCCACCGCCAAAAGCGGTCATTCATTTTAAGGTGATGTCGAACAAAGTATAGGCTTATTCAGCATGAAACCATGCCGATTGTATTCGTTCTTCACTCAAACAACATTGTTATAACAATGTTTATGATTGCTGCTCTTTCACATTAATAGAACATAGGTTTTTGGGGTGTATTAGCATTGAAAAGGTGTATTTTTTATCCGCCTCAAAAAACAGGTTGAATGATCTTTCAGCAGAGGTGTTGTACTTTGATTGTATAGATGAACATCTGACTTTTACTTCATGTTGTCCCGGCTCAACATTTAATTGGAATGGGTATCCTTTCCAGTAATCACCTAATTTATTTCCATCTAACTCCTTAAACATCACTGTAGTTGATACACCAAAAAGGTGAAATGAATCATGGCCTTCAAGGAAAGCTTTGTTTGGAGTTGGCAATACTTGTTTAGTTGAACAACCAGACACTAATAGTAATATGAAAATAATTAGTAAATGTTTCACTTTTTCTCCAACGTTTATAACGATATAGGTAACGAGACCCTAGCTACCAACGTGAGTACACAGGACTCTTTTTTTAGGATAATTATTTTTCCGTCACCGATGTATCAAATTTTATTAATACAGAAGTACCTGACACATAGTGCACCGTGTAGAGTTCAGCTTGGTTGCTTTCACTTTCTCCATATACCGGACCTATTTCACCATTTTCTAGCGTTTTTAGAATCCAAAAATAATAATGCCCGGACTCAGTTAATGTAATCCATTGTGTTTCATTTTTTTGAAAATCACTTGCATCCCATTCACTGATTACCTTAGCGGTATTACATGGAACACCACATTTCTGAAAAATCAGTTCTTCTGTATTTTTTATATTGAGTGCAGTAAACCCAAGAACATCACCAACTTTTAGCGGAATTTGTGTATATGCTGAGGCTTTGAGATCTGGTTCAAGTTTAAATTTTGCAGTATTTCTGTCGACGCAACCGCTCAAAAACAGACTACTTAATAAACCTAATAGTAAAAACTTAAATGGTGTTCGGAAGTGTTTCATAAATAACCTGATGGCATTTTATCTGCCAAAATTAGGGGGGTAAATAAGTGGTTTTATGGCAAATAGGAGCCAGGATTTATTTCGATAATTTTCAGTATCAAGGATGAGGCTGTTTTCATGAATAAATTTCCCTTTCTTCAATCAATTTAGTCCTTTATACGAGTAAGGCGGTACAGTCGAAGAACTATATCCACCTATTTGCATTTGAACTAATATTCCATATTTTTTAACGATAAGCAATATCCAAGGGCATTGAATGATATTGATTCTTTATCAAAGAATCGAATGTCCGCTTTGGGTTGTGGATTCAACCGGTCGATGCAACACGTTAAAATTTTACGTAAGTGCGGGAACTAAGCGACTGCAACGCACTACAACAGCTTGTTATGTGCTCAAGAGTCAACTTCATCCCGTTCGGGGCGGTTTGCCTCGTTCTTAAGCTTTTTGGCGTTACTTCTATCTGTTTTTTCCACACGCTTTTTCTTCTTGCGCTCATTTTTCTCAGTTACGATCTTAATTGCGTCAAGTTTCGTTAAACTAGGATGTTTAGCGAGTAATTTTTCGACCTTATCATCAATTTTGGTCATTGGTGAACCTCATAATTTGTAAATTCAGATATTACATGTATGTGTCTACTATCGGTCGAAAGCAGACATATCACATTCTGAAATAGTTGGTTTTCTAAAGCCTAAAATCACGGCCCAAATAAACACTGAGCACTTGTTTATCTTCAAGGATATGTTCTGGTGTGCCACGGGCAATCACTTCACCTTCATTAAAGATATAAGCACGTTCACATACCTTTAACGTCTCACGAACATTATGGTCGGTGATTAATATGCCGATGCCGCGTTCGGCCAGTTCTTTGATTATGCCTTGAATATCCAATACTGAAATCGGATCAACACCAGCAAAGGGTTCATCCAATAAGATAAATTGTGGATCCATGGCTAAAGCACGGGCGATTTCAACACGGCGGCGTTCACCACCAGAGAGTGCCATACCCATAGACTTACGGATATGGTCGATATGAAAATCGGCCAATAATCGTTCTAATAAATCTTGTTTCGCATTTTCAGTTAATTCATCACGGGTTTCGATAATGGCATAGAGATTATCTTCAACGCTGAGTTTACGAAAGACCGAGGCTTCTTGTGGCAAGTAACCTATGCCGAGTTGAGCACGAAAATGAATCGGGTCATGGGTGAGCTCTTGTTGATCAAGGAAGATAGTGCCATGGTCAACCGGAATAAGACCTACGATCATATAAAACGTGGTGGTTTTACCTGCACCATTGGGGCCTAATAAACCGACAATTTCACCACTGTTTACTTCTAAAGAAATATCATTAACAACGGTGCGATCACCAAATTTTTTTGATAACTGCTGGGCAGATAAAATGCTCATGTAGCCGACTGTCCTTTTAGTTATTCAGTTCGATATAACGACGACTGACCCAGCCGATAACTGGTTTAGCGTTAATAGTGCCGCGCACTTGCACCCACTCTTTTTGATTGGTCAGTACGATGACTTCAGTGTTAGGTCTGAATGTACCGAGTTTTTCATATTGCGTTCCGGGGCCGGTACGTAAGTTTAAGTGTGTTGTGGTCGTAGCCGTAGGGTACTTTTCAGCTTCTTTAGTTTCTTGAACGTCACTTTTTTGTTCTAGTTCAGTAGTTGCAGCTGGCGCTTTTGGAGCGGCAGGCTTTGTTGCTTTTTTAGCCGGTTTCTTAGCTTTTTTACTGCCAGGTGGTTGAATAATGATATGAACACGGCCGGTACTCTGTTGGGTTTTATCACCTATTTGTACTGGTCCAGAATTAACGTGCACAATGTTTTTAGTGATGTCATATTCAATTCGGTTTCCGGTAACTTTATCTCCATCTTTCAATACATAACCATCACCCAGCAAGTATATTTTTTGGGTTTTAGCGTGATATTCCATTTGTATGGCTCGCGCCTTAACTGGATCTTCACCGGCTTTGTGAATTTGTTGATATGTAGCAAGATTACCTTCAGCAATCGTTTTGGTGATTTGCTGATCATCATCGTAATAAAAAGTAATGATGTCACCCGTAATACGTAAGGTACCTTGAGTAAGGATGGCGTTGCCTTTGTATTGAGTGACGCCACGTTCATCATCAAGTTGTGCATGATCGGCTTCGATATTTATCGGTTGCTCACGATCACTGGGCAGCGCCAAAGCTAAGGCTGGAATTAGACCTAAGGTAATGAATAAGAATTTAGTCAGGTGTTGGTGCATCGTATTGTCCCCTCACTTGGGAGTGTAGGTTAATTGCTTTGTCTTCCATGGCGGCATGTAAACCAACGGAGTCAGTTTCGCCATGAGCAGATTTAATTGAGACGGGAAGATCTGTGTAGGCCGTGTTATAGACGGTATCTAAATTAAGTTCTTCTGTCAGTAATTCGATTTCTTGGTTGTTTTCACGAGTAATCACTACATTACCAGAAAGTAATATATTTTCACCTTTACCTTGCGTTGAGCCTTTATTGGCTGTTACAACCCAGGTATCTTTCTCTGGTTCTAAAAAGCGAGCAATGGGATATATAATTTCGGTGCTGTCATCTTCTGGGTAGTGAGCCATTTCTTTGCCTTTAATAATACGAGAAGGCAGGCCTACCTCATCCATCACCGTTAAAGTGAAATCAGTCATCGCATAGTCGCTGCTGCGATGTATTTCTGGCTGAACCTCATCCTCATCAGCACCACTATTAAAGATCAGCCATAACGTGGCTAATGCAAAGAGTGCTAGATAAAACTTGGCTGCAGCAGATAGGTTAGAAATGGCGTTCAATTTGGTCCTGCAGGGTTCCCTGTCCTTCCATAATTAATTCACATACTTCACGGGCAGCACCTTTGCCACCTCTAGCGGGCGTGGTCCAATGAGCATGTTTTTTGACTACTGGATCGGCATCTTGCACTGCGATAGCCAGTCCGACACGACTCATAATAGCTAAATCTACCCAATCATCACCCACATAGGCACATTGTTCAGGCTTTAAATCTAATTGCTCAAGCAGTGCTTCGAAGGCGGGTAATTTTACTTTTTGCCCTTGGTAAACATGGTTAATGCCCAAGCTGGTCATGCGATGCTCTACTACTTGTGAGGTGCGACCGGTGATAATGCCGATTTCGACCCCAGTATATTGTAGGAGTTTCATCCCATGACCATCACGGGAATGAAAGGCTTTGTATTCTTCGCCATCGTCACCAATGATGATGCTGCCGTCAGTTAAGACGCCATCAACATCAAAAATAACGAGTTTGATATCTTTGGTGCGAGTTAATATATCTTGCATCTAAAAATCCTATTTTTAAACCACGCCGGCGCGTAATAAGTCATGCATATTCAGAGCGCCCACAAGTTGTTGTTCATTATTGAGAATTAATAATGCATTAATCTTATGACGTTGCATCAGTTCTAAGGCTTCAGCAGCCAACATGTCAGCTTGGCCCGTTTTACAGTCTTTAGTTATAAAGTCTGTCAGTTGTGCGGTATGTACATCTACCGTTTGAGCTAAGACCCGCCGTAAATCACCATCAGTGAAAATGCCGATAATTTTATTGTGTTCATCCATAACCGCAGTCATACCTAAACCTTTTTCAGTCATTTCAATCAAGGCATCACTGATTAAAGCATTTTGATCAACCAGTGGAATAGTGTCACCGGTATGCATAATATCACTGACATGCAGTAGTAAGCGCCGACCAAGATTGCCGCCGGGGTGTGACAAGGCAAAATCTTCGGCGGTAAAACCGCGTGCTTCTAATAAGGCAATGGCTAATGCATCGCCCATAACTAAGGTGGCTGTTGTGCTTGATGTTGGTGCTAGGCCCAATGGGCAAGCTTCTTTGTCGACACTGACATCAAGATGGGCATCGGCACTGTTAGCCAACGTTGACTGAGTTTTACCAGTCATGGTGATCAGAGGCACACCTAGACGTTTGATTAACGGCAAGATGGTTAGAATTTCACTGGTTTCGCCGGAGTTTGAGAGGGCTAAGACTACGTCTTTATCGGTAATCATGCCCAGATCGCCATGGCTGGCTTCACCAGGATGAACAAAAAATGCAGGGCTACCAGTGCTCGCCAATGTAGCCGCGATCTTGCCTCCGATATGACCTGACTTACCCATGCCAATCACCACAATTCGACCTTCACATTTCAACAGATATTGGCAAGCTGAAATGAAGTTGTCATCAATGCGATCACGTAGTGCTGAAATAGCCTCGAGCTCGGTATTGATTACCGCTAAACCGAGCGATTGTAGTTGCTGGGATTGAGTATTGGTCACGCAGTCATTCCTATCGTGCTTTGATAAGCTAATAAACCATTATAGGCAACATAGACCAGTAACAGGGATGAACCTGCAAGCCGCCCGATATGACCTTTTTTACCTGTGCGAGAAAATAAGTACAACATGACAAATAATGCCACCATAAATATAAAGTCTCGTTCGATCACCGCCGAATCTATTGTGGAAGGCTGAATCAGACCCGGCATGGCTAAGACGGCTAAAATATTAAAGATATTTGACCCTAAAATATTACCCACCGCAATATCATGTTCATTTTTCAATACTGAAATAATTGATGCAGCTAATTCTGGCAAGCTAGTGCCGATAGCGACAATTGTCAGACCAATAATTAGTTCGCTGACACCTAATAAATTGGCCACACCTACTGCGCCCCAGACTAAGGCTTTTGAGCCTATAAGTAATGCAGCTAGGCCAACAATGAAACTAAGGACGGATTGCTTGGTTGTCATCTTAGGCTGTGCGTATTCTTGCTCAAATTCTTGTTCAAGCGGATCTTCTTTACTACTACGAATTGCGAGATAGGCCATGCCAAATAAAGTAAAGATAAAACCGGCGAATAATATAAGCCCGTCGGAGTAACCTAAAAATTTATCCCAGAGCAGATACAAGGCTAATGCCATGACTAACGCTAACATTGGGAATTCGCGATTTAGCGTTTCTGAATTGACGGCGAGAGGCGTTACTAGAATAGTGATGCCGAGCACCATACCTATATTGGCAATATTGGAACCTAATGCATTACCTACGCCAAGCGCTGGAGCACCATCGATAGATGCTAAAGCTGATACCAGCATTTCAGGTGCTGAGGTACCAAAACCAACAATGGTTAAACCGACAATAAGAGGAGATACGCCAAAGTTAGTCGCAATATTGGCTGCACCATCGACAAAACGATCGGCACCCCAGATTAGAACAGCAAAGCCAGTAATAATAGCGAGAACAAAAAGCGCAGTAGTCATAAATATAAAATAATAATCAGTTAAATAAAAAAGCCGGGCTATAAGCCCGGCTGTTTATTATATGTTGCTAGGAACGTCTTGTCCCATCGATTATGACTTACTCAGAGAATACGTCAAAATCTTCTTCTGGTGGATTGCCATCATAAACTAAGTTTTGACGACGTTGCAGATAAGCATCACGCACATAACTGTACTCATCAAGTGCAGCCTCATCTAATACTTTTTCTGCTTTTAGCAAATTAGCACGTGTATCAACCGCTCGCACACCACGGAATGCATTTTGAGCACCAGGCCCTTTTACGTAAGTGACAGGATCTGTGTAGTAATCACCCACTAGGCCAACGGTATCCCTAAGGTCACGAGGACCAAAGATTGGTAACACAAGATATGGACCTGGGCCAACACCCCAAACACCTAATGTTTGGCCGAAGTCTTCGTCATGTTTTTCATAACCCGCATGGCCGGCCACATCAAATAGACCACCAATACCAACCGTACTATTTAATACAAAACGGCCTGTATCGTGGAATGCTTGACCAAACTTAAGTTGTAGCAAGTCATTCAAAATCACGGTAATTTCATTCAAGTTGCTGAAGAAGTTACTTACACCGTGACTGATTGGGTCAGGAAGTATGGCATCGTATACTTTAGCCGCTGGCTTGATGATGACTGTATCAGCTGCACTATTGATTTTGTACATGACACGGTTATAACCCTCAAGCGGGTCATTAGCGTTATTAGTCGTGGCACAACCACTGACGATTAGAAGACAGGCTAATAGCCCTGCTTTCATTAATGAGATGAGTGTAGTCATATACAAAAAAGTCCTAAAATATTTTTAAAATCCTTCCGAATAATCTCATGGACACCGATCGTAATCAAGTTATCTGTTGTATATAAGGTAATAGAATACGCTGAAGGTGTTGTATACGTCGCTAAATTACAACAAAAGTTAAAAGCTGTTGTTATAAACACCAAGAGGTCTGATTGGTGATGGCTGGTTAATACTTACTCTTTTCAGGGATCATTACTATGCATATGCTGAGCAAACACTTCCGTGCAGGCTTGCCAGCTATTGTACTGCGCATAGTTAATACAGGCCTTTGAGTCTAAAGTTAAAGCCTTATTTATGGCTATTTCAAGATTGTCATTCAAGCAGCCGGTGATGCCATCGTTAATAACATCTTTGGGGCCGGTGACTGGATAGGCGGCCACGGGAACGCCGCACGCCATTGCTTCGAGAAGTACTAAACCGAAGGTATCCGTTTTACTTGGGAAAACAAAAACATCGGCAGCCGCGACCCATGAGGCAAGATCTTTACCAAACTTGGCACCGGTGAACAGCACATCTGGATAACGTTTTTGGAACAATTCAATATCAGGTCCATCGCCAACGACAACCTTGCTGCCGGGTAACTCTAAGGATAGAAATGCATCAATATTTTTTTCAACTGCCACGCGACCCATATTAAGTAAGATAGGTTTAGCTAGTTTCAGCCGTTGAGGATGTTCAGGCGTAAAAAGATGGGTATCTACACCTCGGCCCCAAACGCAGACATTTTTAAAACCATGAGATTCTAGTCGTTGTTGTTGCGATGCAGTTGGCACTAAGATTCGCTCGGCTTTAGCATGAAAACGTCGAAACCAAGCATAGGACCACGATAAGGGCAGAGGGAGTCGTAAACGCAGATATTCTGGAAACTGAGTGTGGTAAGAGGTGGTGAATTTCACCTTATTGCGAAGACACCATCTTCTAGCCGCCATGCCTAACGGACCCTCGGTGGCAATATGAACTGCATCTGCGTTTAATGCCGATAATTCTTTCGATACTTTTCGGCCGGGCAGAATAGCCAGCCGAATAGACGGATAACTCGGACAGGGAAGTGTACGATAACCTTCCGGCGTTAACATGCTGACTTCATGGCCCATTTTAATGAGATGGTCACGAGTTTGTTTTAACGTGCGAACAACCCCATTAACTTGTGGCTCCCAAGCATCGCTAATAATGACTATTTTCATCTAAGCCGCCTTAGCAATGACAGAAGGGGCGTGGTTATTTACATCGGTCCATTTGATTATTTCCATCGAGCCGTCGGCACGTTCAATCAATGCCGTACAGCTTTCGACCCAATCTCCGCAATTGAAATAATCAATGCCATTAATCTGCGTGATCTCTGCTCGGTGAATGTGACCACACACTACGCCATCAACACCTTGTTGAGCAGCTTCGTGAGCCACCGCTTCTTCGAAGTTACTAATGTATTGCACGGCGTTTTTAACTTTGTGTTTTAAAAACGCAGCCAATGACCAATAAGAAAAACCCAATTTGCGGCGAACGAAATTGACTAAGCGGTTGGCGCGTAATAGATAGTCATAAAGGCGGCTGCCTACTTTAGCTATTAAAGGTGAAACTTTAACGATGCTGTCAAATTTATCGCCATGCAGAATAAGCAGTTTTTTACCATCGGCAGTGGTATGCACGGCTTCATTCCTTATTTCGACATTGCCAAAAACAGCACCATCAAAATCACGTAAGACTTCGTCATGATTGCCAGGGATATAAATAACTTTAGTATCGTGTTTAGCTTTGCCCAGAATCGTACGGATAACGTTGTTATGCGTTTGTGGCCAAAACATACGTTTTTTCATTTCCCAAACGTCAACAATATCCCCCACCAAATAGAGATAGTCACATTCCACCTGATGAAGAAAGTTAAGTAGGTAGTCAGCGCTACAACCGCGAAAACCTAAATGTATGTCTGAGATCCAGACGCTACGAACTTTTATTGTTTGATTCAAGCCAAGTTCTGTTTGCATAATGCACTCTTTGCTTAGTATGGTGAGTGCACAGTAACGAATAACTATTTCAAAAAGATGAACTTTTTATTGCAGTAATATGACGATTAAGCCTGTCTATTATGCTTAACGTATAATCAACCTAAATTTATAAACAGTGTGAAGATAATGACTAACCCTTTATTACAAGCCCATACCTTGCCCGCTTTTTCTGCCATCAAACCAGAATTTGTAGAGCCCGCGTTAAATCATGTTTTAGAACAGGCAAAAATCTTTATTGATGATTTATTACTAAAGATCGAAAAACCGACATGGCAAAGTTTAGCGGTGCCGATGGAAGAGTTGGATTTCAGCATCGATCAAGTGTGGTCGCCGGTCAGTCATTTAAACTCGGTGATGAATTCAGAAGAATTACGGGTAGCGTATAACGCATGTCTACCCAAACTCAGTGAGTTTGGTACCGAGCTTGGTCAAAACGAACACTTATATAAAGCCTATAAAACATTAGCCGATAGTGCAGCCTATGACGACTTGGATACCGCTCAGAAAAAAGTCATTGATAATGCCTTACGTGATTTTCGCTTGTCAGGGGTTGAGTTATCACAGGAAGATCGAGATCGTTATAAAAAGATCTCCCAATCACTCACAGAATTAACGGCCAAATTTGAAGAGAATCTATTAGATGCTACTCATGCTTGGAAAAAGCATATTACCGATGAAAATCTATTAGCGGGTTTACCTGAATCAACCAAGGCGATGGCGGCACAATTTGCTAAGCGTGATGAATTAGAAGGCTGGTTATTTACCTTAGATTTCCCCTCTTATATGCCGGTGATGTCTTATGCCGATGATCGTGATTTCCGTGAAGAAATGTATACCGCCTTTGCGACTAAGGCTTCGGATCAAGGCCCTAATGCGGGTGAGTGGGACAATACTCAAATCATGGCGGACATCTTAAAGTTACGTCATGAATTGGCTGAATTGATTGGTTTTGACAATCATGCAGAACGGTCACTAGCCACAAAAATGGCACAGTCACCTGAACAAGTTTTAGATTTTTTGACGGATTTAGCCACACGTTCGCGACCAATAGCCGAAAAAGAGTTCGAAGAACTCAAAGCGTTTACCCAAGAAATAGCCGGCATGAGCGAGTTAGAAGCGTGGGATGTGACCTATTTTGCTGAAAAATTACGTCAGCAACGTTATTCAATTTCACAAGAAGAACTCAAACCCTATTTTCCAGAAGATAAGGTAGTTGCAGGTTTATTTGCAGTGGTGAATCGTCTTTATGGTTTAGATATTAAAGAACGGAAAGATGTTGATGTCTGGCATAAAGATGTACGTTTCTTTGATATTTTTGATGGTGAAGGTGAGTTGCGAGGTCAGTTTTATTTAGACCTTTATGCGCGTAATCATAAACGTGGCGGTGCATGGATGGATGAATGTGCGGTGCGTCGTCAGACTAAATCTGGTATTCAAACACCAGTGGCATTTTTAACCTGTAACTTCTCAGAACCGGTGGGTGAGCAACCCGCTTTATTTACTCATGATGAAGTCACCACTTTATTCCATGAGTTTGGCCATGGTTTGCACCATATGCTGACAAAAATTCATTATGCCGGTGTATCAGGCATTAATGGTGTGCCATGGGATGCCGTTGAATTGCCAAGTCAATTTATGGAAAACTGGGCGTGGGAACGTGAAGCCTTAGATTTGATTTCAGGCCACTATGAAACCGGTGACGTATTGCCACAAGATCTGTTCGATAAAATGATTGCCGCGCGTAACTTTCAATCGGCCATGGTGATGGTGCGTCAGTTGGAGTTCTCGTTATTTGATTTCCGTCTTCATTTGGAATTTGATCCGACTCAAGACAAACAAGTAGAAAAAATATTAGCCGAAGTACGTGATCAAGTAGCGGTGGTTAAGCCACCTACATTTAATCGTTTTGCCCATAGTTTTTCCCATATTTTTGCTGGCGGTTATGCCGCAGGGTATTACAGCTATAAATGGGCAGAAGTATTATCGGCAGATGCGTTCTCCAAGTTTGAAGAAAAAGGCATATTTGATCGTAATACCGGCATCGAGTTTTTACAATCAATCCTAGAACAAGGTGGTTCACGTGAGCCGATGGATTTATTTATTGAGTTCCGAGGCCGTAAACCAGAAATAGATGCCTTACTTAGACATACTGGCATAGCAGCATAATTAAGGGCATCACTGACTGTGAAATATACAGATCTAAGGGATTTTATTGCCCATCTTGAAGAAAAGGGTGAATTGAAACGTATCACTGCTGAAGTTGATCCTGTTCTTGAGATGACCGAAATCAGTGATCGCGTATTACGCGCTGCCGGCCCCGCTTTATTATTCGAAAATCCCAAAGGTTATGACATGCCCGTTTTAGCCAATTTATTTGGTACACCGGATCGGGTAGCGATGGGCATGGGCGAAGAATCGGTTGAGGCCTTACGTGAAGTGGGCAAGTTATTAGCCTTTTTAAAAGAACCTGAACCACCTAAGGGCCTGAAAGATGCGTGGCAGAAAATGCCCATCTTCAAACAAGTGCTCAATATGGCACCCAAAGTAGTGAAGTCGGCAGCGTGTCAGCAACAAGTAATTGAGGGTGATGAAGTTGATTTAAGCCAATATCCGATTCAACTTTGCTGGCCAGAAGATGCGGCACCCTTGATCACATGGGGTTTAGTGGTCACCAAAGGACCACATAAAGAACGCCAGAATATGGGCATCTATCGTCAGCAAGTCATCGGCAAAAACCGACTGATTATGCGGTGGTTATCTCATCGTGGTGGCGCTTTAGACTTTAAAGAATGGCAACAAACACATCCGGGCGAACCGTTTCCGGTGAGTGTGGTTTTAGGGTGTGATCCAGCGACTATATTAGCGGCGGTAACGCCAATACCAGATAGTTTGTCTGAATATGCCTTTGCTGGTTTGTTGCGCGGTTCAAAAACTGAATTAGTAAAATGTATTGGTAATGACCTACAGGTGCCGGCCAGCGCTGAGATTGTATTGGAAGGTGTGATTTATCCGGATGATATGGCCGATGAAGGTCCCTATGGCGATCACACCGGTTATTACAATGAAGTTGATCAATTCCCCGTGTTTACCGTGGAACGCATTACCCAGAGAAAAAATCCGATTTATCACAGCACCTATACTGGCCGACCACCGGATGAACCCGCTATTTTAGGGGTGGCGTTAAACGAAGTATTTGTACCAATTTTGCAAAAACAATTCCCAGAAATTGTGGATTTTTATTTGCCGCCAGAAGGCTGCTCCTATCGTATGGCCGTGGTCAGCATGAAAAAACAATATCCTGGTCATGCTAAACGCGTGATGATGGGTATATGGTCATTCCTTCGACAGTTTATGTACACCAAATTTGTCATCGTAGTGGATGATGATGTCGATGTGCGTGATTGGAACGATGTGATCTGGGCGATCACCACCCGCATGGATCCTGCACGCGATACCACCATCATTGAAAATACGCCGATTGATTATCTTGATTTTGCTTCTCCTGTTTCTGGTTTAGGTTCTAAGATGGGTATGGATGCCACTAATAAAATGCCAGGTGAAACCGATCGTGAATGGGGGCGACCTATTGAACGTGATCCTGCTGTCGTGGCGCGAATCGATGAGATTTGGGATTCCTTAGAATTAGATTAATCAATCACTGTCGGAAATTTACAATACCGTATTCAAGTTAAATTCTATTATCACTCCGTAATCAAAATATTGATTTTATAGGAGTGATAACTATGACTACAAAACTCGCCATACTGACAAACATAGGATTACTGTTTTTCTCATCGATGCTGTCCCAGCAGATGTGACCCTGCTTATGCAACAAAATTTAGCTGACTTGAAGAATAAAGAAGGTTTAGTTTTAACGGTTGAATATGCCCCTGGAGCAAGTTCAACAGCACATAAACATGATGCACATACGTTTGTCTATGTGCTAGAAGGGGCAGTCATCATGCAGGTAGCTGGCGGAGATCCCGTTGAATTGAAAGCTGGCCAGACATTTTATGAATCACCCAAAGATGTGCATGTTGTTTCCAAAAATGCCAGTGATAGTCAAACTGCTAAATTTCTTGTGTTTAGCCTTAAAGAAAAAGGCGTAGCAGTAGTTATACCGATCCAATAATATAAAAAAGACAGATTTATTATTGTGGATTAAGTTTTAAATATTTGCTGATTCAAGTGAAGAGCTATTATTTTCTTACTCGGAAGTAAAACTATGAACTTCGCCATATGTTGAACTATCAGGGATAGAGCAGCCCTCATATTCTTTACCAGCAGAAACGATTAAGCCTCTAGTTTTGAAGTCGCTGGTCACAGTGGATAAAGTATAACTTTCTGTTTTTACGCGTTCTCCATTATCCAAATTAAAGTCTACGGAAACACTGATTTTCCTAGTTTTGTCATGTGCTTGATACAAAACATTTGAATGCAACCACGTTTGGTTATATTCGCGAGATTCTGGATGTACAGATAGTACATTTTTAATTCCATCCCAATAAACTATCGTAATAGATGGTGTTATTCCATCTTTTTTAGGAATGCAGATATCAAAACTATAATAGCTTTTCACGATTTCATAGATACTGAACTGCGTATCTGATTTATCATCTAAAGCCGCTGCGACACTGGATGTCGTTATCAAGAATGTGGTTAAAAATAGCTTAACTATATTTCTCATTGAGTCGCCTGCCTTTCATTAGAAGAGCTTTGGTTATTCAAAAAATATTGTTATCTAAAATCAGTTTTGGCCATATTTCCTGCCAACAACAACTATGTGATTGATCTGTTACAACTATGACTTTAGCAAACTTTGCTGAATCATAGTTGGCAATAAAGTCTTGAGCTAATTTTGGTGGAATATTTTGGTCATGTTCACCCACAAAATGAAGTTGTGGAATATCTTGTAATTGCTCTAAATAATCAACTGGGTTCAGCGAGTCAGCGAGTGGCGTAACATTATGAAACTCAGTCCATGCCTGATGATCAAGGTTACCTGCCACGGTTATTAACTTTTTTACATCATCGCGTTGAGCGGCTAATAAAGCTGCGACAGCTGCACCGCCGGAATAGCCTACTAAGATTAACTTATTAGCCTGATACTTGTTTTTAAGCTGTGTAAGTGCTTGCTCACTTGCTGAAATCACTTCTTCTGCATAGCGTTTTTTTGTCCAATAACTTTGATTGCATAGTCGAGTTTCGTTTAGCTCTTGGTGATACTGACATGGTCGGGCTAGGTATGCTGCAGCACCGTTTTGGTGTTTCAAAGCCAGCTTTAAAGCAACTGGGTTATGAGGCGTGGGATCTGAAGACGGTTGTCGCGATGTGCGCCAAGCAAAGCCATCCCCTTCGATGTAGACCGTTAACACGGTGTTAAGTATCGTGTTTTCTGGAACATAACTGACTAAGTCAAATAAACTTGTTTTGAAAATTATTTGATGCCATTCATTTTCATTCGCCAGCTGCTCTGCACTAGCCAGTCGCTTAGCTGGCGAGGAATGGCTACAGCCAACTAAAAACATTAACACTAAAAAGGTGGTGATGACTTTCATTATTTCATTATCAGTAATATCTACTAAGTCGTCAGTATAAATTTAAAAATTAATAAGGTGGCAGTTTACTGACGGTTAAAAAAATGGAAATAATACCTAGATTTAATGCTATAAGTTTTTGTTGTTAATGTCATTAATTACAATGGCTTGTGTTAATGTGTTCGCAGTTGGCTTAAAGTTTGCTACTTTGCCCCTATTCTTATTGTTAATAGTAATTGTTTGGGACCAATATTTATTCATGGGATTAACTGCTTCATCAACTCAGCATGGCTTTTGTAAAATGAACACCTTAACGGCGAACATTAAACGAGCCTTAATGTTTACTACAACAACCTTGTTGTCGGTAAATGTTGCTGTCGCTGATATTGTTATTGATAGCGATAACAGTGCGGCATCTCTGAATACTATTATTGCACCCGCAAACCATAGCCAAGGTGCTTTCAGTGATAATGCTGGTGATGCGATTGAGGTGAATGATACCAATGGTGCAAATGGTACATTGACTATAACTGGTACGGTTACTTCAGCTGGCCATGGATTGCATATATTAAACAATGCAGAGCTAACAGCGTTTAGCAATGGTAGTGTTGTTGAGTCCTCAGGTGGTGCTAGCGCAGCATTCTATTTGCAAGAAGACCAAGATAACGCACTTACGAATGCAGGTACCATACAAAACACCTCAACAGGTGACGGTCTTAGAATAGATACAGAAGCTCAAACGACTCAAGACTTTACAAATACAGGCACGATATCTTCTGCTTCGGGTACAGCAATCAATGCTGATGTAGCAATGACTGGCGCCGGTAATGGTTTTGTTAATAATGGCGGAACTGTAATCGGTGGAGGTGGTTCGGCAGTTGATGCCGAAGCAGACTTTACCTTAACAAACAGCGGAACCATAACTGGTAGAATTGATCATTCTACAGCAGGTGTATTAACCATTAGTCAAACAGCTGGTTCTATCGCAGGTGATATTTTTTCAACGGCTGATGGCGCACATAGCCTCACCCTCACCGGCGGTAGCATTACCGGTAACATCACTCTCAATGGCACCACCGCTAATACGTTTACTCTAGATGGCGCAACCATCAATGGCAACGTTGATTTAGGAGATGGCGCTGCACATTCAGTGACGTTAACAACTGGATCTTTGTTAGGCACTTTGGATCTTGGAGCAAATACAACAGCCGTCTCGATTAATACGGGCGGTGGTGACTCTGTGACAGTCACCACATTTGATAGCCTTATCGCGACAGTTAATATGACTGGAGCGGGTACATTTAACGCTACTACATTCAATAACAATAGTACGGTTAACCAGAGTGCGGGTACTGCGAATATCACCACTTTAAATATAGGCGATAGCGATACATACACTCAAACAGGTAGTGGTGTATTAAATACGACCACCACCAATGTTGGTAATGGCGCGACATTAACTCTGAACAATCAAGGCACCGGTATTATTCAAGGTACTGCTGATAATCAAGGTGCCTTGGTCTTCAGTGGCAATTACAATACGGATTCTGTGTTAGGTACAGCGGCTAATACCCTAGCATCAGTGACTGTTAATGGTGGTAGCACTTTAAGTTTAGATCAAAATGCAGATGTCACCACGTTTAATAACAATGGCACAGTCAATCAAAGTGCCGGTACTGCCAATATAACAACCTTAAATATCGGTGATGGCGATACTTATACGCAATCAGGTAGTGGTGTTTTAAATACGACGACTACCAATGTAGGAAACGCTGCAACGCTAACGTTGAACAATCAAGGTACCGGAACAATTCAAGGCACCAATGATGGTGATGGTGCTCTGATTTTCAGTGGAAACTACAATACCGATGCAGCATTGGGAACAGCAGCAAATACTTTGGCATCAGTGACGGTTAATGGTGGAAGCACTTTAATCTTAGATCAAAATTCAGATGTCACCACCTTTAATAATAATGGCACCGTTAATCAAAGTGCTGGCACATTGGCCGCCACTACTTTAAATGTAGGTGCTGGTGATACATTTACTCAAACGGGTACTGGTGTTATTAACATTACAACGACAAATATTGGTTTAGGCGGAACCTTAACCGTCTTAAATCAAGGTACAGGTGTTATTCAAGGCACATCTGATAATCAAGGTGCTGTAGTATTTTCTGGAAGTTACAACACGGATGCGGTATTAGGTACAGCAGCTAATACTTTGGCTTTTGTGACAATCAATGCAGGCCAAATTTTAACTCTAGATCAAAATGCTGACGTCACTACACTTAATAATAATGGAACAATTAACCAGAGTGCGGGCACGGCAAACATCACCACTTTAAATATTGCTGCTGGTGAAACGGTCACTCAAACAGGTACCGGTGTATTAAATACGACGACGACTAATATTGGTGCAGGAAGTACTTTAACCTTATTGAATCAAGGTACAGGAACTATTCGAGGTACATCTGATAATCAAGGCGCCTTAGTATTTAGTGGTAGTTACAACACGGATGCGGCTTTAGGAACGGCGGCTAATACATTAGCATCAATTACAGTCAATGCCGGTCAAACAATAACTTTAGATCAAAATGCTGACGTTACGACATTTAATAACAATGGCATCGTCAATCAAAGCGCTGGTACAGCAAACATCACCACCTTAAATATTGGAGCAGGTGATACGTTCACGCAAACTGGCACAGGTGTATTAAATACGACCACCACCAATGTTGGTAACGCCGCAACGCTAACGCTGAACAACCAGGGTAGCGGAACAATTCAAGGCACCAATGATGGTGATGGTGCTCTGATTTTCAGTGGAAACTACAATACCGATGCAGCATTGGGAACAGCAGCAAATACTTTGGCATCAGTGACGGTTAATGGCGGTAGCACTTTAACCTTAGATCAAAATAGTGACGTAACAACGTTTAATAATAATGGCGTTGTTAGTCAAAGTGCCGGCACTTTAGCGATCACCACCTTGAATATTGGTGCTGGTGACACGTTTACCCAATCTGGCTCAGGTGTAGTGAACGCAACTAATATTAATCTTGGCAATGCCTCGACGTTAACGCTCAATAATCAAGGTACAGGTGCTATCCAAGGTACTACAGATGGTGATGGAGCCTTAGTTTTCAGTGGTAATTACAATACCGATGCTGTTTTAGGTACAGCAGCTAATTCTCTTGCATCAATTACAGTCAATGCGGGACAAACATTAACCTTAGATCAATCAAGTGATGCGATTAGTGTTGTCTTGCCGGCGTGATAGATAAGTCCACAACCAGTGCCATGGTCGGTAACACAACGATCAATGATGGTGGTCGATTAAATATTGCCAATAACTTTACTCATACGGGCAACTTGACGGTAGGCCAAGCATCAAGTGCTGTTGTGAGTGTCGATGCAGGTGTTACATCAGCGTTAGTTGGTAACTATACACAGACTTCAGGCGGTATCTTCCAGCTTGGTGCTGATAGCGACACTAACTTTGGTCAGATGACGGTAACAGGCACAGCTTCTTTTGCGAGTAATGCTAAGTTTGATGTTGATGTAAATATGGTCAATACCCTAGTTATTGGCGAAACTTTATCTTCAGTAGTTTCTGCAGGCACCTTGGTTTCTGACGGTACATTTAAGGTCACGGATAACTCGGCTTTGTTTAACTTTACCGGTGCGATAAATGGCAATGCGATTGATATTTTTGTGGTGAATGCAGATACGGTTGTAGATATAGTCGGACGAACAGGTTCGCCAGCAGCTGTTGGCGCGGCAGCTGTATTTGATGATTGGGTACTTAATGGTGGTGATACGCCTGAGGTGGCTGATGTCTTAAACGTATTTGGTCCACTGGAAACAGAGCAAGAAGTGGCCGATGCGGTTGAGTCGGCTTTACCCGCATTGTCTGGCGCTATTGCACAGGCAACAAGTTTTGCGACGACTGCGATGACTAACTTGATTGGTTCACGTCAAGATCTTGTTAGAGGCCTATCGTCAGGCGATGACATAATGGCAGATAAAAATGTCTGGATAGCACCTTATGGACATTGGAATGAGCAAGACGATCGTCAGGGTGTTTCTGGTTATCAAATTGATAGTTATGGTCTTGCTGTTGGTGTGGATGAGGACTTATCACCAAGGTTTAACCTAGGACTTGCCTTTGCTTACACTCGCAGTGATATAGACAGCGATTTAGCGTTTGGCAAACACAGTGTTGATGTCGATACTTTTCAGGCCAAATTATATGCCACTGCAATGTTAGGTGAGACTACCGCGTTGAATCTCCAAATCGGTGCAGGACGCACAGACTATGATAGTAAGCGTCGCGTATTCACGCTTGATGTAGCCGAAGTTGAATATAATAGCTGGCATTCACAAGTTAATGCTGAGTTAGAACATAGCTTCCTTGTGTCTAATAATTTTATGGTGACGCCTTATATTTATGCTGATTACAGCTATGTTGCTGTTGATGGCTATGAAGAAGATCATGCCGCTGCGTTAAATCTAACCGTTGAAAAAGACAGTGATGAAACCTTGATCGTCGGTCTCGGTGCTAAAGCCGATTATGCAGCAACTTCTCGTGTATCAATATTGGCTGATGCAGCTGTCGGTTATGACTTTATGGCAAGACGCTCAAGTCTTACGTCTACGTTTGAAGGGGGCGGTGGCAAGTTTTCTACCGTTGGTATCAAACCTGATGAGCTGGTTTACAGTGCTGGTTTTGGTTTTCGATTCACAGGTGATAATGGCAGTGAAATTACCGCCCGCTATGATTTCTATGGTCGAGAGGATTATACCGATCAAGCTATAGGCATTAAGCTTAGTTTCTTATTTTAAATAATAAACCCTGTAAAGTATCACCACGGGGGAATAGTTGTTGTTCTGCTTCCCCTCGTGAAGATAGCCACTTTTATAGAATTTGTAGCCAATAGATATTTAAGGATAAACAATCATGAGAATGTTACACACTATGTTGCGTGTGGGTGATATGCAGCGATCAATACACTTCTATACTGAAGTGATGGGCATGAAAGTATTACGAGAGGAAGAATATCCTGAGGCTGAATTTTCTTTGGCGTTTGTAGGGTATGGCGATGAAGAATCAAATACCGTTATAGAGCTGACCTATAACTGGGGCACGGATAGTTATGATCTAGGCAATGGTTTTGGACATATTGCCATTGCTGTGCCTGATGCGGTTGCTGCATGTGAACAAATCAAACAACGTGGTGGCAAAGTCATTAGGGAAGCTGGACCGATGATGCACGGCACTATCGTATTGGCGTTTATTGAAGATCCAGATGGGTACAAAATAGAGTTGATAGAACGAGACTAAGTACCGTCGGTATTTTTTTCTACCCAACGCAGTCCATCTTCTCGTAGTTCCTGTTTCCAGAAGGGTGCGTTATGTTTGAGCTCTTCGATTAACCAGTCTGTGGCATCTAATGCCGCACGACGGTGTGCTGACCAGCAAGCAATAAGTACGATGGCATCGGCGGGTTGAATATGACCAACACGATGAATGATCAAACAATCTAATAAAGCCGGCCATTTTTTCTTGGCTTCAGCTTCTAATTTTTCTAGATAACGTTGGGTCATTTCAGGGTAATGCTCTAAGGTCATTTCACTGACATCAGCATCATCATTAAAATCTCGCATGCTGCCGATAAATGTGGCCGTAGCGCCAAATTTATTGTTTAAATTTGACTGTGCTTGGTGGTGTTGTATTTCTTGCCAAGGATCAAATGTTGTGTCGATGATCTTGCTGGTCATGATTAACCACCAGTAACGGGTGGGAAGAAGGCGACTTCATCTCCATCAAAAACAGCGGTATTTAATTGGGCATAATCAAGATTAACGGCAACTAATAAATTTGCAGGTGTTTCTGCATTATCCGTGGCAATATTCCATGCATCACCTGCAGTTTCAGCGGCATCAATAGCGATATCTGAAACGCCCACTTGTTCACGCAAACTGGCAAAGAATTTGACTTGAATACTCATCTGGTTAATTGTTTCTTACATTGAAAACTAAAAGGATAACATTGGATGTCAGATTTAACGCATTTTAATCAAGCTGGTGAAGCCCATATGGTCGATGTCGGTGATAAAGCAATCACTAAGCGTGTCGCTGTTGCGGAGGGGAAAATCAATATGCTTGAGAAGACATTAGATTTGATTAAACAAGGCAATCATAAAAAAGGTGATGTCTTAGGAATTGCACGTATAGCCGGCATTATGGCGGCAAAACGAACTTCAGATTTAATTCCTTTATGTCACCCATTAGCGTTAACAAAAGTGACGCTTGATTTTAAAATTTTAGAGGATGAAGTGGCCGTGCAGTGTCGTGCTCAGGTGGAGACCAGTGGTCAGACTGGCGTTGAGATGGAAGCATTGACCGCGATTCAAGTTGCGCTGCTGACTATCTACGATATGTGTAAAGCAGTCGATCGAGGCATGATCATGACTGATGTCAGGTTATTGGAAAAAGCAGGTGGAAAATCAGGTCATTGGGTCCGTGAACTTTAGGGAAACAGTTTTTTAAAGCCAATCGTATTTCCAGTCTGGGTTGTATCGTAACCAGCTGAACCGGCAAGCCCCTGTTTAAATTTATCACTTTGTAATAACTCAATGATTTTGGCGACACGACTGTCATGGGCAATTTTTCTTGGCACAGCTAAACAGTAGTGTTCCCAAATTAATGGTAAAAAGTCGAGCTTGAACTTTTCTGCCATCGGCGCAATGCCAAATCCGGCATCGGCAACACCACTAGCGATCATGGCTGCCACCGCCATATGGGTGAACTCTTCATGCTGATAACCAGTAACCTGAGAGGGCGTTATATTTTCTGCTTGTAATAACTGGTCAAACAGTAAGCGTGTGCCTGAGTCAGTTTGACGATTAATGAAACTAACATTGTCATTAGCCAATGATTTTAATGATGAGATGTTTTTAGGGTTTCCTGGCTGCATCATCAAACCTTGATTACGTTTAACTACGTAGATGAGTTGATGTTGCTCTTGATCAAGTAGCTCTAGATATCTAGGAGTGAGCGGTTTAGCCATTTTTCCATCAGGAATATGGAAGCCGGCTATATCACATTCACCATTAGCTAATGCGCGCAAGCTTTCTAAGCTGCCATGAAAATGTAAATCAAGTTGAAAGTTTTGTTGTTGGTTGATTAACTCACGCAAGTTGTCGATGGCAATGCCATGACTAGCAAAAATGTTCAAAGAAGATGATTCGTCGTTGATTAATACAGAATCAAATTCTTGTTTAAATTGAGTGGCAACGTTATCAAGCTCTGGTATGAAACGGGCCTGCAATTGCAAATTAGCGTTTAGAAGTTTGACGCCAATAGGCGAAAGGTTAGCACCGCGTCCTCGCTCAAGAATAACTAATGGTTGTTGCAAGAACTTTTCCCATTTTGTTAATAAACCCCATGCAAAACGATAAGATACATGTGTCTTGTCAGTCGCTTTTTTTAATGACCCTTGTTGCTGAATTTCTGCTAGTAATTTGAACAGCAGGGGATCAATACTTAGAGTTTCGCCATTGCTAAGCTGCCAGTTAATATTAAATTTAATATCCATAATATGCACATATAAACATATTTAAATATTCAATAGCAATGCTAGACTACTGATAATAAGTAGATATATATGATCTAATTAACCTATATTTTCTTTATATGATTTTAATTAAAGGAGTTCGGACAATGAACTTTAAAATAACAGCCATCGCCGCAGCCATGTTTTCGTTTACCGTTTTTCCCGCAAATGCAGGGTCTGAAATTGAAACCTTAATTAATATGCTGCATGAAAATGGCATGGTCAGTGATGAACAATATGGCCGCTTAGTTGCCGAGTTAAAACAAAACCAGACTCAAGCTACTGTAGAAAAAACTGAAGTTAAAAAACAATTAGCCGAAGCAACGAAGCCTTCTGATGTTGAAGTCAAAGTGAAAGGTGGCATAACTGTTAAAACCCGTGACGGTAAGTTCAGCACAAAAATAGGTGGCCGCGTACAAGCTGATGCCGCAAGCTACAGCGGTGAACCAGATATGGGTAACGGTACCGAAATTAGACGTGCGCGCCTATATCTACAAGGCAATATGTATTACGACTGGGGTTATAAATTGCAATATGACTTTGCTAATACCGGTGCAAATGGCAAGGGCATAGCCGATGCATTTATTAGTTATAACGGCTTTGATGATTTGCAGTTAAAAGTCGGTAATTTTAAAGACCCCTTTATGTTGCAAGAACAAACAAGCTCTAAATACACCTTGTTCACAGAGCGCGCTTTACCATCAGCATTTGCTGCGGGTCGTCATATTGGTGTGATGGCCAGTACAAAACATAAACATTGGACTTTGGCTGGTGGCTTGTTTGGCGAGTCTTTGACAACAAAAGGCAGTGCTGAAGATGAAGGCTGGGGAATAGGTACTCGAGCAACCTTTGCACCGATTAATGAGAAAACCAAATTAATCCATTTTGGAGTGGGCGTAAATTATCGTGATACCGGAGATAACGATGATTCCACTCAATTTAAACAAACACCAGAAAGTCATATTGCTGGCATTAACATTGTTGATACAGGCATGATTTTAGATGTTAGCGATTATTTAAAAGTGGGCGTTGAGGCGGCAGCTACATTTGGTTCTTTGCATGCTCAAGCTGAATATATAACTACTTCTGTCAATCGTAACAGTGGCAGTGATTTGGACTTTGATGGGTGGTATGTACAAACAGGTTATTTCTTTACCGGTGAGTCACGACTTTATAAAAAAGGTGCATTTGGTGGAGTAAAACCAAAAGGCATAGTCGGTGAAGGTGGGATCGGTGCGTGGGAGTTTGGCCTGCGCTATAGCAGCTTAGATTTGTCTGATTCGGATATCGATGGTGGTGAGGTTGATTCAATGACCGCTGCATTAAATTGGTATCCAACACCAACTTTACGATTCTCAGCAAACTACGTTGATGTACTTGATGTAGATGGCGGCACTAACGACGGTGATGAGCCAAGCATCGTTCAAGTGCGTAGTCAGTGGGCATTTTAAGCGTTATTAATAATTATTTTAATTAGGTACAAAAAATGAAGTTGGGTTTATCTCTAATCTCATCAATGATTATGGTGTTTAGTCTGACTGTGCAGGCTACTGAACTACTAAAGATATCAACCACGACAAGTACAGAAAACTCGGGTTTGTTATCGGTGTTACACCCTGCATTTGAAGCTAAGTTTGATGTGAAAGTCGCCGTTATTGCTGTTGGTACGGGCAAAGCCTTAAAAATAGGCAGCAATGGTGATGTCGATGTCGTGTTTGTGCATGCACCTGCGGCGGAGTTGGAATATGTAAAAAAAGGCGACTTCATCGATCGCATAGCCGTGATGCACAATGATTTTGTCATCGTGGGTCCAGAACACGATCCCGCTACGTTAAACAGCGCCAAGTCAGCTATGCAGGCTTTGCAGTTACTTGCTGATAGTCAGAGTGAGTTTGTTTCACGTGGTGATGATTCTGGTACTCATAAAAAAGAAAAAGCGTTATGGCAACAGATGGAAATAGAACCCGAAGGTGCTTGGTATATTCAAGCAGGACAAGGCATGGGTGCGGTATTAACGATTGCTGATGAAAAGCAGGCCTATGCATTAACTGATCGCGGAACTCAGATTGCCTATTCAGATAAGATGAGCTTGAAAGTGGTGTTTGAAGGCGATGAGGCCTTATTTAATCCTTATCATGTGATGGCGGTGAATCCAGAAAAGCATCAGCATGTGAAATACGACCTAGCTAAAAAATACATCGACTTTGTGACCAGTGAAGCAGGCCAAGCGATTATGAGTAATTTTCGTAAAGCGGATCAACAGCTGTTTTATCCAGATGCTGTGAAATAATCATAAAAAAAGCCGATAGAAAATATCTATCGGCTTTTTTGTATTTAAATCACTTTAAATTAGAAGTTCATTAAATCTGATGCGGCGTCTTTTAATTTATCTTCACCGGTATCTGGCATGGCTGGCTCTTCAACCATTTCAGGTGCCTTATCCATAGGTAACTCGCTTGAT
This sequence comes from Methylophaga sp. 42_25_T18, assembly GCA_002163085.1. Classification (GTDB taxonomy): domain Bacteria; phylum Pseudomonadota; class Gammaproteobacteria; order Nitrosococcales; family Methylophagaceae; genus 41-12-T18. The sequence continues at coordinate 373,050 of MAAJ01000006.1, read as the reverse complement.
TCTGCAAGTTGTGCTTTAGCCTTTGCCATTATGTCATCACCAGAAATTTGATCGGCAGATTCCATTGCAGCATCTGCTGATAAATCAGACGATTTTTTATCCATCATGTCACTGGCTTTAGCCATGGCATCATCACTCGAAAGATCGCCCATTTCTGAGCCTAGCATTTCTTCTGCTTTATCCATGATCGCTTCTGAGTTTTGTTCGATGACATCAGCAGCTTGCTCCATCATATCGTCACTAGGCATTGTCTCTTCAGTCGCTGTTGTTGACACTTCTTCGGCAACGGCTTCCATCGTTTCAGCACTGCTGTCAGCTGTTGCAGCAGGCATGTCCATTTCAGCAGTATCTTTGGCCATCTCAGTAGCTGTTTTTTCTACTTGCGTGGTGGTTGGCATCGATTCTTCAACCATGGTTTTAGTCGTTTCTGGAGCGGCCTCTGAAGTCTCTGGTGCTTGATCGCATGCTGAGATTAATAAACTGGATGCGACTAAGACGGATAATGTTATTTTTTTCATTCTGAAATTCCTTATCGATAAGTTAAAAAAAGATTTTATTTAAAACTACGTTAACCTTGGTTGAGCAGACTTCGCAAATCAATTATGGCAGCGTTAGCGCGAGAAATATATGAGGCCATCACTAATGAATGATTAGCAACAAATCCAAAACCACTCCCATTTAAGATCACTGGGCTCCAGACACTTTCTTGAGTCGCTTCTAATTCACGAATAATTTGACGCAGGCTGATTAAGGCATTTTTCTTTTGCAGAATATCAACAAAGTCATGCTCCACGGCTTTTAATAAGTGAATTAACGCCCAGCTAGTACCGCGAGATTCATAAAATACATCATCGATTTGTGCCCATGGTGTTTTGATAATGATTTCAGCTGGCACGGGTGTGGATTGTATGGCTGCAGGTTCACCGGCTAAGTCAGTATTGATGCGAGCTTGTCCCACGCTAGCACTTAAACGTTGGGACAAGCTGCCTAAGCGTTTTTCAACAATTGCTAACCAGTCTGCCAAATTATCAGCTCGAGCATAGAACTGGGCACTGTCTTGTTCAGTACTGCTCAATCGAGTTAGATATGACTCCAAAGCCTCGATGCCTTTTTGATATTCACTCTCAGTAGGCGGGAACAGCCATGATTCCGAATTAAAGTTAAATTGAGGTTCCGCAATCGCCAGATCAGGATCTTCTAAGGATTGTGATTGTGAACGACTAATATCATTGCGAAGAGCACGGGAAAAGTCACGAATTTGGACTAAGACACCGAACTCCCAATTAGGAATGTTGTCCATCCATATTGATGGCGGCATGACATCGTTACTAAGATAGCCGCCGGATTTATTTAATAAGTTATCGGTAAGGGTGATCAGGGTGACAGTTGAAGTGTAGCCGGTGACAAATTTATGTTGTTTACTGCTCGCTACTTGTTGAGCAGTTTGTGTCGGATTAAATTCGTTTGGCGCCTTATCCCACCACAGCATGAGGATGACAAAGAATAAAATGATGATGCTGATACTAATGCTAGCGATCCTCAAAGCTTGGCGTCGAGTGCTAGGATTATTGAAGTTATCAATAATATCCCAGCTAAAATCACGGATGTTTTGAATAAGTCGGTTGAATTCCATATAAGCAGATCTTAAAAGTAAATGACGAATAGGTTATGCCCTTGGCTATGGAATGACAATAACTATATAAGCTAAAAGTAAATCAAACTTGACTTGTGGGGGCTAACCTCAGAATAATGTGCGATTTGCAAAAAAGATGGGGAGCGGAGAACGCTTTTAAATAATATGACATTGAGAATTGAGATCAAAGATCTGGCCAAACATTTTGGTGCGATCAAGGCCGTTGACGGCGTGTCATTTTCGGTCAATAAAGGTGAAGTTTTAGGCTTTCTAGGCCCTAATGGTGCCGGTAAGTCGACCACCATGAAAATGATCACTGGTTTTTTGACCCCAACACGCGGCACAGTCAGCGTTTGTGGTCATGATGTATTGACTGATCCAATTGCTGTTAAAGCTAGTTTGGGTTATCTGCCGGAAGGCGCACCGGCATACGCAGATATGACGCCACATAGCTTTTTAAAGTTTATTGCCGATATTCGTGGTTTGTCTGGTGCGGAAAAAACACGTGCAGTCGACTCTGCTGCTGAGCGAGCACAAATTAAAAATGTGATGTTTCAGCCGATTGAAACCTTATCAAAAGGGTATAAACGTCGTGTTGGTTTAGCGCAGGCGATTTTGCATAACCCACCCGTATTGATTTTGGATGAACCGACGGATGGTTTAGATCCGAACCAAAAACATGAAGTACGAAACTTGATTAATGATATGGCCGAAGATAAAGCGATCATTATTTCGACTCATATCTTGGAAGAAGTGCATGCCTTATGTACGCGCAATGTGGTTATCGCCAACGGTAAGGTTCAGTTTAATGGTACGCCGCATGAGCTCGAAGCAATGTCGCGTTATCACAACGCAGTGTGTGTTGCGGTTGATAATGCTGATGCTGATAAATTTACAGCATTTTTAAATGATCTTGAGTTTGTTGGTGAAGTAGAACTATTAGCTGCGGAACGAGGTTTTCGTGTTTATCCTACGAGTGGCCAACAAATTACGGCGGAGTTATCTCAAACTATCCGTGCTAACGGTTGGAATATTGATTCTTTATATGCTGAGAATGGTCGTTTGGATGAGGTTTTCCGTACCATTACTACTAACAGCACACAGGGCGGTATCTAATGAATTTACAGAATATTTGGTTCATTATGAAGCGGGAATTTAACGGCTATTTTGCAACGCCGGTCGCTTATGTTTTCCTAGTTATTTTCTTGTTACTCACCGGTTTTTCGACCTTTTTTGTAGGCAACTTTTTTGAACGTGGAGAAGCCGATTTATATCCGTTTTTCTCTTTACACCCATGGTTATATATCTTATTGATCCCTGCTATTTCGATGCGTTTATGGTCTGAAGAACGCAAAAGTGGCTCGATAGAGTTATTAATGACATTACCGATTTCAGTGTTTGATGCAGTATTAGGAAAGTTCCTCGCTGCTTGGGCTTTCACAGGCTTAGCCTTGATGTTGAACTTCCCGTTATGGATTACGGTGAACTATCTGGGCTCACCCGATAATGGGGTTATTTTTGCTGGGTTCTTAGGGAGTTTATTAATGGCGGGTGGCTTCTTGGCCATTGGCTCATGTATTTCTGCTGTAACAAAAAATCAGGTTATTGCCTTTGTTTTAAGTTTAGTTGCCAGCCTGGTTTTCGTATTAAGTGGTTATGGTATCGTCTTGGACTTTTTCAGCAGTTGGGCGCCGAGTGCATTGATTGATGCAATTAGCTCATTTAGTTTCTTGACACATTTTGATGCGATATCTAAGGGTGTCATTGATATGCGCGATATGTTGTATTTCGCTTCGGTCATAATGGTGTGGTTGTTTGCTAATGCCATTGTTATTAATGTCCGTAAGGCCGATTAGGAATTTTTTAAGATGAATAAACAACTATTATCGACCGCAGGTTTAGTGTTAGCCATTATCTTGTTTTTGTCGTTTAACATTGTGACCAATGGTAATTTTAAGGCATCACGAATTGATTTAACTGAGAGTCAGCTCTATACCTTATCTGATGGATCATTAAATATCATCGAAGCATTAAACGCTCCGCTGACGTTACGTTTTTATTATTCTGATCAGGTTGCGCAGGAGTTACCCAGCTTAAAAGCGTATGCTCAGCGAGTGCAGGAGTTGTTGGCGGAGTACCAGCGTGCATCGAACGGTATGATCAAGTTAGTGATCATCAATCCGGCACCATTTTCAGATAATGAGCAGCGTGCGAAACAGTATGGCTTGCAAGGTGTTCCGATTGAGGGTGAAACTGACTCTTTATACTTCGGTTTGGCCGGCAGTAACTTACTTGATGGCACTGAGAGCATTGCTTTTTTCCAACCAGAAAAAGAAGATGTACTTGAATATGATTTAACTAAAATCATTTACAAGTTGTCGAATTCTGAGAAAAAATCGGTGGCAGTGATTAGTGCCCTAGCGATTGATGGTGAAGAATATGATCCATTAAAAGGCGAGGTCGCTTCGTCAGATGGACCCGCACCGTGGGCGGTGATGGCTGAATTACGACAAATGTTCAATGTGACGGTATTACCAAAAGACATTCGTCGAATTCCATCAAGTATCGATGTACTAATGGTGGTTCATCCAAAGGACTTTGTTGAAAGTACTTTGTATGCTATCGATCAGTATGTATTACGGGGCGGTAAGTTAATCACCTATGTGGATCCCTATGCAGAAATTGATATCCCGGAGAAAGATCCAGATAACCCAATGGCGGCCATGGTTGCGTCACGTAGCTCAAATATGCCAGAACTATTTAAACAGTGGGGTATTGAGCGTGTTGGCACTGATGTTATTGCCGATCGAAAAACAGCGATCAAGGTTGATTTTGGTGCGCGCACTGATAATAAACCGATTGATTATGTTTTGTGGCAGGCGATTCCATCTGATCAACTTAATAAAGAACAAGTCATTACCAGCCAATTGAAGAAAGTTGAAGTGGCAACTGCCGGCCGATTTAAGGAACTTGATGGCGCTACCACGGTAGTCACACCGTTATTCTCATCCAGTAATGAAGCCATGTTGGTGGATAAGCGAGTGGTTCAGTTCCGTAATGACCCACTGGCTTTATTGACAAAATATCAGCCAGGTACCTTAAGTTACCCTATTGCGGTAAGAGTGACTGGTGCGGCTAAGTCAGCCTTTCCAAATGGCATTGTTGATAAGAAAGGAAAAAAAATGCCTGGACATGTGGCCGAATCAAAACAAGATATTGATGTGATCGCGATTGCTGATGTTGATATGTTGCAAGGTCGTTTTTGGGTGCAGTTACAAGACTTTTATGGTCAACAGATTGCGTATAACACCTCTGATAATATCAACTTTTTGATTAATGCTGTTGATGAAATGACGGGTAGTGATGGCCTGATTAGCGTGCGGTCTCGCGCTGGTTATTCACGTCCATTTGATCGAGTTTTGGCAATACAACGTGAAGCTGAAAACCGTTACCGTACTAAAGAGCGTGAGTTACAGAAAGAATTAAAAGAAGGTGAACAGCGCATTGCTCGAATGCAAGTCGAACGTAGTGGTAGTGGCGATGAAATTCTAAACCAAGAACAACAGAAAGAGATTGCTGAAGTTCGGTCGTTAGTGAATAAAACGCAAGCGCAATTACGTGACGTGCAAGGTAATTTGCGTAAAGACATCGATACACTCGATACGCAACTGAAGTTCTTCAATATCGGCCTCATTCCATTGGTGGTGATATTGATTGCCGTGATTAGTGGTTGGCTGCGTGTTCGTAAACGTACTCAAGGCCGGAATCAGCAGTAATAAGGAAACTAAAACGTAGTTTTAGTCTGATCCTCGAAATAGGTTTGTAAAAAGATGAAAAAAAAATTAAATAGCCTGACTATTTTGTTCATTGTCACCCTGGTGATGGTGGTATTGATGATGTTTACGCTTCAACGTCCAAATGAGGTTAGTGAAGATTATTCAATATTATTTCCTGAGTTGTTTGAACAGTTGAATGGCGTTGATACGATTAAATTCAAAAGTTCTCAAGATGAGTTCACCTTGTATAAACAAGATGAAGACTGGTTTGTTAAGGAACGCTGGAATTATTCTGCTGACTTTAATTTAGTTAAACGGGCGTTGATTGATATTGCCGAGGCGAAGATTCTCGAACGTAAAACGGCTAATGTCGAGCATCACATTCTATTGGGTGTCGAAGGCGTAGATGACGGAGGTGAATCAATTCAAGTCACCATGTTAAATGGTGAACAGCCAGTAGCCGGTTTGATTCTTGGTGCGGAGCGTGAAATTGCCAACAATATGGGCCCTCGACAGTTCTATGTTCGTCGCAGTAATGAAGATAGTGTTTGGTTGGCAGAAGGTTACCTGAACATCAATCCTTTAATGTTGAACTGGATTAAGAGTGACGTCACTAATATTGATCGCGCGCGCATCGCGCAGGTCAACATTATTCAACCCAATGGTGAAATGGCTACGATTGTTAATATTGGTATAAAAGATAAATTTGGTGTGCCCCCGATGCTGGAAAAAACCATCTTCAAATATGAGCAATTAGGTTATGACATTGCAGGTACGTTAAATCAGTTACGCATGGAAGATGTGCAGCCGTTAAGTGGTTTCTCACGTGGTGATAGCGAAGTGGTTACGGCTGAATTTATTACTTTTGATGGCTTGAAAGTGATTACTGAAACATCCTTTATTGATGGTTTCTATTACACAACGTTCAAGGCTGAATATGATGCATCTTCTGTTAAAGCCGCACCGGAAGATATCCAACAACTTGATGTATTAAAAACAGTGGAGCACGTTAAACAAGAAGCCAATACTATGACGGAAGAATTAAAACCTTGGGTTTATCGTTTTGGTGGTTTTGTTGGCACAAATATGATGCGTGCAGAAGCGGATATTGTGACTAAATCAGATAAGGTCATCCCAATGCCAGCAGATATTACAGGTGGGTTCGGGCGATAAGCAGTTTAAGCTAAATACTAAAAAGGCTCCTGAAGGAGCCTTTTTTATGCCAAATTATTGAGGGTGATCTTCTCTCCACTCTTCGATTAGGTCTTGTACTGCAACGGCCAATTCATCGGGTGAAAATTTAGGAATGAATTTATCTGCGCCTACTTGTTTTATCATGGTGTTATTGAAGGTGCCACTCATTGAAGAATGTAAGAGTATTTTGATATCTTTTAAGTCAGGATTCCTGCGAACTTCAGCGGTGAGTGTATAACCATCCATTTCGGGCATTTCTATATCTGAAATTAACATCGAGATGTGATTCTTAACATCAATGCCTTGTTCGACCCACGCATTTAATTGATCAAGAGCCTCTTTGCCATCACGTACGATAGTGGTATCAATACCAATTTGCTCCATGGCACGCTGGACTTGCTTACGAGCTACACTGGAATCATCGGCAACTAATATGTGAGGTCTGCGTTCAATATTTTGTGCGGAGAAACTCTCCACGAGTTCTTCTGACACTAATTCATCTGAACCGACTACTTCAGCCATCACTTTTTCTACGTCAATAATTTGAATCAGTTCGTCATCCAATCGAGTAATAGCTGTCATGTAGTTACTATTGCCCGATGCACTGGGTGGTGGCAGAATGTCTTCCCAGCTAGTGTTGATAATGCGAACGATTTCACTGACTAAAAAGCCTTGTATCGAACGGTTGTATTCGGTGATGATAACAAACGATTGTTTTATATCTTCTATAGGTTTACCGCCAATGCCTTGGGATAAGTCAAAAATACTGATGGCCTGGCCACGAATATGTGCTGCACCGGCTATCACGGGATGTGAGTGAGGTAGTTTGGTTAACTTTGGGCAAGGTGTTGCTTCTTTAACTTTAAAGACATTGATGCCGTACAGTTGATTAGAATCTAGTCTGAAGAGCAGTAATTCCAAACGATTATGACCAACTAGCTGGGTTCGTTGATCGACGCCATCGATAATACTTGCCATGATTCTGCCTCTCTAAATTATTACTGTACGAATTAGCGGCCAATGTTTAGCTATTCTTAATAGTATAAAACTACTCTCAGTGGATGTCAGGTTGAAGTGGGGTTAAATGTTAGGCATAGACTTTGCTTTATCTTGGATAAAAGAAGACGACTGTCATAAAGCTGACAGTGGTCGTTGAATGTTGAGATTTGGTTATGCTAATAAACTGGAAACACTTATTTTTAAGCTTATTATGCTCAGTCATGCCCGTAATGAATGGATATGCCGCAGAGTTGCAATCACGAGAAAGCATTGAGCATACCGCTTATATGTATGCATTTGAACAGGTGCAAATGAGCTATGACAATGCTCAAATTGTGATGGAACCTTTAGATCGCCGATTACGATTACAAGCATGTGAAAGCACATTAGTGGCTTTTTCTAACAATAGAAAAATAGGGCTTGGCAAGCAAACGATCGGTGTGAAATGTAATTCACCGGTTGCTTGGACGGTTTACATTCCCGCGAAAGTAAAATTGTTCCGGCCTGTAGTGGTGGTTGCACGTCCGTTAGCGATGAATCACATTATTTTGAAGTCAGATCTTAAGACTGTATCGCTTGATATTGGTAGTCTGCGTAAAGGCTATATTAAAAATCCACAACATATTATTGGCCAGCAGTTAAAATACCCCTTGGCTGTCGGAACGGTGATTAATCCTAACAGTCTAAAACCACAAAAAATTATCCAGCGTGGTGAGTTGATTATGTTGGTGGCAACGGCGGGTTTGATGGAAGTGAGAATGACTGGTACGGCATTGTCTGATGGCAGTCTGGGCCAGAGAGTACGAGTGAAAAATTTGTCTTCCAAACGTGTGGTCGAAGGCGTGGTTGATGGACCGGGTATTGTAAAGGTCACCATGTAATGGCAGCACAATAAAATGATCTTTTTATTCAAGTTTTTAGAAATTGTGCCGCTGTAATAGTCGGGAGCCTTAGGAGACATAAATATGTCTGAAATAAATAATTTAAAAGCGACAGGACAAGCGGAGTTAAATTCTACCCGCAATGTTACTGCACGTGATAATCGTGATGGCGCTAAGTCACAAGCCGTTCCTGGGTCGGAAGCACGATCTGATACTGTCAGTCTGACGAATACTGCAACGCAATTACAGTCATTACAACATACATTATTAGATGTATCCGTAGTGAATACTGAGAAGGTTGAAGCATTACGAGCAGCGATCGCTGACGGTTCTTATGGGATCGATGTAAATGAATTGGCACAAAACTTGATTGATTTTGAGCAACAACTCAATTAGGTGATTATGATGGCGACGACTTCTTCAAAACAGTTACATAGTATTTTACAAGCTGAGCAACATATTTCAGCTCAGCTATTAGAGATCATGATGGCTGAACGTAGTGCACTGATGGAGTCTGACATCGATGTTATCAATACAATGGCAGAAAAAAAACAACCTTTAGTGCTGCAACTGGAGCAACTAGGTCGTCAACGTGATGCTCTATTACAAGCGGACGGTTTTTCGGCAGATAAAGATGGCTTAGCTGCCTATATTGATAATCAAACACAACAAGATGCTGTGGCCTTAAATACTATTCTGGGTCAACTAAAGCAGACTGCTCAAGCTTGTAGAGAAAACAACCAAATTAATGGCGGAATCGTCAATGTTAACCGCCAACATATACAACGGGCGATGAATATTTTCCGTGGCCGAGATATGAATCCAAGTTCATACGGACCAGGTGGTGAATATACCAGTCAAGTTGTGCGCCAACCGTTATTAGGTCGCGTGTAAAACCACATTTAGATAAACCTTGTTCAATCCCAATAGTTTTTATTACTGACACCATGATGTCAGAGTGGCCACCCAGTCAGGATGATCATTCAAACAGGGTATCAATGTCAGTGATTCGCCCCCAGCCTCAGTAAAAACATCTTGCCCTCGAATGGCGATCTCTTCTAATGTCTCTAGGCAGTCAGTCACAAAAGCTGGACATATCACTAAGATGTTTTTCACCCCATTGTTTGCCAGTTCCCGCAACCGATCTTCGGTATTAGGTCCTAACCATTTAGCCCTGCCCAAACGCGATTGAAATGCGATGGAATATTGCTGTGGTAATAACTCGGCTTTTTTAGCAAAGCGTTGTGTGGTTTCAAATACTTGATGACGATAACAGCGAGCGTGACAATCATTAGCTTGCTGGCAGCAATCATTTTTTTGCAGACAATGATTGTCATCTAATTGGCTAAGGTGAGATTCAGGCAAACCATGATAACTGAACACAAGATGGTCATAATCTTGGCGAAGATAAGGCTGAGCACTGTTAACGAGTGATTGGATATAGTCGTTGTTATCGTAAAAAGGCGGAGCTATGGATAAGGTAATAGCCAGTTTATGTCGTTTTATCACTCGTTTTGCTTCTTCTATAGAAGTAGTCACCGTGCTATCAGCAAAATGAGGATACAAGGGAATAAACAAGACTTCGTCAATATTTTGTTTACTTAACTTGAGTAGTTCAGATTCGATGCTAGGCTGGCCATAACGCATTGCCAAACCAACCGGAATCGATAGTTGCGATTGAAGGGCTAGTTTTAACTTTTCCGATAAGACGATTAAGGGCGAACCTTCAGCTAGCCAAATTTTTTGATACGCTTCGGCAGATGCTTTAGGTCTAGTCGGTAAGACAAACAAGCTCACTAGTAGTCGTCTTAAAACCCAAGGAAGTTGGATAACATAGGGATCCATAAGAAACTGATTTAGATAGCTTCGAACAGCAGGTGTTTCTGCATTATCTGGTGAACCTAGATTAGCTAGTAATACAGCTTTTTTTGTCATAGTTATTTTTATTTATTTGGAGGACAAAATATCAGCTAAGGCTGAGTTAAGCTCAGTATAATCAAACTGGAATCCGAGTGCCTGTGCTTTTTCAGGTACTGCTCGCTGGCCAGTTAGCAATAGTCGTGACATTTCAGCCAATACCCCTTTTAGCAACCAAGCTGGAACAGGTAAAAAAGCCGGTCTATTTAATTGTTTAGCTAAGGCTTGGCTAAATACCTTGTTGCTTATTGGCGTAGGGGAGCACGCATTAAATATGCCGTTGGCATTTTGCTTCTCCAGCAAGAATAGAATGAGTTTTATCATGTCATTAATATGTATCCATGACATATATTGCAGACCATCACCTAAGTGGCCACCCAGACCCATTTTGAAGGGTAATAACATTTTTTGTAGGAAACCACCCTTCCTGGCCAGAACTAAACCTGTGCGAACGATGCAGACTCGTACATCTAAATCTTGAGCGAGTAGGGCTTGTTTCTCCCAGTTATCACAAAGTTGGTGGGTATACTCATCGTGAAAGTCACTGCTTTCAGTCAATATCTTGTTGCTGCCATCACCATACCAACCAACCGCTGAGCCACTGATTAAACAGTTTGGTTTTAGTTCTCGCTGTTTTATCCAAGTGACTAGGTCAGCAGTGATGCCTACTCGACTTTGTTCAAGTATCGCCTTACGTTTTTGAGTCCAATGTCGATCTGCAATCGACGCGCCTGCCAAATTAATGACACCATCAAATTTTATTTGATCATCAATATCTTCAAATGATGTGACAGCATAAACCTTGTCACCACAGAGTCTAGGAACATTGACAGGCTGACGACTAAGCACCGTGACATCATGATTCGAGTTTATTAAATGATGACATAAAGCTGAACCAATTAAACCTGTTCCACCCGTGATGAGGTAATGGGCCATTGATAACTACCTTTATGTTTAAAGTTTAATTTTTATCATACGCTTCTAGTCTAACGTAGATATACGTTTAGTAGAGGTGTGATTCATACACCTCATCATTATTAATGCTATGGTTATAGGTCGAAAATATTACAGTTAAATCTCGATTTAATATGGCTTATCGCGAAAAAGGTTATATGATGGAAAGACGACAATTTCTTGCTTTATCAACGCTGGCGGGCTTATCTACGGGCTTGAGTGCTAAGGCGGTAAAATCTCATACAGGACTGGTATTAGATGAGCGATTTATTGATCATCATATTAGTCCGGCCCACCCAGAATCTCCGGCTAGATATCAGGCGATAGCCGATAAATTAGTCGAATATGACCTATTATCTAAGCTCACAGTCCTTGAAGCTAAAAATGATGTTGAACCTTGGTTAGAGCTTGTTCATTCCAAAGAGCACATAGATTCCATAAAACAAAATGATTTAAAGAATCATCAGCATGCACTGCTTGCTACAGGAGCTGTATTGGCTGCCATTGATGCTGTGTGTAGTGGACCGCTCAATAATGCCTTTTGTGCTTCCCGTCCGCCCGGTCATCACGCCTTGAATACGGGAAAAGAAGAAGGCTTTTGTTATTACAATCATGCTGCGATAGCGGCTCGCTATGCTCAGAAAAATTATGGTTTAGACAGAGTATTAATAGTCGATTGGGACTATCACCATGGCAATGGCACCGAGTGGGCATTTTATTCTGATCCTTCAGTTTTATACTTTTCTACCCACGATACCTTTGCTTATCCTGGTACGGGCTTTCCTGAGCGGCGAGGCGAAGGTAAAGGCGAAGGCTTTAATATCAATGTGCATTTAGCTTGTGGGGCTGAGGATGCCGATATTATTGCTGCATTTGAGCAAGAATTGTTGCCAGCCGTTGAAACATTTAAACCTGACTTAATTATTATTTCTGCTGGCTTTGATAGTCGACAAGATGATTTATTAGGATGTCATGACATCACCGATAAAGGTTTTATGCAGCTCACTAAAATGGTTAAAAATTTGGCTGAAAAACACTGTGATGGAAGAGTTATTTCCCTCTTAGAAGGAGGCTATAACATTCAAGGCAATGCCAGTGCCGTCATTAGTCATTTGTCTGAATTAATGTGTACATGAAATTTCATTTCATACTCTAAGTAGTACCTTTTCCCTTACGTAACATAGCTTTACCTTAACGCTGTTTGGAATACTCTTTCAAATAGGCATGCTTCCTGCTATATCCCATTCGAATAGATTTTTAGTGACAATAATATGTCATTGTTATTTCCAGGACAGGATAGAAGTACATAAGGAAGGTAAATATGAACGCTTTAGCTCAGCTTAAAGAAATTAATCATGATCTAAATACAGATACTGATGAACAGTATTCACAAATTCGAACCTTTAGTGATGATAAATACAAAATAACATGGTGCTTGATGAATGGCGCACCAAGGTTATGTTTTAATCCGACTTTACTAAGGGATTTATCACTCTATGTGAAAAACGTTCAATCTGAAATGTTGTCTAGCAATGGTGAAAAGTATGACTTTCTTGTATTAGGCTCTGAGGTGGAAGGTACGTTCAATTTAGGTGGCGATTTAGATTTATTTTATAGTTCAATTCAATCAGGTGATCGAAAAGGTTTATATGATTATGCCGTTTCATGCATCGATGTGTTGTATCAAAATATCGTTCACTTAGAGTGTGAGTTAATCACTATTTCACTTGTGCAAGGCGATGCCTTAGGAGGCGGGTTTGAGACCGCACTGGCGAGTAATGTCTTAATAGCGGAGCGTGACACCAAGATGGGATTGCCAGAGGTGTTGTTTAATTTATTTCCAGGCATGGGGGCTTTTACACTTCTATCTAGAAAAATAGGCGTTGCTGCAGCAGAAAAAATGATTTTATCCGGAAAACTTTACTCCGCCGAGGAGTTATTCGAGATGGGGATTGTAGATATTTTAGCTGAGCCAGGTGAGGGTGAGTTAGCTGTTTATAAATACATTAAAAGAGCAAACAAGACACCAAACAGTTATAAAGCACTTGCTAAGGTAAAAGATATTTGTAACCAGATTACATATCAAGAGTTGTTAGATATAACAAATATTTGGGTTGATGCAGCATTTAAATTGGCAGATAAGGATTTAAAGATGATGACCCGATTAATTAAAAGACAAAACGCAAAATCATAAGTGAAGTTTTTGGTGTTAGGTCTCTGCTCTTGTAGCGCTGATTATTGTCGCCTGTACTGACAAGATCGTTTGTAGAAAAGCATTTTCAATTTCAGTGCTTAAAGCAATGACGTTTGAATTTCCTACATCATAGGGTTTGAACTCTTCTGCTTTGATACATAAGTCGACTAATTTTGTTGCCCCCATTTCGCTTGCTGAGCCTTTTAAAGCATGAAGGCTTTCTCGGTAAGCTAGATAGTCATCAAGTGCTGAAGTTTTGAGCGCCTTAATGTGTTTTTTACCATCAAATTCGAAACCTTGAATCAGCTTTTGTATGAAATGTTCACCACCGCCCAGTAAAGCAAGATCATTAATAACTGCTTCGTCTATCCATAATGCAGATGTATTAAGTTGATCAGACTCTTGCTCCTGTAACGAAACAGTAGTTATTGTTTGGGCTAATTTGGCAACGTGCTCTAGTAAGGCTCTGGAATCAATGGGCTTGGTTAAAAATACATTGGCACCAGCATCTAGACATTCTTCTTTTGCCTCTGGGGTTGCATCAGCAGTCAGCATAATGATGGGAATTGAACGTGCGGTATCCAGATATTGCAAAGCTTGAATAACCTCGATGCCGGTCATTTCTGGCATATTCATATCGAGGATTAACATATCGATGTCATCCATCTTCTCTGTAAGGATGTCCAGCGCTTTATCGCCTGTCCCTGCAATTAATGTCTTATGACCGGCATGCTGGAGTACACCTTCTAGCACCTGCTGGTTAACCCTGTTATCTTCGGCAATCAAAATAGTTAATGGTTGAGCATTGCTTTGTGCGGCGTAATGCTCCGCTAAGGTAACAACCTTCGTGTCAGTGGAGGAGATTGTTTGAGATGCGTGAATCGCGTTAAATAATAGTCTTCTGTCGCTTGGGTCGGCAATGGTGGAGATAAAGTTTTCGCGGATTTGAGGGTCGTGTAGGCTATATTCTGAGGTATTAATCAAAATCAAAGACAGCTGTTCTAAACTGTCTTCTGTTTTTATCATCTGAGCAAACTGAACCGGCGTAATATCAAGCATGCTTGCTTGATCAACAATTAACGTTTTATAGGCATCTTCATTTTCGATGGCTTTTAACAATTCAGAAAATGCACGGGCAGATGTACTTACCCAATCATATTTAGCATCCCAAGTGTCGAGCGCTGGACTGATGAGTGATGCCGTTTGTTCGGTTGTTAATAGTAATAAATGATTATCAGCTAAGCTCAAATTTTCATAAGGAATCGATGTAAAAGGTAGTTCAAACCAGAAGGTGGTGCCCTCTCCTTGTTTACTCTTTACGCCGATTTCTCCTCCCATTAATTCAACAAGTTCTTTAGATATAGTTGTTCCTAAGCCAGAGCCACCTACCCCTTGTTTGGGGGTGGATGAGGCTTGTGTAAAGTCATCAAAGATGGTTGGCAAAGATTCGGCTGGAATTCCAATACCGGTATCTTGTACTTCAAACCTGAGCCTAGGATTACTTAGATTGTTATCGGCAAGTGTGACATAAAGTTTAACGGAACCTTCGTTAGTAAACTTAATGGCGTTGCCAATCAAATTAATGAAAATTTGTTTTAAATGTTGCTCGTCCCCTTGTAATAAAAACGGTGTTGCAGCATCAATATTAAAGCTGATAGTAAGTCCCTTTGCTGTTCCCATTGGGCTTTGCATTTTAACGATGGTATTAATAAGTTGATGTAGATCGAAGGAATCATTAGCGATGATAATTTTACCGGCTTCAATTTTTGAAATATCGAGCACATTTTCTATCAAGCCTAATAAAGTATTAGCAGAGCTACGCATAATATTCACAAACTCAGATTGTTGTGGATCTAGCTTGGTTTCACCCATTAAATCAGCAATACCAATTACACCATTTAATGGTGTCCGTAGTTCATGAGACATATTAGCTAAGAATCGACTTTTGGCTTCGTTAGCATACTTGGCAGCCTCTATGGCTGCATGTAATTTTTTTATAAGGAATGCGGAATATAAAGGAATCAATATTAATAATAATAATAAACTTAATGCTACCGACGGTTGGTTATTGCTTTGCCAGTAATCTCCCCAGGTAATGGCACATATAAAACCAATGACTCCAACGCCTAATGAAAAATATAAATACTTAATGCCGTAGCGAAAGCCCATCCCTAAAATTACCCATAAATAAAATACGAATAAAAAGACGCTTTTATCACCTGCGGAGTACATCAAAATAGAGAGAGGGGTTAAATCAAGTAAAGTGCCTAATACACGTCTGAGAGGAGAAGGTTGAGGATTAATAACGATCGCGCTAGCTAGCATAAGAGCCAATGAAAAGTAACTTAACGCTAATAGGCTGGGAAGGCTTGAAAGGATATTAGAAAAGCTCTCACTGTCTTGCCATGGCAAGCAAAAGTAGAGAATTAAAACGGTGGCAATAGAAAGACGGACTTTTATCGCCTGCTCTGGTTCAGAGTCAGAGGTTTGTGCCAAACGATATTTTAGTTTGGCGAGTATTGTTGGGCGATTATTTTCTGAGGTTGCTGACATGGGCTCCTATTCTAGCGAATATTCAGGCGCATCGGCATAATCGAGTTGAATTTCTTTGATTGCATCTAAGCATTCGGTAAATGCTTGTACACAAGCGGGGTCGAATTGGGTGCCTGATTGCTGTTTGATATAACTAATGGCATCTTCCGTAGACCAGGCTGGTTTATAAGGCCTCGCAGATACTAATGCATCATAAACATCGGCGACGGAAACTACTCTAGCAATCAGGGGAATGTCTTCACCTTTCAAACCATTTGGGTAACCTTTGCCATCAAATCGTTCATGGTGATTTAACGCGATAATGGCACCAATTTGAATATAGGGAGATTGGCTATCAGACAAGATAGCGTGACCTATAGTGGTATGACGTTTCATCACCGCCCACTCATCGGGTTGAAATTTGCCTGGTTTCAACAAAACGCCATCTGGAATACCAATTTTTCCGATGTCATGCATAGGCGCCGCATATTCCAGATCTTCACATTCTTTTTCGGTAAACTTGCCGGTTGCTTCAGCAATTTGTCGTGCATACTTTGCCATTCGAATAACGTGATTTCCGGTGCCTTCGTCACGATATTCGCCTGCTTTGGCTAAACGGATAATCGTTTCTTTTTCTCGAGCAATGACTTGTTTCGTTGCAACCTCAACTTGGCGAGCAAGCCAATCAGCACGATCTTGAATGATTAGCTGTTGCTCATACAGTTGTAGTAAGTTTCTACAGCTAGTACGACATTCTATTTGATCAATCGGACGGGTTAAAAAGGCTGTTGCACCGGCTTCTAACGCTTCATAGCGTACTTCTTTTTCACTGACGACGGTAATCATCATGATAGGTACGTTTTGGCATTGTGTTTTTTGGCGCACGTGTTGGATAAACTCTACGCCATTCATATCCGGCATTCGGTAATCGGTAACGATTAAGTCAGGATCGTTATTATCCAGCCAAATAAGTGCTTCTTGCGGAGTTTCAAAGGCGGTGACAAGTATATTATCAGCAATTTGCTGAATAACTTGTCCGAGGATGGCTCTGCCGGTAGATTGATCATCTATGATCAAAACGTGTCTATTTTTTTTCATGATACTGCGTCGTCGGGCACTTTCGTATGGCTGTAGTAGCGTGTTGAAGTTGCCGTCGCTAGTCAAGAGACTATTCCCCATCTTACTTTGGCGTGGTTTTCCGCTCCTTTTGCAAACAACCCACGGTAGATAAAATAGAACTATAAATCCGTCGTTCTATGTGTAGTAGTTTGTCTTGAGTATCACAAACTACATCAGCTCGTCATTATGCTTACACAAAAGCACCCTGTCTAGCGTGACAATGACGAGATGTCTAGTTATGTGAAGTGAGTCAATGTTTTGGATTAGCTTGCCTGACGTAACGTTATGCTGACCCAACCCCGCCCAGATAACAACATCACCATTAGGAAACGGGATTTTGTTGGTTTGATCAACTGCCGTACATGAGTCCTATATATAAGAGGCGATAAATTTTGAGTTAGAAAAAAGAGAGCGTTAAATCCATTATATTTTAGATGGGTAAACGAATGATGAACCGCGTACCTTTACCAAACTCAGATTCGACACTCATTTCACCGCCGTGGTTTTCTACCACAATGAAGTAAGAAACACTTAGTCCCAACCCTGTGCCGATGCCAACAGGTTTTGTAGTGAAAAAGGGTTCAAATATACGTCGGCGAGTTGCTTCATCAATACCAGGACCGTTGTCTTCAATTTCGGTGCAGAGATGATTTCGTTCGGCGTCATGGTATGTACGAAAGATAAAGTGAGGATGTTTGATGTTAGCTTCTTGCATGGCTTCGGCGCCATTGCGAAAAATATTCATGAAAACTTGTTGGATTTTGGTGCTTTCACAGTCAACAGCTGGCAGGTCTTCCTGATATTCTCGGATGATTTCTATAGCCTTAAAGTCATATTGCTTTTTCAGGTCATAGTCGGTGGCCGCTAATTCATGAGCATCATCTAATAACTTGCCCATATTATGTGGCTGAGTTTCGGCATCACTTTTTCGAGCGAAACTTAGAATATTATCGACAATTTTGGCAACACGTTTGCCTGAGTCGGTGATTGAGTCCAGCATGCGAAACACTCCTCGTTCAGTCATGAATGCATGAATAACGGCCATATTTGTGCCTACCGACTCTGCTGCTTTCAAATTGGCTGGGATTTCGTCACCAGTTAGACGGTTTTTCATTACATTGGCCGTTTGCATCATGCCGGCTAAGGGGTTGTTAATTTCATGTGCCATGCCTGCTGCTAGTCCGCCGACGGATAACATTTTCTCAGATTGAATCATCATTTCTTCAATGTGAACTTTTTCGGTCACATCATCTATTCGAATAACCGCACCTTCCACCCCGTTAGTGACCAAGGGATAAATGGTGACATCCTCATATTTAATTTCACCATTTTCCTGGTAACTCCGTTTGGCATCATATTGTTCATGGCGGGTGATAATGGCCCTATGGACATGTGACATTTCAGCATAAAGACGCGGAAATACCTTCTCTAGGTTTTGTCCCTGTGCTTGAGCGGCTGATATTCCGGTCATTTTCTGAGCTTGGCTGTTCCATTGGGTGACTTCGCTATCAGCATTAACGCCGATTATGATCGAGGGCATTGAATCGATAATATTGGCTAAATAACGTCGCAGTTGCTGAAGTTGCTCTTCGGCCTGTTTACGCTCACTGATATCAAGACAGTTGCCAATAAAACCCATATATTGATTACGAGCCCCGATAAAAGGTACGCCTACTTCACGCACCCAACGATAGACTCCGTCAAAACGCCGCAGGCGAAACTCATGGTCAAAGGCAGATCTGTGACCGAAATGTTCTTTATAAATGGAGAAGCAGGCTTCTTTGTCATCAGGGTGTACTTCCTTGCCATCCCATGAATGGGTCAACTCTTCAGATAACGTTTTTCCGGTAAAGTTTAGCCAAGTTTCATTAAATAGTTTGGGTTGGCCATATTCATCCATCATCCACATCATAATGGGTGCACTATTAATAAACGTATTCAGTTCATTTTGACTTTCTTCGAGTCGATCAGACATTTGTTCAAAATGATTGTAGACATTAGCAGTGACAATGGTCACAGCAATTAGAATAATGACGATACTGGTGATTGATGCGATTAAAATATCAGTCGGAATTATCAAATCGGTTATAGCGTGGACTTCTTCCGGCAGATAAAATTGAGCTGAAGCCATTGCGGTGTAATGCATGCCACTAATCGCCGAGCCCATAACAATAGCGCTGATAGCATTATTAAATTTTGATAAAACTAGATATCGACTCGTTTTAATGAATTTGATAGCCAAAGCAAGGCTAGCCAAAATATGAGCAACGACATAGGATAAAATAAATAATCCAAAATCGTAGCGTAGGACAGCATCCATCTGCATGGCTTCCATACCGGTGTAATGCATCACCGCAATGCAGGTGGCAAGTAGAAATGCCGTTACCTGATTACGGTAAAAATTAATTTTATCCGTATTTAAGATAAATAAAGCAAGCCCACTACCTAAAATAGCAGGCAGTGCCGAGAGAAGGGTGATGGGAACTGAATAACTAATCGAACTACCCATGGAATAAGCAAGCATGCCGGTAAAATGCATGGCCCAGATCCCAGAACCCATGGCGATAGCACCCGTTGATAGCCAACCCCAATGAATAGTTTTGGACTGCAATCGAATGATGCGATAGGCCGTAGTTAGCGCAGCATAACAAGCAAAGCAGGCGATAACGATAGAAAGAATGACAATACTGATATCGTATTGTCCGGCCATCAGGCTGCCAGAGCCCTTTATCGAAGATTCAAATCGCCAAAATTCCATCAAGGTCTCCACTTAATATTATAGATGTGGTGTTGAGCATGCATGGATGTAGATTTTGTTATCAATACTATCTTGCCTCTCCCATTAAAAGAAAGGAGCAGAAGTTTAGATCACTTAATTAAACGACTAATATTGATAATACGTTAATGATCTCTAAAACAGCAAGCAGCGACTAAAAGAGTATTAGGTCGTCTTTTATAGAGATATAGTGCGCTACTGTTAGTCGATTACTCTTCTGCAGGGTTGTGAAAAGTGATTTATCTTTGATGGTGTGCCATTTTGACGCAATTCAACGGTTATTAACGCTAAAATTCGTCTTTTCCAATGTGATAAAGCGTTAATGAGCCAAAAAAATGGTCAAAAACATACAAAAAACGTGAACTAAATCACAAAAAAAATCAAATTAGTACCAAAGTACAATATATTTCGATATTACAAACACTTAATGTAGCGACTGTAAATCACCAGCCCGGTGAAACTTGAATAACAAACTCTTAGGAGAAAGCACAGTGGCTACAGAAATTGGAATTATCAAAACGCTAATTGGTTCAGCCGTCGCAACAGCAACAGACGGTTCTCAACGTACGTTGCAAGCAGGAGACCGTGTTTATCAAGATGAAGTGATTTCAACCGGTGCTGCTGGTGCTGTTGAAGTTGAGTTCGCCGACGGTTCAGTGATGACCTTAGGCCGTAGCTCACAAGCGATATTAGACCTTGATGTATATAACCCACAAGATGTAGCCCAAGCCCCTGAAGGTGTAGACAGTGATGTCGAAGCATTACAACAAGCATTATTAGACGGTGTCGATCCTAGCCAAGTTGCCGATGCAACCGCAGCCGGTGCAGGAACAGCTGGCGGCAACGAAGGTGCCGAATTTGTCCAAGTTATTCATGAAGCACCAGAAGTAACGCCTGAATCAGGTTTTGATACTACAGGTATTACTGTTGAGTTTGATGATGAGCGTGAAGAAGAAGGGTTCGATGACACACCAACAGCCGGTATTACCACTGTTTTATTAGATGAAGATGATATTTATGATTTTCGAAATGGTGGCAGTGAAGAAGATCACGAAGCATTAAAAGCTGCGTTTGATGATATTAAAGGTGATTTTGAATCAGCTGAAGACTTGACTGCGCATCCACACAAATTTAACGGCCCAGGCCTTAATGATGAGCAAGAAGGTGATGATCTTCCACCAGATGCAAAAGTCTTTATTACTAATATTTTGAATGCTGATTTTGGCAATGATGGCCCTGGGGATATTGTTTTTAATGCTGAAGTTACTCAGCCAGCAGGCCTAACCTCTGGTGGCGAAGACATTCAATACTGGGTATCGGATGATGGACATTCATTGGTTGCTTACATTGAATTTGAACATGAGCGTGGACGACCTTCACGTGGCCCTCAAGGTGAAGACGGCGGACAAGAGCCGCATGCTCATATTATTTTTACCGCTGAAATTACCGATGCAGCAACAGGTGAATTCCAAGTTATGTTATTGGGTCCAGTTGATCACCCAGATGGCACAACAGAAGATAATTTGTTTGTAAACTTAGGGTTCACAATTTCTGATTTTGATGGTGATACCGCTGCTGGCGTATTACGTTTAGACATCGATGATGATAGCCCTGTTATCCCAACCTATGGTGAAGATCAAGGTGAAGATGGTCCTGGCCCACGTGGTGAAGACCAAGGTGAAGACTTAACTGCTGATGAAGATGATATTTATGGCCGAGGCAATGATGATTATGCCTCCGGCGATGATGGCAGTAATTCTTACCAATGGTTACCATTAAACTTTGGTGCGGATGGTCCTGCTGCCGATGATCCAGTTGCACTGAGTCCAGAAGGTATTGTTGACCAATATGGCAATGCCTTAACGTCAAATGGTGTTGAGCTTCAATACACGTGGGATGCTGATAGCGATACATTAATTGGTTATACCGATGATGTCACATCGCCAGTGCTAACTATTTTAGTTGAAGAGGTCTATCAAGATGGTGCAGGGGTATATATCGATTTATTTGATAACCTTGACCACCCAATAAATAGTACTGAAGATAACTTAGAATTTAATATCGGCTATACCGTGACCGATTTTGATGGTGACAGTGTAATCAGCACCTTTGCTGTTGATATTGATGATGATATGCCAACGATTGCACCACAACGCGGCAGTGTTGATGAAGAAGGTATTGACGGTGGTAATGCCGGTGACTCATACAACACAGAAGTAGTTACTGGTGGTGTATTACTGATCCCTGAATTAGAAAAAGGTGATTTAAGTTCAGCCTTATCAGGTGAAGCCAAAGACACCATTCGCACGTTTGTTGAAAATGGCGGTAACTTGGTTATCAATGCTACAAGCGGCTCCAATGATGAAAGTTTAATAAATAGCATCTTTGGCTTTACAATTTCGGGTGGAAGCGGTGGTACTCCTTACGCTCAAACAGGCGATGCAGCAGGTACAGCCTTTGCTTCAGGCCCAGCATCATTAAGCTATGAAAATGGTACGTATCAGTGGTCTGCAAGTAGTTTACCGGCAGAAGCTAAAGTGATGTATGGCTCAGGTGATGGTGCGGCGGTTGTCGTTATTCCAGTTGGCAGTGGTCAAATCACTTTCTTAGCTTATGATTGGTATGATGCCGCTCCTGTTGGTTCTCAAGATGGCGGCTGGTTAGAAATTTTAGATATTGCCGTCACGCAAGATGGCTCTAGTCCTGCTGATGTTGCAGTATTTGATAATGGTAGCTTTGTAGATACCGAGGATGGCTACTCTGGTGCAGAGTCGGAGAATATTCAAGCGACCTTGAATGGCCAAGGCCATAACGTTACTACCTTTACCGGTATTACAGCCGCTGATTTTTCCGCTGCTTTACAAGTAACTTTAGGTGACTTAGCAGGTGAAGAGTTAACAGCACAAGGCAACTTGGGCATTAGCTGGGGTGCAGATGACCGTGATGTTGATGGCACTGACGCTGCAAACCCAGAATACGACCGTAGTGTAAATTTTGATGAGCAAAGCGCACCAGAAGGTTTAACTTCAAATGGCGTAGCTATTGTCTATAGTGTGAGCGAAGACGGTTTAACCTTAACAGCAACCGCCGGCGAAGGCGAAACAGTGGTATTTACCGTTGTTATTTCTGATGAAGGTGCAGGCACATATGACTTTACCTTATTAGGTAACTTAGATCATCCAGAAGGTGCTACAACAGGTGAAGACGCTTCTCCTGGAACAGAAGACGATATCAATCTGAGCTTTGACTTTACGGCCACTGATTCAGATGGTGATGCGGTAGGTAGTCACTTTACAATCACAGTTGATGATGATGCGCCAGTGATTGGCAATGGTGAAGATTCACCAGCACCAGAAGATAGCACTGTTGACGAAGAAGGTTTAGCAACTGCCGCGACACAAGATGATAGTTATGATGGTGATGTAGCAGGTATTGCATTAACAGCCGGTGGTGATTTAAATATCAGCTGGGGCAGTGATGATAACAATAGCGGTACTGCAAATCGCAGTGTTGCCTTTGATGCAGCACAACCTGGTCTATCCGGTTTAACATCAAATGGCGAAGACGTTGTCTTTAGTCTGAGTAATGACGGCACAGTGTTAACGGCAATAGCAGATGGTGTCACCGTCTTTACAGTGAGCTTGTCTGACTTAGAAAGCGGTTCATACGACTTTAGCTTATTGGATAATTTAGACCACCCAACAGCTGACACTGAAGATGACATTAACTTAACGTTTAACTTTACTGCCACGGATTCAGATGGTGATACAGCGGGCAGCAGCTTTACTATAACGGTTGATGATGATGCACCTGTAATTGGTGAAGCGTTATCTGAAAATGATGGCAACAGCATTTTATTGGGAGCTAAAGATGGTAGTGCTGATTTGGGGGACTGGGGTGTAACGCCAGGAGCATTAACTGGCGCAGTAACAATGAACGGTGTGACTGCAAATATTGCTTTCCAAGATAACGATTCTAACGCCAATAGTAAGCTACGCATTTACAACAATAATGCTGACCATATTGGTGGTGGTAGTTTGGCTGATAATGATGGTCAAGGCATTAATAATGGCGAAACATTAACTATTTCGTTTGACCAATTAATGCAACAAGCTGAAATTGGTGTTGATGGTCTAGGTAATCACTTCTTACCGGAATCGTCGCAGCAAGCACATGCGACATGGATCGCTTATAAAAATGGTGTTGAAGTGGGCAGTGGAGAAATAGACAACCCTGAAGGTCAAAATGAAGGCCCAGCAGGTTTATTAGAAGTATTCACCGTTTCAATTCCAGGCGGTTTTGATAGCATTGAGTTCGGTAACAGCTCAAATAACGCAGGTTCAAACTACGAAGTTCGTTACATACAAGCACAAACGCTTAACATCGTTGATGAAGAAGGTTTGCAGCCAGAAGGTAATCTTGGTGATAGTTACTCTGATAATGGTGATGTTGCCGGTGCAGCATTAACGACAGGTGCTGACTTAAATATTGTTTGGGGTGCTGATGATAATAATGCAGGTGACTCAAATCGTAGTGTGACATTTGATGACGTTCAGTCAGGGCTTGCAGGATTGGAATCAAATGGTGTGCCAATTACATTCGACCTTAGCGACGACGATACCGTGTTAACGGCAAAAGCCGGTGACGCAACAGTATTCACCGTGAGCTTGTCTGACCTAGAAAGTGGTTCATTTGACTTTAGCTTGTTAGATAACTTAGATCACCCAGAGGCAAAAACCGAAGATGACATCAACTTAACATTTGCATTTACTGCAACAGATTCAGATGGCGATACAGTAAATGGTAGCTTTAATGTAACTGTTGATGATGACGGCCCAACCGTAGACAGCAATGCTAAAGTTAAATTGGATGATGATGCATTAGAAGGTGGTAATGCCGGTGGCCCTAAAGACAATGCTGATGCTGTGAATGTGGAAGGTACGTTGTCACATAGTTACGGTGCAGATGGTGAAGGTACTGTTTTATTAAGTGATTCAGGCGCACCAGCTGGATTTGTCTATAGTTTGAATGTTGCAGGTACGGTCTTAACTGTTAGCCAAGAAGGTGTTGACGTATTACAAGTGAGTTTAGCTGATACGACATCGGGTGATTACACGGTGACACAATTGGCAGCAATTGCTCATGCAGATGATGCAGCTAATAAAGAAAATAACATCGAATTTCGAGTGAACTATCAAGTAACAGATGGCGATGGTGATACGAAGAATGGCAATATCAAAATCAATGTAGATGATGATACGCCAGTTATTGTTCTAGGTGAATCTAGTGATAGCGATTCTGAGTTTACCGTAGTTAACCATGATGAAGTGAGTTCAGCTGGATACCATAATAGCTACGGTTATTACATCAAAGGTGATGGTGGTATTCCAACCACTGGAGTTGTGCTTGAAGACGATGTGCACCTTCAACATGGTGGGTTTACAGATCCAATTACGGTAACTGGTTATAGTGAAGAAGAAATTGGATTTTTCATTATTCCTAACGGTGATGGAAACAATGGTAGTAGTTTAGAAGATGGGGAGCCTGTGACGTTCAAATTTGTCGATAATACAGGCATGGTAGTTCCTGTTGGTACTGCAGGCGCTCAATGGCAAGCATTTGCTGATGATGGTGCGACACCGTTGACAGGTAGTGGTTCACACGTTTTATTTGATGTTGATGGCCTGAATAACTTAAATAAAGATGGTCAGGACCATGTTCAGGATAATGACTTAATAGGTAACCAAAACTGGGAAGACTTACAAATTCCAAATGGTGATGGTGACTACAATGATGTTAACGTCAACGTTGATTGGACTGAGGTTACAGTTACTGGTGATGTTGTTGATGCCACGTCATATGGTGCTGATGGTCCAGGAAGTATTGACTTTTCCATTGGTGATGACGCGATCACAATTGGTGGTACGTTAACTTCAAATGGTGAAGACATTAGCTTCGAGGCTGTAGATCGCTTTCTGAGTGATGGCGTCACTGAGGGTAGTGATGGCGTTAACGATACAATCGTTGGTTCTGCTGGTGATGAGGAAATCTTAACCATTCAGGGTATTCTTGATGGTGACTATGACGTTAGCGTTCTTGGTCCAATCGATGATGATAATGGTGATGCGACTGTTGATATTGCAGCAAACGTTACTGTAACCGATGGTGATGGTGACAGCACAAGTGCAATATTAAACATTCATGTAAATGTTGATACTTCTGCTGTGTTAGATGTGCCACAGGACAACGTATTCTAGTTTAATTTCTAACTTTGTTTAATCAACAAGGCACCTTCGGGTGCCTTGTTTGTTTTGGCTGAGTGAAAAGTAAGTCGTTCCACTGCCGTTCATATTCATAGATCAAATATCCGATTACTAAACTTGTGCTGTGAAAACAACAGGTATTGCATAATTTAGCTTTATTTTTGTTCTGCTACCAAAGTACAATAGTGTGAACTGCGTCACACAATGGCAATTTTGCATGCTTATACAAACAAAAGGATTTATGACATGAAGACGGCTTTAAGGCTATTCAGCTTAGCTTTTCTTGCTTTGGTGGTAACGCTGCCCGCAGCTGCAGGCACGCTTCCTTACAATATCGGTAATGTTCAACAGTATTTAGATAGTTCTGGATATTTTAATGGGTACACCGAGCTTGATGCCATCGATTTTTCAGGTCAATGGCAATACACTGCCATCGCTTTTGAGTCAGGAAATATCAATACCGTATCTACCACTACTGAAGCATCGGACAGCTCAACTTTTTCCACGGCTAATAATGCTAACTTTGGCACATGGAAGAATATAAACTTCTCATCAGAACAACTTTATTTTGAAGACAACGATCCGACAGATATTGCATTAGACTCATTTTCTACTGCAAGTAATGGTTCGTTTTTTCGTGTTTTTCAACTGACAGCTGACTCTAATGCTTTAGACTATTTGGGTAGTAATCTAACACTGGCTTTAGGCACTATTATTGTAGGTTTTAATGATAATGGCTTGAGTTTAGGTGACGCGGATTATGATGACATTATAGTTGCCCTACAGCCTATTCCGGTTCCAGCAGCAGCGTTTTTGTTTGCACCCGCATTGTTAGGTTTTATGGGTTTACGTCGTAGAGTTAAATCAATCATCGCTTAAGCAAATTCTCAAAGCACAAACTTAAGAAGCCGTAGTGAGCAATCATTACGGCTTCTTTGTTTTGCGTGTGTAACTTAGTCGTTCCACTCCTTTCACACACTATCGAAGGTTCTGTCGCGTGAATCATGGTTGATTTGTAATCATGCTTATATAGGAAGCATAGATATAAGCGTTATGTTTTCAGACCCTATCACTTAGCCAGAAATACTAGCGGCATTGCTCAAATATACCTATGTTCGAAGTAGGAAGTTTTAAACATTTTGTGTTGTTTGTAATGTTTTTGAGGCTTAAATAACAAAAAGCTAAGCAGAAAGTGTTGATAAATGTGAACTGCCTCACATAACCGTTTAAGTTAGTACCAAAGTACAATATATTCCAATTTAACAAACACTTATATTGCCAACTGTAAATCACCAGAACAGTGAAACGTGAATAACTTACTCCTTGGAGAAGAACAGTGGCTATAGAAATTGGAATTATCAAAACGCTAATTGGAACCGCCGTCGCAACCGCAACAGACGGTTCGCAACGTACCTTGCAAGCAGGTGATCGTGTTTATCAGGATGAAGTGATTTCAACCGGTGCTGCTGGCGCTGTTGAAATTGAATTTGCTGATGGTGCAGCGATGACCTTAGGTCGTAGTTCACAAGCGATTTTAGATATTGAAGTATTTAACCCACAAGATGTAGCCCAAGCGCCTGCTGATGCAGATAGTGATGTTGAATCA
The DNA here is from genome assembly GCA_002163085.1 of Methylophaga sp. 42_25_T18. Taxonomy (GTDB): domain Bacteria; phylum Pseudomonadota; class Gammaproteobacteria; order Nitrosococcales; family Methylophagaceae; genus 41-12-T18. The sequence continues at coordinate 345,206 of MAAJ01000006.1, read as the reverse complement.
TTGCAACAAGCCTTATTAGATGGTGCCGATCCTAGTCAAATTACCGATGCAACGGCCGCTGGTGCAGGTACAACGGGTGGTGGTAACGAAGGTATCGACATTGTCCAAGTTATCCATGAATCTCAAGAAGTGACGCCTGAATCAGGTTTTGATACCACAGGTATTGCCGTTGAATTTGAAGCAGGTCGTGAAGAAGCCGCAATCTTTGATGATCTGCCCGTAGCCCAAGATGATGAAGTAAGTACCGATGAAGATGTAGCCATTACGGTTGATGTATTAAGCAATGATAGCGTTGGCACGGACGGTGACAGCATTACAGATTTTAACCAGCCTGCAAACGGTACGGTTGTATTAAACGGCGATGGAACCTTTACCTATACACCGGCGGCCAACTTCTCCGGTGAAGATTCATTTGACTATACCTTGACTGATGATGGTAATAGCGCAACCGCTACGGCCACTGTGAATGTGGTTGCAGTAGCTGACGCGCCAAACTTGATTATCAGTGTAGGGAATGAAGTCGATAATTCGGTGTCTGAAACGATTGATATTAATAATGTATCAACCACGGATAATGGTTTTGATGTCACTGCTTATAATCTCAAAGGTGAAGTGGCTAATATCAGCACGGTATCAGGTACGAATCATGATGGTTTTGGTGTGAGTGGTAAAGCATCAGGAGCGAGCACGGAGATAGGATCGAATAAGAACGGTTCTGAAAGACTGGAAGTTAAATTTGATAATACAGTAAGTTCAATCGACGTTAACTTTGCTTGGTTGAGTGGTGTTGAAACTGCGGCTTATACATTCTATTTAGATGGCGTTGCTGTAGGTAGTGGTACAACTGCTTTTCAATCGGATACTGTTGATGGGGTATTCACATTAACGCCAGGATCTGACTTTGATCGTGTTGATTTCACTGCGCCCCTGAATAACACGGATGATTATCTGGTTAATTCGATCACGTTTAATACAGTGACATCCTATTCATATGAGGTTGATGTTCAGGCTGGGTTGACTGATGTTGACGGAAGTGAATCATTAAGTGGTGTATCTATAACAGGCCTTCCAACCGGTGTGACGATTGCGGAAACACCAAACTCAGATGGTACTTATAATCCTGGTACATTAACCTTGGTATCTGATCATGAATTATCAGGTGCTGAAATTAATAGCATTCTAGGTTCGGTAACATCAACTGATGGTAGTGATACTGCGACAACAAATAGCAATGCTAAAGTCGAGACGGACCATATTGACTTCGCAGAGTTAAGCTTAGTGAGTTGGGGCGGTAGTTCACAAGATAGAGCACCAGATTCTGACACTATAGTGGGCGCAAATGTGCTTGCCTTGGCGGGCAATTCTTGGAAAGCTGTTTCGTTAACTGAGCTAGGTGTTACAAATAGTTTTGATTGGTCAAAAGGTACGTTGACATTTGAAGCTAAAGTAACAGCCGTAGGTGAGTTGCAAGGTATTTTATTTGAAAATAACCTGAGTAATAACTCAAGTGCAGATCAGCCTAACTTAATCAAGGTTTCAGGTACGCAGACTTGGGGAACGAATGCAGCTTTTGATTCTGAAAGTCTCGACGATGGTTGGGTGAGAATTGAAGTTGACTTAAGTGCTTTAAATCAAAGTACTGGCACATTCAGTCACATCGTTTTTGTTAATGATGATGATAATGCGGGCAATGGCACGGGTGAAATTGCATTTAGAAATTTAGAGATTTCAGACAATGCAATTGATTCAGATGCTGCTACGGATCAACTACTGGAAGGTACTTCCGGAAATGACTTTATATACGGTAGTGATGGCGATGACATTATCTTTGGTGGAACAGGAAGTGACTCATTAACGGGTGGTGCTGGTGCAGACATGTTTGTCTGGAATAAAGCAGATGCTGATTCATCACATGATACGGTTATAGACTTTAACGCTGCTGATGGTGATGTGTTGAACTTATCAGACTTATTATCGGATAGTTCGCATACCATTGAGGGTATGGATAATGGCTCTGGTGACTTACAAGTAAATATTAAGGACAATGGTGGTAACGTTGTTCAAGAAATTGAATTGACAGGTCTCGCATCGGGGCTTGATGTAAATCTAACGCTGCAATCATTACTAGACAGTGGTGCTATCAATGATGGTATCTAATTCATAACCTTGCGTTAATGACATAACAAGGCACCTTCGGGTGCCTTGTTTGTTTTGGCTGAGTGAAAAGTTAACCGTTCCACTGCCGTTCGCTCACCTTCTAAATCTCCATCTCCCCATTTATTTATCAACTGGTATAATTCGTTTCCACAATGCCCCCGTAGCTCAGCTGGATAGAGCGTCCCCCTCCTAAGGGGAAGGCCGTGCGTTCGAATCGCGCCGGGGGCGCCATCTGTGTTCATATTTGTTTTACTCAAATAACGTCTTGTGCCTATTACTAAGCTTCTCCAGCTTAAATATTGATTTAAGTTTTATCTCTTTTTAAATAAAACTTGGGTTACTATTCGCTAGTAACATTTTCCAACTTGTTCCTTATGTATATCATGCAGGAACAGGTGTTCCGTCATTTAATAATGGAAGAAACTGATTATGAGCGCCGATCTGTATGAACAAGTGAAACAAAACCCTAAGTTTCATCAACTTGTTAAACAACGTTCTCGCTGGGCCTGGAGTTTGGCCTCAGTTATTCTGACCATGTATTTTTCGTTTATCTTGCTGATTGCCTTTTTTCCTGAATGGTTAGGTCGCTCACTCACCGGAGGGGTAATAACGATAGGTATTCCCATTGGAGTGTTGATTATTGTGGTGGCGTTTATATTGACGGGTGTTTATGTGTACAAAGCCAATAAGGACTTTGATCGTATTAACCAAGAAATTATTAGTGAGCTAAAGCAGTGAAGGCCATGATGTTTTTAACGGCGTTGTTATATGGCTCACTAAGCTGGGCTACTGATGCGATGAGCGGTGCGGTGGAACAGCAGCCGTTGAACATGCCTGCAGTGGTGATGTTTTTACTATTTGTAGCGGCGACATTAGGCATTACTTATTGGGCTGCCAAAAGAATGCGTTCAACCTCTGATTATTATGCGGCGGGTGGAGGTATTACGGGCTTTCAGAATGGCTTAGCCATTGCTGGCGACTATATGTCTGCGGCTTCTTTTTTGGGTATTTCAGGGCTGGTGTATTTGTCCGGTTATGACGGTCTTATTTATTCCATCGGTTTTTTGATCGGTTGGCCACTTATTTTATTTCTGGTTGCTGAGCGACTGCGAAACCTTGGCCGTTATACCTTTGCCGATGTGGTCTCGTATCGTTTAGAACAGTTACCTATTCGGACCTTATCGGCCTTTGGTACATTGGCCGTGGTGGCCTTATATTTAATTGCTCAAATGGTGGGCGCCGGGAAATTAATCCAACTGTTATTTGGCTTGCCTTATCACTATGCGGTAGTGATGGTGGGCGTATTAATGGTTATGTATGTGATGTTTGGCGGCATGTTAGCAACCACCTGGGTACAAATTATCAAAGCGGTGTTACTGCTATTGGGGGCGAGCTTTATGGCCTTTATGGTGCTGCAATATGTTGATTTTGATCTGAATTTGTTATTCCAGCAAGCGGTGGCCGTGCATCCCAAAGGCCTTGATATCATGGCACCGGGTGGACTGGTATCTGATCCGATCTCAGCGATTTCATTGGGCGTTGCCTTGATTTTTGGCACGGCAGGTTTGCCACATATTTTAATGCGATTTTTTACTGTATCCAATGCTAAACAAGCTAGGCGATCAGTATTCTTTGCCACTGGTTTTATAGGCTACTTTTATATCCTCACCTTTGTAATTGGTTTTGGTGCGATAGTTTTAGTCTCAACTAATCCTGAATTTTTAGAAATTAACGGTCTATTGATGGGGGGTAATAATATGGCGGCGATCCATCTATCAAAAGCGGTAGGCGGCGATTTCTTTCTTGGTTTTATTTCTGCTGTTGCTTTTGCCACCATTTTGGCCGTGGTATCGGGTTTGACCTTGGCGGGGGCTTCCGCTATTTCACATGATCTCTATGCCAGTGTCATTAAAAATGGCAACAGTACGGCCAAACAAGAAATTCGTGTATCAAAAATAGCCACGGTTATTTTAGGTTCGGTAGCCATCTATCTAGGGATCTTATTTGAAGAGCAAAACATTGCTTTTATGGTCGGCTTGGCTTTTGCCATCGCTGCGAGTGCTAATTTTCCAACCTTAATCTTGTCAATGTATTGGAAAGGCTTGACCACACGTGGTGCGTTTATAGGTGGTTTTGCCGGATTATTAACAGCGGTGGTGCTGGTGATTGTCGGACCGATAGTGTGGGTGGATATTTTGGGTAATGAGGAGGCGTTATTTCCTTATAAATATCCGGCCTTATTTTCTGTCTCCATTGCCTTTCTGACTATCTGGGTTTTTTCAATTACTGACCGTAGCAAACGAGCAGAAAATGAACGGAAACAGTTTGAATATCAGTTTATTCGTTCTCAAACTGGTATCGGTGCTCATGAGGCAACAGAGCATTAAGAGGTAAAGAGATAGCTGTGTTCTATCCCTTTGGTTAGATCAATATATTAAAGAGTGGTGTTAGCTTCATCATAAAATTAATAGGTTCAATAGACTGGTGGTTAGTGATGAACTATTTTATGATGGGCATGACTGTTGTTGATTCTAATTATAAAAAGGAAAATATAATGTCAATTTCATCCGATCTAAATAACAATGCACTTGTTATACATATAGAAGAAGAGTTTAATTTTCACTGCCAAGCAGAGTTTCGGCAAGCATATGAAGAAAAGATTCAAAGCGATACCAGTGGGATCACGATTGATTTTCTACGGACCCGCTATATAGATAGTGCAAGTTTAGGAATGATGTTAATTCTCCGAGAATACGTTGGAAAGCACTGCCAGGCTCAGGAAAATCGCATTGAATTAGTCAATTGCACGCGTGATGTTATAGAAATATTACGAGTGACAAATTTTGAGAAGCTATTTTTACTTAAGTAACAAGGCACAGAACTATTGAAGCCGTGTTACTAAAAACAGTCAGTATTTTTTTCGGTATTGATATTTTTCAATCTAAATTATCACAATGACACTAGATGTATAGCGTGGTATCTGCATCACCTGAAAATTCAAGGAAAGTTGCCGCGCCACCAGGCGTAGTACCATCAATAAAGTCTTCTTCTTTAAAATCAAACAGATCTACTGTCATCTGACAGGCGATAAGTTCCACGCCTGATTCGATGCAGATAGCGCGTAATTCTTCTATGCTGGCCACACCTTTGGCTTTGAGCTTACGTTTCATCATCCAGGTTGCAAACCATTCTAGGCCTGGAATAACTTGTATTATGCTGGGTATTGGAACAGGCATCGGCATAGCGGGATTGCCTAACGGAGACACTTTTAAAGACAGATCTTTTTTTAATAATTGTAAGCCGTAAAAAGTAAAAAAGATTTTAACTTCAAAGCCTAATGCTGCTGCCGTTGAGGCTAAGATAAATGGTGGGTAACCACCGTCTAATGTGCCTCTGCTAGCAATTATTGCGAGTTTTTTTGCCATGATGAATTAGCCTTTTTCTAGGAAAAAATGTATTTTTCCATCTTGTTCGTTAGTATCAAGTAATGGGTTGTTGGTCATTTTGCAAAATGCCGGAATATCTTGCTTAGCACCGGGATCTGTTACGATCAGGTGCAAACGTTGGCCGGCTGACATTTCGGACAAAGCTTTACGAGCCTTAAGTACGGGTAAGGGGCAGTTCATACCCGAAGTGTCGAGTTCTACATCAAAATCTGACATTGTTATGAGTTCCAAATTAACGTGTCTATATGAATAAAGAAATAATAAACTAAAACAGAAAAGTATGCCTTGCTGGAACCCTTGGAAAGGGACGAGTGTCTACGGACTATTATGAATAAAACCATTACAACCGTGTTGTTAGCATTATTAGTGTGGCCAATGAATCAGATCGTGGCTGCAGATATCGCCTTGCCTGAAATTGGCGACAGCGCCGGCGCGTTGATTTCACCGCAGGAAGAATATCGTATTGGCCAAGCTTTCTATTGGCGTATCCAACAATCAACAGATTTGATTGATGACCCTGAAATCAATAGTTACCTGCAATCGATAGGTTATCGTCTGGTTGCTAATAGTAGTGCGCCTAACTTGCCCTTCACCTTTTTTATGGTACCGGCTTCATCAGTGAATGCCTTTGCAGCGCCTGGTGGCTTTATTGGAACTCATAGTGGCTTGCTTTTAACCAGCCAATCTGAAGATGAATTAGCATCAGTATTGGCGCATGAAATTGCTCATATTACCCAGCGACATTTATTACGTAGTTTTGAAAAACAGAAACGCATGAGTGTACCGCGGACAGCAGCATTGATTGCAGCCGTATTATTAGGTGCAGCAGATCCTAAGGCTGGCTCAGCTGCTGTTGCAGTTGTGCAAGCAGCAGGTGTGCAGCAGCAGCTTGATTTTACCCGTGCTCATGAAAAAGAAGCCGATAATTTGGGCATGGTGAACTTGGTGCGTTCAGGCTTCGATGCACATGCGATGCCGAGTTTTTTTGAACGACTAAATAAAGAAAGTCGGTTTTATACTGGCAATGCCGTGCCAGAATTCTTACGTACTCATCCGGTAACAACGTCTCGTATTGCTGATGCTAGAGGTCGTGCAGAGTCTTATTCGTTGCAACGGCAGTTGAGTGATACTTTGCAGTTTTATTTGATGCGCGAAAAACTTAGGGTAATGACAACAAATAATGTCAGAGAATTAGTGCAGCAATATGAGCAGGCCTTGAAAATAGGGAACAGCCGAAATTCAACCGCCACTCGATATGGTTATAGCTTGGCTTTATCCGCGATGGGTGAATATACAAAAGCAAGAAAGGCTTTACAGATCTTACTGGATCGAGATGATGACCGATTGAGTTATCAATTAGCCATGGCTGAAATAGAAATAACGGTAGGTCGTTTGCCTGCAGCCTTAGCTATTTATGAAGAAAATCAGCGTCTATATCCAGACGATCAAGCCTTATCTTTATTGCAAGTAACCGCGTTATTACAGGCTCATCTTCCTAATGAAGCCATAGCCGTATTGCAGCGCCAATTAGAATTGGGCAACCCATCACAACGCTTATATAAGCTCCTTGCCCAAGCAAGAGGCGATCTGGGAGACAAAAGTCAGTCACACAGTTGGTTGGCAGAGTATTATTACGCATCTGGTCGCCTGGCTCAGGCTGCCGATCAATTACGTTTAGCGGCACAATTTGCGAATAGAGATGAATATCTTTTAGCGAAAATCACCGCAAGGTTACGTGAGGTTGAAACTACTTTGGCACTGATGGAAGAAATATAATGGTTGATAGCGTTAATCAACAACGACGTTCGGTTATAAAAGGTGCTATATCAGCATCAACATTAGCACTGGTCGCTGCCAGTGGTTTATTGTTGCCACAACGTTTATTAGCCCATTGGCCCAGTGATGCGTTTAATGCTGAAACAGTAGAAGATGCGTTATTGGCCTTAGTTGGCCAAGCAGAAATAGCCGATGATACGGCCTTAAGATTCAAGGTGGGCTCACCTCCTAGTTATGCGGTGAATGGAGCATCGGTGCCGATAGAAGTTCAGAGTGACTTGGCTAATATAGAGAGGGTAGCGGTATTAGTTGCTAAAAACCCATCTCCCCTAGCCATGAGCATAGAACCAACAGCAGCCTTAAAATTACCCTTTAAAAGCATGATAAAAATTGCTGAAGACTCCGATGTTATCGCGGTGATTCGAGCGGATGGCAAATTGTATAAAACCACACGTTTTGTTGAAGTGGATATTGGAGGCTGTGCTTAATGGGCGTCATCACAAAAGATCGTATCCGTGCCAAGCTGAAATTAGGCGATACTACAGTGCGAGTATTACTTGCCCATCCAATGCACACTGGCCGTGGTGAGAATGAGGACGGTGATTTAATTCCTGCTGAGTTTGTACAAGATTTTCGTTGTTGGCGAAATGAGGTGGAAGTACTGACCATAAAATGTGGCACAGCAACAGCAAAAAATCCTTATTTTTCATTTCAATTAGTGGGCGGCGAACGTGGCGATCGTATTACCATACGTTGGGTTGATAATTTGGGTGCGAAAGGCACGGCGGAAACTACGGTCAAATGAGTCTAAAACTTAAAGTTAACCTGTTTTTTGCTGTATTGATGCTGGCTTCCTTGTTGGCAAGTACCGGCGTATTGATTTCAAATGCGCGGCAATCAGTACAATCTGAAGTTGAAAGTACCATGACGGCGTCGGCCAGATTAATTACAGTGACCTTGTCTGGCACCGCGTTGAGTCGAGATATGCGGGTGAGTGATCAAATCCATGACATGGTGCAGGCATTGAGTGAAATTCGCAGCCTACATATATTGATGTTTGATTCCCAAGGCCTGTTATTTGAAGGTGAACCGGAAACCAATTTATCAGTAAGACCCCCAGATTGGTTTATCAAAGTCTTATTTCCTAAAATACAACCGTTAACCAAACGTTTTGGCGGTGGCCATATGGTTATTTATGCCGCGCCATTACAAGAAATCAGTGAACGATGGTTGGATATTCGCGGCATTCTTGCTTTGGGCTTAAGTATTTTTATTTTTGTGGGTCTGTTTTTGTATTGGGGTATCGATAGGTTAATGCGGCCCTTACAACGTTTAGTGGATGCATTGGCTGGCTTTGAACGAGGTGACTTGCATTTACGTTTACCTCGTTTTGCCTTGGCTGAAATGGATCAGATCAGCCAAACTTTTAATCGTATGGGCCAAGCTCTGGAATTGAGCACCGAGGAAAATCGCCGTCTCGCGGTATTAGTGACACAATCGGGTGATGCTATTTTATCGCTAGATCATGCCAGTAATATTACTTTTTGTAATCCCGCGGCTGAAAAATTGTTTGTGCATCAAACGAAGTTATTAATAGGTGATTCATTAGCAAATATAGGCTTTACCGAGCATCAACAACACATCACTACCCTCATCGAAAATTGTCAGACAGTGGAAAACTTGGAAACAGGGTTGCTGCAACCGGATGGTGAAGTGGTCTCGATATTGTTTTCCACAGTGCCGTTATTTAATGCGGAACGAGAGGTGATTGGTGTTATCTGTACTTTGCGTGATATCACGGAACATAAACAAGCTGAAGCAGCAGAAAATCAGTTACGTGAAACGCGCTTATTAGCTCAGCATATGGCCGAAGTGCAAGAAGCTGAGCGTCGCCATTTAGCTAGAGAGTTGCATGATGAGTTAGGTCAATGTTTGACTGCTATTAAGACGGATGCGGTATTGATACGCAATAGAACACAAACATCGGAGCCAAAATTATTTACCAGTGCCCAAGCGATTATTGATGTGGCCAGTCATATTTATGATGTAGTGCATAATATGATCACCCGATTACGGCCCAGCCCACTGGATGACCTGGGTTTGTTACCAACCTTGCAAGAGAGCATTGCCGCTTGGCAGCAGCGACAGCCAGAAATTAACTTTAAGCTTGATGTTGCAGGTAAACTAGATCACTTGAATGAAGCGATGAATATGACGGTCTTTAGGGTTGTTCAAGAGTCGCTGACTAATGCAGTGCGTCATGCAGATGCCTCAGAAATATCAGTTATTGTGGCCAATAAACCGGATGAGCAGCAGCAAGAGCAGATTACTATTGATATTCGCGATGACGGTAAAGGAATGGAAGTGAATGACTTTCATTCAGATGTGGATTTTGGCTTATTAGGTATGCGAGAACGTGCACACAGTTTGGGGGGGCAGTTTAACCTAGAGAGTAGTCTAGGAAATGGCGTCAGAATACATATTACGATTCCTCTAGGAGCGGATAAAACAGTATGAGTGAAAATAAAACAACAGTATTACTGGTAGACGATCATGAACTGGTTCGTGCTGGTTTTCGTCGTTTACTTGAAGACGGTGAGCAGTTTAGCGTGATTGCCGAAGCCGGCAGTGGAGAGCAAGCCGTACAAGACTATGTCAAACATCATCCGCAAGTTGTGGTGATGGATATATCCATGCCTGGTATCGGCGGTATCGGCGCCATTGAACGTATCATTGCGCGTGATTCGTCTGCCCATATTTTAGTCTTGAGTGTGCATGAAGACAGCGTGTTTACTACCCGTGCCTTACAAGCAGGGGCCTTAGGCTTTATTCCAAAACGCAGTGCCCCTGAAGAAATGCTGAAGGCCGTGCACCAAGTGGCACAAGGTAAAATGTGCATTGATCCGGCGATTGCCCAACAAATTGCCATGCAGAAGTTGACAGGTTCGGACAATGTATTGGATGTTTTAAGTCAACGTGAGTTTGAGGTCTTTCGTTTGTTAGCTGAAGGCAAAACGGTCAATGACATTGCCGGGATTTTAAGCCTTAGCCCAAAAACAGTAGGCACGCATCATACTAATATCAAACAAAAATTAGACGTATCAAACTCAGCGGAATTAGCACGCTTGGCTATCCGCAGTGGTTTATTAGAAGCCTAACTGATTACCAAGGAAAATCCTGAGTTGTGACGAGGCTTTTCCTCTAACATAATATTTTTAACAGGCGTAAATTGTTATCCGAGTCAGCGAGAAAACTCTCGTTTATTAATTTTTATAGAGGTGATTACTATGTGGACTAAGCCAGAATATTCAGATATGCGTTTCGGTTTCGAAGTAACAATGTACATCTGCAACCGTTAATAGCAGTTAAGAACATCTAAAGCCCTGGTACGGTAACGTACCAGGGCTTTTTTATGCCTGAAATTTACGTATCCGAATAAGGAAAATCCTTACTGGTATGGCGGGTATTTCTGAAGTCATTAGCTGCAGTGAAGCGTAATATTACTTTCGCTGCTTGAAATGCTTCAAGCTGCTATTTTTATAATTTTAATTAAGAGAGGAATTTATTATGTGGACTACTCCAGAATATTCAGACATGCGTTTCGGTTTTGAAGTAACGATGTACATCTGCAACCGTTAATATCGGTTTTTGATGTGTGCTCGGAGCTTTGGCTCCGAGCATCTTTACCATTGTTAAATCAGATAGTTTTGATGTCAGAGTTATCCGATTTAGTTGTGTCTCAGCGGAATAATAAATTATGTTTGTACATGTATTAGGTTCGGGTGCCGGTGGTGGCTTCCCCCAATGGAATTGTAATTGTGAAAACTGTAAAGGGGTAAGAGCCGGTACGATAAAAGCAACAAAACGTACACAGTCGTCGATTGCCATCAGCGCCAATGGCACCGATTGGATTTTGTTTAATGCTTCACCCGATATCAAAAAGCAGTTAGATGATTTCCCTGCAATTCAACCTGCTCGTCAAGTACGTGATACGGCTATCTCGGCAATAGTCATTACTGATGCTCAAATTGATCATGTCACCGGTATGTTGACGTTGCGTGAGCATAATAAACCTTGGGAGGTTTATACCACGGAAGCTGTTCGCCAAGATTTAACAACGGGTTTCCCGGTTTTTAATATTCTGGGTCACTTCCGAGGCATTAATCATCATGAGATTGCTACTGATCAATCAGTGTTTACCATTCCAAGTGCTGAAGGTTTAGAGTTTACTGCGGTACCCTTATTGAGTGAGGCACCGCCGTACTCACCCCATCGTGGCAATACGGTGCCGGGTGATAATATTGGTATGCATATTAAAGATACTCGCTCAGGTAAGAGTTTGTTTTATGCGCCTGGTTTAGGTGTAGCTGAACCGCATGTGCTTGAATACATGAGCAATGCAGATTGTATTTTGATTGATGGTACCGTGTGGACAGATGATGAAATGTCACATGAAGGCATTAGTGATAAACGTGCCAGTGAAATGGGCCATTTAGACCAATCTAGTGATGGTGGTATTTTGAGTATCCTTAATGCGATGGATAAACCACGCAAGATATTGATCCATATCAACAATACCAACCCTATATTGAATGAAGAGTCACCTCAACGTGCTACATTAAACAGCGCTGGAATTGAGTTGGCTTACGACGGTATGGATATTGAACTGTGAGTCTAATTAAGTAGATATAGTCATATACGAAGGGTTTAGAAATGTCAGAAAAAACACCATGGACACGAGAAGAATTTGAGCAGCAATTGCGTGCTAAAGAAGAGTTTTATCATATTCGTCATCCGTTGCATGTGAAGATGCACTCAGGCGAAATGAATAAAGAACAAATTCAAGGTTGGGTAGCAAATCGTTTTTATTATCAAACTGCTATCCCGGTTAAAGATGCTGCGATTATGGCTAATTGCCCTGAACGCGATGTACGTAAACACTGGGTACAGCGCATCTTGGATCACGATGGTTATGAAGGTGATGTGGGCGGTATTGAAGCGTGGTTAACCTTAGGTGAATCTGTTGGCTTAACACGAGAAGAACTTTGGTCAGAAGAACATGTCTTACCGGGTGTACGTTTTGCTGTTGATGCATATATTAATTTTGCTCGTAAATCGCCGTGGCAAGAAGCGGCTAGTTCATCACTAACAGAAATGTTTGCGCCTAAGATTCATCAATCACGTCTAGATAATTGGCCTACAATGTATCCGTGGATTGATGAAAAAGGCTATGCCTATTTCCGTAAGCGTTTAACAGAAGCGCGTCGTGATGTGCAGCATGGCTTGGACATTACATTAGATTATTACAAAACACGCGAAGAACAAGAGCGTGCAGTGAGCATTTTACAGTTCAAATTGGATGTACTTTGGACCATGTGTGATGCTATGTGGATGGCGTATATAGAAAAACGGCCTCCATTTACGTTTGAGGTTGAGTTATGAGTGAACCAGTATTCACTGCCGAGAGCATCCCAGTGTTAGCGTTAGGCTATCGGTTTCAATGGGAACAAGCACAAAATTGTAATGTGTTGTTATACCCCGAGGGCATGGTGAAGTTAAACGGTGCTGCCGGTGAAATATTGAAACGCATTAGCGAAAAGAAACAATCAGTAGCCGATCTTATCTCTGAATTAAAAGTGGCCTTTGATGGGGCCGACTTAGATGATGACGTATATCGATTCTTAGAGGAGGCGTTTAACAATGACTGGATCAGACCAGAATAAAGCACCGGGAAGCATCGGTAGTTCTATTGGTAATGTACGCGATCAAATTCGCCAACCCTTATGGTTATTGGCAGAATTAACGTATGCCTGTCCCTTGCAATGTCCATATTGTTCAAACCCAATGGATTTTGCCAATGTTAAGAACGAATTAACGACCGAACAGTGGCTAGATGTTTTTCGTCAAGCTCGGGCAATGGGCGCAACGCAATTAGGACTTTCTGGCGGTGAACCGTTAACACGACCAGACTTAGTTGAGTTAGTTACTGAGGCTCGAAAAATGGGCTTTTATACCAACTTGATTACATCAGGTTTGGGTATGGATGCAAGCAAAGTCGCGGAGTTAAAAGAAGCCGGTCTAGATCATATTCAAGTTAGTTTCCAAGCAAGTTCAGAAGACCTCAATAATTTGATTGCGGGCACCGATGCGTTCCAACATAAGATTGAAATGGCCAAAGCGGTGAAAGCAAATGGTTATCCCATGGTCTTGTGTTTTGTAACCCATCGTCAAAACATCGAGCAAATGGATGAGATCCTTGAACTGGCTATCTCTTTAGAAGCAGATTATGTGGAGTTGGCGACTACCCAATATTATGGTTGGGCAATGCATAACCGTGATCAATTGTTACCATTGAAAGAACAGTTGGTTGAAGCAGAAGCCATTGCTCATCGATATCAGGAAGAACAGAAAGGTAAGATGAAAATCTACTATGTTGTACCTGATTATTATGAAGAGCGCCCGAAAGCCTGTATGAACGGGTGGGGTAATGTCTTTCTAACGGTAACCCCCGATGGTACAGCGTTACCTTGCCATGCTGCACGTGAATTGCCTGGCATGACGTTGCCGAATGTTAAAGACTTGTCGATTAATGAGATCTGGAATGGCTCAGAGGACTTTAATAAATTCCGGGGCTTTGATTGGATGACAGAACCTTGTCGTTCTTGTGATGAGAAGGAAAAAGACTTTGGTGGTTGTCGTTGTCAGGCCTTTATGTTGACTGGCGATCCTACTAATACTGATCCGGTATGTTCGAAATCACCTAAACACCATTTAATTGAAGATGCATTGGAACGTGGCCGGCTTGAAGCGGCTAAATCCGTTGTTGATCAACAACCATTGGTATTCCGAAACCCTAAAAATTCTAAACGAATCAGTGGCCTCTAATTCTGCGATACGCACCCAAGGCCTGACCAAGCAATATGGTCAGGCCTTGGCGGTTAATAAGCTTGACCTTGATATCGAATCGGGTCAGTTCTATGGTTTGTTAGGGCCTAATGGCGCCGGTAAAAGTACAACCATTCATATGTTGACCACGATGACCTCAGCGACGTCGGGTGAGGCATGGATTGCGGAGCAAAAAATAACTGATGATCCCGTGGCGATACGAGCGACGGTCGGTTTGGTCTTTCAAGACTCAGCGCTAGATCGCACGATGTCGATTGATGAAAACCTGCAGTTTGCCGCCGCCATGTATCACTTAAAGCCTCAACAAGCTGAGCAACGCATTGATGAGTTGCTCTCTGTTTTTGGCTTGCAAAAACAACGACACAAAAAGCTATTGGCATTATCAGGTGGTCAACGTCGTGCGGTGGATATTGCTCGTGGCGTTTTACATAAACCTAAAGTGTTATTTTTGGATGAACCGACGATTGGCTTAGATTTGCCCAACCGTCGTGCTATTTGGCGTTTTGTTGAACAGTTACGTCGGGAAGAAGGCATGACGGTATTCCTGACGACACATTATCTGGAAGAAGCTGCCGCCTGTGATCATGTCGACTTTATTCAACAAGGTGAGTTACAACAAGGTGGCACACCTAAAGCATTAATTGAGCAATTAGGCGCTTATATCTTGGAAATTGAGACACATGTGCCCGATGATATTAAAGCTCAGTTGTCCCCAGAATTTGGTATGCCAATACAAGAAGATCAACAATTAAGCTTTAAGATTGAAGCTAACGATGTGGATTTTCAGCAATTACAACAGAGCTTAGGCGAAGCCATTAGTGCGATGCAGTGGCGACGACCTAATCTTAACGATGTCTATTTGTGGACTTTTTGTGCCCCGGAACAAGGAGAGGCTGCATGAGTTGGCGTCCTGTAAAAGCGGTTGTCGGCCGTGAAATGAGTAAATTGTTTCGTCAACGTGCACGATTAATCAGCTCGATGGTTCGGCCGATGATTTGGTTATTAGTCATTGGTTCTGGTGTTGGCAGCATGATGCAAGGCGAACAACAAGAAGGTTATTTAACCTTCCTGGTACCAGGCATATTAGCGATGACTTTATTATTTGCATCGCTGTTGTCTGCATTAACGCTAGTCTATGACAAAGAGTTTGGTGTGATGCGCATGATGATGATTGCACCTATTGCTCACTATTGGATCGTGTTATCTAAATTGATAGCAGCAACGTTGACCGCAATGGTGCAAGCCATACTTCTATTATTACTGTTATTCGTTTTGGGTTTGATAAGCGTAAAAATTGCGTTTAGTTTAGTGCTGCCTGCAGTGTTAACGGCTATCTGTTGCGCAGCAATAGGCGGCTTGATTGCGGTCTGGTCAAAAAGCATCGATAACTTTGCGGTGATTATGAACTTTTTTATTTTCCCGGTGTTTTTCTTGAGTGGTGCCTTATATCCGGTGAATCAGTTGCCTGAAACTTTACGTTATATCGTGGTAATAAACCCATTTAGCTACGGCGTAGATTTGCTGAAACATGCAGTGCCTAATGTGCCCACGGATTTTTCAGTTCTCACCGATGTCGCCGTATTAGTTGGTTTTTCTACCGTTGCAATTTTAATTGCATGCTGGCAGTTTTCTCGTGAATCTGTGCATGAACCTTTATTTCATCGGGTAAGTGGCAAACGTTAGTGACAACTGCCGAGTCCTTTTTTCTCTAAATAACATTGGTGATAGTCTTCTGCTGGATAGAAAAGAGTGGCAGCGGTGATTTCTGTAACCACAGGATTGCCAAAGGTATTCGTCTCGTTTAAATTTTGTTTGGCCGTTAATGCCTGTTGTTGTTGTTCATCATTATGGTAAAAAATAGCGGAACGATATTGAGTGCCTCGATCTGGACCTTGGCGATTGAGTGTTGTTGGATTATGAAGATGCCAAAATACATTGAGCAATTCGTCAAAACTGATTTTAGCGGTATCGAAAGTAACTTCGATCGCTTCAGCATGGCCAGTAGTACCGGTGCAGACTTGTTTATAATCAGGATCGAGCGTTTCTCCACTGGTATAACCCACCCGTGTTGATTGAACGCCGACTATTTCTCGGAAACGGGCCTCAACGCCCCAGAAGCAACCGGCAGCAAACGTAGCAATAGCCATATTTTTTCTCCTTAAACTGAATGAAGTTGCACCTATATATGAAACCTTTTACCCTTGTTAGTTCTTGTAGCTCCTAACGCAAGTTTGAGGACGGTGAAATGGCAACAAATTTAGACTATGCCCATTCTAATATGGTGGCACAACAAGTGCGACCTAGTAATGTATTAAATCCACTCGTGTTGGCTGCATTGAAAGCCATTAAGCGGGATAAATTTATCACCGACGATTTAGTGGCTCTTGCCTATGCCGATACCCAATTAGCCATTGGTTTTGGTCAGTTTATGTTATCACCGGTATTAGAAGGTCGGTTTTTACAGGCATTAAATATTCAAAAGGATGAGCAAGTGCTTGAGTTAGGCACTGGCTCGGGTTATTTCACTGCCTTATTGGCGACCTTAGCGGAGCATGTGTGCTCAGTAGAAATTTCCCCTGAACTTTCGCAGCTGGCCCAGCAACGTTTAACGGACATGACGATTACAAATGTGACCTTAAATATTGGTGATGCGGCAAAGGAATGGCAGTTAAAAGATCGAGTAGATATTATTGTTGCCACCGCTGCATTTGTTAGTGTGCCAGATGCTTATTTGCAAGCATTAACGGTGGGAGGGCGGATGTTGGCCGTGGTGGGAAAAACGCCAGTGATGTCCGTGCAATTAATTCAACGAATAAGTGAACTGGAGTGGCATACTAATACCGTGTTTGAAACGTTGATCCCAGCGATGATCAATGCTGAGCCTAAGCCTGAGTTTAATTTTTAAGAAGAGATATTGTTATGAAACAAATGACCGTAACAGAGTTGCGTGACTATTTAGCGACGGGTGTAGCGCCTATCCTGATTGATGTACGTGAAACACATGAATTGCAGCATGGCATGCTAGAAGGTGCTATTCATATTCCTATGCAAACCGTGCCTGCCAAAATGGATGAATTTGATCAAGACAAAACTAAACCGGTGGTATTGATTTGTCGCTCAGGTAAACGTAGTGATCAAGTGGGCCAGTATTTAGAGCAAAATGGTTTTAGTGATGTGATTAATTTGGTTGGTGGCATGAATGCTTGGGCAGCTGAGATTGATACCAGTATGTCGGTTTATTAGGAAAAATAATGAAAAACTTTAGAATCAGCATGATGCTGATAGCGTCGTCGTTTTCAACAATGAGTTCTGCTGAGGATATACTGCAAGTCTATGCACTGTCATTAAACAGTGATCCACAATTATTGGCTGAAGCGGCATCAAGGCGTGCAATTTCGGAATTGGATAAACAAGCGCTGGCCAACTTTCTACCGCAAGTTGATTTATCAGCGAATAATGAGCGGGTGAAACAAGATACGTCTGCTCAATCCTTTGGCGGCAAGCAAGATTATAATAGCCATGGTTATAGTTTGAGCATAACTCAACCTGTTTTTCGTAAACAGAACTTTGTTCAGCAAGCACAAGCTGATATTGCCATAGAGAGTGCTGAAGCCAGCTACCGTTCGAAAGAACAGGATTTAATCGTTAGAGTTGCCGAAGATTATTTTGACTTGTTAGGTCAACAAGATGATTTATCTTTTTCACTTGCAGAGCGTGAAGCCATTGCCTTGCAACTGGAGCAAACTAATCTACGATTTGATGTAGGCATGGTGACCATTACCGATGTTGCCGAATCACAAGCGGCGTTTGATTTAGCGAATGCTTCGGTGATTGATGCGGAAAATGAGCTTGCCAATAGTAAAGAGCGATTGCGAGAAACATCAGGCAGTTATATCGATGAATTAGCAACATTACGCGCAGAAAGTCCATTAGTGAGTCCGGAGCCACAAGATATTGAGCAATGGACAGAAGTCGCTTTGACGCAAAATCCAAGTTTAATTGTGGCAAAAAGTAATATAGAGGATGCTCGTCAAGGTATAGCGCTACAGAAAAGCGGCCATTATCCGAGCCTAGATTTAGTTGGCCAAAAAATTTATAGCTCACAAAGTGAGACTAACTTTGGTGGTGGTAGTAAAACTCATCAAGACAGTATTAGTTTACAATTCAACCTGCCTATTTATGCGGGTGGCAGTGTAAGTTCACGTTCGCGTGAAGCAGGGCATAGATTAGATCAGGCTATGCAAAACGAAGAGCAAGAGCGTCGAGCAGTAAAAAGACAAACGCGTCAAGCATATAACAGTGTGATGTCTGGCATCAGCAGAGTTAAAGCGTTAAAGCAGGCAGTGGTATCGAGTGAAAAAGCCTTAGAGTCTACCGAGGCCGGTTATGAAGTGGGTACACGAACCACGGTCGACGTATTAAATGTTCGACGTGAGTTATTCAGTGCCCGTCGTGATTATGCTCAGTCACGTTATGATTATATGGTGAATATTCTTCGCTTAAAACAAGCAGCAGGCACAGTGAGTGTGGATGACTTATCACACATCAACCAATGGTTAGGAGGATAGACAGCAGGATGGAAAATAAGTCACTTATTGCTGATGCACAAAACAGTGTATTAGTTATCGTTGATGTACAAGAACGCTTAGCTGCTGCCATGCCCAAGGGTGTGTGTGATCGAGTAGTTGATCAAATATCAACCTTAGTTACTGCTGCAAAAACCTTATCCGTTCCTGTCGTTGTGACAGAGCAATATCCAAAAGGACTAGGCAATACCGTTATAGAACTGAAGTCACATTTGCCGAGTGAAACTAAGGTTATTGAGAAAACTACTTTTTCCAGTAGTCGGACTGCAAAATTTACTTTAGCCCTCGAGGACTCTGGCCGTAAGCAGGTTATCCTCATGGGAATGGAAACACATATTTGCGTATTACAAACTGCCTTGGAGCTACAAGAGCAAGGTTATCAAGTATTTGTGGTTGAGGACGGTGTTAGTTCACGATCCAAATCGAATCAATATAATGCTTTGCAGCGTTTGCGCCATGCCGGAGTGATTATTACTACGCTAGAGTCGATGATTTTTGAATGGTTAGGTGACTCTCAACATCCAGAATTTAGAACACTCGCACAGCTCATCGTATAATTAGCTATGTGATCGCTGACGTTTATTGGCCGTCCCTGTTCTAACTACTTTCTTCAATTGAACAACACGCTCATAGTCAGGAATACCTTTAATCTTGGCACGCGCATAATCTAAAGCTAGCCGTTGTTTTACTTGTTCCGAATCAAGATTAAAGTCTTTAGTTAAAGCCGTATAAACCAGTTCAAACAGACGTTTTAAGGCTATTTTCCACGTACTTCCCGCTTGTCGATATAACGCATCAGAGAGCTGTAAAAAACGTTCAAAAGCTTGGTCGGCCAGAATCAATGGCAAGGTCTCAGCAAAACGACCAGAGTTAGCAATCATGTCCCAGAAACGAGCAAAACGATTGATACGCTGCACACTGGAAAACTCAATATCTTTGGTGCTTAAGATGTTATACGGCGCATCAGGGTTAAACCTTAAGTCAAAGGTCTCGTTGTGACGATTAAGCGGTACTCCTCGTAGCCGTTTTAATATTCCAAGCTGAATTTCCTGAGGCTTAAGGGCGAGCAGCTGATCAAAGCTATGACCAAAATTTTCCAGAGTATCACCAGGCAAACCAAAAATAAGGTCGGTGTGCAAATGTGCCCCAGTGTTTTCACGTAACCATCGAATATTGGCTTTAGTTTTATCATTATTTTGTTTACGGCTGATACGAGTCTGAATTTCTGGATCAAATGTTTGCACGCCAATTTCAAATTGCAGGCGGTTTGATGGAAAGCGTATTAATACTTCCTTTAGTTTCTCCGGCAGGTTATCCGGCACCAGTTCAAAATGCAGATAGAGATCATCTGTCATACGTTCCAAAAAGAACTCTAAGATGGTGACTGTCGTACTGATTTTGAGATTAAATGTTCTATCGATAAACTTAAAGTTACGCACGCCTCGTTGCAGCAACTGCTCCATCTCTGCTAAAAAGTTTTCCAGTGGAAAAGCGGTAGACGTCTTATCTAACGCCGATAGACAAAATTCACACTTGAATGGACAACCACGTGAGGCTTCAACATAGATCAGGCGGTTTTTGATGTCATCATCACTGTAATACTCATACGGCAGTATTAATTCATCTAAAGGCAGCGCTTTGCCTTCAATAAACTTCTGTTCTGGTTTATCACCAGCCAAAAGTTGCTTGCATAAAGTCGGCACACTGTCTTCACCGGGGCCAGAAAGAACATAATCGGCCAGTGCTGCTACCTCAGGAAGATCGGGATGATGACTAACTTCAGGACCACCGAGAATAATGGTAATGTCAGGTGCGACTTGTTTTAGCATCGCCACCGTTTTTTTTATTTCGAGCACATTCCAGATATAAACACTAAAACCAATGATCTTGGGTTTATGCAATAACAGTTGCTCAACAATATTGATTGGCGACTCTTGAATGGTGAATTCTAGAATTTTCGTAGCTTGTTGCAAGTCGCCCATATTGGCATAGATATACCTTAAGCCAAATGCAGTATGCATATAACGGGCATTAAGGGTGCTAAGAATGATGGGGATGGAGGAGGTCATTTAAACCATTTTAACTGAACTGGATAAATCTGATAGTAGAAGTCGTAAACAACAGGCAATAAAAAGCCGTGAAGATTATCATCACGGCCTTATTATATTTCGACTAACTGTGTATGTAAATTAACTAGCGATTGTTGTCTTACGACGTAAACCCAACAAACCTAATAATGCAGGCGCAAACAAAAATGCTGCTGCTGGAATTGGAACGGCACTTACAGAAACAGCGTCTAGGCTACCACCTAAAGAGTCATTTGTTCCTGTGGCTGAAAATGTCAGTAGATCGTTACCTATGCCTGTGACAAGGTATTCAAATATTGTCCAATTATGAGTGCTTCCACCTGTAGCTGTAACTGAATCAAGTTCTAACCCATTCCAAAATACACTGATACCATTAGTTGTAGATGGTTGATTAATACGTGCCGAATATGCAAATGATAAAAGGTAAGACTGACCAATAATAGTATTGAGAGTTTGATGAATACTACTATTTGTATTGGTATTATTAGGCCATCTGTGAGAGTCAAGTTCTACAAATTGCTGACCATCATAAGCTGTGCCTGCAATATTATCTCTAACTTCTACACCAGCGCCAGTTGTTGACCAGCCATCAATAGCTGAGTGAACACTCCAGCTTCCGGTAGCAATATCAGGATCTTCAAATGAACCATTGACTACAAGATTAACGCCAGCAGCATTAGCTGATACTGTAAACAGCAGACTGGCCATAAAAAGCATTATTGTTCTCATGGTTTTAAATTCCTAGTTGAAGTAATAAATATCATCCCAAGCAATCCAGCCATCTTAGTTTAGGACCTATGATTTTCCGTGTTTTGGCTCACACCAAACGTGGGTTTTTTTCAAGAAAGCGCACTATATATTAAAAGCGAACGACGTGTATATTGTACTTTGGTACTAGATAGATAGTTTTTTAATGAAAACTAAAACTAAAACTAAAACTAAAACTAAAACTAAAACTAAAACTAAAACTAAAACTAAAACTAAAACTAAAACTTAAGAAAATTAAAGGGTTTTGGTCTGTCGCCGCAAGAACGCTATATTGGCATAGATATACCTTAAGCCAAATGCAGTATGCATATAACGGGCATTAAGGGTGCTGAGGATGATCGTCGGTTCGGAAGTCATTCCGACTATTTTAATATAGTGTGGAATAAAAAGCTGATGTCGTTATTCGGTAGCACTTCGTTTCCAGTCTCTATTGCTCTTTATCTAAACGTTGGTAATCACCGCTGATATTTAAGTTGATAGTAATAGGAGCTGCACTATCATTCTCCCAATACCAACCATGAGTGCCAGCAAACGGCGTGGTTAACGATCCCGTATCTTGGCTCGCAGTGCTTTTTTTATAACTTTTGAAATAACCACTGGTATCGTTTTCAGGTTCACCGTGGAAATCAAAAAGTAGCTCGGCGCTATCTGATTGCCATTGATAGTTAATTGTTGCTTCCTTAGCGACAAAAAGTTTGTATTCGATGTAATCATAAGCATCGATCGTAATAGTAATGGTGTCAGTCCACTCTGGTTGCGGTGGCACATCTTGCTTAATCATTGGCTCAATAGTTGTTTGCGTGACCGCAGATAGCTCTGCTGATCTTATGTTGTGTTCATATCCATGCATTTGCATCAGGAATAAAAAGCCTCCTAATAGAATTAGCCCAAAGTTTGTCAGTCGACTAAAAGCGGTAAAGAAGTGACTTTTTCGCCATGCAGAAATGATGATCAACATTAAAGCTAATGCACTGATTTGGCCTAACTCAATACCTAGGTTAAACGACAGAATATTGAGTAATAACTGATCAGTGCTTAACGGTAACTCTTGTAAGCGAGTGGATAAACCAAAACCATGAATGAGGCCGAGCCCAATAATCATCAACATCATATTAGGAGGATTCATATTGAGGTATTTACGGAAACCATCCAGATTTGAAAATGCGATATAACACACACTCAAGGCAATTACGGCGTCAATCAGAAAGTAATTAAGCTGAATTCCATTAAAGGTGGCGAAGATCAGGGTGATGCTATGGCCTACAGTAAATGCCGTTACGTATTTAGCAATATCGCGGAAAGTTTTCAGAAAAAAGATAATTCCGAAAACAAACGCTAAGTGATCATAGCCAGAGAGCATATGGGTCACACCTAACGAGAGATAGCGTAAATTTCCCCCTTCAATAATGGATAACTTTTCAGCATCTGACATGCCGTGTGCAAAGGCTATTTGAGAAAACAGGGCTAACGCTAATATGCCGACACTAACTACTAAAATACGGGCTAGACTATTTGTTGTAAACACCAGCTGTTATTCCTCTTGATATTCGTTTTTATTTTCTTGTTATATGTAGGCTTAAGTTTAAATTGCATTTCTAGTAGCTAAGCCTTCAATTAATAAAACACAAAATATAAACCACGTAGACATGAGAGTTAATAACAAACTACCAACAAATTTTATTAAAACTTTTCTTGTTTTAAATAGAATATAGCTTGCTGAAATAAACAAACAAAGCGCTAATATGAGGCTCGGGTAAAAACCAACCTTATCAGATAAAAAATTAGCGGCTAATAAGAATGATCCGAAAAACGTATCAGCTATATCTATTAATGTTTTATACATAATTGATTAGTCATATAACTAGGGTCTATGGGACACTTTGTCCGCTAATAGTTTATAGGTTCTGAAAGGTAACATCGTTGTAAACGTCCTTGTACCAATGAGTTAGATTGAAACCGGAATGGAGTCAGTATTTATGTCTAGTCACTAATTCCTTGCTGTAATTGTTGGCCATACGCTTCAATATCTAGCAAAACCTGTTGTTGTTTTTCATCAAGATCGTCGCTTTGAACCTCTTTGAGTGTTTCAAAAAATCGACTAAACGATAAAATTTTATCGTTATCTTCTTCTAACAAACGTTGCTGGCGATATTGTTGCCATTGTGTTTGTTCTTCATCAGATAAGCTCTCTGGCCAGTTACGAGCTCGATAACGAAATAACATTTCTGGCAGGCGATCATCATCAAAGGGAATGGATAATGTTTTTAGGTGTTCAGGTTCGGCGCTGCGAATTAAATCCATTTTACGTTTGTCACCTGAACTGAAAAAACCACCACCATAAAGACTGGCATCAGGATCATCGATTGTTTCATAATCAGGCTTGGTGAAGATGTCATTGATTTTCTGGCTAAGGTCGCCAGCTGCATTGAGCATTTCTAGATGTTTATAATGTTGCTCACGATCTATCTGTAACCGTTCGGCAGCCGCATCATTTAAGGTGTTTTCTGGCACTACTACCGGACACTTATTAATATGCAAAGTTTTTAACGCCGGCCTTGTGACACCTTCGGGCAATTCCGCGGTGGGGGTAAACAGCCACGTTCGTAAGGTGTCGGCATCTTCATTGATTAAGGCTTCAGGACTATGACGAAGGTCGTAGACAATAATGCCATTGTTATTGGTTGGATCCTTTGCGATAGGTACCACTAAAGCAGTGCCGCAGTAATCACTGGGATACATTCGAGAAACATGCACGACTGGAGTACGGTCACGCAGGTTTAATAATGGAGACACGGCATTTTTTTGCCGATGTTCAAATACAAAGTCATACAGTTTGGGTTGGGCGGTTTTAATCAGTTTTGCCAAGGCAATGGTGGCATAGACATCGACTAAAGCATCATGGGCACCCTGATGTTCGATATTGTTAGCCGCAGTTAATGCTTCCAACCTGAAACTGGGTTTGCCATCTTCACGATCGGGCCAGTTAATACCTTCAGGACGTAAGGCACGGGTTAATCGTGCCATATCAATAATATCCCAACGCGAATTACCATTTTGCCATTCACGCGCATAGGCATCATAGAAGTTACGATAGAGCGTAAAACGAGTGAATTCATCATCAAAACGTAAGCTGTTATAACCCACGCCACAAGTGCCCGGCTCAGCAAACTCCTCATGGATTTGACGAATAAACTCGGCTTCATTCACCCCTTTTTCATCAGCTTCTTGCGGTGTAATTCCTGTAACTAAACAAGCTTGCGGGCTAGGCAGACTGTCGCCTGCTGGTTTGCAATAAATCATCAAAGGATCACCGAGGATGTTTAAGTCTTCATCGGTGCGAATACCGGCAAACTGTGAAGGCCGATCATAACGAGGATCGAGGCCAAAGGTTTCATAGTCGTGCCAATATAAAGTGCTCATTTTTATCCCTGTATCTAATGATTGTCTTTGTGCTTATAAGGTAGCAAAAACCTGTTCAGCCGCATCTAAGGTGGCATTGATTTCATCTGCGCCATGAGCGGCAGAAACAAAGCCAGCTTCGAAGGCCGAAGGCGCAAGGTAAACCCCTTTATCCAACATGCCATGGAAGAATTTTTTGAATTTTTCTTGATCACTGTTAGCCACTTGGTCATAAAGCGTAACGTGTTTTTCATCAGTGAAAAACACACCAAACATGCCGCCAACTTGGTTGGTCGTTAATGCAACGCCAGCTGCATCAGCACGCTGTTGCAAGCCAGTGACTAATGTTGCCGCTGTGGCTGATAATTGTTTATGGAAGTCTGGTGCTTGGATGAGTTTCAGTGTGGCTAAACCTGCTGCCATGGCAACGGGGTTACCGGATAATGTACCTGCTTGGTAGACAGGGCCTAATGGTGCGATACATTCCATGACTTCGCGTTTACCACCAAAGGCACCTACTGGCAAGCCACCACCGACCACTTTACCTAAGGTGGTGAGGTCTGGTTTCACTGCATAATGTTGTTGTGCACCACCTAATGACACACGGAAACCAGTCATTACTTCATCAAAAATTAATACCACGCCATATTGGTCGCAAAGTTCACGCAATCCTTGTAAGAAACCAGGAACGGGTGGAATACAGTTCATATTACCGGCAACCGGTTCAACGATAATGCAGGCAACGTCATCACTTAAGTTAACTAAACACTCACGAACAGAGTCGAGATCGTTATAACGTAAAGTCAGGGTATGTTCTGCTAGAGATGCAGGCACACCAGCTGAAGAGGGCACGCCTAACGTTAAGGCTCCTGAGCCTGCTTTAACTAATAAAGAATCAGCATGACCGTGATAACAACCTTCAAACTTGATAATTTTGTCTCGGCCAGTAAAACCACGCGCTAACCGGATTGCACTCATGGTAGCTTCAGTACCTGAGCTGACCATGCGAACGAGATCCATAGAGGGAACCAACTTACAGACAAGATTGGCCATTTCGATTTCGATTTCAGTCGGTGCGCCGAACCCCAAACCATTGGCCGCTGCTTGCTGAACTGCTGTGATTACTTCGGGATGAGCATGACCCAAGATCATTGGTCCCCATGAACCGACATAATCAATATATTTTTTTCCTTCGACATCGGTTAACCATGCACCTTTGCCTTGTTGAAAGAAAACAGGATCACCACCCACACCATTAAAGGCGCGAACAGGTGAATTCACACCACCGGGAATATGTTGTTGGGCTTGTTCAAAGAGGTCGTGATTGGTGTGCATTACGGATTCCTAAAGGTCGATATCTAAACATGTGCGATAATTCTAGCCTATATATCTAAATTTACCGATGATTATGAGTTTAAAATTTCGCTTATTAGTGATTGTAACTATTATTTTGCTGATTAACTTTGTTGCTGCGGGCTATTTTATGGTCCATAACGCACGCCAAGCTTTAGGTGCAGAAATGGCCTCTAGTACCCAGCTTGCCAAAGGTTTGTTAATCAATGCCTTGCCCACCTTACGCTTTTCAAATGATTTGAGTGAACGTCTGACGTTGATTGTCGATAGTGTTCGCGATACGCGACATATTCGAGCATGGTTTGAAGATATGCATGGCCAGCCATTGATAGGTCATGAAGATTATGACGGTTTTATCAATAGGCCGGATGCACCTGATTGGTTTATTAAAATGATGGAGCCGGAAGCGGTGGCCTTTAGGCGTTTGATTACCAAAGGCAGTAAGTCTTACGGTTATTTGGTGGTAGAGGCTGACCCGAGTGATGAAGTGACTGAGGTATGGCGAGATGTACAAGTTTTGTTTTGGCTGGCTTGTTTCTTTTTAAGTTTGATTCTGATGTTGATCTACGTCGCTTTACGTCAGGGCTTAAGGCCTTTGCAAGAATTAGCGGATGCGTTGGGGAAACTGGAGAAAAGTGATTTTTCAGCCAGGGTAGATACCTCGGCGGTGAAAGAATTAAACCCGATTCAGATTCGTTTTAATCATGTGGCCAGTGTGCTTGAAACTACCATGGCTGAGAATCATGCCTTGGCCGGAAATATGTTAACGGTACAAGAGAGCGAACGCCGTGATTTAGCCAGAGAACTGCATGATGAAGTGGCCCCTTGTTTGTTTGGTATACGGGTGGATATGGCCGATATTAAACGTGTTGCCGATGAACATTCATTAACGGAAGTCAGTGATAAAGTTGATTCAGTAAAAACGATTACGACCCATATTCAAACCTTGGTTCGGAAAATGTTAAGTCGCCTGCGACCGATGACTTTGGACGATTTAGGTTTGGAAGATGCCTTACGTGATATGTTGCGCAACTGGCGAGATCGACAACCGGAAATAGACTGGGAATGGGATTTTGTTGGCAATATTTTAGATTTGCCCGATACCTTACAAGTGACGATTTATCGTTTGGTACAAGAATGTACAACTAACTGTGTGCGTCATGCACAGGCGAGTCATGTCAAAGTTGAAATACGCAGAGACAGTGAAACGGTAAAAGTAACGGTGACGGATGATGGTAAGGGCTTAGATGCTAATTTAGTAAGAGGTTTTGGCTTAATCGGCATGAGAGAGCGAGTATCCGCATTAGGTGGACGCATTGCGTTTGATACAGAAGAAGGACGTGGTTTACAGGTCCGTATATTGATTCCTTTAAAGGACGGCGATAAATAATGGCAAAAGCAACAACAATTTTAGTCGTGGATGACCACCCTATTGTACGAGCGGGTGTGCGACAGTTGATTCAACAGATCCCCTCGGCTTCAGTAGAAGAGGCTGAAACGGGCGAAGAAGGTTACCGTCTTTTTCAAGAGCTTTACCCTGATATGGTGTTATTGGATATTACGTTGCCAGGAATAGGTGGTTTGGAAGTATTACGACGGATCCGTGCCAATCGTGAAGATGCCAAGGTGTTGATGTTTAGTATGCATGAAGATCCGGTATTTGCATCACGAGCGATGCAGGCTGGAGCCAGAGGGTATATCACCAAAAATAATGCGGCGGACCATTTAGTTGAAGCCATTGAAAAAGTCTTGGAGGGTAAGATTTATTTAAGTGCTGATACGGCGCAGCAGTTGGCGATGTTGAATATTGGCGCTGGTACTAGTGCGTTGAGTGATTTGTCTCGTCGCGAGTTAGAAATATTACGCTTGGTGGGTGAAGGAAAAAGCATGAGTGATATTTCAGATATATTAGGAATTAGCTACAAAACGGTCGCAAATAACCTGACCCAGATAAAAAATAAACTCGATATCAGTAAAACAGCAGAGTTAATGCGTTTTGCGATCAGTCATGGACTGTCGGGCTAAGCCTTTGCAAGCAAATGGATGAGGTGAAGTTAGGAATAAATTCCTGATTTATCAGGAGAAGTCGCTCATTACTAAAGCAGTTGTCATCTGTATTCTAGTCAGTAAGTTTTAGGAATTCAGCTTCTGACAGACTTATATTTCTCTCTCCTTCTATGAAGGTTTAACCAGACATTTTTATGTCTGGTTTTTTTTTGCCTAGAATAACGTTTTCCCCAGCAAATTAGTTTCAGATTAGTTTGACCTAGCCCACCAAGTTAATGATAATAGTTCTCATTAACTAGTTACTTCCTCAACCACTCCGACAGACACACTTCAATGTTTACTTTGAGCATTTCTTTCTTGTTAGAATGCCCTTTCGGTTTTGGATTGTAGTTATATATCGCTCGATATAAAGTTAACCAGATCAAATGGAAACAGTATTTTATGCAAAATAACAGTAAGAACAAGTCATATTGGCTAATCGCCTTTGTGTTTAGCATGTTGCCGGTACTCTCTGCCTATGCAGGAAACTTAGAGCATGCGATTGAAACACAGGTAAATACTGATAAAGCATCCCAGAAATCACAGCAACAAGTTGATAGTTTGGATGATGAAACCACGCAGATGTTAGCTGAATATCGTGAGGTATTAAGCCAAACAGAAAGTCTCCGTGCCTATAACGAACAGTTAGATACCTTGGTTGCATCACAAAAAAAAGAACTAGGCTCAATTGATCAACAATTAAAGAATATCGAGACAACTCAGCGCGATATCGTGCCGTTGATGATTAAAATGATTGAGGTAATGACTCAGTTTGTTGAGCTGGATATTCCATTCTTAGCAGAAGAAAGACAAACAAGGGTGGTGCAGTTACAAACATTGATGAGCCGCGCCGATGTGACATTGGCTGAAAAATACCGCCGCATTCTTGAAGCTTATCAAGTGGAAACGGAATATGGTCGAACAATTGAAGCTTATCAAGATGAATTGACGATGGATGAAAGCACGCGAACAGTCGACTTCTTACGTATAGGTCGCGTCAGTTTGTATTATTTGACGTTAGATGGTTTGGAAGCAGGCATGTGGGAGTCAAAAACAGGCCAATGGCAGGTATTATCCAATGAGTACCTCCAGCCTATTTCTCAAGGACTAAAAGTAGCCTTAAAACAATTGCCACCTGATCTATTGGTCTTGCCGATCCACACAGTGGAGGCAGCACAATGAGAAGCATAATTATTTCTTTGTTGTTAGTTATGTTCTCGTCCGTTCATGCGGCGGATAAGCCGGCTAACCTTGATGACTTACTTAAACAGGTTAAACGTGAGCGAATTTTAGAGCAGCAGCAGAATAAACTACGTGAAGCAGAGTTTGTTACCGAACGTGATAATCAAGCGCGATTATTAGATGAGGCAAAAGCACAGTTGCTTTATGAAGAGCAACGAACAAACCGGCTGAATCAAACTTTTCAGAATCATGAGAAAGTCTTGGCTGAACAAGAAACATTATTACAAGACAAATCCGGTACCTTAGGTGAGTTGTTTGGTACGGTTCGTCAGATGGCTAATGATAGTCGCGGTGTGTTAGCTAGTTCAATGACATCGATTCAATTTCCAGATCGAGGTGAATTTTTATCCGGTCTGGCAGAACGCAAACAACAACCGACTATCGATGAATTAAGACAATTCTGGTTATTATTGCAAGAAGAAATGACCGAATCTGGCAAGGTGGTGACTTTGTCTCTGCCTATTATTTCCGCCTCAGGTGAAATAGAGCAACGTGATGTTACCCGCGTAGGTGTGTTTTCAGCATTTAGTGACGGTCAATTTTTACGCTATCTTCCAGAGACAGGAAATTTAGTGGAGTTAAGTCGACAACCGGTTGAGCGTTTACAACAGTTGGCGGCTGACTTTTCCTCAGCTGACTCGGCCAGCTTACAGCCGACCGTTATTGACCCCACTCGTGGCGCCATTATGGCTCTGTTAGTACAAGCACCAAATTTAAAAGAACGGATCCAGCAAGGTGGCTGGATAGGATTCATTATTCTTGGTTTAGGTGCTATCGGTTTATTAATCGCGTTAATACGATTTGTCTCGTTAACGATTGTCGGCCAAGGTGTCAGCAGCCAGCAAAAGCAAACTGAGGTCAGTTTAAACAATCCCTTAGGTCGAATTTTATCTGTTTACAGTGACGAGTTAGCTCAGGACGTTGAGACCTTATCGTTAAAACTGGATGAAGCGATCTTGCGTGAGATTCCTAAAATAGAACGAGGTTTAATTACCCTCGCAATATTGGCGGCAGTTGCACCCATGTTAGGTCTGTTAGGTACGGTGTCGGGCATGATTGAAACCTTCCAGTCGATCACCTTATTTGGCACCGGTGACCCGAAATTGATGTCAGGTGGTATTTCACAAGCATTGGTGACCACCGAGTTAGGTTTGGCGGTGGCAATCCCTATTTTGCTGATACATAGTGCTTTATCAAGCAAGAGTAATCGTCTCGTACAAATTCTGGATGAAGAAAGTGCATCTATCGTAGCTCGTAATGCGGAAAAACAAAGTGGAATCACTAACTAATAACGTTTTTCAAATTCAGCTACTGCTGGAAAGTGGTGGCACAGTATTATGGCTGATTTTGCTGGCATCATTGTTGATGTGGACCTTGCTCATTGAGCGATATGTCTTTATCTATTGGAAGCACCCACGTGAAATTAAAACGGTGATAGCACAATGGCATCAGCGTGCTGAACGTCGTAGTTGGTATGCACAACAAATCCGCCAAGGAATGATTACTGAGCACGCAGTGGCGCTTAATCGCTACTTATTGACGATTCGAACTCTAATTGTTGCTTTACCGATGTTGGGTTTATTAGGCACGGTGGGGGGCATGATTCAAACCTTTGATGTGATGACTGTGTTTGGCATGGGTAATGTCCGAGGGATGGCCGGAGGTATATCGGTGGCGTTGATTACTACCATGGGCGGGCTGTTAACTGCGTTATCTGGATTGTATTTCAGCACTCAACTGGAACAGCGTGTGAGTCGTGAAGTGCATAATGTAGCCGATGCGTTACGAAGAGATTAGAGGTTGTAAAGACTAATATGAGAAACCGACATTCACGCCGCCAAAGCGGTGCCGTTGCTGAAATTAATATGACACCGTTAGTTGATATGGTGTTTATTTTATTGATCTTCTTTATTGTCACCGCCTCGTTTGTTAAAGAAACCGGTGTTGATGTTAGTCGACCATCGGCGAAAACAGCTGTTAAAAAAGAATTGGCGAATATATTAATTTCAATTACGCCAAATGGTGAAGTGTGGATGGACAAACGGCAGGTAGATCGACGTGCAGTTCGAGCTAATGTTGAACGTATGCATGCCGAAAACCCAGAAGGTTCAGTTATTATTCTGGCGGATAAGGATGCCAAAACAGGATTGTTGATCGAAGTCATGGATCAAGCTCGCTTAGCCGGTGTCGCCAATGTTTCTATTGCCGCCCAACGAGATTAGGGCCAGATCTAGATGCGATTAACGGTAGGCCTATTGTTGGCGATATTGGTGAATTTGGGGTTATTCACTGTGATGCAACAAATGACATCAGCTAAAAGTATAGAGCGACGGGTAACGGAAGATATTCGTTTATTAGACTTTGTACGATTGAAACGCGAAACCACCACCGAGACTAAGAAACGAGAATTACCTAAAAAACCGCCACCACCGAAGAAACCACCGCCACCACCAAAGACGCCTGCACCACAGGCAACAAAACCTAAAGCACCGACACCTAAGTTGGATATTCCACACATTGACGTGCCGCTTAATATTGCTGGTGGACCTTATTTAGGTGATTTTTCTACGGCACCCAAAGCGGCGCCGGTTGCACCGCCTGTACCTGTTGTCGCACCGGTTATGGATGATGAAGTCATTCCCTTGGTTCGTATTCCACCGCGCTATCCTCGCAAGGCATCTAGGCGCGGTATTGAAGGTGTGGTCACCGTATCATTTATGATTACCAAAGATGGCCGGGTGCGAGATCCTGTCATTGTGAAAGCAACACCGGAAAAGGTATTTAATAAAGCGGCATTAACGGCCATATTAAAATGGAAATTTAAGCCAAAAATGGTGGCAGGTGAAGCCGTTGAGCGACAAGCGACTCAAGAAATTGAGTTTAAACTGACAAAGTAAACAATGAATATACTCAAATTTAAATTATTGTTATTTATGCTGCTAACCAGTTTCTCGGTGATTGCCGAAGAAAAAAATCAATATTTGCTGACAGAAAAAACCTATAAGGCATTGAGTGCTGCCCAAGAATTGATTGCGGCGGATAACTATACTCAAGCCGAAACACAGCTTGCTACATTATTGACCAAGGTGAAAGATAAATCCTATGAAATGGCGGTGGTTCAGCAAACGTTAGGCTATTTATATTCATCACAGGAAAATTATAAAAAGGCCGCGAAATATTTTCAGGCAGCCTTAGATTTAGGAGCCTTACCGGACAAAGTTCGTCATAACTTACGTTATAACTTAGCTCAGTTGCTGCTCGCGGATGAGCAATACAAAAAAGGCATTGCTGTGCTGGAAATATGGTTAAAATCCGATGCTTCTCCACCTAATAGCGCTTATGTATTATTAGCCAGTGCTTATTATCGTTTGAAAGAATTTAAGCAGGTTGTTAAACATATCTCTACGGCGATAAAGAATGATGTAACAGCCACAGAGTCTTGGTATCAACTATTGTTATCTGCGCACTTGGAATTAAAGCAATATAAGTCTGCGATCAAGGTTCTAGAAACCTTGATTACCTTGTATCCGTATCAGAAAAATTACTGGGATCAACTGACGGCGCTTTACCTGCAACAGAAGAAAGAATTTACTGCTTTGGCTGTTCGTATGTTGTCACAACGTTTAGAGCTGGGTAACGGTAAAACCTTGATTAGCTTGGCTGATATGTATCGCTATTTACATATTCCATATAAAGCTGCTCATTTACTAAATGGGGCATTAGAAAAAGGCATTATTCCTGCTGATTTTGATAATCTTACCCGCTTGGCCGACAGTTGGTTGGCCGCACGAGAAACAGAAAAGGCGGTGATGGTTTTGCAACAAGCAGCCGAACTTGATGACAGTGGTGAGTCTGATTTTAAATATGGCCGCGTTTTGATAGGCCTAGAGCAATGGAAGCAGGCGGTGCAACCCTTAACACGTGGTTTGCAAAAATTAGCAGGTGATAAAAAAGGCACAGCTAGTTTATTATTGGGCATGGCTTATTTTTATCTAGATGATCTAGCAGCAGCTAAAACCATGTTCACCCAAGCGGTAAATTATGAGAATGAACGTAATCAAGCAGGTCAGTGGTTACGCCATATAAATAAACAAATGGGCGATGCAGATGCAGCTTAGTCGAGAACAACTTAAACAGCAGTTGGTGGAACATTACCGTTGGTTACGTCAATACGGTTGTAATGATTCACATAGTGGCAATGCGTCATTTCGCTGGCACGATGAGGTTTGGGTTACGCCAACAGGTTGTTGTGCTGATACCTTAACCAGTAAGGATCTTATTCGTTGTCATATTGACGGCACGATGGAAGACGGTAGCTCTTTAGATGCCCCATTGCATATTGAAGTCTATCGGCAAAATGAACAGGCGCGAGCCGTGTTTCATAGTCACGGCCCTCATGTCGTTGCGATGACGCTTGATGGTTCAAACTTTGAGCCCGTCGATTTCGAAGGCCAATATTATTTCCCCTTTGTACCCGTTGTGGACATTCCTTATGATCAGTATGTTGAGTTGTCGCCAAAAGCCGTAGCAGCGCAATTAGCTGAGCATAAAGTCACCGTAGTAAAAGGGCATGGGGTCTATGCGTGTGCAGATAGCATTAACCTGGCTTATAAATGGAGCTGTTCAGTTGAACTGTCAGCAAAAACAGCTTGGATTGCAAAGCAGTTATAATTAAAAACTTGCAACAAATCGCTAGTTAAGTAGTCTACGTTTTTTTAGAGAAAAGGAATGATTCATGGCTACAGAAAATCAGTTGCGTACTCCCGTTCTTATCGGCAATGATATTGATGAGAAGCGCCAACAGATAGCCGAGTATTTTAATCAGACCTTTGAACAGTATGAATCGCTGTTTGAAACCTTGGTTAATGAACAATCGTTTTATCAAAAATCGATCCCTTTACGACATCCCTTAATTTTCTATTACGGTCATACCGCGACCTTTTTTATTAATAAACTCTTGTTAGCTGGCCTGATTGAACAACGGGTAAATCCTAAGTTTGAATCGATGTTTGCCATCGGTGTCGATGAAATGAGCTGGGATGATTTGAATGAGGCGCACTATGAGTGGCCGCCAGTGGCTGAAGTCAAAGCTTATCGCCAGCAGATTAAACACGTTATAAATAAAGTGATTGCTGAGGCACCATTGAGTTTGCCGATAGATTGGCAAAACCCATGGTGGACGATCTTGATGGGCATCGAACATGAACAAATTCATATCGAAACGTCATCAGTCTTAATTCGCCAACAACAATTGGACTTAGTGCAGAATCATGTTGCATGGCGTCCTTGGCAAGCCAAAACATTAGCCCCTGAAAATAAAATGATTGCCATACCTGAAGGTCGCGTCAACTTAGGTAAAAGTTATGACGATGCAATTTATGGTTGGGATAATGAATATGGCAACCGCCAAGTTGATGTGGCCGATTTTCAGGCCAGTAAGTTTTTGGTGAGTAATCAAGAGTTTTTAAGTTTTGTTGAAGCCGGTGGTTATGCCGCTGACTCATACTGGCAAGAAGAAGGTTTGGAATGGCGTGACTTTACCGAAGCAAGTCACCCTAGCTTCTGGATAAAAACAGCCGAGGGCTGGCAATTACGTTTAATGACAGAAGTAATGGTGATGCCATGGTCATGGCCGGTAGAGGTGAACTATCACGAAGCTAAGGCTTTTTGTAATTGGAAAGCTGAAAAAACCGGTCTGGCGATACGGTTACCTAGTGAAGATGAATGGTATCGCTTGTATGATCATGCCAAGGTTGAAGAATTAAATGGCCAGCAAGCCAATGCAAATCTGCATTTAGATCATGCTGCATCCCCATGCCCAGTGAATCAGTTTGCTCATGGTGATTTGTATGATGTGATTGGCAATGTATGGCAGTGGACGGAAACACCGATTTATCCTTTTGATGGGTTTAAAGTGCATCCGTTTTATGATGATTTCACCATGCCGACCTATGATGGCCGACATAACCTATTTAAAGGTGGTTCATGGATTTCATCTGGCAATGAAAGTCGTAGAGCATCACGTTATGCCTTTAGACGGCATTTTTTCCAACACGCAGGCTTTCGTTATGTGATTGCCGACTCTGAGGTCGAAACCGTGTCATCCAATTATGAAAATGACAAATTGTTGTCTGAATACGCTGAATTTCATTATGGCGATCGTTATTATGATGTCGCTAACTTCCCACAAACCTTAGCTCAATTAGCCATTGAAACCATGGGTGATAAACCGATGAATAAAGCCCTAGATTTGGGCTGTGCAGTCGGTAGAGCAAGTTTTGAATTGGCCAAATCATTTGAACACGTTACGGGCATTGATTTTTCTGCACGGCTCATTAATCTGGGTGTGCAATTAAAAGAACAAGGGGTCATACGCTATAGCATCGCGGATGAAGGTGACTTAGTGTTATATCGTGAGCGGCAACTGGCTCAACTTGGTTTAGCTGAGTCGGCAAATAAGGTTGAATTTTTACAGGGTGATGCCTGTAATTTAAAACCGCTATTCAGTGGTTATGACTTAGTGCTCGCGGCGAATTTGATTGATCGACTATACAAGCCCGGATTATTTTTAAGCACGATACATGAACGGATTAATGTCGGTGGCCTGTTATTGGTTACCTCGCCTTATACGTGGTTAGAAGAACATACCAATAAAGAAGATTGGCTGGGTGGATTTAAAAAAGATGGTGAAAATTTCACCACCCTAGATGGGTTAAAAGCGACGTTAGCGGAACATTTTGAGCTGAAAAAAGGCCCGGTTTCTGTGCCATTTGTGATTCGAGAAACCAGCCGAAAATTTCAACATACCTTATCTGAAGTAACTATTTGGGAACGTAAAGGGTGACAACATTGACTGGATCAATGTTGCACAGCCGGAGGCTGCCGTTTGACGGTAGCACACAGGGATGTGTGCGATGACCATTAACTTTGACCGAATGATTCAGCGTGAACAGACAGGTAGTTTGAAACACGATGGTCGCAAAGGTTATTTTGGCAAAGATGATGTGATTCCCTTGTGGGTGGCGGATATGGACTTTGCGGCACCTGAAGCGGTGACGCAAGCCTTAATTTCGCGGGCTGAACATCCTGTTTATGGTTATACCTTGTATCCGGATAGTATGTTTGAAGCTATGCAATCATGGTTTCAACAACGTCATAATTGGCAGATAGATCGCCGTTCAATCGTCATGTGCCCAGGCGTAGTACCATCACTTTATGCTGTGATTCAGGGACTGACCAAGCCTGGCGATAAAGTCATTATTCAGCCACCGGTCTATCATCCATTTTTTACTACCATCACGAAAAGTGAACGTGAGTTGGTTTTAAATCCTTTGCAGCTCAAGGATGGCGTTTATCAGATGGATTTGGTGCATTTTGAACAGTGCGCAGCGGATGGTGCTAAGTTACTTTTATTATGTTCGCCGCACAATCCAGCTGGACGTGTTTGGCAGCAAGATGAACTTGAATCACTGTTGGCGATTGCTGCTAAATATAATGTCACAATTGTGTCAGATGAGATCCATGCAGATTTGGTCTACCCGAATGAGCAACATATTCCTTTAGCTGCAATCGCGGGGGATGTTTCGGTGGTGAGCACGGTGTCTCCTAGTAAAAGTTTTAATATTCCTGGCTTAGGTTTATCAGCGATGGTGATTAATGATCCTGAGCAGCGGAGGTTGATAAACGGAGTGTTTGAAAGTTGGCACATTAGTGCCGCCAACCCTTTTAGTATTTCAGCCTTTGAAGCAGCATATTCTTCTGGAGCTGAATGGTTAGATCAGTTGATGATCTATCTTGATGAAACAAGAAATCAAGTCGTCGACTTCGTTAAAAATAATGTTCCTGCTATTAAAGTCATGCCATCTCAAGGTACGTACCTTTTATGGATAGACTGTCAGGAGCTAGGGTTAGCAGATGATGAACTTCGTCATTTTTTCATTAATGACGCCAAAGTGGGTATGAACCCAGGTGTGACGTTTGGTGAAATAGGGAGTGGCTTTATGCGTATGAATATTGCTGCACCAAGACAAGTTATCATGGAAGCATGTCAGCGTATCGCGGATGCTTGTAAGCAAAGATAATGTCTGCAGAAACTGAACAAACGGTGTTATTACGGCCCATAGTTACAAAAGTCATAACATTTGTAGCAGTAATCTGGCTGATCAAAGGTATCGAGTTATTTTCGACGATCGATGTGAGTAGCTACGGCGTCTTTCCGCGCGATCTAGGTGGCCTGATAGGTATTGTTTTTGCCCCTATGATTCATAGCTCATTTGAGCATTTAGTGTCCAATACTTTGGCTTTATTTATTCTTACAACAGCATTGTTTTATCAATATCCACGTTCGGCAAAACAAGTATTTATACTTATCTATCTTGGTTCTGGTTTGGGTGTTTGGTTATTTGCTCGAGAGGCGTTTCATATTGGTGCTAGCGGCTTAACGCATGGTTTGATGTTTTTTCTCTTTCTTATAGGTGTATTTAGGCGAGATAAACCGGCGATGGCTTTAGCGATGATGGTTTTTTTTCTATACGGCAGTATGGTGTGGGGAATATTGCCAACAGAAGAAAGAATTTCGTTTGAGTCACATTTATTTGGTGCTGTCATGGGTATTGTATGCGCAGTAGCCTTTCGAAATAAAGATCCAAAACGGCCAGAAAAAGTATATAGCTGGGAGCAGGACGGCTACCAAGAGGATGATTTTTTTGAGCAGAGTGACGCTAATCAGGACGACAGAGAAAGGTAGTTGTTTTTGCTATGATTTTCACCTGAACAATGAGTGGGAATTCATGTAATATAACTGTGCAGATTCTGGTTACCATAACCTAGATAAAGTAAAGTGAAAGATTGTTTTACCGTGACACAAATACGTAATACTTCGCCGTTAGGATATTGACGGTAATTTGGTATGCAAGATACCAAGACTATTTTGACTATATTAAGGAGAACAGTGATATGTCTGATTTAGTGGGTAATGCAGCGGGTGTTTTATGGAATTATCTCAATGCGGAAGGTGAGGCAAGCATAAGCCAGCTTACCAAAGCAACGGAGCTAGATAGCAAAACAATACACCGAGCAATCGGTTGGTTAGCCAAAGAAGATAAGTTAACTATTGCCTTAAAAGGGCGAACGGAAATGGTCGCACTGAAATAAGAGTGTCAACCCTCCCTCATTCCTACACCCAGCGTGTGGGGAGGTTAGTTGTCTAAAGCGTAGAGGTAACCTACCACACTAAAATAGTGTCGGATATGCTGGTTGTTCACGCTTATATCTTCCTGAAAGAAGATCTTATGAAGATGGTTCTTGTCGGATAGGGTTTTATCCTGCTACTCTGCGGACACGAATTATTAAGAATTTATTATCATGACAACTGCATACGATGCCTCAGCCATTGAGGTTTTAACAGGATTGGAACCGGTTCAAAAGCGACCGGGCATGTATACAGAAACCACGCGTCCGAATCATTTAGCACAAGAAGTTATCGATAATAGCGTTGATGAAGCCGTTGCCGGTTTTGCCAATCAAATCCAAGTAACGCTACATGCCGATAACTCCATTGAAGTGATAGACAATGGCCGAGGCATGCCGGTAGATATTCATCCCGAAGAAGGTGTTCCCGGTGTTGAAGTCATTCTGACTCGTCTCCATGCAGGTGGCAAATTTTCCAATAAAAACTACCAATTTTCAGGTGGACTTCACGGCGTTGGTGTTTCTGTTGTGAACGCCTTATCAACCCGTGTAGATGTGAAAATACGCCGCGATGGCAAAGAATATTCAATAGCGTTTGAGCATGGCCTGTTAGTTGAACCTTTAGCTGAAATTGGCACGGTCGGTAAACGAAATACGGGAACGAGCCTGCGATTTTTCCCTGATACTAAATACTTTGATGCACCTAAGTTTTTAGTGTCTAAGCTTCGACATGTTTTGCGAGCCAAAGCGGTATTGTGTCCCGGGTTAGTAGTAAATTTTACCGATTTAAGTGGAACTGAAAAAGTCGAAGATAGCTGGTGTTATGAGGATGGCATCCAATCCTATTTAGCTACTTCGATGACTGACCAGCCTTGTTTGCCCTCGACCCCTTTTGTTGGTCATATCGAAGGTGAAAAGGAACAAGTTGATTGGGCTTTGATGTGGCAACTGGAAAGTGGAGATGAAATTGCAGAAAGCTACGTTAACTTAATTCCGACGGCACAAGGCGGCACCCATGTAAATGGCTTACGCTCAGGTTTATTAGAAGCCTTACGTGAGTTTTGTGAGTTCCGTAGTTTATTGCCCCGAGGCGTCAAACTTTCTCCCGAAGACATATGGGAACGTTGTTGTTATGTCTTGTCGGTCAAACTAGATGATCCACAATTTTCGGGTCAAACTAAAGAACGTTTATCATCAAGACAATGTGCACCTTTTGTATCGAGTTCAGTTAAAGATGCCTTTAGCTTGTGGTTAAACCACCATGTTGAAGATGGTGAAAAAATCGCTGAATTGGCTATCAGTAATGCCCAATCACGCTTAAAACAAGCGAAGAAAGTAATACGTAAGCGAGTGCAGGCCGGACCCGCGCTACCTGGAAAACTATCTGATTGCAGCTCACAAGATGTGACTCGAACCGAGGTGTTTTTGGTCGAAGGGGACTCTGCTGGTGGTAGTGCTAAACAAGGTCGAGAACGAGAGTTTCAAGCGATCATGCCTCTGCGAGGAAAGATTTTAAATACGTGGGAAGTGGATTCTTCGCAGGTGTTGGCATCACAAGAAGTACATGATATTGCGGTTGCGATTGGGGTGGATCCAGGCTCTGATGATTTGTCCAGTTTACGTTATGGCAAGATTTGCATTTTAGCCGATGCCGATTCCGATGGTGCTCATATCGCCACCTTATTGTGTGCTTTATTTGTGCGTCACTTTAGACCTTTAGTAGAAGCCGGTCATATTTGTGTAGCCATGCCACCGTTATATCGTATTGATGTGGGCAAACAAGTGTTTTATGCTCTGGATGATGAAGAACGGCAAATGTATATTAATAAGATTGAAAAAGAGAAAATAAAAGGCAAAGTCAGTATCCAGCGTTTTAAAGGCCTGGGTGAGATGAACCCGTTACAATTACGTGAAACAACAATGGCACCGGATACCAGAAGATTGATCCGGCTCACTATTAGCACTGATGAAGATGATGACACGCTGATGATGATGGATATGTTACTGGCCAAAAAACGCGCAGCAGATCGTAAAGTCTGGTTACAGGGACAAGGCGATTTAGCGACTGTATGATATTTTTGAAGAGACTGCACCGATGAGCACCTTAGTTGACGATTTAGAACAATTGCCGGTACGTGATTTTACTGAAAAGGCCTATTTGGATTATTCCATGTATGTCATTTTGGATAGAGCATTGCCACACCTAGGTGACGGCCTAAAACCAGTTCAACGCCGTATTATCTATGCCATGTCTGAGTTGGGCTTAAGTGCATTATCCAAACATAAAAAATCTGCTCGTACGGTCGGTGATGTATTAGGTAAATATCATCCACATGGTGATTCCGCCTGTTATGAAGCGATGGTATTGATGGCACAACCTTTTTCCTATCGATATCCCTTAGTGGATGGTCAGGGTAATTGGGGTTCGATGGATGATCCTAAGTCGTTTGCTGCCATGCGTTATACCGAGTCACGTTTAGCTCCGTATGCCCAAAGTTTATTAGGTGAATTAGGCCAAGGAACGGTTGAGTGGGTACCGAACTTTGATGGCACGATGAATGAACCGTCATTATTACCAGCACGCTTGCCTAATATTTTGCTCAATGGTGGTACCGGTATTGCGGTGGGCATGGCCACCGATATTCCACCGCATAATTTACGTGAAGTAGTTAATGCGTGTTTGCAGTTATTAAAAAAACCTTCCACGACATTAGATGCCATATTGGAAGATATTCAAGGTCCCGACTTTCCGACCGGCGGTGAAATTGTTTCCTCACGTGAGGACTTACTGAAAATCTACACCACAGGGCATGGTAGCGTACGTCAGCGTGGTTGTTACACCGTAGAAGAGGGTGAGTTAATTATTAACCAGCTGCCATATCAGGTTTCTGGTGCCAAAGTTATCGAACAAATCGCCGCTCAAATGCACAATAAAAAGTTGCCAATGGTCGCAGATTTACGTGATGAATCTGATCATGAGCATCCGGTAAGGCTCGTGGTGATACCTCGCTCGAATCGCATTGATTTAGACGCCTTAATGTCACATTTATTTGCCACCACTGATTTGGAACGCAGCTACCGCGTCAATATGAATATGATCGGCCTCGACGGTCGACCACAAGTTAAAAATTTACGTGATTTATTGCTTGAGTGGTTAGTTTTTAGAACGGAAACCGTACGTCGTCGCTTGCAATATCGTTTGGATAAAATTATTGATCGCATGCATGTTTTAGAAGGTTTATTAGTTGCCTATCTAAACATCGATGAAGTCATTGCTATTATTCGAACAGAAGATGAGCCAAAAGCCATATTGATGGAGCGTTTTGGTGTTAGTGATCGTCAAGCCGAATCCATATTAGAATTAAAATTACGCCACTTAGCCAAATTAGAAGAAATGAAGCTCCGTGGCGAAATGGATGATCTTGCCAAAGAACGAAAATCTTTAGAGTTATTACTTAGCTCTGATACGCGTTTGAAAACGTTGATTCGCAAAGAATTGACGGCCGATGCTGAAAAGTTTGGTGATGATCGACGTTCGGCGATATTGCAACGTGATGCGGCAAAAGCACTAGATGAATCTGAATTGTTGCCGACCGAACCAGTGACGATAGTATTGTCTGAAAGTGGTTGGGTACGAGCAGCCAAAGGCCATGATGTTGATCCCGAAGCATTAAACTTCCGCACCGGTGATCGTTATGCGACCTCGGTCAAAGCGCGTAGTAATCAACAAATTGTATTCTTAGATACCACGGGACGAAGTTATTCTCTAGCGGCGCATACCTTGCCATCTGCACGCGGCCAAGGCGAACCTTTAAGTGGTCGTCTACAAGCGCCTGCCGATGCACGATTTGTTGCTGTGTTAGCTGGGGACATGGATAAACCGATGTTGTTATCAAATACGGCTGGTTATGGTTTTGTGACCAACTTGAATAATCTGCTAGCCAAAAATAAAGCAGGTAAAGCGGTATTTAATCTACCGGCAGGTGCTGAAATTTTACCGCCGATTTGGATCGATGATATTGAGACGGAACAATTAGCGGTAGCCGCTGGTGATGGTCGTTTATTGGTCTTTGCTGCTAGTGAAGTGCCTAACCTGAATAAAGGTAAAGGCGTCAGGTTGATTAATATTCCACAAGCTCGCTTTACTGCTGACCAAGAATGGTTACATTCAGTGACTTTAATTCCTGAGGCAAGTAGTGTCACCTTGCATGCAGGCAAGCGCCATTTAACGTTGAAACCGGCTGATTTAGCTCATTATCAAGGTGAGCGTGGTAAGCGTGGGCATAAGTTGCCGCGTGGGCTGCAGAAGGTTAGTAAGGTGGAGTTAGCGGAGTAATACTACTTGGATAAATTGCTAACTAAACTCTATTAGCTGAAAAAATATAGGAATGTGTCATAAATGGATGAGTTCAATTCGCATACTAAGATAACTAAACTGATTTCATTTTTTTTGTGTTTACAATGAATTATTGGTCTGGGACTCTTAACTTTCTTAATACTAGAACAAATAGGTTCGATGAATTTAGGAGGGGGTTTATTTTTAGGAGTTATTTCGCTACTTGGCCTACTTAGCTGTTATTTTTCAATCAAAAAAAAGGTTTTCGCATTTAACATTGCGATGCTTTTTTACTTCATTAGCCTGATTTCGATATCTTCAGAATATGCATCATGGTCATTTAGTATTGGAATTGATTCTACAATTTCAACAGCATTAGGTAATACCGAGTTCGGTATCGATATATTTTCTGCCGTGATGCTAGTCCTGTTAGTTTTGGCTAAGAAAAAAGTTAAAAATGATACTCAAGAAAGACTCAAAGAAGCTGTCAATTTAGTCTGAGAATCAAAATAAATCAAAGGGTCAGCCAGCTTGATTTAGCTTTATTTTTTTTGATTTAAAGCCTGAGTTTAATTTATACCGCTGCCGCGGGGGCGGTCATTTATTTTGTTTGCCCAAAATAAACGAACCAAACAAAAGGGCAGCCCATGCTTGCCCTGCGGGTTCCCTGTGCTTCTCAATCAGTTTGGACACGACGAAAACTCGCTAACGCTCAGACACTCGTCGTGTTTGATCCAAACTGATTTGCGATGCTCGGCTTCGCATCAAGGGCGTTTGGGTGCTGGCTCAAAGTTTTGAAAAGTAACCGAGCTTTTTAGCCCCGTTTAT
This sequence comes from Methylophaga sp. 42_25_T18, assembly GCA_002163085.1. Taxonomy (GTDB): domain Bacteria; phylum Pseudomonadota; class Gammaproteobacteria; order Nitrosococcales; family Methylophagaceae; genus 41-12-T18. The sequence continues at coordinate 301,087 of MAAJ01000006.1, read as the reverse complement.
TGCCGCCACAAATTCAGCTAGTTTTATGGGTGAAGTGGTCGAGTGTTTGAGCGTAGCGAGTTTTCGACCACGCCATAAAAGTAGTTTAATTTGTGGAGATAAGGCAATATCGGGTGGATTTTTCTTTGGTTCTGTTTCTTTTGTCCACGCAAAAGAAATGAACGCCCCCGCGGCAGCGGAGTAGACTGACTCGTCATTTGGGCGATAACTAAGTTAATAGGCGAGAGCTAAACTTCATTAAGGAAAAAGCAAATAACGTAATTTGTTAAACTACCCCTAAATATTAATGACTTAACCCTAATGCTAGATACCCCATCAGATCACGTTGAAGTTTCAGCTGTAATGCTTAAACAAGCCAGTTCACATCCTTGGGGAAGTGATCTCTGGAGTTTATTGGGGCTTATTCCAGGCTTGTCTCAAACTGCATTGTCACAGGCGCAAGATAAGGGCGATATCCATTATCTTCCAAGTTTGAAAATACAGCTCTATCCTCAGCATTGTGAATCTTATTATCAGAACTTGATATCAGGTCAAGCTCAAGTTTATATGGTGTGCCCCCAGTCGGATGAAGCGCCACAACCATTATTAATAACGGTTGATTATGATGAAGCGGCCTCTTATATGGAAACTGGCGAACAAATATTTAATGCTGCTTTGCCAGAAGAGTTATGCCTGTGGTTAGAGCGATTTGTATTAGCTCATTACCAACCAGAAAAACCGAAAAAACGTCGCCGGAAAAAATGGCATGTTAATGAGGTGAAATCATGACCGCCAAATCAGATGATGAACAAGGTTTTTTATCTCGTTGGTCACATCGTAAGCTGGACGAACCTGAAGCAGAAGCTATCGAGCCAGAGGTAGAAGTTAAAGCTGAGCTAGTTGATGATAATCAGGATGTGGATCAAGTAGAACCTGACGAGCAAGACTTGCCTATATGGCAACAAAAAGACGCTGATCCGGATATGAAAAAACGAGCGTTAGCCGCATTGTTTAAACAGCCTGAGTTTAATGAGCGAGATGGCTTGAATGATTATGATGAAGACTATACCTCGTTTCCTAGCTTGGGCAATGTAGTGACAAAAGAAATGAAACGTATGCTTAAATTGGCTGAAGAAAAAACACGGTCAGACACAGACACTGCTTTGCAGCAGGATGAATCCCAGCAAGGGGGCGATGACGAAACGCCCAACGTTGCCGATAAAAATAATAATAACGATGAGGATAATGAGCTTGCATAAGGTAGTAGAACAAGCGGGTGAGATAGATGTTTTACCTATGGATTTGGTGGAATTTAATTCTACGGGTCATTTATTGATAATCGCCACAGCACAGCATATTAATGCGGTATTGCCACATTTGTCTGGCTTAACAATTAGTGCTGTATGCACCGATGATAACGCGAACAGTGTGTTGGATGGCGTGAATGTTATTACAACAGCAATACAGACGATTGAAGGTTGGCTGGGTGAGTTTTTGGTTGAATTTGAATCTCAGCAGCTAAAGGTTGATTTGGTCTTAGATCTGTCAGATAGCCCAATAGTAAAGTCAACCGTTTTACCCTTGGGCTATTTTGCACCTGGAGATAATGCACAAGCGTTGGCTGAAACTTTGCAGCAACTACCCGATTTAGTGGGCACGTTTGATAAACCGAAATATTTTGATTACAAAGCCTCGATCTGTGCGCACTCTCGTCGGGGTGTGAAAGGTTGTCAGCAATGTATGGATGCGTGTCCTGCCGACGCGATTAGCAGTGCAAATGAGCTGGTATTAGTCAATCCATCCCTTTGTCAGGGTTGTGGTAGTTGTGCGACGGTATGTCCATCGGGTGCAATGACTTATGCGTTGCCAACACTTGATGTCAGCTTAAATCGCTTGCGTAAAATGATGTTGGCTTATGCTGCGATAGATAACACTGCGCCACACATCGTGATTCATGATTTGGCCAAGGGGCAATTGTTGCTTGATGCCTTGGGCCATCAATTACCCGATGATATTATTCTATTTTCTATTGAAGAAATTGGTGCTGTGGGCATGGCCTTTTGGTTAAATGCATTGGCTTATGGTGCGGGTGGTGTGACTATTTGGGATGCAGGTAGTCATGATGATCATGATTGGTTGGAATTACAGCAAGAAATTGAGAAAACCAATGAGATGTTGGCGGGTTTGGCTTTTGCTGACGAGGTAGTGAATTGGTTTGCCGGAAACGATATTAATAAGTTAACGGAATTTTTAGCGAATACCAATAAGGCCTTAGCAATCGAAGCTGCAACTTACGCGGGCCTAGACGATAAACGTCGCATGATTAAATTGGCCATGCATCACTTACACCAGCACACTGAGTCCACGACGGAAGCATTGGTTTTAGCTAACAACTCGGCCTTTGGTGAAATCAAAGTAAATACACAAACGTGTACCTTGTGCATGTCTTGTGTTTCAGTCTGTCCTGTTGGCGCTGTATTAGATGGGGTTGATAAACCACAACTAAACTTTATTGAAGATCTTTGTGTGCAATGTGGTTTATGCGAACAAGCTTGCCCAGAAAATGCGATCGAACTTAATGGTCGATTTTTATTTGATACTGAAATTGTACGCAAACCTCGGTTATTACATGAAGAACCAGTTTTTCACTGCATTAGTTGTAATAAAGGCTTTGCCACCAAAACAATGATCGATACGATGACGGAAAAATTAAAAGACCATCACATGTTTCAGGGTGCAGCATTAGAGCGATTAAAAATGTGTGAGGATTGCCGAGTAAAAGCGATGGTTAAAGATGAACAAGGGCCGAGATAATGACTGAGGAAAATAGAGTGTGGCGGGCTCAAACCTATGCCTTATTAGCTCGATTATTATCAGCTGCACCGGATAAAAACCTATTAGAAAACTTGATTGCAATTGATGTTACCGAGCCTGATAGTCCAATGGGAAAACAGTGGGTCCAGCTAATCGCGACTGCAAAACAGGCAGATGTTGCAGCGGTAGACGACGAATACCAGCGTTTGTTTATTGGGGTTACTCATGGCGAGTTAATGCCCTATGGCTCTTATTACCAAACCGGTTTTTTAATGGAAGAACCTTTGGCGTTTTTACGTACAGATTTATCTCGATTAGGTCTGGAACGGCAAGAGGACACCGCTGAACCAGAGGATCATATTGCTGCTCAATGTGATGTGATGCGTTTGATCTTAACGGCAGAAGGAACGCCGGTAGTCACCGAAGATGAATTTTTTAATCAGCATTTAAAACCATGGGTATTACGTTTTTTCAGTGATTTGACGAAAGCTGACAATGCACAATTTTATCGTTCTATTGGTTTATTTGGTGAGCAATTTATGACCATGGAAATGGGATTGTTTGACTAGTTTAGTGGTCAAAGTAGATCTAGATGAATGAGATTTAGTTATACATCAATATAATTTATGAACTGAATCAAAATATTTGAGTTCTATTGATGTTTCTCATCCCCTACACTGCATTTAGCTATAAAGAGATATGCCGGCTTTAGATTCAGTTTCATGCTAAAATCAGCATTGATTTCCAGGTGAATTATTCACAATACATTGACTAGAATAGTATGACCCAAATGACCACTAAATCATCCACTGTTGAACGGCGAAATTTTCTTAACAAACTAACTTCCGTTATTGGTGGTAGTGCAGCTTTGGCGGTCGCAGCACCATTAGTGCATGCTGCTCCGGCACCTGCGCCTGAGAAAACGCCAGAAGTTAAGCCTAAAGCAAAGGGCTATCAACGTACCGAGCATATTGATACCTATTATCAGCTTGCCGATCTTTAAGCCCAAGAATTACGATCTATGAAACTAACAAAACGAGATACTGCGTCCCCAAAAAATAGTCAGTCCGGTGTTAATCGACGTATTTTTCTAAAAGGCTCTGGTATTGCTGTCAGTGGTGCTGCTTTCATGAGCATGTTATCGCCAGCGATGATTCAAAAAGCAGAAGCGTCAGAATCGAAACGCCAGACTTATGATGACGGTGAGATCACCAAAGTGCGTAGTGTCTGTAGCCATTGTAGTGTCGGTTGTGGTGTGGTTGCCGAAGTTCAAAATGGTGTCTGGACGGGCCAAGAACCTAGTTTTGAACATCCATTTAATTTGGGTTCACATTGTGCCAAAGGTGCATCGTTACGTGAACATGGCCATGGTGAAAAACGGCTGAAATACCCAATGAAAAAGGTTGGGGGTAAATGGCACCGTGTTTCTTGGCAGCAGGCAATTGATGAGATTGGCGACCAAATGTTGTCGATACGGGAACAATCAGGCCCTGATTCAGTTTACTGGTTAGGCTCTGCCAAACATAGCAATGAACAAGCCTATTTGTTCCGTAAGTTTGCCTCCTTATGGGGGACAAACAATGTTGATCATCAAGCTCGCATTTGTCACTCCACCACAGTCGCCGGAGTAGCCAACACTTGGGGTTATGGTGCAATGACCAACTCCTACAATGACATTCATAACTCAAAAGCAATATTTATCATTGGTGCCAATCCGGCTGAAGCACACCCTGTGGCGATGCAACATATTTTCCGCGGTAAAGAGCGAGGTGCACCGGTAATCGTTGTCGATCCACGCTTTACTCGTACAGCGGCTCATGCCGATCAGTTTATTTCAATTCGACCAGGGACGGATGTACCGTTTGTCTGGGGCATGTTATGGCACATTTTCAAAAATGGTTGGGAAGATAAAGAATTTATCCATCAACGTGTCTACGGCATGGATGAAATTCGTGAAGAAGTGGCCAAGTGGACACCGGATGAAGTTGAGCGTGTGTCTGGTGCAAAAGAAGCCGATGTATTAAAAGCTGCACAAACGATGGCTGAACATCGTCCAGGTACGTTTATCTGGTGTATGGGTGGCACTCAACACACAATCGGTAATAACAATACGCGTGCTTACTGCATCTTCCAGTTGGCTTTAGGCAATATGGGCGTATCCGGTGGTGGTACCAATATTTTCCGTGGCCATGACAATGTACAAGGCGCGACAGATTTAGGGGTCTTGTCACATACCTTGCCTGGCTACTATGGCTTGTCAGAAGGCGCATGGAAACATTGGGCTAAAGTGTGGGACCTGGATTATGAGTGGATTAAAAACCGCTTTGATCAAAACGCCTATGAAGAAGCCGGTGGCCAACCTATCAGTCCTATGCACACCAAAGGTATTCCGGTTTCACGTTGGATAGATGGTGTCTTAGAAGATAAAGAAGATATCGATCAAAACGATACCATTAGAGCGATGGTCTTATGGGGGCATGCACCTAACAGTCAAACTCGCGGTCCAGAAATGAAAGCGGCGATGGAAAAATTAGATCTTATGGTTGTGGTCGATCCCTACCCATCAGTTTCTGCTGTAATGAATGACCGTCAAGATGGTATTTATTTATTACCAGCATCAACCCAGTTTGAGACGTATGGTTCCCTAAGTTCATCAAATCGTTCGATGCAATGGCGTCATAAAATCATTGACCCCTTATTTGAGTCCTTACCTGATCATGTGATCATGTATAAGTTTGCCAAGAAATTTGGTTACGAAGACAAATTATGCAAACACATTCAGGTGAATGGTGAAGAGCCGTTAATTGAAGATATTACCCGTGAGTTTAATCGAGGCATGTGGACCATCGGTTATACAGGGCAAACGCCTGAACGAATGAAATTGCAGTCTGAAAACTTACATACCTTCAATAAAACCACGTTGAAAGCCGAAGGTGGCCCCTGTGATGGTGAATATTATGGCCTGCCATGGCCATGTTGGGGCACAGCTGAGATGAAACATCCAGGCACACCATTACTTTATGACACTAGTAAGTCGGTGGCTGAAGGTGGTTTAACCTTCCGTGCTCGATTTGGTGTTGAACATGATGGTGAAAATTTATTAGCGGAAGGTTCATTTTCAGCAGATTCAGATATTGAAGATGGTTATCCAGAATTTACCGGCGAGATGCTTAAAAAATTAGGCTGGTGGAACGAATTAACCGCAGCAGAAAAAACGGCCGCAGAAGGGAAAAATTGGAAAACAGATTTATCCGGTGGTATTCAACGCGTTGCCATTAAACATGGTTGTGCCCCTTTTGGTAACGCTAAGGCTCGTGCAGTGGTTTGGCAGTTCCCCGATCCTGTGCCTATCCATCGTGAAGCTTTATATACCAACCGCCGTGATTTGGTTGAAAAATACCCGACCTATGAAGATCGTAAGAGTTTTTATCGTCTTCCTACTCGTTATGCTTCGATTCAAAAACAAGACTTTAGCCAAGATTTCCCATTGCTTATGACCAGTGGTCGTTTGGTGGAATATGAAGGTGGCGGTGAAGAAACCCGTTCTAATCCTTGGCTGGCTGAATTGCAGCAAGATATGTTTATTGAGATTAACCCTGGCGATGCCAATGATGCTGGGGTGAAACATGGTGAACAAATCTGGGTAGATGGGCCAGAAGGTGGTTCCATTAGGGTGATGGCTTTTGTAACACCGAGAGTGGAACGTGGCGTGGTCTTTATGCCTTTCCATTTTGGTGGCCATTATCAAGGTAAAGATTTACTGGAAAACTATCCAGAAGGTACTGCACCTTATGTTCGAGGGGAGTCGTGTAATACCGTCTTTACCTATGGTTATGATTCTGTGACTGCGATGCAAGAGACCAAAGTGTCTCTGTGCCGTGTCCGTGCCGTATAAGAGGTTTTAGCAATGGCCCGTATGAAGTTTTTGTGTGATGACGAACGTTGCATTGAGTGTAATGCTTGTGTCACTGCGTGTAAAAATGAGCATGAAGTACCTTGGGGTATTAATCGTCGGCGTGTGGTCACGATTGATGATGGTGTACCCGGTGAAAAATCAATTTCCGTTGCTTGTATGCATTGTACGGATGCTCCCTGTCAGGCGGTATGTCCGGTAGACTGTTTTTATACCACCGATGACGGCTTGGTATTGCACGATAAAGATATTTGCATTGGTTGTGGTTACTGCTTTTATGCGTGTCCATTTGGTGCGCCACAATATCCTCAAGAGGGTGCTTTTGGTGCGCGTGGCAAGATGGATAAATGTACATTCTGTGCTGGTGGACCGGAAGAAGATCATTCACATGAAGAGTTAGATAAGTATGGTCGCAATCGCTTAGCTGAAGGCAAGTTACCCTTATGTGCTGAAATGTGCTCGACTAAATCCTTACTTGCTGGTGATGGTGACGTGGTCGCTGATTTATTCCGTAACCGTGTCGTGCGTCGCGAAGGCGATCGTGGTGAAGCATGGGGCTGGAATACAGCCTATCAAGATAAATAATGAAATTTTCTACGATATTAGTTGCACTATTATTTTTGGCCGGTTGTTATGAAGACACCGATGTGACCATGCACGAAGCTGGTGTGTATAAAGGCAGCGTTGACCAACATGCGTTAACTACGCAAGAGCGCGAAGCCGTGTTAAAAAAACGATTTAAGCAAGTTCAAACGGATCGATAATTGAGCATGGCTAATTCAAGTTCATTACAAAAACGTAAAAAAATGATGGCTTGGACAGCAGTTGTTATGTTGTTGGCGATTTTTTTATTGCCGATGACAGGATATATCTCAACGGGTTTTGCTGAAGTAGATACCGCTACGCAAGCTAAAGAAACAAATCCGCGAGCAGATTATTGGCGTATGGTTCGAGATAATACCAATGGTTACTCTGCGGTAAAAGGCCGTGAAACCAACGAATTGATTCAAGGTTCAGGACAAAACTGGCGGCAATTACGTAATGGTCCATTAGCGACCTATGGCAGTTGGTTGATTGGTTTTACTTTGGCAGTATTAGCCTTGTTTTACTTATGGCGAGGTCAAGTTGAAATGACTCATCCTCGCACAGGCCAGACTATTGAACGTTGGACTTTAAATGAACGCCGTCTACATTGGTTAACGGCAGGATTATTTGTGATCCTAGCGATCACGGGTCTGAGTTTGTTATATGGTCGAGCGGTATTAATTCCCGTATTTGGTCATCATGGCTTTTCTGCATATGCTGCCATTGCTAAATTTACCCACAATATTTTAGGCCCAGCATTTATGATTGGCCTGTTTATCATGATTATTAAATGGTTTAAGAATAACTTTCTAAATAAAGTCGATTTGGAATGGTTTAAAGCGTTTGGTGGCATGGTCGGCGATAAACATCCATCAGCTGAAAAACTCAATGGTGGTGAGAAATTATGGTTCTGGACTTTAGCCACTGCGGGCGTTGCCTTATGTATATCCGGTCTGGTATTAGATTTCCCCAACTTTGATCAAGAACGTGAAATCATTCAGTTATCACATCTGATTCACTTGTTAACTGCTTTGGTATTGATTGCCTTTGCTTTTGGTCATATTTATATCGGTACTGTCGGTACTGAAGGCGCATTGGAAGGCATGGTTACCGGCCAAGTTGATACCGCTTGGGCGCAGCAGCACCATGATCTATGGTTACAACAGGTTGAGCAGCAGGCTAAAGAAAAAACAGGGCTTTAATAATAGGCCTAAAACAGTTCAATATCCGTTTGTGTCGTTGAACTGGTTTCAAATTTCTCTTTTTCAGACACCATTTGGTCAACAAGTCGTACTAACTCGGAACTTGCCTCCTCAGCGTCGTTGAAATATTTAACGATATTTTGCTGGCTTGATGTTGAAGCTTGCCAGTCTTGATTTTTCATTTCATCAATCACAGCATGTACATTGACATGTAAGCGCTCATGCGGTGCAGCAATGGAGTTGTAAACAGGAAGGTGACCATATGATCCTCTACCTTCTTCATTGTAATACCACACACCAAAAGTACAATTAAGATGATCCTTGGATATTTTTTGGTTATCTTCATGCGAGGCATCATTTATTTCGACGGTACGATATGCGTTTTGCATATAAACCACATGGTCGACTTTTATTAACGCCGCATCACAGGTTATTTTAACTGATGCGACCTGTTCATTTGTTGATTGAGCAAGCTGGGCAAACTCACCAAAGCTGTGTTCAAAATCAGTAATAATATCTTTTGATTCTTGGGCAGCTACCGACACGGTTTCAGTGCTTTCAGCCATACCTGAACTAGCCGCAGTAAACCGTTTGATGATCTGTGCAATGTTGTTTGCTGCATCCTTAGTACTTTCAGCCAATATTTTGACTTCATCAGCAACAACGGCAAAGCCACGACCATGTTCACCGGCACGTGCAGCTTCGATAGCCGCATTTAAGGCCAGAAGGTTGGTTTGTTCAGCGACACCGGTAATCATTTGTACCATTTCTGAAATTTCGTGACTGCTGACCGTTAACTCTTCTGAATGTTGGCGTAAGTTGCCAGAACGATCGACCACATCAGCTAATTTAGTGACAACATTAGCCACTAGAGGCTGGTTAGTCATTGCTTTTTCAACGGCCTGATTTGATAAGTTTTGTACATGATCCATATCGTCTCTGATATCGTTGAGATCGCATTGATTGTCAGTGAGGTTATTTAACAAATTCGTGGTTTTCAATTGGCCTAATTCGGCAAACATCGAATCAATTTGTCTTTGTTTATAAGCTTGTTCCATTACCTGTAACGATTGATCTATTCTTTGTAAGCCAAGTTTGAAACGACCATCCATACCTATGGGTAAAGTACGTCGGTAATACTGTCCTTTTCTTGCTAGACGTAATACTGCATCAACTTCACGGATATAGGCTTCAATTTGGTCTAAGGCATCGTTTAATTGATGGGTTAAGGCATTTAACGGATGCTCCCATGCCACCCCCATAATTCGACATTCAAGATCACCATCACTGATTTTTTCTGCCATGCGTTGAATTTCTTTCACTACCGGATCTTGGCGAATGAGATAGGCTTTTTTAGTGAAAAATAAAACGAAGAGTGCTGGCCCTACAGCGAACAATAAAAGCTGAGGTGAGAGCACAATGATCGTATTAGAAGTGAGAACCGCTATGAGTAAACTTGTATTGATCCACAAAGCTTGTTTAACGGTAAAAGGAGCAAATAAATTCATTGTATCCCCCTTTATCTTGAACAGCATCATTCAAGATCTGAGTTGAAGCATCCATTGCTTCTTGGGTATTACTGGCTTCCACGTCACACATTTGTTGATATAAGCTTTGAAAGAAATCAATGCCTTCAGGCATAGGATAGCGTTGAACAGAGAAGTAACCGACTAATTCACTATCACCACTAAAGCTAGGGGTGATATTGGCGAAGGTCCAGAAAAAACCACCATTATTTCTTAAGTTTTTGATGAAACCGAAAAATTCATTTTCCTGCTGTATTGTTTGCCATAGCTGAGAGTAGATACCGCGTGGCATATCTGGATGTCTGATGATGTTGTGAGGTTGACCTAATAACTCTTCTTCATAGATGCCAGAAAACTCCATGAAGGCGTCATTGCAATAGGTGAGGTGTCCCTTGGTGTCTGTCTTGGAAACGATAAGATCCGTTTCCTTCATTTTTAATTCTTTATTATTTGGCGTCACCATACAATTTACCTCTCGGTATATTGAATCTCTGCTTGGCTATGAACAGAATAGGCGAAACTACCTGCCTTTCCATTAGTTCAACTATACTCCTTTCGTATAGATTTAATAAGAGATATACGGTTACCTACAGTGACATTAAACATATGAAAACAAGGAAGTTTGACTGAATATAAAGCTATGTTTTATCGCGATTAAATAGTGTGGAAATTAATATCAGATATGCTTAGCTTTGATCTTCGGCTAGGGGTACAATTAATAAAACTTAAAATACCTTGATAATACCCTTGCGCAAAACTAGGTTATTACGTTTTATAGTGCGATAAAATCAGTGCTTAGTGTTTAGGGCTGTCCAAGTAAAATTTAGATTTTTAATGAAAATAAAGAAGATAATTAAAAACCATACATTATCAATGACATAGGTGTTTTTGCCTGGTAGGTGATGCACCAAAACAGTGTCATCATTCGCATTTTGCCATGCTTTGGTGCGGACATTTTTTCTTAAATAAATTTTTACTAAGGACATTAGTTCCTAAACAACTTACTGCCGATTTTGTCTTTTACAGTCATTGCGTTATTTACTTCACAAGGGCTCTCTCACGTGGTAATTTTCGATGTTTATAGCTAAATAAAATGTCAGCAAGTGGCATAAATTGTAGAGAGGCAGTTTCATGAGTGAGCAGCAAATCAGTGCTCGAAAACAAGGTAATAAACTAAAATTACCTAGAGCTGTTGGGAAAGGTCGCCAGGTTGATCCCAAAGCATTGGCAGAAGTTCAAGCCTTATTAGGCGATGAATCTCGCCAAAAAGATTTATTAATTGAGCATTTACACAAGATCCAAGATGCGTATAAGCATATCTCGGCTCCTCATTTAGTCGCTTTAGCCCGTGAGATGAAACTCTCTAAAGCAGAAGTGTATGAAGTGGCAACGTTCTACCACCACTTTGATGTAATTAAAGAAAATGAAACACCGCCACCAGAGTTAACTGTACGTGTCTGTGAATCGTTAACGTGCGACATGATGGGCGCCCAAGATTTGGTCAGCTCATTAGAAAATGGCCTTGGTGAAGGGGTGCGGGTACAGCGTGTTCCATGCATAGGTCGTTGTGATAAAGCACCGGTTGCAGTGGTAGGTATGAACCCTATTGAACATGCTGACACAGAGAAAGTAACTCAAGCGGTTAACGTTAAAGCTGTAGAGCCTGAAGCGATAACACCAATTGAATATGACACTTATGTGCAACAAGGTGGCTATCAAACTTATCGTTCTTGCATGGATGGCACGCTCAAAGTAGATAAAGTATTAGATGCGATGGATGATTCGGGCCTACGTGGTCTGGGTGGCGCGGGTTTCCCAGCAGGTCGTAAATGGCGAATTGTGCGGGAACAACCTGAACCAAAATTGATGGCAGTTAATATTGATGAAGGTGAACCTGGTACATTCAAAGATAAATATTATTTGGATCGCGATCCTCATTGCTTCCTAGAGGGTGCCTTAATTGCTGCTTGGGCTGTAGGTATTAACGAGATCTATATTTATCTACGTGATGAATATGCTGCAATCAGAGAAAGTTTAGAAGCAGAGATTGCGAAGTTAGAAGCGAATCCACCAGTAGAAAATATGCCAACTTTATATTTACGCCGTGGGGCAGGTGCATATATTTGTGGTGAAGAATCAGCGATGATTGAGTCGATAGAAGGCAAACGTGGTATGCCACGTCTGCGTCCTCCTTTTGTTGCTCAAGTAGGTTTGTTTGGCAGGCCTACCTTAGAGCACAATATGGAATCACTGTATTGGGTGCGAGATATTTTAGAAAAAGGCCCGCAGTGTTTAACAGACCATGGTCGAAATGGTCGAGTTGGATTACGTTCTTTTTCAGTCAGTGGTCGTGTTAATAAGCCGGGTGTGCATTTAGCACCTGCAGGTATCACGATGAAAGAGTTGATTGATGAATATTGTGGTGGCATGCAAGATGGCCATGAGTTCTATGGTTACTTCCCCGGTGGTGCTTCTGGCGGTATTTTGCCGGCATCTATGGGAGATATTCCGCTTGATTTCGACACCTTGAATGAATACGGTTGCTTTATCGGTTCTGCTGCCGTTGTCGTATTTTCTGATCAAGATAAAGCACGTGATTTAGCGATCAATGCGATGAAGTTCTTTGAAGATGAATCTTGTGGCCAATGTACCCCATGTCGTGTTGGTACGGCGAAAGCGGTGACCTTGATGGAAAAACCAACATGGAATGAAGATCTACTGGAAGAGCTATCGGACGTAATGATCGATGCTTCTATTTGTGGTTTAGGCCAAGCCGCCCCTAATCCGATTCGCTCGGTGATGAAGTATTTTCCAGAGGAGCTGAAATAATGGCTATTAATCCTGTAGAAATCACTCAAACGGTTAATTTCACCTTAAATGGTGAAGCACTTTCAGCTGATGTAGATGAAACAATCCTAGATGTGGCTAAACGTAATGGCGTAGATATCCCACATTTATGTTATTCAGACCGAGAAGGCTCGGATGGTAATTGTCGTTCATGTATGGTCGAAATTGATGGTGAACGTGTATTAGCGCCGTCATGTTGTCGTCAACCCACTGAAGGCATGAATATCCAATCAAATAGTGAACGTGCGGTTAAGTCACAGAAGATGGTGTTGGAGTTACTGAAGTCAGATGTATCTGAACAACCTCATACACTTAATTCGGAGCTGGATTTTTGGGCGCAAAAACTTGATTTAGGTTTGCCACGGTTTGAAGCTCGAGAGCAACCACCTTGTGATGTGTCGCATCCCGGTATAGCCGTGAATATGGATGCTTGTATTCAGTGTACACGTTGTTTACGTGCCTGCCGTGACGAACAAAATAACGATGTTATTGGTTTAGCATCACGCGGTAAGCATACTAGTATCGTATTTGATCTTGATGACCCGATGGGCGAAAGCACCTGTGTAGCCTGTGGTGAGTGTGTTGAAGCTTGTCCGACCGGAGCATTAATGCCGGCTAATGATGTGGCAATGAATGAACCCGACAAGAAAGTTGACTCGGTGTGCCCTTATTGTGGTGTGGGTTGTCAGCTGACCTATAATGTCAAAGATGACAAGATCATCTATGTTGAAGGTCGTGACGGACCGGCCAATAAAGGTCGTTTATGTGTTAAAGGTCGTTATGGTTTTGACTATGTACAACATCCACATCGTTTAACTAAACCTTTGATTCGTCGAGAAGGCGCACCTAAATCAGCAGAGTTCTCAATGGATCCGAATGATGTTGATAAAATCTTCCGTGAAGCGACATGGGAAGAAGCCTTAGCGGTTGCTACCGGAGGTTTTAATAAAATTCGTGATGAAAAAGGGCCGAATGCTCTAGCTGGTTTTGGTAGTGCCAAAGGTAGTAATGAAGAAGCCTATTTATTCCAAAAACTGGTGAGAACAGGTTTTAAAACCAATAATGTTGATCACTGTACCCGACTTTGTCATGCGTCTTCCGTTGTTGCCTTATTAGAATGTTTAGGCTCTGGTGCGGTATCTAATCCGGTTTCGGATGTGGATAAAGCTGACGTTCTTGTCATTATCGGTGCTAACCCAACGGTAAATCATCCAGTGGGTGCGACATGGATGAAAAATGCCATGCGCCGAGGCACTAAATTGATTTTGATGGATCCTCGAACAACAGAATTATCGCGCCAAGCTACACATCACGTAGCCTTTAAACCCGGCAGTGATGTACCCATGTTAAATGCGATGATGCATACCATCATTGAAGAAAACTTGGTGGATCCTGAGTTTATTAAAGAGCGTACTGAAGGTTTTGAGGCGATGAAAGCGCATTTAAAAGCTTATACGCCAGAAATGATGGAACCAATCTGTGGTGTACCAGCTGAAACCTTGAAAGAGGTAGCCCGTTTATATGCAAGCTCTAAAGCGTCGATGATTTTATGGGGCATGGGGATTTCACAGCATGTTCACGGCACGGATAACGCACGTTGCTTGATTTCATTGTCCTTGATGACTGGTCAAATTGGTCGTCCAGGCACGGGTTTGCATCCATTGCGAGGTCAAAATAATGTACAAGGTGCATCAGATATGGGCTTGATCCCAATGGTGTTTCCTGATTACCAACCGGTCACTGATGAAAAAGCTCATGCTTATTTTGAAGAGTTGTGGGGTTGTGAACTAGATAATAATCCAGGTCTGACGGTAGTTGAAATCATGCAGGCTATTCATGCAGGTGATTTAAAAGGGCTCTATGTCATGGGTGAAAACCCCGCGATGTCGGATCCAGATGCTACCCATGCCCGTCAATCAATGGCTGAATTAGATCATATGGTGGTGCAAGATATTTTCTTGACCGAAACGGCATATCTGGCGGATGTAGTCTTACCTGCGTCGGCTTTTGCTGAAAAAACAGCTACCTTTACGAATACTGATCGCTTAGTTCAAATAGGCCGTCAGGCGGTGAATCCGCCGGGTGATGCGCGTCAAGATCTGTGGATTATTCAAGAAATGGCACGTGGTCTTGGTTTGGACTGGAATTATAAAGATTCAGCAGAGGTATTTGAGGAAATACGCAAAGCCGTACCTACCATGGCAGGTATGACGTGGGAGCGTTTAGAAAAAGAAGGTTCGATTGTTTATCCTTGTTTGAACGAAGGTGACCCAGGTGAAGATGTGATCTTTACCGAATCATTTGAACGTGAAAATGGTTTGGGTAAATTTGTTCCAGCTGATATCGTGCCGCCAGCAGAGCGTCCGGATGAAGAATATCCATTTGTATTAATTACTGGCCGAATGTTAGAGCATTGGCATACCGGTTCAATGACCCGACGTTCAAATGTATTAGATGCGTTGGAACCTGAAGCGGTTGCAACCATTAATCCGATTAGCTTGGATGAAATGGGTGTTTCTCCTGGAGAGATGATTACTTTATCTACCCGACGCGGAGAGATTTCAATGATAGCGCGTGCAGATGAATCTGTGCCAACGGGGGCGGTGTTTATGGCCTTCTGTTATTACGAAGCTGCGGTTAATAAGTTATCTAACGATGCACTTGACCCGGCGGCTAAGATCCCAGAGTTTAAATACTGTGCGGTCAAAGTTACACCAGGTGGAGAACCCATGCAGTTCCACAGTTATGGTGGTGGTCAATCTAAAAACGCTCTGGTTTAAGATGAGCAAGTAAAAAAAGGGCATCTGACAAGATGCCCTTTTTTTATGCATTCTTGCTAATATATGACGCGATGAGATAGTTGTGTAAGGCCAAAAAAGTAAACAATGAAAATCCTGATAAGTAATGATGATGGTTATATGGCTCAAGGAATTAAATCCTTAGCAGAAGCATTATCAAACCTTGGTGAAATTACCGTAGTTGCTCCGGATAGAAACCGTAGTGGTGCCAGTAATTCTCTCACGCTTGAAAATCCTTTACGCTTAAGTCAGTTAGATAATGGTGTCTACCGAGTTGAAGGTACGCCTACGGATTGTGTTCATCTAGCCATCACTGGTTTATTAGAAGATGAACCTGACATGGTGGTTTCAGGTATTAATGCCGGCGCTAATTTAGGTGATGACGTGTTGTATTCAGGCACTGTTGCCGCGGCGATGGAAGGTCGTTTCCTCGGTTTTCCTGCCATTGCGATTTCATTAGCGGGCAGTGACGGCACACATTATGAAACGGCCGCATGGGCAGCACAGAAATTGGTGGCACAGCTTAAAGAATCCTCCTTACCTGCTGATACAATTTTAAATGTGAACGTCCCTGATTTGCCAATAGCTGAGATTACCGGTTTCGAAAGCACTCGTCTTGGTCATCGGCATAAGGCAGAACCTGTTATTAAAGAGTTTGATCCTAGAGGTCGTGCAATGTATTGGGTGGGACCCGCGGGTGAAGAGCAAGATGCAGGTTTTGGTACTGACTTTGATGCTATTCGTCGAGGTGCAATATCAGTTACACCATTGCAAATTGATTTAACTCGCTATGATGCGATTGATGGTGTTGCCAATTGGTTGCAAGGAGTGTCTAAGTGATTGCTCAACATCAAGGCATCGGCATGACCTCTCAGCGAACCCGCGATCGTTTGATTGCGCGATTGAAAGAGCAGGGCATTCAAAATATCGATGTATTGACGGTGATGCGCGAGTTGCCTCGCCATATCTTTGTTGATGAAGCTTTAGCCAGTCGTGCTTACGAAGATACCGCCTTGCCGATAGGTCATGGCCAGACTATTTCTCAGCCTTTTATTGTGGCAAAAATGACTGAAATCTTGCTGGCGGGCTTACCCAAGAAAAAAGTATTGGAAGTGGGGACTGGTTCGGGATATCAAACGGCAGTGTTATCTCGCTTAGTGGATCGGGTCTTTAGTGTAGAACGGATTTCGCCGTTGCAAAACCAAGCCCGCGAACGTTTTTATCAGTTAAAACTCAACAATATCAAATTAAAACACAGTGATGGCAGTTGGGGCTGGGAAGATAATGCTCCCTACGATGGCATAATTGTGACCTGTGCACCGGAACAAGTGCCTGAAAGTTTGTTGACACAGTTAGCGCCGGGTGGACGTTTGGTTATACCGGTTGGCGGTGCTTCACAATCGTTACGACTCATTGAGCGTAATGGCAATAAATTTGATGAAACCGAATTGGATCCAGTGAGTTTTGTACCGCTATTAGGCGGTCAAATTTAATGCAATTGTTTTCCAAAATATATGTGCGCGTTTTACTGTGGTCGCGACATAAATATGCAACGTACTGGTTAGCCTTAGTTAGTTTTACTGAATCATCCTGCTTTTTGATTCCGCCCGACGTAATGTTAGCACCGATGGCGTTGGCTAAACCGGACAAAGCTTGGTTCTATGCTGGTTTGACTACGATAATGTCTGTTTTGGGTGGGTTGTTGGGCTATATGATAGGCTCATATGCTTTTCAGCTGATCGAGCCTTGGATCCAATCATTAGGCTATATGCATGCCTATCAACTTGCAGAAGTTTGGTTTGAACAATGGGGGTTTTGGGCCATTTTTCTGGCAGGATTCACCCCGATTCCCTATAAAATATTTACCATTGCATCAGGTGTGGCAGGTATGGCTTTAATTCCCTTTATCATTGGCTCGACCATTGGTAGAGGTTTACGCTTCTTTCTTGTGGCTGCGTTGATGTATTGGGGAGGCAAACGACTAGAGATGCAATTACTTAATTGGATTGATCGTATAGGCTGGGCAACGGTTGCTTTAGCGCTAACAGGTTATTTTATATTCGCATAAGTTATGAGAATTGTATTAATCCTGTTGGTATTGGCTTTAACTGCATGTGGTGGTGGTCAGGCCGTAGCTCCAGTAGGTACATATAAAAAACCAATAAAGACAAGCACTAAAGCCGTCACTGCACCGGCGATCTATACAGTTAAAAGAGGGGATACCTTATTTTCTATCAGTTGGCGTTATGGTTATGACCATAAAAGCTTAGCCAAAATTAATGATATTAAATCACCTTATACGATTTATGTTGGTCAAAAATTACGTTTTAAATCAACTAAAAGTGCTGTTACTAAGAAAAAATATACTAAGCTCACAACTAGCACTAAGAAAGTAACCACGACAACAAGCCCATCAAATAAGAGATTGACGTGGCGGTGGCCCACTTCAGGGAAAATCTTATCAACATACTCCAAGAGTGCTGCCGGTAGGAAAGGCATTGATATAGCCGGTAAATCAGGTCAAAGCATTATTGCGGCGGCATCAGGCAAAGTGGTCTATAGCGGCAATGGCCTGCCACGCTATGGCAATTTATTGATTATCAAACATAACGATGTGTATTTAAGTGCTTATGCCCATAATAAAACGCTGTTGGTAAAAGAAGGCCAATTAGTTAAAGCGGGACAAAAAATTGCCTTATTAGGCCGCTCAGGCACTCAGCAAAATCAGTTGCATTTTGAAATACGGCGAAATGGTAAACCTGTTGATCCAATGCGATTCTTACCTAAAAAATAAAAAGTCGGATGGATACGTTACAATACGTCGTTTTGTTGGCGAAATGCCAATGTTGAAATTCAAGAATAAGAGGGATTGGCCTTGGAATTAGGCGCGACAATGCAGCGAATCAAAGATCTTCGAGGTCGTAGTGACGATCTTAGGGGGTTTCTTTGACTATGATGGCAAGGCAGAACAGCTAGTAGAAGTCACCCGAGAATTGGAGTCACCATCGGTATGGGATGATCCTGAGCGCGCTCAAAAATTGGGTCAAGAACGTTCAAGTTTAGAGCGAATTGTATCAACCTTATCAGCGCACAGTGAAATCTTGGTAGATGCTAAAGATCTACTTGAGTTGGCTGCTGAAGAAGACGATCAAGATACCTTTGATGCCGTTATTGAAGATCTAGATGCTTTAGAAAAAGGTCTAGAGAAGCTTGAGTTCCAACGCATGTTCTCTGGCAAGATGGATGCGAATAATGCCTACCTAGATATTCAGTCTGGCTCAGGTGGTACTGAGGCCCAAGATTGGGCCAATATGATTCTACGCATGTACCTACGATGGGGCGATGCGCAAGGATTCAAAGTTGGATTAGTTGAGACTTCAGCAGGTGATGTGGCCGGAATAAAAAGCGCCACTATTCATTTTGAAGGAGATTATGCTTTTGGTTTATTGCGTACAGAAACAGGTGTCCATCGCCTAGTGCGAAAGTCACCATTTGATTCTAGTGCAAAGCGGCATACCTCTTTTTGTAGTGTATTTGTCTATCCTGAGGTAGATGATAATATTGATATTGAGATCAACAAGGCAGATTTAAGAGTCGACACTTATCGAGCCAGTGGTGCGGGTGGACAGCATATTAATAAAACTGATTCTGCGGTACGTATTACTCATATACCAACAAATACAGTCGTACAATGTCAGTCACAACGGTCTCAACATAAGAATAGAGACACTGCGATGAGCTTGTTGAAAGCGAAACTATATGAGCTTGAATTGCTCAAGCAAAATGAAGAGAAACAAGTGGCGGAAGACGGTAAGGCGGATATTGGCTGGGGCAGTCAAATTCGGTCTTATGTACTCGACCAATCGCGTATCAAAGATTTACGTACTAATGTTGAAACAGGAAATACCCAAGCCGTGTTAGATGGCAATTTAGACTTATTTATTGAAGCTTCCTTGAAATCAGGACTCTAAAAATAGAGATAATTTATGACAAACGAAATTGAACAAGACGAAAACAGACTTATTGCCCAACGCCGTGAAAAGTTGGCAGAAATACGTGAGCAAGGTAATGCATTTCCTAATGACTTTCGTCGTGATGTCGTCAATGCGAAGCTATTGGCTGAATATGAAAATACAACGGCTGAAGAATTAAAAGAACAGCCAAGACGTGTCAAAATTGCCGGTCGATTGATGACCAAGCGGGTCATGGGTAAAGCGAGCTTTGCCAATATTCGTGATATGTCGGGCGATATGCAGTTGTATGTTAAACGCGATAACTTGGCCGAAGGTATTTATGCCCAATTTAAGCGTTGGGACTTAGGCGATATTATTGCCGCAGAAGGGGTGATGTTTCGTACTCAAAAAGGCGAGTTATCAGTGTTAGTGGATAACATTCGTTTGTTGACTAAGTCGTTACGCCCATTGCCTGAAAAATTTCATGGTTTATCGGATCAAGAAACACGTTATCGTCAGCGTTATGTTGATTTGATTATGAATCAAGCAAGCCGCGATACTTTCATTATTCGAACCAAAGTAATTGATGGAATTCGTCGCTTCTTGATGGCGAAAGATTATCTAGAAGTCGAAACGCCGATGATGCAAGCCATTCCTGGCGGAGCAACAGCTAGACCGTTTACTACCTATCACAATGCTTTGGATATGAATTTGTTCTTGCGTATCGCACCAGAGCTTTATTTAAAGCGTTTGGTTGTTGGTGGTTTTGAACGCGTATTTGAAATCAACCGTAACTTCCGTAACGAAGGGTTATCAACACGTCATAACCCAGAGTTCACGATGGTTGAGTTCTATCAGGCTTATTCCGACTTTAATGATCTGATGGACTTAACAGAAGATATGTTACGTACGGTGACTCAAGATGTATTGGGAACCTCACAAGTGCATTATCAAGGCACGGATTTAGATTTCTCTAAACCATTCCATCGGATGACAGTGAATGAATCGATCTTACATTTCAATCCAGAGCTAAAAGCTGAACAGTTAGCCACAATTGAAGCAGCCAGTACCGTTGCTAAAGATTTAGGCATTCCATTGAAAGAGAGTTATGGCCTAGGTAAGGTTCAAATTGAGATTTTTGAGAAAACAGTTGAGCATCGCTTGATGGAACCTACCTTTATTACCGCTTATCCAACTGAAGTATCACCGTTGGCTCGACGCAGTGATAATGATCCATTTGTGACCGATAGATTTGAGTTCTTTGTCGGTGGTCGTGAAATTGCCAATGGATTTTCAGAGTTGAATGATGCTGAAGATCAGGCGGAACGTTTCCAAGCACAAGTGGCAGAAAAAGATGCCGGTGATGATGAAGCGATGCACTTTGATGCGGACTATATTCGTGCATTGGAATACGGCATGCCACCAACAGCGGGTGAAGGTATCGGTATTGACCGCTTGGTAATGTTATTAACCGATGCACCGTCAATTCGAGATGTATTGTTATTCCCGCATATGCGACCAGAAGTCGATTAGATTTTTCTGTCTAGAAGATTTTAAAAGGCTATTTCCTCTACAAGGAAATAGCCTTTTTTATTTACATGCCGCTAAATAAGGCTAAGGCCTCAGCGTATTCTTCACTGTCTTCATCAAGCTCAACTACAGATACATCGGTATCTATACCTAGTTTAGCAAAGGCAGGTACACCGTCTAAGCTACCAGGATCGTGTGCATTTGCAGTATTGATATAACTTTGCAATACGGCCACTTGAACGACATCAACCAAGTCAGGGCCATTGACACTATTTCTATTCAAGTTGGCATGTTCTGCCGGAACAGCCACTAACTCATCAGAGAACTTCCAACTCTTCAGAATGGCTTCACCAACACGTGGATGCAAATTTTTAATTATGCTGTCTAACATCGTCGTGTCTTGTAGTAACTCGGGACATTCTTCTGCTTTTAATAAGATGGGTAATACACCAATATTATGAATTAGGCCCGCTAACATGGCCTCATCCGTTTTTATACCCTTTTGTTTAGCGGCTAATACTTGGCTAATCGCAGCGACTTCAGTGCTTTGTTTCCATAAGTCATGCAGCCTTTTTTCCAAACGGTTGGATGTGGCTTGGAACATTTGTTCCATTACCAGACTGGTGACCAAGTTGCGTACCATTTTAAGCCCAAGTCGAGACACCGCCATTTGCACACTTTCGACCGCGATGCGACCACGATATAGCGCACTGTTGGCGACTTTTAATAATCGCGCAGATAAGGCTGCATCAGTGGTGATGATTTCGGCTAGGCCTTGAGCGGTAACATCAGGATCGTCAACCACATCTCGAACTTGTAAGGCGACCTCAGGTAAGGTTGGTAGTACCAAAGACCCGTCCTCGAGCTCTGCTACTATATTGTTGTAAAATGCTTCTTGCTCAATCATAGCTAATACTTTTATCCAATTGTATTTGAAGTGTTAATGATTTTCGGTTATTTTGCTCGGTTTGCCAACCGTTTTAACTATTTACAGGTATCCAGTTGAACGAAGACTTTCCTAGGATTAAACGCCTTCCTCCGTATGTATTCAATATCGTAAACGATTTGAAGGCACAAGCACGTGCGCGTGGTGAAGATATTATCGACTTTGGCATGGGAAATCCAGACCGTCCTGCGCCCGCACATATAATTGATAAGTTAACCGAAGCCGCGCAACGTCCCGATACGCACCGTTATTCGCTGTCGCGCGGGATTCCACGTTTACGTCAAGCAGTATGTAATTGGTATAAGCGTAAGTTTGATGTTGAATTAGATCACGAAACCGAAACCATCGTAACGATTGGTTCGAAAGAAGGTTTAGCGCATCTTGCTTTGGCAACTGTAGGGCCTGGAGACGCGATTTTAGTGCCAAACCCTGCTTATCCTATCCATCCCTATGGATTTGTGATTTCAGGCGCGGATATTCGCCATGTACCTTTAGTTGACGGTGGCGACTTTTTTGCTGAGTTAGAAAAGTCAGTGAAAGATTCGTGGCCTAAACCCAAAATGTTGGTATTGAACTTTCCTGGTAACCCAACAACGCAATGTGTTGATCTCGAGTTTTTCGAGCGCATCGTGGCTTTTGCCAAAGAACACGAAATTTGGGTGGTGCATGATTTAGCGTATGGCGAGATCACCTTTGATGGATATAAAGCGCCCTCTATCTTGCAGGTGCCAGGTGCGAAAGATGTCGCGGTAGAATTTTATACTCTATCAAAAACCTACAATATGCCCGGCTGGCGAGTTGGCTTTATGTCAGGCAATCCAACTTTGGTTGCGGCCTTGGCTAGAATGAAGTCCTATCTTGACTACGGTATGTTTACACCGATTCAAATCGCTGCGATTGCGGCACTCGATGGGCCACAAGAATGTGTGGCCGAGATTGTAGAAACATACAAAAAACGTCGTGATGTTTTATGTGATGGTTTGAACTCGATAGGCTGGGAAGTGGAAAAACCTAAGGCAACCATGTTTGTCTGGGCAAAAATTCCAGAAAAATTCCGTGAAATGGGCTCGTTAGAGTTCACTAAATTATTATTACAGGAAGCTAAAGTAGCAGTATCACCAGGCATCGGTTTTGGTGAATATGGCGATGACCATGTGCGCTTTGGTTTGATTGAAAATGAACATCGTACACGTCAGGCGATCCGTGGGATCCGTGACATGTTGAAAAAAGATTAGGGGACAATATCTTGCAGTCAGTAAAAATAGGCATTTTGGGTTTAGGCACAGTGGGCAGTGGTACAGTCAATGTACTGACACGAAACGCAATAGAAATTAGTCGTCGTGCGGGCAGAGAAATAGAGATTTTTCAGGCCGCCGATCGCGACTTTGATTCTCCAAAAGGCTGTAAAACCGACGGTATTAAGTTAACGACTGATGCGCTTGAGGTGGTTAATAATCCTGATATTCAAATTGTTGTAGAATTAATTGGCGGCACTGGTATTGCACGTGAATTGGTATTAAAAGCCATTGAAAGTGGCAAGCATGTGGTAACCGCAAATAAAGCCTTAATTGCTATGCATGGTAATGAGCTATTTGCTAAAGCGCAGGAAAAAGGCGTGACCATTGCCTTTGAAGCTGCGGTTGCTGGAGGCATACCTATTATTAAAGCCATGCGTGAAGGTTTGGCTGGCAATAAGATTGAATGGTTGGCCGGTATTATCAATGGTACGGGTAACTTCATTCTGACCGAAATGCGTGACAAAGCTCGTGACTTTGCTGATGTATTAGCCGAAGCGCAAGAGCTTGGTTATGCCGAAGCCGATCCGGAATTTGATGTTGAAGGCATTGACGCTGCTCATAAATTAACCATCATGGCATCGATTGCTTTTGGCATACCTTTGCAGTTTGAAAAAGCGTATACCGAAGGTATTAGCAAAATTGCGCAAGAAGATGTGCAGTGTGCGGCTGAACTGGGTTATCGCATTAAACACTTGGGCATTGCGAAAGAGACAGAACAAGGTGTTGAGTTACGTGTGCACCCAACCTTGATTCCCCACCGTCGTTTAATCGCCAATGTGGATGGGGTAATGAACGCGGTATTAGTACAAGGTGATGCAGTAGGCCCAACACTATATTATGGTGCGGGTGCAGGTTCTGATGCGACAGCATCGGCCGTTGTTGCTGATATTGTTGATATCGTTCGAGCACTAACCACCGATCCTGAAAATAGAGTGCCCCACTTAGCTTTCCAACCGGATGCATTAGTGGATACACCTATCTTGCCAATGTCTGAAGTAGTGACGTCATATTACTTGCGTATTCATACTGAAGATAAACCGGGTGTGTTGGCTAATATCACCGGTATTTTGAGTGAGCAAGGCATTAGCATCGAAGCCATTTTACAAAAGCAACCTGAAGATCATGATGGCATTGTGCCAATCATTATTTTGACTCAGGAAGTGGTTGAAAAGAATATGGATGCAGCGATTTCACAAATCGAAGCACTCTCCACTGTTAAAGAGTCGGTGATGCGTATTCGCATGGAATCGCTCGGTTAGGCTAAAATAACTCTTTTAGCGTTAACCAAGAACGAACGAACCAAACAAATATATTTAAAGAGGAATAAATCATGCCATTTCGACCACGTTATACAGGGCTGATTGAACGCTACCGTGACCGCTTACCGGTCAGCGATGACACGAAATTAATTAGTTTAGGTGAAGGTAATACACCGTTACTTAAATTGAACAACATTCCGAAAGTCTTAGGTAAAGATGTTGAAATCTACGTTAAATACGAAGGTTTAAACCCAACAGGTTCATTTAAAGACCGTGGCATGACCATGGCGGTGACCAAAGCGGTTGAAGAAGGTAGTAAAGCGATTATTTGTGCTTCTACGGGTAATACCTCAGCAGCAGCAGCAGCCTATGCGGCTCGTGCAGGTATTAAAGCATTTGTATTGATTCCTGAAGGCAAGATTGCTTTGGGTAAGTTGGCACAAGGCATGATGCATGGCGCGACTGTTATTCAAATCAAAGGCAACTTTGATGAAGGCATGCAATTAGTTAAAGACGTAGCCGAGCATGCACCGGTCACCATTGTTAACTCAATCAACCCATACCGCCTACAAGGTCAAAAAACAGCGGCCTTTGAGATTGTTGAAGAGCTTGGCTTTGCGCCAGACTTCCACTGCTTACCTGTGGGTAATGCCGGCAATATCACCGCACACTGGATGGGTTACAGCGAATACTTTGATGATGGCATCATTGACGCACGGCCTAAAATGTTAGGTTTCCAAGCCGCGGGCAGTGCGCCATTTATGCGTGGTCATATGGTTGATAATCCTGAAACGGTAGCCACGGCGATTCGCATTGGCCATCCACAAAGCTGGGACAAAGCGTGGAAAGTCAAAGAAGAATCAGAAGGTTGGTTTGATGAGTGTAGTGATGAACAAATCTTGGCGGCACAAAAATTATTGGCCGAACATGAAGGTATTTTCTGTGAGCCAGCATCTGCAACCTCATTAGCCGGCGCGATTAATGAGCTTAATGCTGGCAAGATCCCTGAAGGCAGCAAAATTGTGTGTACATTAACAGGCCATGGTTTGAAAGATCCTGATACTGCGATCAAACAAAGCACGTCACCATTAGTGACCGTTGATGCCACCTTAGATGCCGTTCGTGATGCAATATTAAACAATATCGCGGACTAACAAATCAAAATAAGCTGCCCTTTTTCATTGAAGAGGGCAGTGTTTGATATAGATAAAACCTAATTGATGGCAAACATGATGGCAGATCATTTTGACGTAACAGAACAAGAGATAGCGGCGGCTAAAAAGCCACATGACATCTTTATCAGCAATCTGATTATGAATCATATTTTGTTGTTTACAGGTTTTGCCGCCTTTGGTCAGTCATATATAAAATTTATGATTGTGGTGCCAATCATTTCTATCGCAACATTAAGTTATACCTTCTATCGTGCAGCCAAAGTTAAACGTGCAGACAGTGAGTTTGTTTATATTCACTGGCAAATTGCGCGGCGCTGGAGCAAGTTATTTGCCTTAGCATTAACGTTATTAACCACCGTGTCATTCTTAGGCTGGCTGGCTAATCAACAACTAGGATTAATGAAAGAAGCGGTTTATGCCTTGATAGGTGGCTTAGGTATTTTGCCTACCTTAGTGACTGTATTGGTATTGATTGTGATTGAATCTGACTCTTTGCATCATGCGCGGATCGGGACTTTACCTAAATGGGCGCAACGTCGATTTCTTGGTGTAGACGAAGAAGAAAATTAAACAATTTTTAATCAAGTTGGCTATTGACCGAAGCCTTTTTAAATACCAATCTCGTCCAGGTTACCGCTTCCTTTCCTGACATTAAACTTGGCTGATTTGGAATGTGTAATAGCGGTGTTAAACTACAAGCTTTAGCATTCTCAATAGTCTGTTGACCATTTGTCTGAAAAACATGAGTTCCCACACCTGCTGGACCATGACGAAGTGTTAAAGCAAAAATACCCCCTGAGATTAAAAGTTTGGCTATTCTTTTCATGGCCTGTTGTTGCTCATCTTGATTGAGATGATGCCAAATTGCGGATGCAAGGATAAAGTCGAACTGATTCGTTGTTGCAAGCTGGGATAGCATTGGCAAAGAATCATCGAGCCAGTCAATAGTTGATGAGTTGTAGCGTTCTTTTCCAGCACAGCGGAACGCTTTAGTGGGTTCAATGGCTACAACGGAGTGTCCCTTATCAGCAAGTGCAGCGGCATCTCTTCCACTGCCAGCTCCGACATCTAAGATACGGCTGGGTTTAATGGGTATGAATTCGATAAAAGCCTGATGCAATTCCCGGAACTCGATCTCATTGCTCGCTTCAATAAATAGTTCGGCTACTTCTGAGTAGCCTTTTGTTCCTGATATTTGATTCATGGGAGCATTATCTATGAGTTTAATCGCTGCCGTTGGGGAGTGAATTTTTCATTAATATTGTTACAGTCGAGACAATACTTTTTTCTGCCATTCGGTGGATAGTTGAGGTATCTCAGCCGCTTGTTGCATCACGGAATTTGCACCAACAAATGTTTTATCAAAATAGGCTTTGAATAACGTTTTTACTGCGAGTTGTTTGGGGTGTTGAAATATATTCTCTACGGTCATACCTGACTCGATTGTGCCAGCTTGCAAAATTCTAAAATAGATACCTGTGCTTGCGTGTTGGATAAATAGCTTTGGCATGGTGCGTAAATCCATAGCGATGCCTAGTTTAAAACAGGGCACACGTGGTTGGGTAATTTCAAGTACGCAGTCACCGATTTGAATTTGATCGCCGATGCACAATGTGGCTTCATTTAAATCGCTAATGCTTAGATTTTCACCAAATTGGCCATAGGTTAAATCAGGCCGTTCTAAAGTAGCACGCCAATAATCATAATGATTGGCTGAAAAACCATAGACGGCTTTATGTTCGCCACCATGGTTTTTTAAGTCGACTTGTTGATCGCCGTCTACATGAGTTTCAGTGATAGTCACCGATCCATCGATCGGCTTTTTGAAAATACCCGTTCGTATTAGCTGGCCGTTATAGTCCACTTCTCTCGGTGAAGAGACATTGACGGAAACTAATTCCATGTTTAATGCGGGACAACAGAATGTATAACGGTATTGTGCTCAAAATAGACAACAAAATCGGGGTACTCCCAACGGGTGATCGGTGGTTCACCGACCGCACTAGATGTCTGTTCAGCTTCACCAAACTTTTGTTCGACATTGGCCATAGACATGCCACGAGTTGGACGGGTAACACCTTCAGCACTATTTGCTACTTCAAATCTAGGATCTGCAATGGATATCACTTCGGCTTGGCTAATGGAAGTTGTTGATAACAACAAGCTGCCAGCGATGATTAGGCTAGTTTTAAACATAATTTGATCCTTAATATAGATGATGTTCACAGCATACTATTAAGGCAGGAATAGCTCAATGAGGTTGTTTAGATAGCGTTGTCCTTTTTCTGTTGGGCGAATGAAATGAATATCTCTTTCCAACAAGCCCTGTTGTTGTGCTTGTTCTAAGGCTTGGTCGATATGTGAAATAGGTACGCCAGCATGTTGGTAAAACAATGGGGTGGGAAAACCATCAGTCAAACGTAAAGCATTCAACATAAATTCAAAACCGATATCTTTAGTACTAATTGTTTCATCGGTCAAAATCACGGACGCTTGGCCTGCCGACTCCATAAATGCTTGCGGTTGTTTTTGTTTCGACCTGCGAGTGATTGATTGTTGGGCTGCATCCGTAATCTTGCCATGAGCACCGGCACCTATGCCTAGGTAATCACCAAACTGCCAATAGTTAAGGTTGTGCTGACATTGTTTATTGTCTTTGGCATAGGCCGATACTTCATATTGTTGATAACCGGCGTTAGCTAAGCGTTCTTGGCTATCAATTTGCCAATCAATAATCGGATCATCATCCGGTAAGGTTGGTGGCTGTTGATAAAACAAGGTATTTGGTTCAATAGTCAGTTGATAATAGGAAATATGCGTCGGTTCAAGAGCAATAGCGGTGTCGATATCATATTGTGCAGTTCTTGCTGTTTGATGGGGCAGGCCAAACATGAGATCAAGATTGAAATTTTCAAAGCCGACTTTATGGGCTGTTTCTACGGCTTTTATAGCTTGATTTTTATCATGTATGCGACCTAATGCTTCCAGTGATTGATCATTAAAACTCTGAATGCCGATGGATAAACGATTTATGCCTAGGGATAAATAATCGGCAAAGCGACCTTGTTCAAAAGTACCAGGATTGGCTTCTAAGGTAATTTCGGCGTGAGGACTCAGCGGCAATAAAGCACGAATCGAAGAAAATAAACGATCGTAGGCTTCGGCAGAAAATAGGCTCGGGGTACCACCACCGATAAAGATGCTATTGACTGTTCTTCCCCACACATGGGGTACTTCTTGCTCTAGATCGTGAATAAGCGCATCTATATAGTCATTTTCAGGAATGTGATCAGGCGACTTGTGAGAGTTGAAGTCACAGTAGGGGCATTTACGCACACACCAAGGCACATGAATGTACAGGCTAAGTGGTGGCAGACTGGTGAAGTTATACATGGTTATTGTTGAGGCTCCCAGCCGGCTTTCCACTCGGCTAATGGCACGATATGAGGTGATTCACCATTGGCTTCGAACCAAGAATCAACAGCAAATCGTTGCTGTGTTTTTAATTCAAGGATGGTCGCCGTATTATGCGGTGAAGTTAAAAATCCGCGAGATGTCCGCGAGGATTGTGTATGCCATGTCAGTAGCTTGGCATTTTGTAATAAACGTAAATATACGGTGCTATTGGTGGCTTCATCGATGCAGTCCATTTGACCTTGTATGCCCTGACTTAAGTCGTTTTTTGCACGGTCTAAGAACGTACCCGTTTGCTGACCGGTATAACGTTCAAGTAATGCGATCGCTAGTTTTATCTGTTGTCGTTCTTGTTGTGCAGAACTGCTTTTGGGAAAAAATAAGCTTTCAATATTCTGCCATTGCACATCAGATAAGCTGACAAAGGCAATCTCACTACAAGTATTGTGTAGGCAAATCGAATAATTATCGGGTTGAGGCTGCGTAATAAAGGGTTTATTAGAATTAGCAGTTAGGCTTTGTAAATTAGAATGGTTGGAAATAGGTGTGATCGCTTGTTCTGAATAAGGTTGAGCAGTACAGGCGCTTAAACAAAAAACAAAACTTAAGCTTATTAATAACGGCGAAATAAATGTGGGGTTACCGTTCATATCTATTGATGATGCGATAAGTTATTTTGTTTTTTGAAATTGTTCAGCAAAAATCCGTAATGCTTTACCACGATGACTAATGGCATGTTTTTGGTCAGCAGTAAGTTCGGCAGCACTACATTGTGTTTCATCTACCCAGAAAATCGGATCATAACCAAAGCCGCCATTGCCGACAGACTCAGTCAAAATTCGGCCTTCCCAACTTGCCTGACTGATTAACGGGGTAGGATCGTTCTCATGTTCCATATAAACCAAAAGACATTGGTAACGTGCTGCACGTTCAGCTTCAGCTTTATCCTGTAAGGATGTTAATAAGAAGTCGAGGTTATCTTCATCACTAGCATTAGCCCCAGCAAAGCGAGCAGAATAAATGCCCGGTTTTCCTTCTAGGGCATCAACTTCAATGCCTGAGTCATCAGCGATAGCCGGCAAGCCAGTATGCTTGGCAGCATTGCGGGCTTTGATAATGGCATTTTCAATAAATGTCAGTCCGGTTTCTTCTGCTTCAGGCACATCGAAATCAGACTGTGGTACAACTTCAATATCGAGTGTTGCAAATAACTGGGCAAACTCTCGGAGTTTGCCCTTGTTACCACTTGCTAAGACGATTTTCTTCATCTTTGAAGTTAAGACGCCAAAGCTTCGCGTTGTTTAGCAAGCAAGTTATCAATCCCTTCTTTAGCTAATCCCAACATAGCGGTTAGTTCTTCAGGGCGAAAGGCATGACCTTCGGCAGTGCCTTGTATTTCGATATAAGCACCTGCTTCGTTCATCACTACATTCATATCTGTTTCGGCACTTGAGTCTTCAGCATAATCCAGATCAAGTACTGGTATACCGTTATAGATGCCAACCGAGATAGCGGCAAGTTGGCCATAAAGAGGATTTTTCTTGATTTTTTTATTCTTGATTAAGTGATTAATCGCATCTTGCAAAGCAACAAACGCACCGGTAATAGACGCAGTTCGGGTGCCACCATCAGCCTGAATAACATCACAATCAATAGTGATACTACGTTCACCTAGGGCTTTTAAGTCGATGGCTGCACGTAATGAACGTCCAATTAAACGTTGAATTTCCATGGTGCGACCACTTTGTTTGCCTCTAGCGGCTTCACGTGCCATGCGGCTACCTGTTGAGCGCGGTAACATGCCATATTCTGCTGTGACCCAACCTTCACCTGATCCTCGTAAGAAGTTAGGAATACGTTCTTCGACCGAAGCCGTACATAAAACCTTGGTATCACCAAATTCAACTAAGACAGAACCTTCAGCATGTTTAGTGTAGTTGCGAGTAATTGTAACGTTGCGTAATTCATTTGGTTGACGACCACTAGGACGCATAGCGAATTCCTTCAAAATAAATAATCGAACTATTATACGTTGGTCTGAATAAAGACTGATGCTTTTTAGTGGTAGTTTTAGTTAATATGTCTATTTATTTGATGTTTTAGGAATTTAAATTGACTCGAAGCATGACGGCATTTGCTCGCCAAGAAAAGCAGACCGAACAAGGTAGTTTGACTTGGGAAATTCGATCGGTAAATCACCGTTATCTCGAAGTGGCCTTACGTCTGGAGGAGAGTTTTCGTCCTTTAGAAATGAAGATACGAAAGATGTTTACTGATCGTTTAGGGCGAGGAAAAGTTGATGCTGTATTGCGTTATAAAGCACCCGAACAACAGCAAACTTCCTTAGAAATCGACCGCAATTTAGCTCAATCAGTGGTTAATAGCTGTGAACAGTTGGCAGCATTTTCTGAACAAGCAGCGCCGGTTGATATGTTGAGAGTGTTGCAATGGCCGGGCGTTATTATCTCCGATAGCTTGGATCAAGCAGCGTTAAATAAAGTGGTTTTAGCTTCGTTAAAAACAGCGGTTGATGAGTTGATTGTTACGCGCGAAACGGAAGGTGCAGCACTGCAAACAATGATTGAACAGCGCTGTGGAGAAATTAACACTATTGCTATCGATGTTCGTCAACGTATGCCCGAGATTCTTGAGCAGCATCGCCAACGATTATTAGAACGGGTCACTGAATTACACGTTAACCTTGATGCTGAACGACTTGAACAAGAAATGGTGTTGTTAGCTCAAAAAAGTGATGTAGCCGAAGAATTAGATCGCCTGCAAAGTCATATTGTAGAAGTCGAAAACGTATTAAAACGTGATGAGCCTATCGGTCGCCGCCTAGACTTTTTAATGCAAGAGTTAAATCGTGAGGCCAATACATTAGGCTCAAAATCTATCGATACTGATACCACTCGCCATTCTGTGGATTTGAAGGTCTTAATTGAGCAAATGCGTGAGCAGATCCAGAATATTGAATAGGTTTTCAAATTGAACAAAGCAACATATTCAGCTGAAACAAAAAAGCCGCGACGTTAGTCACGGCTTTTTTATTGATTTGCTTTTGTGTTTTTATATATTTATGCAGTATAACGTTTTCGTATGCCAATCAAGCCCATTAACACTGGACCAAACAACCAGATTGCTGCTGGTAGCGGTACGTGCGAAATACTGTCAGTGGTATAGATAGAAATATGTGAAATATCATGGCGCTTACCATCGTCTGTTACACCGATGGTATCAAATGATCCGATGCCACTCGTTGTGAAGTCAAACAAATAAGCGGCAAAGTTGTTAGTCGCTTTTAATACAATAATAAACGGGTTGGATATTGACGCGGCTAAAGATGCAAAGTCCCACGTCCCGATACTTTGGCTACCAATAGCTTCTTTTTTAGCCCGTTGTGACCAGTTACCACTTAGCGTCGTACTGTGCTCGGTATTAAACAGTGAGTTAATGTTAGCCGAGAAAGCAATACCGTTGCCGTCGTTTCCACTTTGGTTGATACAGTAAATAGCAGAGGCAGGGCCTCCAACGCCGTTTGCGGTGACATCTGAGTTTGAACAGGTTCCGGGGCCGACAGGGCCAGCAGTAGCGATAGACATACTTAACAATGTCATGACTGCAAAAAGCAGGGTTGTCGTTATTTTTGTTGTGGTTGTCATTGTCAAACTCCTAGTCGAGGCCTTAGGTTTGAATGTGAGTCAGTTCACATTGTCGCCGTATATATTATGGGTAGGCAGTATATCTGTACATAGTACTTTGGTACTAATGTCGTTAAATTTGTAGTTTTTTTGATCGAGATATCTAGATTTTAAAGTCTTTTCTGAATAGCTTACATTCATTGTTCAGGGTAGAATTCGCCTATTCAATATAAGTTTTAAGCAATTCAAACTTTCACACCAATTCAGGAATAATGATGATTGGAAGCCTTTTTATAGTTGCTGCACCTTCGGGCGCAGGCAAAACCAGCCTAGTAAATGCACTGGTTGCCAAGCATCAAAACATTAAATTATCGGTATCTCACACAACGCGAAAAGCACGTGATGGTGAAGTTGATGGTCAAGATTATTTTTTTGTCAGTCAGGAAAAGTTTGCGCAAATGCGAGATGACGGTAGCTTTTTAGAATCTGCTACGGTATTTGATAATTCTTACGGAACCTCGAGTGATGCGGTCATGTCTCAGCTAACACAAGGTAATGACGTGATCCTAGAAATTGATTGGCAGGGCGCTGAGCAGGTAAGAAAAAATCACGCTGATTGCACCAGTATCTTTATTCTGCCGCCATCTAAAGCTGCATTAGTAGAACGTTTACGCGGCCGTGGTCAGGATGATGAAGAGACTATAGCGCGGCGTATGCGTGACGCTGAAAATGAAATGTCACACTATGTCGACTTTGATTATTTGATTATTAATGATGATTTTGAGTTGGCATTAGTAGAGTTAGAGGCCATCATTACAGCTAAAGGTAAATCCTTGGCAGTTCAAAAACAGGCTCAAGCAAATTTATTGATGGAACTTCTGGCGTAAGTGCTGGATATTTCGTAGAATTACTCGTTTTTTTGGGGAAGAATATGGCTCGTACAACAGTAGAAGATTGTTTAGAAAATGTAGATAACCGTTTCCAATTGGTGTTAGTTGCATCAAAGCGTGCACGTGAGCTCTCATTTGGTGCTGAGGCAATGGTTGAAATTGATAATGATAAACCTACCGTATTAGCCTTACGTGAAATTGCAGAAGGTTTGGTTGACGCCAGTATTTTGGATAAAACCACTGCTCGTGAACACGCAGAAGAAAGTATTGTTGCTGAAGAAGAATTACCAACGGGGCAATAAAACCTGTGAGTGCAAAACCAACGGTTGCCGGAGAACTGGTCCAAATCCAGGAGGCCGAGCCGAAGTTAACAATTGACGATCTGTGTTTTGCCACTTCAAATTATTTAGAAACAAAACAGGTTGATGATATTCGCCGCGCCTACTTCTATGCAGAACAGGCGCACGAAGGTCAAATGCGTCGTTCTGGCGATCCTTATATCACTCACCCTTTAGCCGTTGCTCATGTATTGGCCATTATGCATATGGATCATGAATGCATCATGGCGGGCTTGTTACACGATGTAATTGAAGATACTGAGGTTAGCAGTGAAGAATTAGCTGCTGAGTTCAGTGATGAAGTCGCCTTGTTGGTCAATGGGGTGAGTAAACTGGCCCAAGCTGCGTTTGAAACGCGGCAACATGCTCAGGCTGAAAATCTAAGAAAAATGTTATTGGCGATGTCACAGGATATTCGAGTGATCATCGTGAAGCTCGCCGATCGCCTCCATAATATGCGAACTTTGGTGCATTTACGTCCAGAAAAGCGTCGCCGTATTGCTCATGAAACGCTCGAAATCTACGCGCCAATTGCCCAACGCTTGGGCATGAACTTGATGCGTTGTGAGTTGGAAGATTTAGGTTTTCACGTTTTATATCCTATTCGATATCGCGTGTTAGCTGATGCAGTACGAAAATCTCGTGGTAATCGTAAAGAAATCGTCAATCAGATCACTAACTCTATTCTGAATAGAATGGAACAAGAAGAGATCAGCGCTGATATTCAAGGACGAGAGAAAAACCTGTATAGCTTGTATAAGAAAATGGTGAATAAGCAATTATCCTTTTCTGAAGTTATGGATATGTATGCTTTTCGCATTATCGTTGATGATGTTGATACTTGTTATCGTATGTTGGGTGTCGTACATAACCTTTATAAACCGGTACAAGGTAAGTTTAAAGACTATGTTGCCATCCCGAAGGCAAATGGCTATCAATCTTTGCATACGGTGTTATTTGGCCCTTACGGTTTACCGATAGAGGTGCAAGTTCGTTCTCGGAATATGGATCAAATGGCCGAGGCGGGTGTAGCAGCACATTGGTTATATAAAACCGGTGACAGTGAAGGCAGTAATCAGGCTCACCGACGTGCGAGACAATGGTTGCAAGGCATTTTAGAGATGCAGAAGGATTCTGGCGACTCCATCGAGTTCTTAGAAAATTTACGTATCGATTTATTTCCGGAAGAAATTTATGTATTTACACCGAAGGGCCAGATCATGTCTCTGCCACGAGGTGCAACAACGGTAGATTTCGCTTATGCCGTGCATTCAGATATTGGGGATGCCTGTGTCGCCGCTCGAGTAGGTCGACATTTAGTGCCGCTCAGCACGCAGCTTGAAAACGGTCAGTCAGTTGATATTATCACTTCGCCGTCGACACATCCGAATCCTGCCTGGCTGAACTTTGTGATCACGGCCAAAGCACGATCAAATATTCGACATTACCTAAAACAGTTACGCAATGACGAAGCGGTGATGTTAGGACGACGCTTGTTAAATAAACATTTACAAGCCTTTTCGGTTCAAATTAAAGATATTTCTCATCAGCGTATTCATGATTTATTGGACGAGTTGGAATTAGAAAGTCTAGACCATTTATTAGACGATATAGGCCTTGGTAATCGTTCGGTATTTTTGGTCGCTCAGAAATTATTACAAGATGATCTTTCACCTGAGCATGAGCAACAACCCTTACTCATTGCTGGTACAGAAGGCATGGTGGTGAATTTTGCTCGTTGTTGTCATCCGATACCGGGCGATCCTATTAGTGGGTTTGTCAGTGCGGGTCGCGGCATTATTATTCATCAGCTAGGCTGTAAAACGATAATTAACTTACGTGACCAACAAGAAAAATGGCTGGATGTGGCATGGTCTCCCGATGTTAACCGTGAGTTCCCCGTAGATATTGTGATACATGCTAAAAATAAGCGCGGTGTATTAGCCACAATTGCCGTGGCAGTATCAGAAACCGATTCTAATATTGAAAATGTGATGGTCGATGAACGGGACAGCGAGTATTCGGATCTGCGTTTGACTATCGAAGTGATCAATAGACAACATTTAGCGAGAGTGATTCGTCGTTTACGCCGTATAGATGTCGTTGAACGGATCGCGCGCATAAATCAATAATCTTATTATTTGAATTTAATTACATCGTCTATTAGACGATAACAATGGAGAAAAAAATGGCACGCGAAATTATTCACACTTCAAATGCGCCTGAAGCAATCGGTACCTATTCTCAGGCAGTAAAAGTAGGAGATACAGTGTATCTATCAGGACAAATACCATTGGTTCCTGAAACGATGACGGTGATCGAAGGTGATTTTGCTACCCAAGTACGCCGTGTGTTTGATAATTTATCAGCAGTAGCAGAAGCTGCCGGTGGAAACTTGCAAGATATCGTCAAGTTGAACATTTTCTTAACAGATTTAAGCTATTTCGGCACCGTTAATGAAATTATGGCGGAATATTTCCATCAACCTTATCCTGCGCGTGCAGCGATTGGCGTGGCATCTTTACCTAAAGAAGTGCCGGTTGAAATGGATGCTGTTATGTATTTAGGCGCGTAAAGAACAGAACAAAGGTAACGGGCTGTGATCGACAAGGAGGCTTTATCGCAGCCGGTTACCCAGTTAAAAGGCGTGGGTGCCAAAGTAGCCGAACGTCTGCAAAAAATTGGCATTCAACACATCCAAGATTTATTGTTTCACCTGCCTTTACGTTATCAAGATAGAACCCGCCTTTTTCCTTTAGGCAGTCTCCGGCTTCAGCAAGAATGTTTGATTGAAGGCATGATAAAGCTGAGCCAAGTTAAGTTTGGTCGCCGCCGTTCTTTGTTATGTCACATCGAAGATGGAACGGGTTCTTTGGTGCTACGTTTTTTCCATTTTTCCAAAGTTCAGCAACAGCAATTAGCGAAAGGTGCGCGAATACGTTGTTTCGGCGAGGTACGTAACGGCCCGTCTTCATTAGAAATGGTTCATCCTGAATACCAGCTGATTGCTGCTGAAGGACTCGTTCCAGTCGATACCGAGCTGACGCCGATATACCCTACAACAGAAGGTTTGCACCAACTGAGTTTAAGAAAGTTACTTAAACAGGCCTTAGCGTATTTGGATAACAACACGTTACCAGAGTTGTTAACGGATCACGATCGTTTACATCCTGTGGCGAATTATTCATTAACTGAAGCCTTATGTTACGTGCACCAGCCACCACCTGATGTCGACGTACATCAACTATTAGAACGTACTCATCCTACGCAACGACGATTGGCGTATGAAG
The DNA here is from genome assembly GCA_002163085.1 of Methylophaga sp. 42_25_T18. GTDB lineage: Bacteria > Pseudomonadota > Gammaproteobacteria > Nitrosococcales > Methylophagaceae > 41-12-T18. The sequence continues at coordinate 263,689 of MAAJ01000006.1, read as the reverse complement.
AGTTATTGGCTCATCAAGTCAGTATGCGGCAATTACGCCAACGGACTTTGCATCATAAAGCTCCTGTGCTTGCAGGTGTAGATGAGCATAGTCAGCAATTCTTAGCGCAATTACCGTTTCCGTTAACCACGGCGCAACAACGGGTGATAGATGAAATCTTGTTTGATATTCGCCAACCGCAACCGATGCAACGTCTGGTTCAGGGTGATGTCGGTTCGGGGAAAACGGTGGTGGCTGCGATGGCTGTGGTTGCCGCGGTATCAGCAGGTTATCAAGCGGTGATGATGGCACCGACTGAATTGTTAGCCGAGCAGCATTTTCAAACGTTTAAAACTTGGTTAGAGCCATTGGGGATGAATGTCGGCTGGTGTGCGGGCAAGCAAACGGCCTCAGAAAGAAAGCAAGTGTTAGCTGAGCTGAAATCCGGTGAAATTCGAGTTGCCCTTGGCACTCATGCTCTATTCCAAGATGAGGTTATATTTAATAATCTTGGGTTAGTGGTTATCGATGAACAACATCGATTTGGTGTGCATCAACGTTTAGCGTTGAGAGATAAAGGGCGTCAGTTGGATCATATGCCTCATCAATTAGTGATGACGGCGACACCTATTCCAAGAACATTAGCAATGACGGCTTATGCTGATCTCAATGTGTCTGTTATTGATGAATTGCCGCCAGGACGGAGCCCGGTGACCACCGTGGTAATGCCTGATGTTCGGCGTGATGACATTGTTGCTCGGGTGGCGGTAGCTGGCCAAGAGAAACGGCAGGTTTATTGGGTGTGTACCTTAATTGAAGAGTCTGAACATTTGCAATGTCAGGCAGCTGAAGATAGTGCCATAGCATTACAGCAAGCGTTACCAGACTTACGAATAGCCTTGGTACATGGCAGGATGAAATCCGCGGATAAAGAGCTCATCATGCAGCAATTTAAAGCGGGCGAGATTGATTTATTAGTTGCAACCACCGTGATTGAAGTAGGCGTTGATGTACCGAATGCCAGCTTGATGGTGATTGAAAATGCAGAACGTTTAGGTTTGGCACAGTTGCATCAATTAAGGGGCCGGGTTGGACGAGGCAGCGTGCAAAGTCATTGTGTATTGATGTACCACCCACCGCTATCGGACAATGGTCAAGCCCGGTTAAAATGTTTGCGTGAAACTAATGATGGTTTTGTTATTGCCCAGCGGGATCTTGAATTACGGGGTCCAGGTGAATTATTAGGCACACGACAAACAGGCTTGCCACAATTTCGCGTGGCAGATTTAGTTGAAGATCAGGATCTTGTTGCTGTGATACAAGACGCCGCTGATCATTTTTTACAATCGACACCTGAACGTGCCGATGCGTTAATTACACGATGGTTTGGACACAAAATTGATTTTGGACAAGTATAGAATGTTAAAAGATATGCACGGATGAAAAATTGGACTCGATGGCATACTCCACAACGTCGCTTAATGCCGACAGAACTTAGATCTTGGTTGACCGATACAGGTTCGTTAACTCGCCGCTTACAACAATCTAATACACATGGTTTTTCAGTGCAGTTATTGGGCAATCATTGGATAAGACCTTTAGCCGATGAATGTTTAGATATGGGCATTCCGTTTACTCAAATGGCCATGCAGCGAGAAGTACGCTTACTAGATGGTCGTGATGCCAATGTTTATGCGAGAACCGTGATTCCACTAGCCACCTATCAGGCCATGAAGCAGCGTTTTAGTGGTTTGGGTAATAAATCCTTAGGTGAGTTATTGTTTACTGAAACCTCAGTAAGACGTGGACCGCTCGAAGTGGCCTGTTTAAAACCGGGCGAATGGTTGTACGAAATGGCAGTATTGGAAGAAGACTATCGACCAGAAGAACTGTGGGCTAGGCGTTCTCACTTCTACATTGGCGGCAAGGTTCTGTTGGTGAATGAGATATTTTTGCCGACTTTAGACTGGAGTAACTAGTGGATTCATTGCAGCAGAAAGTAATGCCCTATGTGCAATTGATGCGTTTGGACAAACCCATAGGCATTTTATTACTGCTTTGGCCTACCTTGTCCGCGTTATGGATTGCAGCGGAAGGTGTGCCCGATTTAGATGTTTTAACCGTGTTTGTATTGGGTGTAATCGCCATGCGTTCGGCGGGCTGTGTGATCAATGATTATGCCGATCGAGATATTGACGGCTTAGTAGCTAGAACCGTCAACCGACCTTTGGCCACCGGTGTATTGCAAGCTAAACATGCCTTGATTACTTTTGCCGGACTCGCTCTTTTTGCCTTTGTATTAGTCCTGTTTTTAAATAAGATGACAATCTTATTGTCATTAGTCGCCTTATTCCTAGCGGCAACGTATCCCTTTATGAAACGTTATACCTACTTGCCTCAGGTTTATTTGGGAGCAGCTTTTGGTTGGGCAATTCCGATGGCCTTTGCCGCTCAAACTCAGACCTTACCTGTGGTCGCGTGGTTATTGTTTTTAGCTAACATTTTGTGGGCAACGGCGTATGATACATTTTATGCCATGGCAGATCGTGAGGATGATTTATTAGCCGGAATAAAATCAACTGCTATTTTATTTGGTGATGATGACCACATTATTATCGGCATATTACAAATTTGTTTTCTACTAGTAATGATATTGATTGGCGCCCAATTGGGTATGGGCTTTGAATATTATTTAGGAGTATTGCTGGCTTCCTTTCTTTTTGTTTATCAGCAAAGATTGGCGAAAGAAAGACAAGCGGCACAGTGCTTGCAGGCCTTTCTCAATAATAACTGGGTAGGTGCTGCAATATTTGTTGGTATTACCGTCCATTACGGATTAAGTTGACACTGTAGACAAATTGACGAGGTCGCACGTGAGCGAAAACATTTTTAACCGTAAGATGGGTGAGGAGTACGATACGGTCTTCCGTCAGTGCGTAAGCCTGAATACTGAATTACATAAGTTAGTGCCTTTAGCTAAACAAATGCATTTACTGTCATCAAATGCGGTAAGCTCTGCGGCAAGAGCGGGTACGGAAGGGGATGCCTTTCGTGTTTTAACACAAGATATCCAACTGCTCGGTGACGAAGTCTCACATTGTATTTCTGATACTCAAAAAATTATTAAGGAAGTCGTGACCTTAGCATCAGATCTGGCACGTTCATTTTCTAGTTATATCACCTACCTTGATTTATTTAACCGCCTTGATACCGAGGCGATGAAAACGTCGCCAAAATATTTTGAGCGTGGTCAGAAAACGGTGGTTGATGACATCAGAGACAATAATAATAAATTAAGTCGGAGTTTGGGTACGTTAAATACGTTACTGTCACCGGTTGCAACCTTGGTCAAAAAAGGTGAATACCTTGCTGTTTGTTCTTCGGTAGAAGCAGCGAGCGCCGGAGAGCATGGGGTTAGCTTTGAAGCAGTTGCTGCTATGTTACGAGAATTAGTAGGCCAATTAGGCACTCAGTCAGCTCGACAACGGTCACTGTTACGTGATTTGTCAGACGCGATGGAAAAACAACAACAAAATCAGAGGAATTTGATGTATGCGCGTTGAACATCTATTTAATAAAAGTTCTCATAGTTGGACGGTGATGGGGCGAGATGACGACCGCCGCAAAGAAGTTATCGATACCAATCAATATTTAATTCAGCATAATGGCCGCGGTTTATTATTGGACCCCGGTGGTGTGGAGAGTTTTTCTGCTGTTGCTGCTGAATTTTCCAAGCACATTGACCTGGCGGATGTTGAGGCTGTATTTGCATCACATCAAGATCCAGATGTGATTTCATCGCTTTCTTTGTGGATACAGACCAACCCCGATTTACTGGTGTATGTGCCAAAGATTTGGGTCAATTTTATTACCCATTATGGTGTCAAAATAGAGAATATTCGTCCGATCCCAGATGAAGGTGGTTCGATTACCGTCGGTGGACATGATTTGGAAGTAGTGCCTGCCCATTATTTACACTCGCCGGGTAATTTCTCACTTTATGACCCAAAAACGAAAATTTTCTATTCAGGTGATATTGGCTCTGCGATGTTATCTGATGAGTACAGCGATTTATTTGTTGGCGACTTTGGCGAATATACGAAAAGCATGGAATATTTTCATCGCCGTTGGATGCCGTCAAATAAGGCAAAAACACGCTGGATTGCTGAAGTACGTAAACGTGATGTTGAAATGTTGTGTCCACATCATGGTGCAATCTTTAAAGGCGAAGATGTCGAGAAATTCTTAGCTTGGTTTGACAACCTTGATGTTGGTTCAGCCTTGGGTAGCGTAAGTTAAACTAAACAAGATTTATTTTATGAGAGAATAATCTCATGAAGTCATGGATGAAAAAAATGTTATTTATTGGCCTGCTATTGCAGGCCAATTTGTTATCAGCAGATATTTTCCGCAGTGAGAATTCTCAGGGTCTAGTTACATTCTCAGATCAACCTTCTAAAAATTCACAAAAGATAGAACCCCAACTCCAGTCAAATCGTTATTTACATGCCGTTGCCAAGGTTTATGACGGTGATACCATAATTTTAGAAAATGGTGAACGTGTACGATTGCTTGGCATTAATACCCCAGAGGTTGATAGTCACTTTCGTCAAGGCGAGCAAGGTGGGCAGGCGGCTAAGCGTTGGTTGCAGGATAAGTTGAAAGACGGACAGGTTTATCTTGAATATGATCAGCAACAACGAGATAAATATAAACGTATATTAGCCCACTGCTTTTTGCCTAATGACGAACACCTTAATAAATCAATAATAGAAGTCGGCTTGGCAAGTTTAAGCATTTTGCCACCCAATATCAGTTATAGCGAAACATTAATATCAGCTCAGCAGCGAGCAGAGCAAGCTAAGCGTGGGATATGGTCACAGTCACAATATAAACCACGGTCTGCTTCTAGCTTATCAAAAGAAAATTCACAGGGCTGGCAACGCTTTTTGGCTACTGCAACTGCGATAAAACAAAGTCGAAAATATGTGCGCCTAACGGTGAGTAAAAATGTAGATATACGTATTCCTATCGTAAATTTAGACTTATTTCCTGACTTGGAAACATATATAGGAAAGCCACTAGAAATCAGGGGCTGGGCATCACGCTCAAAAAATAATTTTTCAATTTTAGTGAGTCATCCCAGTATGATTGTTTTTCTTTAGCAACGGGTGGTCACTGAAGGTGTAACTTATTTTTTAGGCCAATATTTCTGCATTTCTAAAAACAAGAACGAGGCAGACCAAGTGATCATCACTAAGCCAGTAAGCGACTCCAGGCCTGTTAAAAACCGGATATGACCTGATGGTTCAATATCACCAAAACCTAGCGTGGTATAGCTGGTAAAAGAAAAGTAAGTGCAGTCGAGGAAACTTTGGTTAAAGTTGCCGACTAAGGCACCAAAGCCATCAACATTGATCATTAAATAATAGCCTAGGGCAAATACCCAAATCTCCACGATATGAGCTAATAAAATAATAAATACACCTAATAAAATCCGGAAACGTGGCCGAACTGTCACGCTTGGTAATTTTACTGCAAGCCGATATAGCACTTCATAATGAATAATTACCGTGGCACCACTGAGTAAGGTATTAACAATGAAGGTGTAAAGCATGGCGCTACTTGGCCTTGTGCACGCGGTTACGCCCCGATATCTTGGCTGCATATACCGCTTGGTCTGCAGCATGGATAAGTTGCTTGCTATTGCGAATAGCTGAGTTTGTTTCTAAGGTGGCTAGACCGACAGATAAGGTCATATTAAGTGTTGTTGATGGTGTGATTTGGAAATTGGTGTCAGCAATTTTTTCACGAATACGGTTGGCAAAGTCTTCGGCATCAGCATTGGTAGTATCGGCAAGTAAGCAGACAAATTCTTCGCCACCATAACGAGCCAATACGTCACTGGTACGCATGCTGTCATCAAGAATATGGGCAGTCTGTTTGAGTACCGCATCACCGGCTTGGTGGCCATGGTTATCATTAACACGTTTGAAGTGATCGAGGTCAATGAATAAGCAGGATAAAGGTGTTTTACTTCGCTGTGCGCGATTGACCTCTTCTTCAATTCGTTGGTCAAAAAAGCGGCGGTTATTCACCCCTGTTAATGGGTCACGCAAACCGACTTGTTTAATCTGTTCTTGTAAGCGAGCATTTTCTATACAGGCAGAGACAACTGCCGCTAAATGCTGAAGAAATTGAGTGCCAATATTTGCTTGAAAGCGATCGGGTTTCCGGCTACCGAGGTTCAAACTGCCAATTAATCGGTTCTGACGAACTAAAGGTAATAAGGCAACGGAACGCAAGGTATCGTTATCGAGAAAAAGGTGTTGGTGTTGATGTAATGAAAACTCAGATAAGCGCGGTTTGCGTTGAATCGTAAAATATTGGTTAATTGACTGTAGGTTTTCTTTGAATAACAGTCGCTTTCGCCATGGAGGAGGCGTAGTCCGAGATTCAACTAAACGGCGAAATTCATATTCAGGATCATGTAGTAACAAGGTGACTTCAGTCAGCTGAAACTTTTCTTTGTGTTGCTCTAGAATGATGGTGAACAACTCAAATAAATCAGAACAATTGAGTAAACTTAACTCATATTTTTGAAAGTTGGCTTGTTTAGCCTCATTGTTTTTGGCAATTTGAATGAGACCATCAAGCTGGGCTTGCAACTTCCTAACATCTTGTGACATCAACAGACTTTGTGATCTTAAATGGTTGTCCATGGGTGCTAATCATGGCGTATTGTACGTGCAATTGTCCATAGTTCGATCGAGCTAACTCCTTCTTGGCGTAATAATTTTACCGCAGCATTGGCGGTATGGCCGGTGGTCAGTACATCATCAATCAATGCAACATGCTGTGGTAAAGATGAAGGATTAACGTTGAATGCGCGCCGCATATTATGTTTGCGCTGATCATAGGGCAAAGATGCTTGCGGTACGGTATCACGACTTCGAACAAGTGTGTCCTTGCTGATCGGGATACCTAGCTTACGCGACAGACTCTTTGCTAGCTCTAAAGCTTGATTGTAACCTCGTTGTCTTAAGCGACGTCGATGTAATGGAATGGGTATTAACAATTCTGGCAACGTTTTGTGTTTGAGTTGCTCAACCATCAAATCAGCAAAAACGTCCGTTAGATAAAGCTTGTCATGATATTTAAAGTCAGCAATCAGTCGATCTATCGGGCTTAAATAGGCAAATACACTGAAACTTTTATCTTGTTCTGGTGGCTGGTTTAGGCAATGACCACACTGAACAGCTACAGTCAGAGGTGTAGCACAACGTGGACAACAATCGCCGAGTTTAGGGAAATCGTTAATACAATCAGCACATAAAGGCTGAGTTTTACAATGAACACCACAGAGTAAACACGGTATAGGCAGCAGATTACTGTATAATCGCGCTACACGATGAGCCAATTTTGATAAACCATCCATTGCCATCAAGACTTAATCCATTTAAATCTATTGAAATAACATAATGCCTGAAAATCTAGTAAATACCGACCAAATTATTCGTCACAATTGGCAAGTTGAAGAGGTTGAAGCCTTATATGCATTGCCTTTTGCTGACTTGATGTATCAAGCACAAACTGTCCATCGCGCTAACTTTGACCCTAATGCTGTGCAAATTAGCACTTTATTAAGCATTAAAACAGGTGGTTGTGCTGAAGATTGTGGTTACTGCCCTCAAAGTGCACATCATGAATCAGCCGTTAAAGCTGAACCGTTAATGCCCTTAGATAAAGTATTGGAAAATGCGACTGAGGCAAAAGAATCCGGCGCCAGTCGTTTTTGCATGGGAGCAGCATGGCGTAACCTGAAAGATCGCGATCTGGAACGGGTTGCAGCTATGGTGTCGGGTGTGAAAGATTTAGGTTTAGAAACATGTGTAACCTTGGGCATGTTGGAAAAACATCAGGCAGAACGCTTAAAAGAAGCAGGCTTGGATTATTACAATCATAACTTGGATACCTCACCGGAATTTTATGGTGACATCATCTCTACTCGTACTTATCAAGATCGCTTGGATACGTTAAGTTATGTTCGTGATGCCGATATTCATGTCTGTAGTGGTGGCATCGTTGGCATGGGTGAAGGCCGTAAAGATCGCGCTGGTTTATTAATCAGTTTGGCCAATATGCCAAGTCACCCGGAAAGTGTGCCCATTAATTTATTGGTACAAGTTGAAGGTACACCGTTGAACGGCACTGAAAATCTTGATGCGTTTGAATTTGTTCGCACGATTGCTGTTAGTCGCATCATCATGCCAAAATCATTTGTACGTTTATCCGCTGGCCGTGAACATATGAGTGATGAGTTACAAGCAATGAGTTTCCTTGCTGGTGCAAACTCCATCTTCTATGGTGATAAATTACTGACGACTGATAATCCTGATACCAATCATGATCAACAATTATTTAATCGTTTAGGCATTTCACCGCTAGTAGAAAAACATTCTTCTGCTGCGTAAGTGACCAGTCTGCCTTGGAATGATGAATTAAACGCTGCTTTAGTTGAACGTAAAGCAGTCGGACGTTATCGTTTTTCTCGTACTCGCACGGGAGCCCAAGGTACCAATATTGTTGTTGATGACAAATCTGTGTTGTCATTTTGTAGCAATGATTATCTGGGCCTTGCTGCCAATGAAGAAATCACACAAGCCTTTGTAAGGGCTGCCGAAACAGAGGGTGTTGGCAGTGGTGCTGCCCATTTATTAACGGGGCACAGCCAATATCATCACGAACTAGAACTCGCATTAGCTGACTTTCTAGGGCAACAACGGGTATTGTTATTCTCCACCGGCTATATGGCCAACCTTGCGGTGATTGATGGTTTATTGCAACGTGGTGATACGGTTATTCAAGATAAGTTAAACCATGCATCGCTATTAGATGGTGGTCGTATTAGTGCGGCAGAACAACTGCGCTACCCACATTTAGATATGGCATCTTTATCTCGTCGATTAGAGTCCGCAGCTACCGCTGAGCATAAACTTATTGTCAGTGATGGTGTCTTTAGCATGGATGGGGACTTAGCGCCTTTGCCTGAATTGATGACATTAAGCCAACAACATAATGCCGGTCTATTTATTGATGATGCTCATGGACTAGGCGTGTTGGGTAAAACGGGGCGAGGCCTAACAGAACATTTCCAGATTGCTGATGATGAACAACCCATCGTTATGGGCACCTTTGGCAAAGCCTTTGGCACAGCTGGTGCCTTTATCGCTGCTGATGAGGTCGTCATTGAAACATTGGTTCAACAAGCCCGCAGTTATGTCTACACCACCGCACAACCAGCAGCAGTGGCAGCGGCCACTCTGGCGAGTCTAAAAATAGTCCAAGAGCAAAGCTGGCGGCGGGAGAAGTTGCAAGCCTTAATCGCTCAATTCAGACTAGGGGCTAAGCAATTAGGTTTAACATTGATGGAATCATTCACGCCCATTCAACCGGTCATTATTGGTGATGACCAACAGGCATTAAAGATTGGCCAAGCGTTAGAAAAACAGAACATTTTAGTGGGTGTGATTCGCCCACCCACCGTGCCGAAAAATAGTGCCCGCTTACGTATTACCTTGTCAGCAGAGCACTCAGAAACCCAAGTAAATCAGTTGTTAGCTGCCTTGGAGTCTGTAAGTGCACATTAAGACAATGGGGCAAGGGCCTGACTTAGTGATGTTGCATGGATGGAGCATGCACAGTGCTGTTTGGCATGAGTTAGCTGAAGGTTTGTCGAAAAACTTTACCTTGCATTTGGTAGACCTGCCCGGTCATGGCCAAAGCCACTGGCAAGAGGGTGATCTGCAATTGGATACGCTGATAGCTAAGTTAGCAGCACAATTACCCGAACAAGCTCATTACCTAGGATGGTCTTTAGGAGGCTTGATCAGCATTGCCTTTGCAAAGCAATATCCACAACGGGTCAATAAACTAATCTTAATGGCTGCCACTCCACGATTTGTCCAAGATAAGAATTGGTCTTGTGCTGTTCAGCAGCAAGTATTTGAACAGTTTGCTGAAAACCTGGATGAAAACCAAAGTGAAACCTTGCAGCGGTTTTTATTATTGCAAGCGCGTGGTTCTAAACATAGTAAACAGACAATAAAACAGTTGGCTCAACAATTAGCACAAGCAACCCCGCCTGTCGCCTCGGCATTACAAGATGGTTTAAGCTTGTTGATAAACACTGATATGCGTCAGCAATTACAAGACTTAACATGCCCAGTTCAATGCATCTTGGGTGATAGAGATACATTAATCCCTACAGCGATGATAGATACTGTAAAACAGTTTAAGCCTGATGTTGATGATGTGTTATTGGCTGGTGCAGGTCATGCCCCTTTTATATCTCAGCCTGTAGAATGCCAACAAGCAATAGAACGATTTATCAATGACTAATCAGTACACACCCGACAAGCATCAAGTAGCACAATCATTTGCTCATGCTGCTCAGCAATATGATGATGTGGCGATCTTGCAACGTCAAACGGCTGATGAATTATTGGATCGCTTGTCGTTGGTAAAAATACAGCCAAACCGAATCTTAGATCTTGGCGCTGGAACTGGGCGAAATTTAAGTCTATTAGCAGCAAAATATCCCAAAGCAGAACTGATTGCCTTAGATATTGCGCCTGCCATGTTAAAGCAGGCACAACATCGGTTTCAAAGTGATGCAGGTTTAAAACGCTGGTTACCTACTCATCAACAACCTGCTTATATGGCTGGTGATGCTGAGGCGTTGCCACTGGCTGATAATAGTGTCGATATGGTTTATGCCAACTTGTCCTTGCAGTGGTGTGATCCAACAAAATGCTTTGCTGAAATCCAACGAGTTTTACGTCCTGGTGGTTTACTAAGTTTTACCAGCTTAGGCCCAGATACGTTGAATGAGTTACGTCAAGCATGGGCTGCAGTGGATGACTATCCTCATGTGAATATTTTTTATGACCCACATGATATTGGTGAAGCGATGATGAATAGTCGCTTAGCTGAACCAGTATTAGATGTTGATCGCCTCACTCTCACCTATGAAACAGCAATAGCGTTGATGAAAGACTTAAAAGAGCTCGGTGCCCATAATGTCAATGAAGGCCGACGTCGAGGTTTAACTGGCAAGCAGGCGTTTGAAAAAGTGATTAATGCCTATGAACCCTTTAGAAAAGACGGTTTATTACCGGCCAGCTATGAAGTGATATATGGACATGCATGGTGTGCAGAAGAAACGCAAAAACAAGAAAAAGATGGCACGGTAAAAATACCCGTTAGTCAGATCGCTAGGCGAACAGCATCATGACCAGTGTATTTGTTACTGGCACCGATACCGAAGTGGGTAAAACTTTTATTAGTATTGGACTGATTGAATTGTTCAAACAACAAGGTTTAAACGTTGCAGGCATGAAACCGATTGCCAGTGGTTGCGAACAAACAGCAGAAGGTTTGCGTAATGAAGATGCTCTGGCCCTACAACAACATGCCAATGTTGAATTGGATTATGAGTTGATAAACCCCTATACCTTTGAGCCGGCTATTGCCCCTCATATTGCAGCACAACAAACAGCAACAAACATTGATATCAATGTACTCAAAAACAACTATGAAAAAATTCAATCTCAAGCGGATGTTGTGGTGGTTGAAGGGGCTGGCGGTTGGTTAGTGCCTTTGAATGAAAAGCAAACCCTCGCCGACTTGGCGGTTGAGTTAAATCTTCCTGTAATTTTAGTGGTAGGTATGCGTCTAGGTTGTATTAATCACGCATTATTATCGGTAGCTAACATTCAACAATCTGGTTTGCCTCTACTAGGTTGGATAGCCAACGATTTGGAAAGTAGCCCACAAACAGAAGCAATGGTTCAAACACTTCAACAGTATATTAATGCGCCATGTTTAGGTGTGGTGCCGCAATTAAACTCAGATCAACAAGCAATGCCATTTTTAAATTTAGCTACATCGAATTAGCTGAAAATTACTCGTTTTATCGTTAATACAACCATAATTTACATATCACAATGAATTTAAACATCACTGACCCCGCCATTATGTTTTCGGGTATATCACTATTATTTCTTGCCTACACCAATCGTTATTTAGCGTTAGCGAGTGTTATTCGCACACTGAATAAAGATCTACAAACGCAGGATGAGAAAAATAGAATTAGTCAGATACAGAACTTGAATCTGCGTGTGAACCTTATTAAATATATGCAAGCCTTCGGTGTGATATCGTTTTTATTCTGCGTGTTTGCAATGATGATGTTATTTTGGCAACAACAGTTTTGGGGAGAGGTGTGCTTTGTTATCAGTTTGATGATGATGGTGATTTCACTACTGATTTCGCTCACAGAGATATTCAAATCTGAACAATCACTCAAAATAGAATTAGATAGAACCAAAATAAGAGAACGGTGGGAGAAATAAACTCGTGAAATCTGTGATTATCGTACTTATCAGCGTATTAACTTTAGCTGCTAACCCAGCATTTTCTGACGCTGAAATCAGTGACGAAAAACGAAGCTTAATTGATAATTTACTGCAACAAACCGGTCACTCACCAGATGAGGTCAGTAATCAAATTATTACTAGTTATATACAGCAAATAACCTCAGTCATAAAACAATCAGAACCTGATATTCGTCCTTCAACACTGCAAGAAATTGCAGTCATGGTATCAATGACAGTGAAGCAACAAATCGTCGAACAAGATAAGTATAAGACGATGATTTACCCGATCTACGATCGCCATTTCACTGAGAAAGAGTTACAAACAATCATTGAGTTTAACCAAACTAAACTTGGTAAAAAGTTACTGCAGACCATGCCATTAATTAACGACCAGCATCAGTATATCTTCGGTGAACTTTCACTAGACCTGGCGCCAGAAGTGAATAAACGTATTTTAGAAACGATTAGCCAAGCTAATAAGCCGCAATAAACGCTCTGTTATAGGGATGGCGGTCCCTCAGCATTTGATTGGAAAAAGAAGGTCTGCATTAATCGTGCTGTTTCTGGCGTGTAACCAAAACCATGCCCCGCACGATGCAACACATTTTCACGAAATAAAACGAGTCGATTGAATTTGTTTTCAATTGACAGCATTAGTTCGAATTGGGAAATATCAGCATCATATTTATTCCCTTTTGATGCAATGCAGCGACTTGTCTTTTTATCTCTCCAAATGGTTGTGCCATATTGCTTCGGTGCATTTGGTGATAAATACACTAAACCACTCCAACCGCGAGGAGAAATATCACCTTCTCGGTAATGATGATGAATAACTCGGTGAACGTTTTCTCCAGCCTCGTATTGCAGATGGAATGCACCATTCCACCAATCTCCCATTGCATGCCATGTGTCGGTAACGATATGTTCGTTAATTACATTAGCAAGAGCTTCACGTACTTCTGATGTGGCATGACGATAACCTGGCTCAGGTTCAGCAACGGTTTTGCCTAAGTAGCGTAATAACGATGATGATTCCCAAACCATCTTAGAAGCATCATATTCGGCAGCGATGTCATCACCTACTTGTGCTGCAAGGGGCGGTTTGTACTGGAAAAAAATTTGAGCAAGAGCGAGTTGGCGTACAGCTAATGGGTCGTCGTAAAAATCATCACAGATAATAATAAATGGGCCGGTATTATCTGAATCTAGTCTTTTTGGATCGTAGAATAAGCTTGTCTTTGAATTGAGAGCATTGATGGATGTAAAGATAGGTTTCATGCTGCTTATCCAATGCACAATATAGATTGTGATGAGTTATTTGGCCATCGTTCGAGTGAGCAGCGTGCTAACTGTTTCCTCATATAAACCATTTATTAATCACAACAATTATTCTGGTGGAAATAACGTAACTTTAATTCCTGACTGCCATTGCTTAAATTTCGGCATGATGGTGATGAACAAGTCTGACTCAATAAACTCATCCAACCAAGCCTGAATCAATGGATAAGGACTTTGATCGAACCAAGCCTTATCAGTAAACACAAATTGCCGAATAAAAGGCAAAATTGCCATGTCCGCTAATGTTAAGTGTGAGCAGATTAAATAACCATTATGCTGCAATTGTTGTTCTAACATGGCTAAGGTTTTTACTGCCTGCTGGCGATAATAGTCTTGGGTAAATTCCGGATAACGATCCGCGTATTTATAACGGTCGAGGTAATATTTAAAATCACCATCATTATTGGCAATCAGCTGTAGGCTAAGCTGTCGTTGCGATTGTGTTAAAGAGTTATACCAGTTATTCGGATCGTTTTGGTCTAACACCCATCGCATAATATCTAAGCTTTCATCGATAACGGTATCATCAGATGTGATAAGCACCGGGACTGTTGCTTTGGGTGAAATATCGATAAGTTGTTGAGGCTTGTTTCGTAGAACGATTTCACGAAGTTCAACTTGGATCTGACTATTTGCAATAGCTAGTCGGGCTCGCATCGCATAGGGACAACGCCGAAAACTGTATAAAACGGGCAGGGGAGTGGCAGTCATGCGGATTATTTAGAGAATAAAGCCTTAAGCAAATTGACTATCAGCATTGTGACGGATGGTTTCTGCTTGTCTGTTTAATATGTGCTTGACTAGGATACTGCGGTCAATTTCGCTCATAAAGCTAAAGGCCAGTCTAAGAAAGTAAGGGGCTTGGCTTGAGCTATCTTGTGTTTTAGCACATGAAATTACATTAGCAATCGTATGAATAAGTGTGCCATAGGGTTGTAATTCGATTTTTAGTTCAACGGCATTCTTTGCATCGAAATTGTCTGCAGTCATAAATGCGATGCCACCACCACTTAAGTTCGCTTCTATCTTTAAGTTATCGTCAGATCTATTTTGCTGACGTTGCACAGCATGGTGAACCAAGTTGATTTTCTCATCAAGCAAACGTAATGCTCGTGCGATCTCACGATCATGTTGAATGATTTGATCAGTGATGTGGTTAAACGCTGTTTGCAATGTTCGAAGCTGACTTTTTTCTTGGCTATTACCACTATGTAAGGGATCTTTTAAGATCTGACCAAGCTTTTCGGCTTCTTCGGCATTGATAGGCTGTAATTCAATAAGTACAGTATCGTTGATACGAAAGAATTCGCGTCGATCAGCCGGCGATGAAACTTCGGTAACCATTTCATAAACTCCACGTTATGTTCAGCTCTAATTAGCAGCACCTTATGTCAATAAAGTGTCCTGCCAGCATTTAAATTGAAAATATAATCAGTAATTATGCCAGATTTAGAGATGTTCGGAAGCAAAGTCTGCCAGACGAGAGCGTTCGCCGCGTAATAAGGTGATATGGCCACTATGTTGCCAGTCTTTAAAACGGTCTACCACATAGGTTAAACCCGAGGTAGTTTCACTTAGATAAGGCGTATCAATTTGAGCAATATTACCCAGACAAACTATCTTACTGCCGGGGCCTGCACGTGTGACCAATGTTTTCATTTGTTTTGAGGTCAAGTTCTGTGCTTCATCAAGAATAATGAAGCGATTTAAGAAGGTACGACCACGCATAAAATTTATCGAGCGAATTTTGATCCGGCTTTGTAATAAATCATTGGTGGCTTGCCGCCCCCATTCATCGCCGACATCGGTTTTATTTAATACTTCCATATTGTCCATTAAGGCACCCATCCAAGGTGTCATTTTTTCTTCTTCGGTACCAGGCAAGAAACCAATATCGTCACCCACCGGCACAGTAACGCGAGTCATCACTATTTCTACATATCGTTTATGTTCGATGGTTTGGGTTAAGGCAGCCGCTAAGGTTAATAAGGTTTTGCCTGTGCCAGCCTGACCTAACAAACTGACAAAATCTACGGAAGGGTCCATCAGCAGGTTCAAAGCAAAGTTCTGTTCACGATTTCGAGCGGTGATTCCCCAAACTGCATGACTATCTTTGCGATAATCATGGATTAACTCAACATCGGCGCTGGTTTCAGTCTTATTTCTGACGATGGCTTCAATGGAATTTGAGTCACTAGGGGAATAAATGAGCTGATTACAATACCAATCTTTGACGATGTCACCTTCGATGCCATAGAAAGTACGACCATCTTTTGACCATGATTCCAGCCGGTTAAGATCATCCCAAAAGTCGGCCGCCAATTCGGTTGCGCCGTGATAGAGCAGGTCAACATCATCTAAGACTTTATCGTTGTAATAATCTTCGGCGTGGATACCCATCACGGTGGCTTTAATGCGTAGGTTGATATCTTTAGAAACGAGGGTGACAGTGGTATCGGCTGTGGCTTTTTGCAAGTTTATGGCGATGGCTAAGATGGCATTATCAGCTTGATGGCCGGGTAAATCTTTAGGTAAGTCTTGTTCCATATGAGTAGTTTGGAAAAACAAGCGGCCATTGGCAGGAGATTCATCTTCAATTCTGATGTCTGGAAGTGGGATACCGTTAGCGATAGCTTCGTTATCACCGATTTTCAATATTAACTCGTCCAGAAAGCGACTTACTTGGCGAACATTTTGTGACACTTCGGAGAGGCCTTTTTTACCCCTATCTAACTCCTCTAAAACTACCATCGGTAGGAATATGTCATGTTCATCAAAGCGAAATATAGCGGTGGGGTCGTGCATTAAAACATTGGTATCAAGTACAAACAGGCGTTTTCCGGCGATGACTTTTTTGATCATAAGCAAATATCCCTTGGTGATTTAAAAAGTGTACATCTTGATTATGGTC
Source organism: Methylophaga sp. 42_25_T18 (assembly GCA_002163085.1). Classification (GTDB taxonomy): domain Bacteria; phylum Pseudomonadota; class Gammaproteobacteria; order Nitrosococcales; family Methylophagaceae; genus 41-12-T18. Next base: position 247,021 of record MAAJ01000006.1, on the reverse strand, counting down.
CAAGTTTTCCCTTGTGTGAAGGGTGTTTTTACTAAGTTTTTTATGTCATAAAAGTAACACGGTTGTTCTGATATAATATGCTGTTATTTTTTATGTTTTTCCTCTCTAGGTACGCCGATTTTGACCGCTTCGATCCACCAAATTAAACAGCTTCTACAACAACGCATTCTCATTCTTGATGGTGCTATGGGTACGATGATTCAGAGTTATCAGTTGGAAGAAGAAGATTTTCGTGCTGAACGTTTTATCGATCACCCTTGTGATGTCAAAGGTAATAACGATCTCCTATCGATTACGCAGCCTAAAATTATCAGCGATATCCATCGGGCTTATTTTGAAGCAGGTGCAGATATTGTTGAGACCAATACATTCAATGGCACATCCATTGCGATGGCTGATTATCAAATGGAAGATTTGGCCTATGAGTTAAACTTTGAGTCAGCAAAATTAGCGCGCGCGGTAGCGGATGATATTACCGCACAAAACCCAGATAAGCCCCGCTTTGTTGCTGGTGTATTAGGTCCGACAAACCGTACAGCTAGTATTTCACCGGATGTCAATAATCCCGGTTATCGAAATGTGACTTACGATGAGTTAGTTGAAGCTTATCTAGTATCTATTGCAGGTTTGGTTGATGGTGGCTCTGACTTTATCTTGGTCGAAACCATTTTTGATACCTTAAATGCCAAAGCGGCCTTGTTTGCTGTCGAACAGTATTTTGATGAACATAATATTCAGTTACCAGTAATGATTTCAGGCACCATTACCGATGCCAGTGGCCGTACTTTATCGGGGCAAACAGCAGAAGCATTCTGGAACTCTTTATCTCATGTTGATCCCATCAGTATCGGTTTGAACTGTGCTTTGGGTGCAGCAGAATTACGCCAATACGTGGAAGAGTTATCCAATGTGGTGACTTGTCATGTCAGTGCTCACCCCAATGCGGGCTTGCCTAATGAATTTGGTGAATATGATGAATCACCCGAAGTCATGGCCGTACACATCAAAGAATGGGCACAAAGCGGATTTTTAAATATTGTCGGAGGTTGTTGTGGTACTTCGCCGGCACATATTAAAGCTATTGCCGATGCGGTGGCGGATCAAGCGCCACATAAATTATTAGAAAATAATCATCATTGTCGTTTAAGTGGTTTAGAGCCATTTAATATCACACCAGATAGCTTATATGTAAACGTGGGTGAACGAACCAACGTCACCGGTTCAGCCCGTTTTGCTCGCTTGATAAAAGAGGGCGACTACGACACTGCCTTGGATGTTGCAAGACAGCAAGTTCAAAGTGGTGCGCCGATCATCGATATCAACATGGATGAAGGCATGTTGGATTCGAAAGAGGCGATGACCACCTTTTTGAATCTGATCGCTTCTGAGCCCGATATTAGTCGGGTGCCAATCATGATCGATTCCTCCAAGTGGGAGGTAATTGAAGCCGGTCTGAAGTGTGTTCAAGGTAAAGGCATCGTTAACTCAATCAGCATGAAGGAAGGTGAAGAAAAATTCATCGAACAGGCTAAATTAGTCCGACGTTATGGTGCGGCGGTGATAGTCATGGCCTTCGATGAAGTGGGTCAAGCTGATACTCGTGAACGCAAGCGTGAGATATGTGCTCGATCTTATAAAATCCTGACGGAACAAGTTGGCTTTCCACCAGAAGATATTATCTTTGATCCAAATATTTTTGCGGTCGCCACCGGTATCGATGAGCATAACAATTATGCTGTTGATTTTATCGAAGCGGTACAAGACATTAAACAAAGCCTGCCACATGCCATGATCAGTGGTGGTGTCAGTAATGTATCGTTTTCCTTCCGAGGCAATAATCCGCTTCGTGAAGCGATCCATGCGGTATTTCTCTACCATGCGATAAAAGCCGGTATGGATATGGGGATTGTGAATGCGGGTCAACTCGCGATTTACGATGATTTACCAGAAGAATTACGTGAACGTGTTGAAGACGTGATTCTTAATCGTCGGGATGATGGTACTGAACGATTATTGGATATAGCCGATAAATATCGCGCTGATGGCAGTCGCAGTGTAGAGAAAAAAGAAGATCTATCATGGCGTGAGTTGCCTGTTGAAAAACGCTTGGAGCACGCCTTAGTCAAAGGTGTGACTGACTTTATTGAGGAAGATACCGAAGCGGTTCGTCAAAATGCGGAGCGCCCCATACATGTGATTGAAGGTCCATTGATGGATGGCATGAACGTGGTTGGCGATCTATTTGGCGCCGGAAAAATGTTTCTACCGCAAGTGGTGAAGTCTGCTCGGGTAATGAAAAAAGCCGTGGCCTATTTGATGCCTTATATCGAGGAAGAAAAAGGCGAAGATGACGGCGGCGTAAGCTATAACGGTAAAATTTTGATGGCGACCGTTAAGGGTGATGTGCACGATATAGGTAAAAATATTGTTGGTGTAGTACTGCAATGTAATAATTTCGAGATTATTGATCTGGGCGTGATGGTTTCGGCAACAACAATTCTGGAAACGGCTAAAAAAGAAAATGTGGATATTATCGGTTTATCAGGACTAATCACTCCATCGTTGGATGAAATGGTGCATGTTGCCAAAGAAATGGAACGTTTAGGTTATGAGATTCCATTGATGATCGGTGGTGCCACTACGTCATTAATTCATACGGCGGTTAAGATTGAACACAATTATCATGGTTGCAGCGTTTATGTGAAAGATGCCTCGCGTGCAGTAGGTGTGGCACAGAGCTTATTAAGTGATGATCTACGCGATGATTTTGTCAGCAAAACCAAAGCCGATTATGTTGATAAACGAGCGCGGCATAAAGGCCGTAAGAGCAGCCGTCGACAGCTGAAAATAGCAGACGCGCGAGCCAATAAAACCAAAATTGACTGGCCTGCTTACACGCCACCCGTACCGAAAAAATTAGGTTTGGAAATCTTTGATGATTATCCTTTGGAAGAGTTAGTTGATCGTATTGATTGGACACCATTTTTCCAATCATGGGAGTTGGCTGGCAAATTCCCGCGTATTTTAGAAGATGAAATCGTCGGCGAACATGCTACTCAGTTATTTAATGATGCCAAGAAGATGTTGAAACAAATCGTTGATGAGAAATGGTTAAAAGCCAAAGCGGTATTTGGTTTATTCCCAGCCAATAGTGTGAACGATGACGATATTGAAGTGTATACCGATGAAAGTCGCAGCGAAGTGCGTATGACGCTACGCAGCTTACGGCAACAAACGGAACGTCCGCCAGGCAGGCCTAATGCGGCACTAGCAGATTTTATTGCGCCTAAAGATAGTGGTGTGAAGGATTACATCGGTGCTTTCGCGGTAACAGCTGGAATCGGCATTGACGAGCATGTAGAACGCTTTGAAGCCGATCATGATGATTATCAAAGCATTATGATAAAAGCGCTAGCGGATCGTTTTGCTGAAGCCTTTGCTGAAGTAATGCATGAACGTGTACGTAAAGAATTTTGGGGATATGTACCAGATGAAAGTTTTGCTAACGAAGATTTGATAGATGAGAAATATCAAGGTATTCGTCCTGCGCCCGGCTATCCTGCTTGTCCGGAACATACCGAAAAGGCCTTGCTGTGGGAGTTAATAGATCCTGAGACTAATGCCGGCATGACGATTACGGAAAGTTTCGCTATGTTGCCAACGGCTGCGGTCAGTGGTTTTTATTATTCGCATCCAGAGTCACGTTATTTTGGTTTGGGCAAGATTGATAAAGATCAAGTGGAAGACTATGCAGAGCGTAAAGGATGGACTATGGATATCGCTGAACGCTGGTTATCGCCAGCCTTGTCTTATGATGGTGATGACTAATGAATGATGAGATTATCGACTTACAAACTCGTATTGCTTTTCAGGATGGTTTGTTAGAGGAGTTAAACCAAGTAATCACCAGCCAACAGCAACAAATCACACGTTTAGAAATGGCGATGGGTGTGATGAAATCACAAATCCAGACCATGCAGTCGGCACAATCAGAAGGGGAGCAAGTCGAGCCCCCGCCGCCACATTATTAGCGCAAGGGAACAGGTCTAAAGCCTATTATGCAACGGCAATGTGTCTTTATTCAGGGTGAAGCTGATTGGTGCCAAAAAAGTGCTGAATCTTTATGGCATAAAATTGATACAGAAAATTCACTCTGGTTAGCAGCAAACACGGACAGTTCACAAACAATTCTTGCTCATAAACAAGCCCAATCTCAACTAGGTAAAGAGTTTGAGCTGATTGTCTTTGATGCGACTGAACAGTTTTCCCCCGATAGTTTTGGTGCAATCGTTGGCACATTAACAGCGGGGGGAATTATGCTGGTTTTGTTGGCTAAAGAAACAACAAGCCTCTGGCAGCAACGATTTCAGCAAATAGCGGCTCAATACTCTCAAGAAAATGATCATTTTTATTTTGTTCAACAAGATGAATCACTATCAACATTATCATTGTCTAAACAACAAAAAATCAGCAATGACAAGCAATACAAAAGCCTAGATCAAGAGCAGGCAGTTGAAGCTATCCTTAAAGTAGTACATGGCCATCGACGTAGACCTTTAGTGATTTCATCTGATCGTGGTCGTGGTAAATCAGCCGCACTGGGTATTGCAGCTGCTGAGCTGATCAAACAAGGCAAACAAAAAATCATTGTTACTGCACCAAGCATGGCAACGACAGATACTTTATTTGAACACGCCGGTCGCTTATTACCCCAAGCCAAATACACACAAGGTCATATTCAGCAGGAACAAGCTGAAATTAAATTTGTGGCACCGGATGCCCTGTTAGATTCAGCAATAACAGCAGATTTATTGTTGGTGGATGAAGCCGCCGCCATTCCAACCTCAATGTTGGAAAAACTATTAAACAAATTCTCACGCATTGTATTTGCCACTACTCTCCATGGTTATGAAGGTACCGGGCGTGGTTTTGTCATTCGTTTCCAAAAAATATTAGATCAAACCACACCCAGCTGGCGCACTCTGCAGATGTCTACGCCAATACGCTGGGCTGAAGATGATCAACTAGAAGCGTTTAGCTTTCAGTCTTTGTTATTAAATGCCAGTCCTGTTGATGATGAGCTTATTACTGCTGCAAATGCTGATGCTTGCGAGTTTGAGCATGTTGACCGCACAGAGCTAGTCAATGATGAACAAAGTTTAAAAGAACTCTTTGGCCTGATGGTATTGGCCCATTACCGAACGCGACCTTCTGACTTACAGATGATGCTAGATAGAGAAGATGTGTCGGTGTATGTCTTACGTTATCAAGGTCATATTGTGGCAAGTGCATGGCTGGTGGCCGAGGGTGGAATAGATGAATCTATATCATCAGCTGTTTATGCAGGTAATCGACGTTTAAAAGGCCATTTGTTACCCCAATCCTTATTGGCACATGTGGGTATTCCAACGGCGGGTGCTTTGAGCTACCAACGCATTATTCGAATTGCTGTACATCCAGCCATTCAAAGTCGAGGCATAGGACAAAAATTATTACGCGATATTGAGCAACATCTAGAGACAAAACAATGCGATCTTCTAGGTGCTAGTTTTGCTGTGAGTATCGAATTATTAAATTTCTGGCACCGGTCTGACTTTATTCCAGTACGTTTGGGATTGCACCAAGATGATGTCAGTGGTAGCCATGCAGTGATGATGTTAAAAGCCAACTCTGAACAAGGACATAAGCTCGTCGAGCAAGCACAAGAACGATTATCTGAACAATGGTCATATTCGCTGAGTTCGCATTTAAAACAAGTAGAGGCAAAGCTGTTAATTGCCGTATCACAGTTGATTTCTGCAAGCCGGTTGCAGCTTTCGCCGATGGCTAAACAAGAGATCAGTGCGTTTGCATTTGAACAGCGCGGTTTTGAGTTTAGTCAGTACAGCTTAGCGTTATGGTTGCGAGAGCAACTTAATAAGTCTCTCTTTCTACAGTTGGGTGAAGAGTTACAAGCCTTATGTTTAAAAACTATTCTGCAACAACAAGACTGGGCTGAGATCTGCGAAACCTTGCCATATACGGGTAAAAAACAAGCGTTATCAGCGCTGCGTGAAGCCGTCAGAATTTTATTAGAACTTAATAAATTTCACGACGAAAAACAATATTGACTGAACCTTTAAACAAACCAAAGCTGGCTCGGCCTGATGCTTCATCATCATAGCCACCGTCATTATCAAAATCCCCCAGCAACCAATCATAATTAGCCGCGATATTACTGCGAATTTCAACATAGCCGGAGTTATCTTTGCCCGGAGCTGACAAGGTTAACGAAGCACTACCTGCAACGAGTGGATTGTTACTGCTCAACGTTCCCGTGGTCGAGCCAGAGGCAATAGTCATCGTTGAATTACCAGCTTGCCACGCATTACTGACTGTTTCAGTATTTCTTAGTCGAATATCGTTACTAAGGTTTAGTGCAGTACATTGATCAGCTGAATTTATCTGCCAATTAGCGCCATTAAAATATTCAGCTTGAATCGTAACGGGCATGGGAACAAGTTCTGAATCATGAGCATTGTTAATAGCTAAGCGACCAAAACGGATAGGCTCACCGCTAGGTTGTAATGACACAGGCAAGGACTGTGTTTGCACACCATCATCATCCGTTATTACCGTGAACTCAAGATCAACTGCATTATTAAATGGGGCTATTTGACTATTAGCTTGGTGTAGATAGCTGTAGCTATCATTGCCAAATGCCAACGTTAAACTGCCATTGGCATTATCAGTGAGCGATGCCACAGCAGCTGTCCAGTTGAGAGTTACTAAATTGGTATTATCAGCACCTAGCTGATTCGTATCGGTAGTCGGTGAGGTCACAACAAAATAACTGGCGACTAATTTAACAAAATCCCCGGTATAGTTTTGCGTGACAGCAGGCGTACCAGATGCGTTATATGCTGTGATGGTCAGAGAGGGACTGCTGGTATAGGTAAAGTTTTGACCACTATAAGTAAACGTGCCACAGGCATTATCACCAAATGCACCATTCGATTGGCTACTTACTTGAAAGTGATCAGGAAAAAAACGGCCAATATTAGGACTATTTTGAGTGATTAAAGATTCACCAAAATAGTTGGAGGGACTGATAGCAAAAGTAAATACACCGACTTCTGAAATAGCCTGGTTCATAGTGTGCGTGCCATTATCTGAAAGTGAAAAGTTAAAACTGCTTACATCAAGACTGCCACTTGAGCCACCAGATGGCGCAACTAAAGCGGGGATAACGGCAATTGAACTTAATTCGAAGTTGGGCGTGACCGGATTATCTCTGAAATCAGTGTCGGCATCGTCTTCCCAACAGGCGGCATTAACTTTGAGAGCAAAATTTTCGCCAGCTTTTTTAAAGCTACTACAACTGGCATCACCACTGACACATTCGTAGTTATTATCATCGGTATAGACGGTTAACATGACAGGGGTACTAACAAACTGATCATTGCCTGTAAGTACCAAGCCGCTGCCTGTTGTATGTGATGCATCAATTTGAACTCGACCGGCATCATCGTATTGCACAGAAAATGTCGCCAGACCATCATTATCAAAATTTAAAGCCACGCCAGTGCCTGAAGAGGTGTTGGCAATAGCATTAGTATCAACAAGTAAGCTTGTATTTCCAGTATTTGGGTTGATATAGGTAGACCAGAAGTTAACAGTTTGGTTGCCGGTAAACGCAGCACCACAAGTATTGCTTGGTGTATCTGTTTGCACGGCTTTAATGGTGGCAGTCGCATCGGGTTTGCATGCTGTGAGTGTAGGTACCTCAATCACAAAACCGCTATCTGCAAACGTCATTTCACAATCCGCATCTGCCACGTTGTTCACATAACAGTCGACAGCACCAGCCTCAGACAAATTGCTTAAGCTGATAGCAATAGTGCCTGCACTGGTGTAATTAACATTTGGGGTAATCTCGCCGCTGGTGATTGTGATCGCTTGGCCGATAGCCCCAAGGTTTAATGTGCCGGTGATATCGTCAGTGGCTAATGTTGAACAGTCTGCATTGGTACACGCTTTGATGTTGATATCTTCACTTAGACAGGTGATGCCGCTGCCATCATGATAAATTTCATAATGGTCAATATTAGTAGGAGGTTGAGAATTAGTTGTGCCTTTAGTGGACTCACTATCATTATCAACAAGCGCACCGGTTCCATCAGGAATACGGGCAATATCTTTATTATCTGCAGCATGTCCTGGATAAAGGCTGCCACAGCTGGCGTTGACTTGCCAGTCGGCCGAAGGTGTTAAGTTGCCATAGCCAAGATAGTCAATGACAACTGAATCACCATTAACGAAAGAGGCATTGGTATCAACCAATAACACCTCATCGTTAGATGGGTTGACGGCAGCGTCACAGCTAATAAATGTGCCTGCTGGAAATGCAGTATTGGTGGCACCTGTGCCAGAATTATCTAATGCTGCCGAACCATTAATTTCACAATTACCAAGGCCAAGTGTGGCAACTTTACTCGTGTCGACATACAAAGCCCAATTCAGGATGTCCGCGCTATTAAGCAGATAGATTTCGATAAAGTTGTCGGTAGTCTGAATTTCATTGATAACCGCATTGGAAGACTCAGCTGAACAAAGCAGTTCTGGAACGCCGCCGCCAACTATCACAGCATTAGATAACTCAAACTCAGCACTAGGGCCTCCAGTACAATTATCATTCTGATAAGCCTGCAGATAAAGGTTGTAGGTATCGTCAGAGTTTGGAGCAGTAATATTAAAGGTTTGAGTTGTTGTACTCGAGCTTGTCACATCAGCATGATCTTCGCAGGAGCTGAAAGGGCCGCTTGAAGTGTCAATTCGCCAACCAGTGGATTCCCAATCATCATTAGCGCCATTACCATCAGTCGTAACTTCTAGTTCCAGGATGATTGTCGCGATAGTGGCAACCGATGTGCTGGATGAACCATCCACGGTTGCAGAGTTTATTGTTCTACCAGCAACGGCATGCTGACTGAAAAATAAAGCTATAAAAAATAATAACATTGATCCTTTCATTGCTATTAGCCTTTTACTAACTGGTATTAACAATAGTTATTTTTTTTCAGATAATCAATTATTTACAGTATGTTAATAGTGAAGGATTAGTACTGATAATAATGATATGTACGTTTTAAAAGAAAAATAATTCCATAATTAATAGATGCTTAGGCTATAGATACTGTGCCCTTGTGGAATTTAATCATTATGGTGCTTTCGGATATGGCTGTATGGCATGAAGGAGGAGTTTTCACCTATAGAGATCTAGTAGGCTTAGGTGGATAGTGCGCAAAAGTTGGTGAGGTTAGTGGTTTGCCATCAATTATAAGGTTAACGGCCAGAAAAAATTAGTCATTAGAATTAAGTTTTGTTGTCGCTTAATGTGTTCAGCTGCTTATATAAATACTGACTGTTGTACAGAAATATGATTGAGCTTAATACGCTTCTCGCCGGAAAATAATATTGTCGGAACCCCTAAATAAACCAAAGCTAGCTCGCCCGGTTGCTTCGTCATCATAACCACCATCATTATCATAATCACCTAATAACCAATCATAATTAGCAGCAAGCTGACTTTGAATATCGACAAAACCTTGGTTATCTTCACCGGGTGCTGAAAAAGTGATAATAGAACTACCGCTAATCATTGGGTTATGGTTGCTCAGCGTAGGGATCGTTGTTCCGGTACCAATATTCATGGTACTGGTGAAACTGCCACCAGACGTTTCGTTATTAGTGAACTCCAAATGTGTCACTTTATTTAAAGCTGTGCATTGATCTGCGGTATTTTGTTGCCAATTGGCGCCATTGAAATATTCAGCTTGAATGGTAATGGCTAAAGGCAAAAGTTCGGAACCATGAGCATTGTTAATGGCTAGGCGACCAAAACGGATAGGTTCACCGCTGGAACGTAGAGATACCGGTAGACCCTGAGTTGGCACATCATCACTGTCTTTAATTTGGCTGAAAACTAAGTCGGCGACATTGGTAAAGGGTGCTATACGGTTATTAGCTACGTGTTCATAGTTGTAGATATCATTACCAGATGTAAAGGTGATACTGCCATTATTATTGTCTGTCAATGAAGCAACAGCAGCCGTCCAATCAAGCTGGACGAGATTGTTGTCCAACCCAGGCTGAAGTGCATCAGTTGTCGGACCGGCGATTAAAAAATTACTAGCCATTAATTTTATAAAATCACCTCTATAATTTTGAGTGACGCTAGCTGTGTTCGCTGCATTATAAGCCGTGATAGTCAGCTGTGGATTAGTGGTATAGGTAAAGTTTTGACCACTATAAGTAAAAGTCCCACAGGCATTATCGCCAAAAGCACCATTCGATTGGCCGCTTACTTGAAAATGATCGGGATAAAAACGACCAATATTAGGACTATTTTGAGTGATTAAGGACTCACCAAAATAGTTAGATGGACTGATAGAAAAATTAAATACGCCGACTTCAGATATGGCCTGCTCCATTGTGTGTGTGCCGTTATCTGATGCAGTAAAGTTAAAACTAGATACATCTAAGCTGCCATTAGAACCACCTGATGGCGCAACGAGTAAAGGAATGACGGCAATTGAGTTTAATTCGAAGTTTGGCGTAACGGCGTTATCTCTAAAATCGGTATCACTGTCGTCTTCCCAGCAAGCAGCATTCACTTTAAGGTCAAAACTTTCACCAGCTCTTTTAAATCGATTACAACTAGCATCACCACTGACACATTCGTAGTTATTTTCATCGGTATAGACGGTTAACATGACAGGGGTACTAACAAACTGATCATTGCCCGTGAGTACTAAGCCACTACCTGCTGTATGTGAGGCATCAATTTGAACTTGACCAGCATCATCATAGTGAACGGTAAAGGTCGCTTCACCATTGATGTCAAAGTCGAGGTCGACAGGGGTGCCCGGTGAGGAGGTATCAATGGTTGTGCTGCTAATATCTACGGTATTGGTCCCCGTGGCTGGGTTTAAGTAAGTCGACCAGAAATTGACTGATTGAGTACCGGTCAGAGCCCCTACACATTGATCCGTAATATTACTTTTTTTGACGGCAGCAATGGTGACGTCAATGGAAGGTTTACAGGCTGTTTGTGTTGGAATATCAAATACAAAGCCTGCTTCAGCAAAGTTAATGGTACACGTTGCATCAGCCACATTATCTGCAAAACATTGCAATGCGCCAGTAGGCGTTACTGAGCTTGCAGTAATATCAACAACAACATCTTCTGCTGTTGTATGTTGTAATTCCAGTGATGCAGTGCCTGATGAAACAGTGACAGGGTTGCTCACCCAGCCCGATGCAGGATCTAGCGTGACATTCACATTTTCGGTATACAAGGCACTGCAATCTGCATTTGCACAGGCTTTTAGGGTGATTGGCGAAGCAAGGCAAGTTATACCGTTGGCGGCATAGGATAATTCAAAATGATCGAGGGCTGAGTCACAACTACCTAAGGCCTCGATGGCAGCCACATCGTCATCTGTAAAAGTTAAAGAAAAGTTTTCTTTCATGACCTTGATCGCTCCACCCCCTATAGCAATTAAACCGTGAAAATTAACGCCCTCCTTTTCGAATTTTACTTCACTAACATTAGGGCCATAGATGACGCCGGTAAAGTCTAGGTTTTCTTTCTTAGCTTTGAATTTTGAACCAGTGTGCAAATAAACAATAAAGTCAGCGATATTCCCCTCTTTATTGATATCAACATTTTCTTTTTCGATTTCAAATTTTGTACCGATATGAATGGTGACGGGCTCACTGGTAATGTTAATAACGGAATCTTCTTTTTTTAACTTAAGCTCGTTAATGTAGTAGGTCCCACTTGCAAAATTAATAATAGAACCTTCTTTCTGTGTTTCCAGTTTATCTATGTGGAGTGTTCCACCACCAGTGAACGTGACAGTAGTGTTTTTTTTGGTTAGTTTAATTTCATCGTAATATGCTTCCGAAGTTTGGTTGATAGTGATATCCGAGTTGGATATTTCATCATTGGTTTCGGAATTTGTAGGAAATGTAGCAGGGTCTAAAGCGGGTAATGTGAGGTTAGCATTGGTTGTCACATTGCCATTTTTATCAATCGCGGCTTCAGGTGAATAACTGCCTGAACTAACGGTTTGACCGTTAATTTTTATGCTTTGTGACAAATTAATTGATGAAGCACTATATAGAGCATAGTCACTTGGGATAGCACTGCATGAAGAAGGAGGTGACGAACTAGTGGAGCAATCTGTTGCAAACCCAGATTTCCCGGCATAGTATGCTTTCTCTGAATCAGAGACCCAAACTGCTTTTAAGTCTACGGTAGTCTGCGTAGTCTCAGCCCACGAACCAGAGCTATTAGTTGCAATTAAGCCTTTTTTACCTGCGGCGTAGACAATACTTCCAGAGCCATAGATTCCCTCAAATTTATCCTCTGTACTACTAGAAAAAAGTTTTGAACAATTATTTGAGTTTTCATTATAGAGCCAGACACTGGCTTCGTTTGGAGTTTTATCTTTACCAGCGATGTAGACATTACCGGCACCATCGCTCCATAATGCTTTAGCTTCCATATCAAAATTAGTATTACAGGCAGTAAATTTGTCCCATACTCCAGATGACTGTGTATAACGGTAGAGATCTCCGTCTTTTTCTGAAGTAAAAAAGCTAGACGAACCTGCCCAACTGCTAGATAGTTCTTCGCCTGAATCAATGTTGGCTTCACCCGCTCCAGACATATCTGTCCAAGCGGCTCCATCCCAGTGATATAGTGTATTTTCCTTACCTACAATCCATATGTCAGAGTTAGATTCAGCCCAGACACTGGTTAAATACTCAGTAGTGGGGGAAGAGAAAGTTGCCCAGTTAGTACCATCAAACTGCATAATCCAACCGTCATGACCAACGGCATAAGCTAGATTAGTATTAACAACAGATACATCGTGTAATTGTTTATCTGCTGTATCGGAGTGTTTAGTCCATGATGAGCCATCAAAGTGATAGAAGCTAGCCGGAGTATTATGTCCCACAGCAATTACATTACTGTCACTGCTTCCACCGATACCTCGAAATTCTTCTCCATCAGAGCCAACTTGAGATATGCTGCAACTTTCAGCTAAGACGAGTTCACTGGAGAACAAAAAGACAAAAAATAATAACCAACAGTTTTTCATTTTATTTTCTTAAAGTAGGTTTGGATAATAGAGGTGCTAGTCAGAAGATAAGCTGTGAAACTCACTTAATCATGAACGATAGTTTCCAACTCACGTGAGACATAGCCGATTTGACCGTAACTTCCATACTCACTTTCGCTTGTGATTCTATAAATGGTAAATTCTGTTCCATCTTCGTTGTACGTGCCCACGGTATTGCAGCTGACCGTGGTAGTGAAATTGGCAATATTGGGTGTCAATGTTGTATTGGCTACACAGCTCGCGCTGTTGATAATACGATCTACCCCCCATTCTACGCCTGCTCTAGCAGCTTGATAAGCACGCGCGCTTTGCAACGTTAATAGAGTGGTTTGGCGTTGTACTCCAGTAATATTGATCAGGTATTGGCCAAGTAGGCTGACGATAACTAATACAAAAATTGCCCCAACTAAGGTAATGCCTTTTTGCTGATTCATGGTTGGTTGTCCACATGCACTTGGTGCACGAGTCGTACGGATTCATTCTTATCATCGGTTAGCGTTAATTCAATCGTGATCAAGCCAGCGCGACTACTAGAGCCAGAGTTATAGCTAAACTGACAACTACTTAGGAAGTTGGCTTGAATGGCATCACCGGATGCTGGTGGTTCAGGTTGAGTGGTTTGAATGGCATAACCTTGATAACGAAGTAATACACGATCTTGTCGAGCCGCAGCACTAGTATCGCAGCGATAAGTAACAGGCGTATCAATGACAAAAAAGCGTTGTTGGGGTGATGCTAGGGGAAACTGGATGGCATTAAAATCAAGGTTATCCGCGGTTGATGTATTCGCGATCACGGATGAATTACTAGCCGTGTAGGCATTTGCTCCAGAAGCATCGACGGGATAAATCACAATACGGTCACTGCCGGTGGTGATATTGCCAAAGTTTTGTAAGGTGCCTAAAACATCAAAACTTGCATCGCTAGCGGTGAAATCTAGGATATCACCACTGCTGAGGCCGGTACTGGCATCGATAGCAAGTTTGGCTCGATAGCGACCACCATCAACAAGGTGTAATAACTCTAAGGTTTGTCCATCTGATGAAATGCGAATGCTATTAGGTAAGGCACGGCGTATATCTCGTTGTAAACGTCGTAGAGATGACTCTGCGACATCGGTTAAGGTGGCGCGACGGGAACTGTCAATATAGGCATTGATGGGTAAGGTCAGGATAGAAGCTGTCATCGCGGCAATGATGCCACCGACAACAATGACGATGATCATTTCGATCAAGGTGAAGCCACGTTGAACCTTAGGAACCATCAGTAATTAGCCCTATAACCGCCTAAAGAAATAGTATCAGTTCCTGGTCGAATGACAGAAACGGTGACTTCTTTCATAGTCACTGCTGAGATACTTTGATCACTGACGGATACTGAGATTGTATAGTTTTCTAGACCACTAATCGCATTGCCATTTTGATCGGTAGCGCCGGTATCACTCAAACCATCATAATCTTCTACATTATCAAAGGTAGCACGCGATTCACCGGTATTACTGCCATCGGGATCGATGACGGGCAGGAGAAGGATTTCTTCTAAATAAGATTCAGCAATAGCAATGGCTTGTTGTTGTACTAAGGGATCTGCACTGTGTTTTATCGAAAGATTTACTATACTTAATATGCCAACCAAAGCGATGCTGATAATTACGATGGTAATCACCAACTCAATTAAGGTTGCGCCCACTTGTTGCTGTTTATTACGGCGTGCTGTCATAACTGAATCCGGTTGCAGCGATGATAGAGATCTGTCTGCTGCCAACAGTAATAGTGTTATCAGCATCGGCTTGACCTAAGGCATTAAACGTAGTTGTTGAGTTTATTGCGGTTAACGAAACATTTCCTTGGGAACCGGTATAACCCGCTTCGCCAGTAGTTGGATGATGCGCAGCTAACGCACTACTAAATGAACCACTGCCACAGGTGTTTTCACGTAATACGGCATAGCTATTAGCGCTAATGGCAATTTGGGTAGCACAGCCAGAAGCAACGGCAAGTTTTTGGCTATAACGCACGGCATTTAAGGTATCGGTAAATAGCGCATGGTCTTCAAAACCAGATCGGTTAAAAAAACGGGGTAGGGCTATGGCCGAAATAATGCCTAGTAAGACAATGACCATGACTAATTCGACCAAGGTGAAGCCGGAAGAATTTTTATTTTTAATTGTTGAAATCTCCATGTAGATATTAAAGCTATGGAGGAAATATCTACCTACAGAAGTCTGTAGGTAGATATTTTTGATGTTAACGTATAAATTGCGAGAAGAGCAGTCTGTGCTTGCTGCTTAACATCCGCCAGTATCTGCAGTTACCGTTGCAACAGTTGATGACGTTGCATCTGCAAATACAGCATGACAATTACCAGTTGCAGGAGTATATCCAACAATCGTGACAGTACCGCTGCTATTTAAATAATCTGCAGAGCCAAGACCTGCTGCATCATCAATACTGCCAGTAGTTGGATAGCCATATTTAATGGCAATAGTTGTGCCTTCTAGAGCTACACTAGAATCTGCCAAGGCCTCGATGCTACTAATAAGTGCTTGTGCGTGCACAATCGCCATCGCTGATTTCATTGCTCCGGCAGCAGCATCAATTGAGGCTGAGCGAGCATCACCTTGCAGGCTGGCAAATTTAGGTAAAGCAGTTGCTGCTAAAATTCCTAGAATTACAATCACCATGATTAATTCAATTAAAGTAAAACCTTGTTGCTTTTTCATCAAAATGTCCTTGGATAAATGGTATTAATTAAGATCGAACAAATATACGAATTAACGACCAAATGCGGCACCAGCGAGGTCCCACATCGGCAGAAATACACCCAGCGCTAAGATTAACACCATCACCCCGATAACGGCAATCATAATGGGCTCAATCGCACTGCTGAGTTGTTTGGTATCGTAGTCCACTTCTCGTTCATAGAAGTTGGCGACTTCATCTAACATGTCATCAACTGCACCCGTATCTTCTCCCACTGAAATCATTTGCAGGACTAAAGGTGTAAATAAGTTACTGGCAATCGCTGTTTGGGTTAACGATTCGCCATGTTCTAAGCCATCACGCATCGATAAGATACGTTTTTCGATAAACGTATTGTCCACGGCTCGACTGACAATGACGAGAGTTTGGGTAATCGGCACACCAGCACGAAAGGCCATAGAAAATGCACGTGCAAAGCGTGATAACGTCGCCCGCTCGATGATACTACCGACAAGCGGTATTTTAAGTTTGTAGCGATCCCATTGATATTGACCTTTCTCGGAGTTGAGATAATGTTTGCCGCTGACGATCAAGATGACTAATGCCACGAGGATATAGTGCCAGTAGTTAATGCTAAATTCCGATGTGGTCATCAGAATTTTAGTAGCCCAAGGTAAGTCACTGCCAAAACCGGCAAACACGCTGGCAAAAGCAGGAATAACAAACAAATTGATCACACCCATGGCAATGGCCATGGCGATAAAGACAAAGATAGGATAACGAGTAGCTGCTTTTATACGGTCTTTAGTTTCTTTATCGATCTCTAAATATTGGTGAATTTGCAGGAAGGCTTGATCTAATTGACCGGTATTTTCACCGACATTCACCATGCTGGCAAACAAGGTTGAAAAAATGCGTGGATGTTGTTGCATGCTGGCAGCAAGTGTATGACCACTTTCAAGATCATTGGCAATGTCTTCTAGCGCATTGGCCATACCTGCATGGGTCATATGCGAGGTTAAACCACGCAGTGCTGGCAAGATAGAGATGCCCGCTTTTAATAAGGTTGCCATTTGGCGGCTGAACATGAGCAGCTCGTTAATATCGGGTGCTCGGTTAAATAACGCTTGTTGTAAATTTTGTAGGGCATCGGTTTGCTGGACCACTAATTCATGAATATCTATCGGCGTAATGCCGGTATTCATCAAATGTGATGCAATTTCACTGGTGGATGTGCCTTCTAATTGGCCTTTAACAACTTCACCTTGGGGGTTACGACCTTTGTATTCGTATATAGGCATAATGGGTGCAGTGATTTAAACTTCAGCTGCTAGGCTAGAGGCTGGAAGCACGGTTTGCTCATGACTTATATCGATGTCTCCAGCAATACGTAATACTTCTTCTAAGGTTGTCACACCTTGTTTGGCTAACTCAATTGCATTTTCAGTCAAGCTAATAAATCCGGCTTGCTGTTTGGCTAGTTCAATAAAGCTAGCGTTATCATCTTTGTGTAAACTTGCTGACAATTCAGCTGTCATTACCAATAACTCGTAGACACCAATTCGTCCGTGATAACCGGTGTTATGACATTTATTACAGCCTTTGTGTTCATAGAAGTCCGGCCACGATGCTTGTGGACCTACGACTTGCTCTAACAGCAGTTTCTCTTGAGGCTCTAAAGTTTTGAGTGTTTTACAATCTGCACAGAGGCGTCGAATTAAGCGTTGAGCGAGCACAGCCTGTAAAGACGAGGCAACCAAGAAACCTTCTGCGCCCATATCAAGCAAGCGACTCACGGTACTGACAGCATCATTAGTGTGTAAGGTAGAAAAAACTAAGTGGCCCGTCATGGCGGCTCGTAGGCCAATTTCAACCGTTTCTTGATCGCGCATTTCACCGATTAAAATGACATCGGGATCTTGACGTAATGCAGTACGCAATACAGTCGGGAAGCTTAAGCCGATTTTTTCATGGATCTGAACCTGATTGATTCTTGGAAGTTGATATTCCACTGGATCTTCAGCAGTAATAATTTTGCTGCTAGGAGAATTGATTTCGTTGAGTGCGGCATAGAGCGTTGTGGTTTTACCGCTACCTGTTGGCCCAGTGACCAAAACTAAACCATGGGGCTTATTAATGATGCTTTGTAGGGGTTGAAGGATCGAGCTTGGTATGCCAAGTTTAGTAAAGTTCAATAAACCTTGTGAATGGTCAAGTAACCGCATCACTACCGATTCACCGTGCACCATCGGCATGGTCGACAGGCGAACATCAATGTTTTTATTTTTAACTTTGATATTAAAACGCCCATCTTGAGGTAAGCGTCTTTCTGAAATGTTCAAGCCCGCCATCAATTTCAGGCGTGAGGTTAATGCGGTTGCGATTCTAGTTTCATCAACAATCTGTTCTTGCAATAAACCATCAACGCGTTGGCGTATGCGTAGCACATTACTGTCTGGTTCAATATGAATATCAGAGGCCTTCATACCCACCGCATCTTCAAGAATAGCTTGCAATAACCTGACAACAGGCGCGTCAGCAGTACTGGTTGATTCTGTTATTGCACTGAGATCAAAGTCATGTTCTGACAGCTGAACGTCTAACACTTCTGCTAGTGAGTCGATCTCGTCAGTTTTTCGGTAGCCCGTTTCGAGCTGGTGTAATAAGTCCGCTTCACTGATCGCAGCAAGATCGATGGAACGTTTGAGCACTTTGCTGATTTCATCATAAGCATAGATATCGGTTGGATCGGTCATGCCGACCAATATCTTGCCATTATCTTCTTTTAACGCAATAGCTCGAAAACGGCGGGCAAGTATTTCGGGTAATTGTTTTAATACCTCATGATCAATAGGGTAGTGTTGCAGTTCGAGATAAGGAATTTTGAGCTGCTGTGATAATAAGGTAAGGAGTTGGGACTCTTGTATATAAGCTAAATCGATCAGCGTTTTACCCAGCTTACGACGGGTCTTTTTCTGCTCTGCAAGTGCGGTAGTTAATTGCGTTTCGGAGATGACTTTATTTTCTATCAGTAAGTCACCGATGCGAATTCGTTTTTTGAGATCCATTAAGGCAGTCGTTCCGTCAAAAAGACAATAATGTGAATTCTGTCACATCAAGGCTGTTGATGCGAATCAGACTTATGTTGCAGCACTATTTTTCCGTCATCTTGTTGTTCAATTGTTAAGGGTGTGAGGCTTTGTCCTGTACATGGTCCCGCGATGCAATGACCTTCTTCCATGGTAAATAAGGCACCATGGGTGGAACATTGAATATGAGTACCTTCGAGTGATAAAAATTCATCAGGCTGCCAATTGAGAGGAATACTAAGGTGAGGGCAATTGTTTAGGTAAGCTCGAATTCGACGGTCTTGTCGGACTAAAAATAGCTCAATGGCACCTTGTGCCGTTTCCACACTGAAGCTACGGGCCTGATAGTTAGGTAGTTCAGTTTCATTACATAAAAAATAATTGGCCATTGGACTATCTTTGGTTATCCGTTTATTAAGTTGGCAAAGCCTAGCTGACCACATTTATGTCCAGCCAGTTGGCAAGCTTGGGTTAATGCTTGTTTAATGGTTTTCTGCTGTAGTAATGCAGAGATTAAACCCGCGTTAAAGGTATCGCCGGCACCTAGCGTATCAACGATGTTTGCTGGTGGATATGCAGGACTGCTAACAATATTAGCATTATTTATTGCCCAAGCGCCTAGCTCCCCCCAAGTACAGCTTGCTGAAATAGTCGTTGGTAGAGCTTGTAATAATGCGCTGGCCGTTTCATAGCCTTTAGCCAGTGCATATTGTTGAGAAAACATTAAAAAATGTGGGTAGTCGAATAATGATTCGATATTGGCCCGTGGTTTTTCAACTTCTAAGGAAAAGGGCAAGTCGGGATAATGTTGCTTAAGCCATTTGAACATGTTCAATGTTTCGTCTACATTTCGACCTTCAAAATGAACCCAATCAAATGGCTGGAGATCAATTTTCTGAAAGTCGGTAAATGAAAACTCCGGGCAATCACGGTGATGCACGATAGTGCGACTGCCGCTTTCTTTGCTGAGGCTGATATAGGATGTTGGCATTTTGCCGGAGTTCAGCACTGTGCAGGCTGAAAAATCGATATTAAATGAGGCTAAGTCTTGTTTAATGAGTTGGACATCGGGCTCATCAATGATTACGCCTGCCCAACAGCCGTGATGACCAAGCTGGCTTAATACGACGAGGGTATTAGTTGCATTGCCTCCACGTGCTTGCCGTTGTGATAATGCACGAACTTCCTCATCTTCAGCTGGATATGACTCAACGGTATTAATGATATCTAACGTTGCTATGCCTACCGCGAGAATATTAGCCATGGAAGTGGGATAAAAGTTGGAATGTTTTAAGTGGAAACCAGCCCTTCGTGTGTCACTAAGGGCTGGTTTTATATATTAAAGGGTATCGAAAATCGCACCAACGGCGGTAGTGATGTCATCGATATTACCGGTTCCAGCAATCGAATGAAGTTTATCTTGATCACCGTAATAACCGATTAAGGGTGCTGTTTGGTCTTGGTATACGTTTAGCCGATTACCAATTGTTTCTTCATTATCATCCGCGCGTTGAAATAACTCACCGTTACAAGCGTCACAATGATCGGCAGTTTTCGGTGGTGAAAGGTGCACATTATAGATAGCACCGCAGTCTTTACAGGTGCGACGACCGGTTAAACGTTGCATTAATTCTTCAAAAGCAACATCAAGTAAGACCACGCCTTGTAATGGCTGATCAAGTTCTTCCAACATGGCATCCAAGGCTTCGGCTTGGACAATATTACGAGGAAAGCCATCAAGAATGTAGCCGTTTTTGGCGTCGTTATCAGATATACGTTCACGAATTAAGCCAATAACAATGTCATCAGAGACTAAGGCTCCAGCATCCATAGCCGTTTTGGCTTTTTTGCCCAGTTCAGAGCCAGCACTGACAGCGGCACGTAATAAATCACCAGTAGAAATTTGTGGGATATTGTATTTTTTTGATAATACAACGCCTTGTGTGCCTTTACCGGATCCAGGTGCACCTAATAATACTGTTCTCATGAATTGCCTCTTTCAAATATGTGTATGTTTGCTAAGTTGAGTTATTGTTATTTTACTTAGGTCAGTAACTTGGCCAGCTCATCAAGTTGCTGAACCAGTTCTTTTACAAGATCTGGGATGACTTTTTCATCTAAGCCAAGTAGTTCCCAAGCATCAGGATCAAGTGGTGGCACATGGCTATCACCGCTATGACCAAGCTGAGCGGAGCTGACGATAATATCAGCGATGTGCACCACGGCGACTTCTAACGGGAAGTTAACCGATTGTGATGGTGTGTGGTGACATTTGACTACTTCTTCTAGGGAATGTGGTAAACGCCATGCTTTGACTAAGGCTTGACCCACATCGGTGTGATCAAAACCAAGTATGCGTTGTTCGGCTTTATAGATAACTTCATTACCAAACTTGGCACTATTGATTGCTTCTCTGGCAAGTTCAGGCACAGACTGGTAAATAACCAAAGAACCAATGTTTTGCAGTAGACCAGAAATAAAGTAACGTTCAGTGGCACGTTGACCACATTCTTTAGCGAGATATTTTGCGGCAATGGCACAAGCGAGACTGTGACGCCAGAACTCCGTCATATTTATTAATGAACTCGGTATACCTTTAAATGCATCAATGACCGAGGTGGCTAATACCAAGTGAGTGAGTTCTCGGGTGCCTATGATGGTAATTGCACGAGAAATAGTATTGATTTGCGATGGAAATCCGTAAAAAGGGCTATTCACAACTTTAAGTAGCCGAGTAACCAATGCTGGATCGGTGTTTATCACTTCACTAATATCTTCAGCGGAGCTATTGGGATCTTTGACTAACGCATCGAGTTGAGCGTAAGTACTTGGTGGTGAAACCAACTTAAGCGATTTGTTGACTAGTGTTTCTGGAGTAAGAGCCATAAGTTATTCTGCTTCTGAAGGAGCGTTAAGTTGCAAATTAAACAAGACTTGCATTAAGGGATGCGCCAAGTCGGTATAACGAAATAACTCTTTGCGTTCAGCTTGTTCCTGTTCGCTCATTTGTTGGAATGTATCGTTATCATTCATATCAGTGCATCCCTAAAGTTGATGATTGCAACATCATTTGGCTTAAACTTGCGCCTAATTTACCAGCAAAACGATCAAGATAGTTAGGCCGAGGAGTATAGTCAACGATCTCTTCAGCGCCAATAATCTCACGGGCAACATGGCTGCTATTGGCTAGACCATCAATTAAACCTAAGGGTAAGGCTTGTTCTCCAGACCAAACCAGTCCAGTGAATAATTTAGGATCATTGCCTAGTCGGTCACCACGGCCAGTTTTAACGACATTAATAAATTGCTGGTGAATATTATCAAGCATAGATGTCACGTGATCGACATCGGCTTGTTGCACTGGCAAGAAAGGATCGAGAAAACCTTTATGTTCGCCGGCAGTGAGTAGACGGCGTTCCACGCCTAACTTTTCCATAGTGCCAGTAAAACCGAAGCTGTCCATACGCACACCGATTGAACCAACAATACTAGCTTTGTCTGCATATATCTCATCGGCAGCAGCAGCAATGTAATAACCACCAGAAGCACAAATATCTTGTATTACCGCATAGACAGGAAAGTCAGGGCGTGTGGCTTGTAACCGTTTGATTTCATCATTGATAACACCAGCCTGAACTGGACTACCACCTGGGGTATTTAACCTTAGGATGAGGCCTTTAGCTTGATCACTGTCGAAAGCGTTTCGAATTCCCGTTACGATGGTATCGGCATTGGCATCGGCATTGGCTGCAATAACACCTTGAATATCGACGAGTGCAGTATGTTCCATTTTACTGGCAGGCAGATCGCCAGATGGAATCATCAACATCATAATCGCAACTAAATACAGCAGGATTAAACCTTTAAAAACATAACCCCAACGACGACTATTACGTTGTTCTTTTAAAGCGGCAAAGGCTAAATCTTCAATGACTTGACGCTCCCATGAATCAGACGTTGGTTGGGAGTTACTCCCATTGCTATTTGGTGGAAAGTCGCCGAATGTAGCCATATAGTCTTATCCCAGAAAATTATAAATTATTGCGACATGATAGCAAATGTCTGACTACAAGTTATTTAGCCATTGTTCAACTTGATGAAGATCATCAACAATCGCTTTTGGTTGACATGCTTGTAGAGTTTCAATGCTATGAGCACCGTGGCTGATGGCAAGGCTGTGAGCGCCGGCATTATGAGCCATTTGTAAGTCGAATTCGGTATCACCGATCATTAAGGTATGCTGTTTTTCAACGCCGAGGTGACCCATCAATTCTTCAAGCATCTGAGGATGTGGTTTTGAGTGACATTCATCCGCACAACGAGTGGCATGAAAATAATCAGTCAAACCTGTTGCTGTTAATACCTTATCTAATCCTCGTCGACTTTTCCCGGTGGCGACAGCGAGCAAATAATCGTTGTCAGCTAATTGTTGAATCAACTCGCGGGCATTCTCAAATAAAGGTGTTTCATGGGGACTATTTAGCCAAACTTGGCGATATTTATCGGCCAGTGTTGTGATTAAGTTTTGGTCAGCATCTGGGTATAGGGTCAAAACAGCTTCATCCAGACCTAGTCCGATAATGTGACTAATGGCGCTGTCCGTTAAGCTTGGTAATTCAAGTGCGCTGATCGCTTGCTGCATACAGTTAACAATATGGGCCGTTGAATCCATCAGTGTGCCATCCCAATCAAAGACGATTAATTGATAGGGCTTCATGTTTGCTCTCCAAGTTTATTCAGTACATTTTCTAATGTTGCGGGTAGTGGGGCTTCAAGTTCTATTGGTTCGCCAGTGCCAGGGTGCGTAATGCCGAGTTTCCACGCATGCAGGAATAAACGTTTTAAACCAAATTTTTTCATTTCTTTATTAAATGTGCGTTGACCATATTTATCATCACCCGCTAAAGGATGATTAATGTGGTCAGCATGAACACGAATCTGATGGGTTCGGCCGGTATATAACACTACCTCAGTTAATTGTGCTTGGTGGAATTTTTTTCGTGGAATAAAGACGGTTTTAGCATATTTGCCTTCAGGGTCCACCCTAACCATGCGCTCACCAGAAGAAACGGTATTTTTTCTTAGTGGCTGTTCAACCAACATTTCTTGTTTATCCCAGCCACCTTTTAATAAGGTCAAGTAACGTTTGTTCATATCGTGATCGAGCAGTTGCTGTTGGAGATTCAACAGTGCAGCGCGACTTTTTGCTAATAATAAAACGCCGGAAGTATCACGATCCAGACGGTGGACCAGTTCGAGATAAGGCAATTCAGCACGAATGATTCGTAATGCTTCAATGACTCCTTGCTGAATATTACTGCCGGCATGTACGGCTAAGCCCGCCGGTTTGTTCAATACGAGTAAATCATCATCCTCAAGTAGTACACTGTCGTTTAACAGTTGTCTCATTGAATTACTAACAGAAGTGAGTGCCGTCTTTTCAGCAGTTCGAAGTGGTGGAACACGAATGCTGTCACCTTCTTTAATTCGATAGGTTTGTTTGATTCGTCCCTTATTTACTCTAACTTCGCCCTTACGAATAGCGCGATAAATTCGGCTTTTAGGGACACCTTTCTCCAGTGTAAGGAGGAAGTTATCTATACGTTGTCCAGCTTGCGCTGCTGAGATATCAAGAAATTGCACTTGATTGGATGTTGATTGCTTGGAAATCATAAAATGTTCAAATTTTTATTGCTGATATAGTAACAGACTGTTATATTCAGAAGTTGGTCTAATAGGGAATGGTGTGAGTATACCGGCTTTTATTCTCTGTGATCTGAAAATGGCATAGTTCGCTCCCTGAAAATATGGTTGATGCGGCATAAGCCTAACAAGTTTTTAAGTGACCAATATTGAACACCGGTTTGATATTGAAATTGGGGCCAAGAAACGGGCCAAAATGAAAAGATATAAGTGGTTCCTACGTCTAGGATGCGATATAAATCGCAGAAAAATATGCACCAGACAGGACGACAAGCAATATTATAAAAGTGATTAATAATTTGTAGGTATCTGGCCAGCTTTGCACAGCGTAAAGCGCCGATATTATAAGACTCGCAGAACATTATTGCGACAAAGTGGTTCACAATTTTTTACAAATTAAAGAGGTAAAACCACAGCTCATTTTTTGAGCGCTAGTGTAACAGTGACAAACACATAGCCAAAACTACGATTATTAGCAGTGTCGATCTGTTAACGCCACAATACGGTGGCGGTGTATAGGCCCAAATTTGGGTTGTACTGGATGTGCGAACCTCAATTAGAGGTTATGCATGAAACGAATTTTGATTAACGCAATTCATGAAGAAGAATTACGTGTAGCAATGGTCGATGGACAGCGTCTATTCGACTTAGATATAGATACGCCCTCCCGGGAACAAAAGAAAGGCAATATATACAAGGGTAAAATTACTCGCGTTGAACCTAGTTTGGAAGCAGTATTTGTTGAATACGGCTCAGAACGACAAGGATTTCTACCCTTAAAAGAAATTTCTAAAAGTTATTTCAAAGACGTGTCTAGTGGTGAAACTAGTGGTCGAATTAACGTTCAAGATGTCTTAAGAGTTGGCCAAGAACTGGTCATTCAAATAGAAAAAGAAGAACGTGGTAACAAAGGTGCAGCGTTAACTACGTTTATCAGCCTTGCTGGACGATACTTAGTTCTAATGCCAAACAGTCCTCGTGCGGGTGGTATTTCCCGTCGCATAGAAGGAGAAGAGCGCGCAGAACTGCAAGAAGCATTACGTTCATTGGAAGTGCCGGAAGACATGGGCATGATTGTTCGCACCGCGGGTGTTGGCAAACAAGCCGAAGAACTGCAGTGGGATTTAGAATACTTAGTTCAACTGTGGACAGCCATAGATAAAGCAACGACAGAACGATCTGCACCGTTTTTAATCTATCAGGAAAGCAATATCATTATCCGTGCTTTACGTGATTACTTACGTAAAGATATTGGTGAGATTTTGGTTGATTCGCCTGAAGTTTATCAAACGGGTTATGACTTTATGCGCATGGTCATGCCGCATGAATTAAGTAAATTCAAGCTGTATAAAGATAAAGTCCCCTTGTTTACGCGCTACCAGATTGAAAGTCAGATTGAGACCGCTTTCCGTCATGAAGTGCGCCTACCATCAGGTGGAGCACTGGTCATTGACCCTACTGAAGCGTTGATCTCTATCGATGTTAACTCTGCTCGTGCTAATAAAGGCGGTGATATCGAAGAAACCGCCTTCAATACCAACTTGGAAGCAGCAGAAGAAATTGCTCGTCAATTACGTATACGTGACTTGGGTGGTTTAGTGGTTATTGATTTCATTGATATGGGACCAAGCCGTCATCAACGTGAGGTAGAAAACCGCTTACGTGATCACTTGAAGGTGGATCGCGCACGTGTTCAAGTCGGACGAATTTCTCGTTTTGGCCTGTTAGAAATGTCTCGCCAACGTATACGTCCATCGTTAGGTGATGCACATCAGGAAGTATGTCCGCGCTGCGCCGGTTTAGGTCATGTTCGTGGTGTCCAATCTTTGGGTCTTGCTGTGTTAAGACTGGTGGAAGAAGAAGCTAACAAAGAAAATGTTTCTCAACTTGTTGTGCAGTTACCCGTTCCGGTAGCGACATTTATGTTGAATGAGAAGCGCGCACAATTGGATGCGATTGAACGTCGCCATGATGTAAAACTGTTATTGATTCCAAACCCACATTTTGAAACACCGCATTACGATATTGAGCGAATTAAAGACGGCAGTGAGCGTTCAGAGGTAAGTCATCACTTAATGGTGACACCGGAAACGGAAACACCAGAAGCATTGAAAGATAAGCCAGCGGTTGAGCAGCCTGCGGTGACGGGCGTATCACCATCTGCACCAGCACCAGTGATTTCAGAAGATAAGGATCAAAAGGCACCGCCGGTAGCCGCTAAGCCTAGTTTATTAAAACGTTTATTAAATGTGCTAACAGGCAAGCCTGCTGAAAGTGAAGTTGAAGAACCAGCACAAGAAATAGAAGAGAAGCCAAAGCGCGAACAAAATCGTCGTCCTCCTCGTACGCGTAATACTAATCGTCGTGGTCCGCGTAACCGTCGTCCAGCTAAACCGGTGAGTGAGACTACAGAGACGGATGACAAGTCTAAGTCTTCAACTCAGCCAACTGTGGACAAAGAAAATACTGCTACAGATGCTAATGAAGAGAACAAAGGCCGTAGTAACCAAGCGCGCCGTTCACGTCGTGGTGGTAGACGTCGTCGTCCTCGTACTGAGAATGATAGTCAGGCTGACGGTGAAGGTTATTCTGCGAATAAAGCCATACCTGAAAAGCAAGCTGTTGAGGGCAATGCTGTTGTTCAGGCAGCACCAGAAGTTGATGGTAATACCGTGCCTTCAGACAAAGCAAAAGAAGTGGACGGCAATACACCTGCAGCACCAGCGAAAAAACCGGCACCACGGAAACCTAGAACGAGTACTGGCCCACGTCGACGTCGTCCACAGGCTAATAAAGATAAAGGTGAGAATCAAACAGGAGTAGATAAAAAATCAACTTCGTCAGATAATAGCGCTAACAAAGTTGAAAAAGCCACTCCTGACAAGGTCGAGCCAAAAGCTGATGCCAACAAATAACATTGTTACTATCGAACACCTGTTGACCTTAATTGGTCAGCAGGTTGTTTTTCAACAACAACAATGTGAAATAATCGAATTGTTAGATGGTCGTGAATTTGTATTACAGGTATTGAAAGACAATACTAATATACAGGCGACTCAATATGGTGAGGGGCATAGGGATGTGCCGGTCACTTATGTTTTGCCAATATTTGATGGCGAAGGTGATCTACATGCGGAATTGGTCGCAGCCGGTCTCGATCAGTTATTGACTCAGTAGTTTACGCACTTCAATTAAATCATCTTCTGTGTCAACGCCATGGCCAGAATCAATCTTTGCCGCCGTTAGGTGGATTTTCTTGCCATAAAACATGGCGCGTAATTGTTCTAATGATTCTTCTTGCTCCAATACACATGGCGTTAACTCTGAGTAATGTTTTAAGAAGCTAGCGCGATAGCCATATAAACCAATATGTCGATAGTGAGGCAATTCGGGCGGTAACGACGAGTCCCTGTTGAAGTGGTCACGCATCCAAGGAATTGGTGCGCGGCTAAAATACATTGCATAGCCGCCTTTATCCATCACCACTTTGACTACATTTGGGTCAAATATCTGCTTTTCTTGAGTGATTTGACTGTACAAACTAGCAATATCAGCATCGTGATGTTGACTGAGATCATCTGCAACTTGATCGATTAAAGCCGCGGGCAAACAGGGTTCATCGCCCTGTACGTTGATAATAATATCGTGGTCATTAAAAGCGCGAATGCTCGCAACTTCAGCTAACCTATCTGTACCAGATGGATGATCTGCACGAGTTATGCAAACATCAGCACCAAAGTCACGAGCTACTTGCTCAATGCGAGCATCATCGGTCGCAATAATGACTTCCTCAGCCAGACTTTCTTGAGCTCGCTCAAACACATGTTGGATCATGGGTTTACCAACGATATCAATTAATGGTTTACCAGGTAGTCGGCTGGAAGCATAACGTGCTGGGATAACAATTTTAAATGACATTTACAGTTCTTCGTCAGCGGCTAGTTCACGGGCTTCGTCACTAAGCATCACCGGAATATCATCACGAATAGGGTAGGCAAGACGACAGGTAGGACAGACTAGCTCTTGTTGAGCTTTCATGTAGTCTAAGCTGCCTTTGCAACTTGGACAGGCCAAAATTTCTAATAATGTTTTATCCATTAGGATTGTTTCCTGCTAATTTTTGAATTATTAATTGGTCTAAATTTCCACTCATCGTTGCTTCAATGGGGACATACCACATATTGTTACTCGATAAGTGTTGGCATTTTACCGCATCTTTCTCCGTCATCAGAACTGTCTTATTGTCACTGAAGTGAATATCTTCTTGTTGATAGGGGTGATGATCATTAAATTCATGCGGTATGACATCAATGTTGAAGGTTCTAAGCTGGTTAAAAAAGCGCTGAGGATTGCCAATTCCAGCTACGGCATGAACCTGTTGCCCACTAAATTCGGTTAACTCTCTATTGATATTAGTATCAGATAAATTTATGGCTGACTTGGTTGAGAGAGTCATATTGAATGAGTCAGGCGAATGGTTTCTTTTGCCATTGTAGACAATAAAGTCAACATTTTTCAGTCGTGTAAGAGGTTCGCGTAACGGTCCAGCTGGTAAACAAAACTGATTGCCAAACTGTCGCTCTGCATCGACGATGACTATTTCAATATTTCTGGCTAGGGCGTAGTGCTGCAAGCCATCATCAGCAATAATAATGTCGCAATGGTGATACTCAAGCAAATAGTTTGCTGCTTCAATACGCTTGGGTGACACAACCATAGGCAATGATGTTTGGCGGGCAATAAGAAGGGGTTCATCACCGACGATAGCTGGATCACTATCTTTGGTGACGTCTAGTGGGTAGTTACTTGCGTTGCCACCGTAACCACGACTGATAATGCCAGGCTTAAAACCTTGCTGTTGCAATTGCTGTGCTAGCCAGATGACAAAAGGGGTTTTTCCGGTGCCGCCGACACTGATATTGCCTACAATGATAACGGGCACCGGTACGCGGTGTTGTTTAAAAACACCTAGCTGATAACACAGTTTTCTTAATGTGATAACCAGTCGATATAAAGCAGAAAACGGGGATAAAAACCATCGTATAGGCCGTGGTTTATACCAACTGTCTATCAGCCATTTCATCGTATAACAGACTTATTTTTCCTGGAACTGTAAGCGATATAACTCGGCATAGTGTTGGCCTTTTTCTAGTAACTCGCTGTGAGTACCGGTTTCAATAATTTGACCTGCATGCATGACAATGATTTGATCCGCTTTTTCTATGGTTGATAAACGGTGAGCAATAACAAGCGTAGTACGTTTTTTCATCAAGGCTTCTAAAGCGGCTTGAATATGGCGTTCTGCTTCAGTGTCTAATGATGCGGTGGCTTCATCTAAAATGAGAATAGGCGCATCACGTAATAAGGCCCGAGCAATGGCAATACGTTGGCGTTGACCACCAGACAATAACACGCCATTTTGACCAACCTTTGTCGCTAGGCCTTCAGGCAATCGTTCAATAAAGTCCCAAGCATGCGCTGCTTTGGCTGCAGCAATGATCTGTTCATTGCTGACATGCTTAGCGTGACCATAGGCAATATTATTGGCGATGGAATCATTAAATAAAACAATTTGTTGATTCACTAAGGACATTTGCCTACGCAGATCAGTTAATTTAAGTTCATTAATATTGATACCATCTACGGTTATTTGGCCACTACTCAGATTATAAAATCGAGCCAATAAACTGACGAGTGTGGTCTTGCCACTACCCGAGTGACCGACAAAGGCAATAGTTTGGCCGGGTTTAGCGTCAAAGGATATCTCTTCTAACACTCGACCTTTATCAGCATCGTAAGTGAAATTGACCTGCTTATAACTAATCTCACCTCGGGCACGGCCCATGGTGGTTGTGCCTTCATCTAGTTCTGGCTTTTGATCCAGTAAGGTGAAGATACTGTCGGCGGCGGCAATACCGCCTTGTAATTTCGCATTTACTTTTGTCAGTCTTTTGAGCGGCGTTAAGATCATAAACATCGCAGTAACAAAGGAGATGAAACTACCCGGTGTAATGGCTTCCAACATTTCAGGCAAGGTCGCCAAATAAATAACCACCGATAAGCCTATTACCGTGATTAATTGGATGATGGGTTGGCTAATCGCTTCAGTAGCCAGCTTTTTCATGCGTTGACGACGATTTCTCTGGTTCACCTTATCAAAGCGTTTAAGCTCATAGGTTTGAGCACCAAATGTTTTTACTTCGCGCTGACCATCAATGATTTCAGTGGATATATGACTGACGTCGCCCATGGAGTCTTGAATTATCTTACTGAGTTTTCGAAAACGAGTGCTGAGCTTGAATACGATGATGGAAATCAACGGCACCGTTAATAAAATAATGAGTGCCAAGGTACCACTGATGTAAATCATCCATGCCAGTAGAGCAACGATGGTTAGGCTGTCACGAATTAAGGTTAAAATAGCATCCGTTGCCGCGTTGGCGACTTGTTCTACGTCATAGATCAACTTAGACATTAACTGGCCAGAGTTATGTTGATCATAAAAACTGGAGGGTAGCGTGATAAGACGTTCAAACATCTCAGTACGTAAATTCATAATGACATTACGTGCTATCCAACCTAAACCATAGGTGGTAAAAAAGTTGGCTGTGCCTCTGACGATAAATAAGCTGATCAGAAAGAGGGGGATCAGTCTAATGATATCACTGTCTTTCTCGACAAAACTACCATCCAACAATGGTTTCATTAGTGCTGCTAATCCTGCTTCGGTCGCCGCATAGACAACCATCGCTATGATCGCTGCCATAAAGGCAAACCAATAGGGACGGACATAAGTAAGTAAACGCCGATAAAGTTGCTTGGCGTTCATCGTTTGAACATTTGAACTCATTATTTCTCAGTCATCTTTTGGCGGGTTGCCAAGGTTAATCGGGTGTAGCCCAACTGTTGGGCGGTGTCCATTGCTGTGACAATATTTTGATACTCAGTATCAGCATCGGCGCTGATAATTACATGAGGATCATCATTATCACCGGCGATTTTTTTGAGTACTTCGGCTATGTTTTCACGGCTAGTATCCAATAATGTGACGTCATTAATAATAAAGTCACCATTAGTATTAATGACAATATCTATGGATATTTCTTGTTCTACTAAGGCTTCTCCCGTTGCTTCAGGCAAAGCTACTTTAAGTGAACTTTCCCGTATGAAGCTGGTGGAGACCATAAAAAATAGTAACAGCAGGAAGACAACGTCAATCATAGGGGTGAGATTAACGTCTGGTTCCTCAGGCTTTTGTGGCGACAGGTTCACTGGCCATTTTCCTCATCAGGATTAAACTCACGATCACCATGTAATAACTCGATGAGTTTGAGTGCTTGGACTTCCATATCGACCACCAAGCGACTTATCTTTCCACGAAAATATCGATAGAAAATGAGACTAGGAATTGCGACCAGCAAGCCGGTAGCCGTAGTAATCAGTGCTTCAGAAATACCACCCGCTAATGTTTCAGGATTACCGACACCTTCGGTGGTGATCACGGCAAACACTTTAATCATGCCAATAACTGTGCCGAGCAAGCCAAGTAGCGGAGTAATGGCGGCAATGGTGCCTAAGGTATTAAGGTTACGTTCCAGTGATAAGGTGACATGGCGACCTACGTCTTCAATGCCTTCTTTAGTGATTTCACGAGTACAAGTTCGATTTACTAAACCTGCTGCCAGCACTTGTCCTAAAGGTGAATTTTGTTCTAGGGCGCTGATACGGTTTTTATCCACTTGGTCGTATTGTAGCCATTGCCATATTTGAGTAATGAGTTCAGGTGGGGCGATACGTTTGCTTTGTAGACTCCAAAATCGTTCAGCAATAATAGCGATAGCAATAACAGAGCAGGCAAATAATGGCAGCATAAGCCAACCACCTGCTTTAAATAGCTCTAACATGGTATTTCATCTCATAATTACTCAAAAACAGCGTCAATCATACGTTAAAAATGATTTAGTCAGTAGTAGCAGATGTCCAAATCTTACGGCCATGTTGTCGCCAGGTTATTGGACCCGTAAGATTGTCTAAACCAAAGGCATAGCTAATGGCACCATGCTGGGCTGTATTCAACATTGTAGTATCACGATTTAGGTATCGCTTTACCACTTTAGCATTGGGGTGATGGTATCGATTTCGATAACCAACAGGAAATAACACGATATCAGGATTAACCGTGTCGATGAAATAGGCCTTTGATGAGGTATTACTGCCGTGATGAGGTGCAACTAAAATGGTTGATTTTAGAGCCTGACCATAGTGTTCGGTCAACTGTAACTCGGTTTGTTTTTCTATATCACCGGTGAGTAATACACTGCCAGTTGCATTTTCAATATGTAATACACAAGATTGATTGTTGGCACTGGCTGTATTCAATGGTTCAGGCATAAGCATCGTGAATTGAACCTTATCCCATTGCCATGATTGGTTCGGTTGACAATAACTAGCGTCTAATAACTTATCGGGCGTACTGGTGAATATCGTGTTGACCGCCATGGCCTTGATCAGTGGATCTGCACCACCAATATGATCGTTATCACCATGGCTAATAATAAGACTGTCGATATGATTAATACCTTGAGATTGCAGAAATGGCTGGATAATAGCGGTACCAGTATTAAATTTATCACTGAATTTTGGCCCAGCATCAAATACTAAGGTGTGTTGCTCCGTTTGAATAACCGCTGCTAAGCCTTGTCCTACATCTAATAAGGTAAACCAAAATTCGCCTTTATCCGGCCGCTCGGCTGAATAGAAGAGTAGGGGTAAGATACCTAAAAGACCTAGATATTTGGCGGGAAAGCCTTTTGGCGATAATAACAAGACAATTCCCAGGGTGATCGGCACGCTATAAAACCAAGGTAGGCGAGTGCTAGTCCAATGTGAAAAAGGCAGTGATACAACATACTCTAGGAATGGCCAGAATAGCGTTAACAATAAATCGACCAAGGTTAATAACATATTGCCAACAGGCTCAATTAGCCATAACAACAGACTGGCTAATAATGATAATGGCACAATGACTAGACTAATAAACGGGACCGCAATCATATTAGCAATGGGAGCGATCAGTGAGACTTGAGAAAAAAACACTAATAACAAAGGTGTTAAGCCAAAAGCAATAAGCAGATGAATTTTGGCCCACTGCCACTTAGGCCTAGGAAAGCGGGACTGGCTGGTAAACAAAATGATGGCGACCGCTGAAAAGGATAACCATAAACCTGGCGATAACACCGCAAGGGGATCCCAAATTAAAATAACAAAAAGACTAAAGGCAAGCGTTGAAGCAATGGAGGTAGGTCGTTTGATTAGCAATGAAACCATCACGATAGCAACCATGAACAAGGCGCGTTGAGTCGGAATTGAAAACCCAGCTAAGGCGGCGTAAAACAAAGCGGTACTAAACCCGCCAAGAGCACCGACTTGTTTGGCAGGAAAAATAAGCAAGTTTTTGGCTCGTCGTGACCATAACCACCGAAAGCTAAAAAAGCCGATAGCAGCCGCTAAACCTATATGTAAACCTGAAATTGCCAATAAGTGACTGGTGCCGGATAAACGTAATAACTGCCACTGTTGTTGGCTAATGTTTTGTCGGATACCTGTTGTCAGTCCTTGAATAACGCCTTGGTTTTCACTATTCATAAGCTGAATATTTATCTTGCTGAATAAATCCTGTCTTAATGAATTAATGGATAATTCAGGAGGAGGTGCTAAGCGAATATTGGCATCACTGCTTCTAACATAACCGGTCGCCCCAATTCCTTGTTGAAATAACCAAGACTCATAATCAAAGGTGCCAGGGTTTTTCATGCCATAGGGTTGTTTCAATCGCACGGTTAACTGCCAACGTTCATCAGCATGTATACGTTTAGGTAAAGGTTGATACCAGTTCAGTAATAGCTTTTTTGGTAGTGCTATTTTCAAGTCTTGGTCTGGCCTAAACTCAAAGCGAATTCGTCGCTGGTAAAACTCTGGAATAGAACTGATTTTTCCTGAAATAACGATGTCTTGGCCTTGCAAATCAAGTGCTAGGCGATCGTTAAGTTGCAGGCTAGCTTGATAAGCTGACCAGATAAAACCGAGTGCTATAAATGCGAGCCAATATTTTTTAGAAAATACCAGTAAGATAAAGGCAGCAAATATCAGCCAAAGGGTCTGACTATCAGGTAGACTGGGCAGTTGAATTAGTAGCACGCAACCAAATAGAAATGAAATGGCAGATTTAATCATATATCCCTATAATGTCGGCCGACTTAGTAAGTAAGAGACACGATGCCTCGTAAACTCCTTAAGCGTTTCATGCCTGATCATAAAGCAATGCAGGAACACCCGCACCTGCAAAAGTTTGGTCAGCGACTGACAGAACCAAAATTGTGGCACCTTAATCGTAAATCTATTGCGGGGGGCGCTGCTTTGGGTTTGTTTATTGGTTTTATGCCGATAGTAGGCCAAATGTTTGTGGCTGCAGCATTAGCTATATTCTTCCGTGTAAATTTACCGTTCTCCGTATCAGCAGTCTGGATCAGCAACCCTTTGACGGTGGCTCCGATGTATTTCTATGCTTATAAAATTGGGGCATGGGTACTGCAAGTACCGGTTGGTCAGTATAGTTTTGAGCTAACGTGGGAATGGTTTAGCCATGAGTTTCTAGCGATCTGGCAACCGCTATTATTGGGCAGTTTTATTTGTGGAATTATTGCTGCTGTTATTGGCGTGATTGTCGTCAGAATAGTGTGGCGTTTAATCGTAATTCGGAATTGGTTGCAACGTCGCCATAAAAACAAAAACAGCTGACGCTAATCGCTAAGCTGACCATCGATTAAGGTTAATGTTCTATCCATTTGTGCAGCAAGCCCGACATCATGAGTCACAATGACTAATGCTGTGCCCATTGACTCATTGAGTTCCATAATCAACTCAAAAATTGACTGAGCAGTACGGTGGTCTAAATTCCCAGTGGGCTCATCCGCCAATAAACAAGCAGGTTTAGTAATTAAAGCGCGTGCTAACGCTGTACGTTGACGTTCTCCACCCGATAACTCGCTAGGTTTATGTAACAACCGATGGTCTAGTCCAACTTTAATTAATAATTCTTCCGCCTGAATTTGAGCTTGTTTGGGATGTTCGCCACCAATAAGCAGGGGCATAGCCACATTTTCTACTGCAGTGAATTCTGGTAATAAATGGTGAAACTGATAAACAAAACCAAGACTTTGGTTGCGTAAGGTGCTCAATGCATTAACTGATAATGCATTGAGATCTTGGCCTTGCACCGTAACGTGACCTGCAGTTGGATTATCTAAACCACCGAGTAGATGCAGCAGAGTACTTTTTCCGGAACCTGAACTGCCGACAATCGCTAAGCGATCCCCTTTATTTACGGTCAGGTTGATATCCGTCAAAACATGGGTTTCAAGATCGCCATCCGCATAATATTTTGCTAAGTTCTGGCATTGAAGAATAGCTTGATTAGTCATAACGCAAGGCCTCAGCAGGTTTGACTTGAGCTGCACGCCAAGACGGGTAAATCGTGGATAATAATGACAAAACGAATGAGGTTATGCCTATTATCGTCACATCATTCCAATTTAAATCTGAAGGTAGGCTGCTGATGTAATACACATCGGCTGATAAGAATTGATAACCGAGGAAGGTTTCAAGGTTAGCAATAAGCGTTTCGACATTTAATGCTAAGGTCACACCGCAAACCACCCCTAATAAGGTGCCAAATAAACCGATCAACGTTCCTTGCACCATAAATATGCCCATAATGTCTCTGGGTTTCATGCCTAAGGTTCGTAAAATAGCGATATCAGCCTGTTTGTCTGTCACCATCATGATTAACGTGGATACGATATTAAATGCAGCAACAGCGACGATTAATAGCAAGATCACAAACATCACTGTTTTTTCTGTTTTTAGTGCTTTGAAAAAATTAGCATGTTGATAAGTCCAGTCTGCTGCTCGATAGTTGCTAGGTAGGCTATAGAGTAATTCGCGGGTAATTTGTGGCGCTTGATAAACATCATCAAGTTTTAATCGAAGCCCTGTCACCTTGCCCTTAATTTTAAATAACTTAGCGGCGTCTTCGATATTCATGATTGCTAAGGCACTGTCGTACTCATACATGCCAATTTCGAACACACCAACAACATTTAAGCGTTTTAGTCTAGGCAGAACACCTGCAGGCGTTGGGCTTACATGAGGGGTAATCAAGGTGATTTTGTCACCAGTACGAACACCCATGGCAATGGCTAGGTCCTTACCTAAAATAATGCCAAAGCTACCTGGTTGCAGCGCATCAAATTGGCCTTGTACTATTTTTTCACCAATGCTGGAAACGCGCCCTTCCAGTTGTGGGTCAACGCCCCTAACCAAGGTACCGCGAACACGACTGCCCTGACTGAGCATTGCTTGGCCTTCAACAAAAGGCGCTGAATCAATCACATGTGGTTGATCTGTGATTAGGCTCTGTAGGCTATGCCAATCTTTAAGTGTGCCATCTGTCCCAGTCACAAAGGCATGGGAAGTCATGCCAAGGATCCGTTCACGTAACTCTTTCTCAAAGCCGTTCATGACCGACAACACAACGATTAATGCCATCACGCCTAAGGCCACACCAAACATAGATGTTAATGAGATAAATGAAATGAAGTGATTACGGCGTTTGGCGCCGGTATAGCGCAGACCGATGTAGACACTTAAAGGTTTAAACATAGGGTTTTAATTCTGATTGCATGGAAAAATGCCACACCTCGATTGAGGTGTGGCAAAAATTCTTATTTTTTCGCAAGAACAGTTTTAGTGCCGCTTTCACTGCCTAATAACAATACATCGGCAGGACGCATCGCAAACAGACCGTTCGTTACGACACCTACGATATTGTTTAATGCTTTTTCTAAGGCAATTGGTTCCATGATTTCTAAGCCATGTACGTCAAGAATTACATTGCTGTTATCGGTAATAAAACCATCACGGTACACAGGTTGGCCACCCATTTTTACAATTTCACGAGCAACGTAGCTACGTGACATTGGTACCACTTCAACCGGTAATGGGAAACTACCTAGAATGTCGACTAGTTTGCTTTCATCAGCAATACATACAAATTTGTCACTGGCTGCGGCAATGATTTTTTCACGAGTGAGCGCGCCACCACCACCTTTAATAAGTTGCAAGTTGTGGTTTGATTCATCTGCGCCATCAACATAAACAGCAATTTGACCCACATTGTTTAAATCAAGAACAGGAATGCCATGTTCTTCTAAACGCTTTGCTGAAACGATGGAGCTAGAGACTGCACCTTCGATGCGGCCCTTGATAGTAGCTAAAGCATCAATAAAGTGATTGACCGTAGAACCGGTACCAACACCAACAACACCATCAGTATTAATATGCTCTAAAGCAGCCCAGGCGGCTTGTTTTTTCATCTCATCAGCAGTCATTGCTTTTCCTTCTATAAATTTGCTTGTGTAAATTAACCGCGAATTATATACCCAAATAGCCCTAAGATGCAGGTTTCAGAGTTTAGTGAATGTGTCAGATCAAGGAACAAGACGCAGGGAATGGCTAGTCCTTTTCAAGTATTGTAACGCTGAACTGGCGCATTCACTAAGCTCCCTGAGGGCTAAGTGATAAGCGCACATCTTCGTTGTTAGAAAACCTTGAACTAGACAAAAAATTGCTCCTGCATTTTTTGCATATCGTCTATCCTTAGACATAAATGACTAGTCATTTAGTTTTATGCATAGAACATGCACGCTTATCGCTTAGCTGAGACCTGCATCTTAGGGCTATTTGGGTATGGAGATAAATCAGTGTCAATGGTAACGTAAGCGTTATATTGATAATTTTGAGCACAAATTGAGTAGTCATGCTGACTGATTATGTAGAGAAAATTCTTAAAGCGCGCGTGTATGACGTTGCCATTGAGACACCCCTGGATCTTATGCCACGGCTTTCACAGCGGTTAAATAATACCTTGCTACTAAAGCGTGAAGATCTGCAGCCTGTTTTTTCGTTCAAACTCCGTGGTGCTTATAATCGTATGCAACACTTAAGTGCGGATGAACGAACTCATGGTGTTATCGCCGCTTCTGCTGGTAATCATGCTCAAGGTGTCGCCTTAGCAGCAAATAAAATGGGCATTTCATCCTTAATTGTGATGCCTAAAACCACACCTGCGATTAAGGTTGAAGCGGTTAAATCCTTTGGTGCAGAAATTATCTTGCATGGTAATAGTTACGATGAAGCCTATAGTCATGCCTTAGCCATTGCGCAGCAGCAGGGAAGGACGTTTATTCATCCTTATGACGACCCAGAAGTGATCGCTGGTCAAGGCACGATTGCTATGGAGATCATGCGTCAACATTCAGAACCGTTGCATGCTGTATTTGTACCTGTAGGCGGTGGCGGCTTGATTGCCGGAGTGGCCGCCTATATCAAAGCCTTTTGGCCTGAGATTAAAGTCATTGGGGTCGAGCCTGCCGATGCCGCTTGTTTAAAAGCAGCACTGGACGCAGGTGAACGAGTGGTATTGGACCAAGTAGGCCTGTTTGCGGATGGCACGGCTGTATCTCAAATTGGTGAAGAACCATTTAGAATCGCTCGTGAAACGGTTGATGAAGTGGTTGTGGTTGATAGTGACGAGCTGTGCGCTGCAATTATGGATATCTTCGATGATACTCGTTCCATTGCCGAACCATCAGGAGCATTGGCGGTAGCAGGAGCTAAAAAATATATCGCTCGTGAAAACCTACAAGATGAAAACATTGTGGTTATCGATAGTGGCGCCAATATTAACTTTGATCGCCTGCGACATGTAGCTGAACGAGCAGAATTAGGTGAACGTCGAGAAGTGTTGTTTGCAACAAAAATTGATGAACAGCCGGGAAGTTTTCAAAAGTTCTGTCAGACCTTAGAAGACAAAGGCATTACCGAATTTAATTATCGTTATGCAGATAATCAGCAAGCACATATTTTTGTTGGCGTTAGTATCTCAGGCGGCGATGAGGAACGTGCAGCGCTATTTAACAACCTTGATGATGCTGGTTATCAATGGATAGACTTTAGTGATAATGAAATGGCGAAATTACATGTTCGTTATATGGTGGGTGGGCATGCGGCTCAAGTTGATAATGAGCAATTGTATCGGTTCGAATTTCCAGAACGGCCAGGTGCTTTATTACGTTTTCTTACCCACCTTGGCCAGCGTTGGAATATCAGCTTATTTCATTATCGCAACCATGGCGCAGCATATGGACGTGTCTTGATCGGCGTACAAGTTTTGGATGACGAACAAGATGAATTCCAAGGTTTCCTAGATGCTTTGGGCTATGTCTATTGGCATGAAACTAAAAATCCGGCTTATGATTTGTTTTTGAAATAAGGCACATATCTTTGTTTTATACGGTATAAGCAAGTTTGATTAATGTTGGTTGATATGATTATCTGATGTAAATAGATAGCTAACACAGGAAGGGTAAGAATGGAGGAACTGTCAGTAGCCTTTACAGAGTTTGTGATGACATCGCTGCAAGTGATAGCAGCATTGTTTATCTTTGCTATGGGCTTGTTAGTATTATGGGTCGTGGTTTCCTATGTGTTAGATGTCACCCAGACCCAGCAAGCCATACGGCGAAACTACCCGGTTATCGGCCGATTTCGTTATCTGTTTGAACATATGGGCGAATTTTTTCGCCAATACTTTTTTGCAATGGATCGTGAGGAGTTACCTTTTAATCGTGCTCAGCGTTCTTGGGTGTATCGGGCGGCAAAGAATGTAGATAGTACGGTTGCCTTTGGTTCTACTGATAATATCAGTGGCACAGGTCGAACACTTTTTGTGAACTGTACCTTTCCAACCTTAGGTGAAGATGCAGTGCCAGCACGTCCAGTGACCATTGGACCGCACTGTAAATATCCCTATGTTACCGCTTCAATTTTTAATATTTCAGGCATGAGTTTTGGCGCCATTTCTAAACCCGCAGTATTAGCGTTATCAGCAGGTGCAAAAGCAGCGGGTTGCTGGATGAATACGGGAGAAGGTGGATTGTCACCCTATCATCTGGAAGGTGGCGCTGACATCGTTTTTCAGATCGGTACAGCTAAAAATGGTGTACGTGATCTGGAGGGCAAGCTTAATGATGACAAACTGATTGAAGTAGCGGCTCATCCAGAAGTGAAAATGTTTGAAATTAAGATGAGTCAGGGAGCCAAACCGGGTAAAGGCGGGATTTTACCGGGTGAAAAAATCACGGCAGAAATATCTGCAATTCGTGGAGTAGAAATAGGTGAAGACGCCATTAGTCCTAACCGGCATGTAGACATTACCAGTTTTGATGATTTACTCGACATGATAAATCGTATCCGTGATGTTACGGGCAAGCCTGTCGGTTTTAAGATGGTGGTGGGTGCCCCGTTCCAAATTGATGATCTGCTCAAGACTATTATTAAACGTGATGTAACTGCAGCACCTGATTTTATTACCGTTGATGGTGCTGAAGGTGGAACTGGCGCAGCACCGATGGCTTTGATTGATTCTGTGGGTATGTCATTAAGAGAAAGCCTACCGATAATGGTGGATAAATTAAAACAATATGGTTTGCGAGAACGGGTAAAAGTGATCGCATCAGGTAAATTAGTCACGCCATCGTCTGTGGCTTGGGCTTTATGTTCAGGCGCTGATTTTATTGTTTCAGCACGTGGATTTATGTTCTCCTTAGGTTGCATTCAAGCGCTACAATGCAACAAAAATACGTGTCCAACAGGTATAACTACGCACGATATAAAATTGCAACGTGGGCTGAACCCTCAGGCTAAATCTGTACGTGTGACTAGTTATGTCAACAATATGGTGAAGGAGGTAGGCATTATTGCCCACTCCTGTGGTGTTAAAAATCCTCGAGCTTTGAACAGGACTCATGCACGCGTCGTGGTAGGCAGTGGTCGTACAATAGGATTAGACGAATTATTTCCAGAGCCCGAATCACTTGTAAAATAACTTAAGGAGTAAGTCATGGCGATTAGTACCAGCGTGTTGTTGTTAGCGTTTTTGTTGCTACTTGCCTTGTTACTAAAACCCCTAGCTGCAAAACTTCATATTCCTTTTGCAGGATTATTAGTCGTTACAGGTTTTGTAGGCAGTGAACTCATGGTTGGCCTAGGTTATGACACCGGCATACGTTATGACTCTTTCCATGATTTGATCTTAATTGTTTTTTTACCATTACTCATTTTTGAGGCGGCATTTAAAATTGATGCCGCGATGTTATTTAAACATCTGCTGGTCATCTTATTTTTTGCCATTCCGGTAATGTTGTTATCTACCTTTGTTGCTGCAATAGCCGTTTATTATGGTATTGGCCATCCGACGGGATTCCCATGGATAGCCGCATTAATAACGGGGGCCTTATTATCGGCGACTGACCCAGTGGCAGTGATTGAGGTAATGCGAAAACTGGGTGCGCCCAAACGTTTATGCATGTTGCTTGACGGTGAAGCTTTATTTAATGATGCTACCGCGATCGTAACCTTCAGTATCTTCCTTTATATCGCTCAACATCCCATGGAAGAAATTACCGTAATGTTGGCGGCCACTCGCTTTGCGATTGTCTTCTTCGGAGGCATTATTATCGGTTTATTTATCGGTTTGGGATTTTTGATCCTATCGCGATTATTGAAAGACTATGTGCAACAAGCCATCGTGACGCTCATAGCCGCCTATTTTTCTTATATTTTGGCGGAGCAATGGTTACATGTGTCGGGTGTGATGGCAGTATTAGTGACCGGTTTAGTATTAGGTCGGGTGATACATCACGACTTTCAATATCATGAAAAACAATCCTTCGTTGACGATTTTTGGACCTTTAATGTCTATGTCGCAGAAGCATTGATGTTCTTATTAATGGGGGTGACCATTACCGTCGGCATGTTTACCGACAATTGGTTAGCAATGTTAATAGGCATAGCAGCTGTATTAATAGCACGTGCTATCGGGGTGTTTGGTGGTTCACGGCTAATTTCATTATGGCCAAGTGTTGAGCCTATTTCACAAGGCTATCAACGCATTATGTTTGTTGGCGGTCTGCGAGGCGCAGTGACATTGGCATTAGCATTGGCCCTGCCGCTTGAGCTGGATTATTGGTGGACAGTGCAATCCATTGCCTTTGGGGTGGTGTTATTTACCTTACTGGTGCAAGCCCCCATCATTACGCCGTTATTGAAAAAAGAAGGTTTAGACGAAACCAGTGAATAAGTTTATTCATCCTCTAATTCTATCGTCCCATTTATATTAACCGTAACCTTATTCGTGCCTGCCGAGACAGCTGGTGGTGCAGCCATTGCCGTATCAGCCATCCTCATGCGTTCCATACGCATGGGTTGTGGGCTTGAATGATTGCCACCTACAGAGACATGAACAAGTTGATAAGCTGTTTTGCCAAACTGTTCAGTAACTAACAAGGCTTTGGCTTTGAATTTGGCAATCGCCGTTTTGGTTAATGCTTCTTTAGTTTCTTCGATACGTTGATCTGATACTTTAAACGTCATCGACTGCACTCTAGCTAGTTTATTAACATCAGCAATCAATTTACCAAGTTGTTCAAAATCTTGGCTGGTGAGCTTGATTTGCTGACTCACTTGCCATGAATTTATCTTGCCATTTTTATATAATGGTTGGCTGTTATAGCTAGTGGTATGGCTATCTACAGACTGCACTCGCTCAGATATTTCTAATACTTCAGCCATTTTTTTATTCACCCGTTCAGCTAATGTTGCTGCTTGATGGCCATTTTCTTGTACGATTAATATGGCAACCAACACATCATTAGCAACATCTTCTGAGGCTGAGGTTTGCAGGCTAATCTGGTTGTAGGTGGCATCGTTTGCCGATAATGTGAATGGGACGCTTATTAGCAGAAAAAATGCAACAAGACGAGTCAGCATGGTCATGGTTTAAGTCCTTATTAATGAAGGTTGAGTTGTCAGACCTGATTATTGCCAAAAAGTTGTGCTATGCTTTTGATATGGAAGATAATAAATCGGTGTTTTCTAGAGGTCCGGCGATTAATTACACAACTGCTTTGGGCATTATCCTTGGCATAGGTTTATTGTATTTTATTAGTTCGTTTACTGCGAACGGTTCTGATAGCTTTGTTAATTACCCCGGCCTGATTATTGT
The DNA here is from genome assembly GCA_002163085.1 of Methylophaga sp. 42_25_T18. Lineage (GTDB taxonomy): Bacteria > Pseudomonadota > Gammaproteobacteria > Nitrosococcales > Methylophagaceae > 41-12-T18. Next base: position 203,169 of record MAAJ01000006.1, on the reverse strand, counting down.
TATCGGCGGTACATTGGCGGCGATATTCCTTAGTTATTCCCTGCATGACATCAAACAAGCCATCAAATCATTTCGATTAATCTTTTTATACGAAAGCCTTAATCCACAACAAGAAGCGAATGAAATCATCGCCGTGTCAAAAATGTGGTTTAAACACGATACCAAAGGCATCGAAGATGTTATTGAAAACATCAATAATCCCTATTTAAAAACCAGCTTCCAACTGATTGTTGATAACACCGAGTTAGATGATATTTTGGCGTTATTACGCTGGCGTATCTTGCGACTGCGAGCTAAAGAAAAAGCCGAAGCTAGCATTTTCCACAGCATGGCCTCATTTGCACCCGCCTTTGGCATGCTGGGTACATTAGTAGGATTGATCAGCATGTTACAGTTTTTGGAAACAAAAGATCTTAGTGTCATTATGCCTACTATGGCCGTCGCTTTGACCACCACCTTTTATGGTTTGATCTTGGCAAATTTGTTATTCCATCCCATTGCGATCAAGTTAGAACGTCGCACAGAACAACGCGTCATGATTATGGGCATGGTGATGGAAGGCGTGGCGTTAATTGCAGAAGGGCGTAGTCCATCCTTTGTTGATGTCACCCTAAACTCATTTATTGCTCAATATGATAATGAGTTAAAAACCTCCATGTTTTCGTCAGTTAAAGATGAGTAAGCCAAGTCTCGACAAACATGCTTCATTCCTTTCTTCAGAAGACTTATTGATTCTGCCTGACAGGCGTTCAGTGCAAAATTGGTTACTGACTTATATTGATGTATTTGTCTTAATCGTGATGATTTTTGCTGTTTTAGTTGCGATCAGTAATTTTCAAACTGATAGCCCTATAGAAGACATAACTAAAACAGATCTTCCTCAACAAACCACTGAGGACCTCACGGAAACAGATATTAATTCTGAAGAAGAGCTTTTACTCGAACAAGCACTTAAGCAGCAAACCATTGAACAAGAGATTCAAGAGCAGCTTACTAGCCAACTTGAATTTTTAGGTTTAGCGGACAGTATCGATATGACGGTCACTAAAGGTTATGCCCAACTAACTATCGATGACCGAATCCTCTATGAATCATCGCAAGCTGAATTAACAGAGTTGGGCCAAGCAGTATTAATGCAGTTAACCCCCTTATTACAAGAGGCGGTTGGCTTGATTTACATTGAAGGCCACACTGACGACAGACCGATCAATACGTCTAAGTACCCATCAAATTGGGAGTTAGGTGCTGCTCGTGCCACCAGTGTATTGCATTTCTTAACAACACAGAACATTGAAGCGGCCAGTATGAGAGCAGTGAGTTATGCCCATACTCAGCCGATCGCCGACAATCAAACAGACCTAGGGCGACAGGAAAATCGACGCGTTAATATAGTGATTAAGGTATCGGATAGGATTGATTGAAAAAATCCGAACCTAGTTAATTTCAATATAACGAGTTAATAAATTATTTGGCTATACCGTCAAGTAGCTCTCTGCTCAAAGCAGACATGGATTAATTCGTGAAAAATTGAGAAATACAACCATCCACGTCTGATGAGGAAAATTATAAACTTTATCTACTGACTTTTATGATTGAGGCGGTATGTGATACATTTGTTTTGGAATTCATTTAACCAAGCCAAACTCGGTGTGAACCAAGGACGGAAAGTTACAGATCTTTATTATTAAGATGGCTGTGCTGCATTAAACTTAAGGACTAGATTAATGAAAAAAGGGTTTGTTATTGGCTTAGTTGCACTTCTCGGTTTTTCAAATGCTGCTTTAGCAGCGATAACCTCACTTTCGACAACGGGAACTTGGCAAACAGCCACTGGTGATCTAAGCCATTTGCAGGGCCAATCAGCCCCAGCCACTTGGACATACGATACGGAACTATCCAATGCATCATTTCGTCATGATGGTGCCCCTGGTGGGATGCTCAGCGGAGGTACTTTTAGTGCCGGTGCATTTTTGGCACCAACCTATTCACTTTCTGGTACAGCAGCTCCAAGTATCTTTGATGGAAGCAGTTTTGGGTATGAAGTATCCGATAATGGTATTGTTGCCATTGATCTTCACCCCTCTTTAGGTCCGCAGGCGCAGATGATTCGTGACGGATTGGACCCAAATAAGGTTGTTGATATACTGCTGTTTGGTACTCAGGAGTACGCATCTCCAACAGAATTCTTAGCGCTTGCCGGGATAATGGTTTTTGATAAAGACTTTTTGTCAGGGCCAATTACTACACTGCCTACCGGAGAAGAACTGCTTAATAACGCCTTATACACATATGCGTACCTTAGTCTTCATAGTGCTGGAATAGGCGGACAATTAGGTTTTGCTACTTATGGTTATGCAAAAAGTCCATCTGCAGTGCCTGTGCCAGCAGCAGCCTTTATGTTTGCACCTGCATTATTGGGTTTCTTAGGTTTGCGTAGGAAGGCTAAACTGGCTCACGTTTAGCTAGAAAAAAAATAATCATATAAATCAAGCCGTGATGGGTATCTGTCACGGCTTTTTTATTGCTTGCTAATCACTAATCCGAAGCGAACTTTAGATAAGTTCACACAGATTATGTCGAAACTATATTTGCACCCCAAAATGTTTTACCCTAGCGGAACGTTTAATCACGAAGCTGGGATGGCGATATGAAGATTATTGGATGGGTCTGTTTGTTATGGTTAAGTGCTATCAGCAGCGTCAATGCTGTTCCAATTCAGCAGAATGAAATTCCTCCAGCATTACAAGAGTGGGTGCCGTGGGTTTTACATGATGAACAAGAACAACTATGTCCGTTTGCCTACCAACAGTTTGATAAGAAACGCTGCCGTTGGCCCGTAAAGACATCATTAGACGTCACAAATAGTGGCGGCAGTTTTACTCAACAATGGACTATTGCCACATCTCAGTGGGTGCCTTTAGTGGGGCGCAATGACCAATGGCCAGAACAGGTTCGTGTCGATGGTCGAATTCAAGCTGTTATACGTCAAGGCAATAAACCTCATGTTTATCTAAGCGCTGGTGAATATTTTGTTTCTGGAGAGTTCAGTTGGTCTAAGCTTCCTAAAACCATAGCGCTGCCAGCCGATAATGCCCTATTAACCCTAACTGTTAATGGTCAGATTCAAGCCTTTCCTAAAATAGATAAAAAGGGCCAGTTATGGCTACAAAAGAATACAGTCTCTAATCAAAAACCAGAAAATGACAGTTTGACCATCACGGTACATCGTCATTTAAATGATGCCATTCCATTTGAAGTCACAACACAGATTGAATTAAATATCTCAGGCAGTGAACGTGAAATCCAATTAAGCGGTGCCTTGTTAGATGGATTTATTGCCAAGCAATTAACGAGTCCTTTACCTGCTCGCATGGAAGCTGATGGTTTGTTACGTGTGCAAGCTAAAGCAGGGCAGTGGGGGTTGAGCTTAACAAGTCGTGCTCCAGTACAAGTCAATCAATTGCAATTGTCACAAGCTGTAGCTCCTTGGCCTGAACAGGAAGTATGGGTATTTCAATCTCAGCCTAACTTCAGGCAGGTGAATGTGTCTGGCGCGGTTGCTATAGATCCTAAAAATACGCGTTTGCCCCAACAATGGCAGCATTGGCCTGCATATCAAATAGATAGCACCACTGTATTAGCCTTTGAACAAAAACAACGTGGTGATGCCACACAACAACAAGATCAACTTAATCTTAAACGTACTTGGTGGTTAGACTTCGATGGCCAAGGTTTTAGTTTACAAGATCACATCACGGGGCAAGTGCATGGTCGTTATCGCCTGCCGATGAATGCGGCTATTCAGTTAGGTCGTGTTGCCGTCAATGGTGAAGATCAATTTATTACCAAATTGGCTGACGATGACAAACAAGGGGTGGAGTTACGCTTAGGCAATATTGATGTGGTGGCGGATAGTCAGTGGCAAGGTGGTTTTACATTGCCTGCTACGGGTTGGGATGCTGACTTTCAGAATGTATCTGCCGAGTTAAATATGCCACCGGGTTGGCGTTTATTAGCGGTGTCGGGTGTCGATAAATCTTCAGGCAGTTGGTTATCACGTTGGACCTTATTAGATTTGTTTTTGGTGTTTATTATCGCGGCCAGTTTTTCTCATCTTTGGGGTAAAGCATGGGGTGGGGTGGCTTTGGTATCGATGGTGGTTTTGTATCATGAACAAGGTGCACCGGTCGCTGTTTGGTTAAATGTCTTAGCGGCATCGGCCTTATTAAAAGTCTTGCCTACCGGTAAGTTTAAAGTTTGGATACAACGTTATTTTTTCTTGTCTGTGGCTGCGGTGGTATTGATTTCTTTGCCATTTATGGTTCAACAAGCACGGCAGGGCATTTATCCCCAGTTGGAATATCCGACGTATAAAGTTGCGCCAGCATCTATTAATAAGAACCGTCAGTTAGAAGAAGCAGATTACGAGCGAGAGGAACGACAAGAAAAAGCTATGTCGGCAATGATGATGGATGAGGTGGCAAGTTATGCCGAGTTAGCATCGCCAGCTCCAACTGGGCCGTCTAGTTATAAACGCGCTTTGGCTACTTATGATCCTAATACTAAAGTGCAAACGGGGCCCGGTTTACCGAGTTGGCAGTGGCGTAATAGTCATTTAAGTTTCAGTGGTCCAGTGGCCAAAGATCAGATGATTGATTTGTGGCTATTATCACCACTAGAAAATCGTCTATTAGCCTTTGCACGCATAGCCTTGTTGTTAGCCTTGATTGCCTGTGTGCTTGGGTGGCGCAAGGGCATAGATCTCAAATCAATGTTGCCCATGTTAGCGACTGTGATATTGATGACAACAGCGCTGCCACAGCCCGCAATGGCAGATATGACCGTGCCAGATGAAAGTGTATTACAGCAGTTAAAACAACGTTTATTGTCAGCGCCAGATTGTGTGCCTGAGTGTGCGGCCAGTTCTGCGATGCAAGTTAAATTAGAATCCGATCAGCTGGTTATTTGGCAAACGATTGATGTGGCCCATGATGTATTAGTTCCGTTGCCGGGACAACGCGATCATTGGACTCCTCAGTTTGTTTCAGTGGATGGTTTGGAAGCTGCAGCTTTGCATCATGACAAACAAGGACGATTATGGATTTTATTAGCTGAGGGGCAGCATGAAATATTACTGACAGGACTCGTGCCTCAACAAGTGGTGGTGCAATTGATGTTGCCAATGAAGCCTCACCACCTTTCTACAATCACGGGTGCCGATTGGTTGATTGAAGGCAATTTACGTTCCGGTCATGTCAGTGACTTATTGTTAAAACGACAAGATAGCAGTCAACAAGTAGCTGAAAAAACAGTGTTAACACCAACAAGCTTGCCAGCCTTTGTCAAAGTCGAACGTCGATTTGATTTTAATCAACAATGGACCTTAGAAACACGCGTCACGCGATTAACACCGGCAGATAGTGTGGTTAGACTTAAAATCCCACTGATAGACGGTGAGCAGGTATTACGAGAGGGTTTAGAAGTAAGTAACAATGAAATGCAGGTGCAGTTACGTCAAGGCCAACAACATTTTCAGTGGCGCTCTGTATTAACTCAGACGGACATTTTAGTGCTGCAAGCCAAAGAGACGGATGAGTGGGTGGAATATTGGAATTTGAGCTGGGGGCCAATCTGGCATGTGCAATGGAAAGGTTTGCCGCTTATCAATAGTGGGCAAGCAGGCAGTGTTTTATGGCGACCTTGGCCGGGTGAGCAATTAAGCCTAGCGGTTCAAAGACCTGCCGGAGAACAAGGTCAAACATTAACCTTAGATCAAAGCGTATTAAAAGTAAGACCGGGGCAACGGAGTAGTGACATTGAATTAAATCTATCTTTGCGTAGTAGCCTCGGTCAACAGCAAATAATTACGTTACCAGAGGGCTCCCAATTAACGCAGGTGACGTTGCAAGGTAAAAAGCTACCGTTACAGCTGGTAGAGAATGAATTGACCTTGCCTATCAACCCTGGTGCGCAACAGGCAGTGATTAAATGGCGGCAACCATCCGCTGTTGAAGCGGTATTACAGACGCCGTTTGTGTTGTTGGGCTTGAACGGGGTCAATCATGAAATTGAATTGTTTATGCCTAAGGATCGTTGGATTTTGGCTGTTGGTGGCCCTCAGTTAGGGCCCGCTGTATTAATGTGGGGTGTACTGTTGGTGTTAGTATTGGTTGCTATTGCTTTAGGGCGAGTACCTATCACGCCACTTAAAGCGCAGCACTGGGTTTTATTATTTTTGGGTTTAACGCAGGCATCAATGTTGACGCTAGCAATTGTTGTTGGATGGTTGATGGCCTTAGGTCTACGTGAAAAGAGAGCTTGGACTGAGAGTCGAATGGGTTTTAATTTTGTCCAAATTGGATTAGGATTCTTGACCTTGGTCGCATTATCATCACTGTTTTTTGCTATTGAGCAGGGCTTACTAGGCCAACCTGATATGCAAATTGTAGGTAATGGCTCATACCGTCAATATTTACATTGGTATCAGGATCACAGTGGTGAAGTACTACCGCAAGCTTGGGTAGTATCTGTACCGTTATTTATTTATCGCGCATTGATGCTGTTATGGTCATTGTGGTTAGCCTTTGCATTACTAGGATGGTTACGTTGGGGGTGGCAATGTTTCAGCAGAGATGGAATTTGGCGACAGGTGAAATTGGACTTGTCTTCAAAGAGCTGGGGCAATATTAAAAAGAATACTGAGGAAAAAGATGAAAGCTGAACAAAAAATCCTACCTGACGCGCCGAGCCTAATCGAAGCGGCCACTGAGCAGTTTGTGCATGCAGCGAGAGCAGCCATTGCTAAACGAGGTGTTTTTCATGTCGCTCTAGCAGGTGGATCGACACCTAAAGGTTTGTATCAAAAGTTGACGACGTCGCCTTATGTTGAACAAATTGACTGGTCACGTGTGCATTTGTTTTTTGGTGATGAGCGCTGTGTTTTGCCAACGCATGACGATAGCAATTTTAAAATGGCCAGAGAGGCAATGATCGATCATGTGCCGATTCCAGCAGAAAATGTGCACCGTATGCCAACAGAAGAAGGTGTCGCGCCGGAAGTGGCTATTCGATATAGTCGAACCATGCTTGAGACCTTAGGTGAACACCCTCTAGACTTAGTTTTATTAGGCTTGGGTCCGGATGGTCATATCGCATCGTTATTTCCTGACAGCGAAGCTTTAGGTGTTACTGACCGTTCGACAACGAGCTTGTATGTTGAAAAGTTCGAATCATGGCGTGTCACCATGACCTATCCAACGATTAACGCTGCAAGACAAGTCATTGTCTTTATTGCGGGTGAAGCAAAAGCCGCTATCGTTAAAGATATTACGACGGATGCTGTTCAAGGTTTACCAGTACAACGCTTAGCACCGCAAGGTGATTATTACTGGTATATGGATGCTGCAGCTGCAGGTCAGTAATAAGTGAACACACTGCTGGCGGTTGATATTGGCGGCACTAAAACTCTGTTGGAACTTAGTTCTTTGCAGGGCGAGGTGATTGTTGAACAGAAATTTGACAGCCAGCAGTATGCCTCCTTCGATTTACTCTTAGGTGAGTTCCTCGCTCAAAAAGAAATAAAACAGCATACGATTGTTAGTGCCTGTATTGGCGTTGCAGGCCCTGTCGTCGGCAAACAAGCGGTTGTTACCAACTTACCTTGGGTGCTTGATGCAGATGAACTCACACAAGAATTTTCTATAGAACACGTTCACCTTTGTAATGACTTTGAAGCCGTAGGTCATGGTATTGCTTGTTTGAAAGATGATGAGATTGAAGTGTTGCAAGAAGGTGAGCCTGATCTGTCCACGCCACGAGCAGTGATAGGTGCTGGTACAGGCTTAGGACAAGCTTTAATGTTCCCTGAAAAGGATGACTGGAAAGTAGTGGCTACGGAAGGTGGCAATGTTGATTTTGCTCCTACAGATCAAAAACAAATTCTATTACTTGAACATATGATGCAGCGATTTGGTCATGTGTCTTATGAGCGCATTGTTTCGGGTGTGGGTTTAGTAACAATTTATGATTTTTTGCGTGCTTACCAGCAGCGAGACGAAGATGCTGATTTAAGACAGGCGATGATTGATGGTGACCCGGCGGCGGCAATTAGTCAGTTTGCGCTAAAGCAGGGTAATGAGCTGGCAATTGAAGCATTGGATATGTTTATTAAGATTTATGGCGCACAGGCTGGCAACTTGGCATTGAGTGTTATACCAATGGCAGGCTTGTATATTGCTGGCGGTATTGCAGCAAAAAATATTGAACGTTTTCAAGAAGCTGGATTTATAGAGGCCTTCCGATCAAAAGGTAAAATGCAGAATTTGGTTGAAAAAATTCCGGTCTATGTCATCTTGCAACCGAAGGTCGGGTTGTTGGGAGCTAGGTTATTAGCCCAGCAAAGCGTTGTATAATAATTGAATGAACGATAAAAATAACTCTATTCATGTTGATGTTGAAACAACATATTTAGTTCAGGAATCACAACCTGAAAAATCCCGATATTTATTTTCTTATACCATCACCATTAAAAATCAAGGTGATAATCCGGCTAGACTCTTATCTCGCTATTGGAAAATCACTGGCGGTGACGGTCATGAACAGGAAGTCGAAGGCGATGGTGTCATAGGTTTACACCCACATCTCGGACCGGAGCAGAGCTTTACTTATACCAGTGCTGCTATGTTGGATACGCCAGTAGGCATGATGCAAGGTCATTATTTGATGTTAGGTGATGATGGAGAACGTTTTGATGTCGATATTCCGGCATTTACCTTAGCGGTCCCGCAAACCTTACACTAAGATTACAGCCACGATTAGTAGCCCTTACGGTTGTTCTACAACGATACATCGGCCGATTGAGCCTAAGGCACAGGTTTCGCCATCTGGCCAGATGGCATAATCAAAAATAGCATTATCCAGTTTGCTGCCACCTAAATTTGCTGCAGTGAGATCAGCAAAAGATAAGTCTGCATTAGTTAAATCAGCATAGGATAGATCAGCCTTTTGTAGATTGGCACCTATCAATGTACTGTTTTGTAATTGACTGTAACTCATATTGGTAAAACGTAGATCAGCATAAGCAAGGTCAGCATCGATAAATGATGTATTCCATAGATTGGAGCCGATTAATTTACTATTGCGCAGCTGAGCGCCAGTTAAGTCCTGATTATGTAGGTCGAGTTTCAGTTTTGAACAGTTGTTCCAGTTGATATCGGGGCCAATAGGCGTCATGCAATTAGGTAGCGGTATAGGAAGCTTTGTTGGGAATACCACGGCTAGAGTTAAGCTGAACAACATCACAAAAAATAATGCTACCAGAGGCCAATAGAGACGTTCTTTATGTTGGCGGTATCGTTTTAATAATAGCGTACGCAATTGACGGTATTCAATATCACTATCAGTTTCAGTTGTGCGTCTTTCCTGTTTACGTTTTTGTAGGATTTCTTCAGGCGGCGGCTCTTGTAATTTCCTGCGATCAAAGCCATCTCGTTCATCTAGGTTTCTTTGGGCGCGATCGACTTCTTCGGCATTAACGATGTTGCTGAGTTCAGGAATATTGAGCAGTAATTGCCATGTTTGCTGATCTGCACTGACTTCATCATGCAAAGATAAACGTCCAACTAATAAGTTATTGCTGACAACTGCGTTAGAAAATGGCCCGGTAACAGTGCCATTTCTGCGAGTGTACCACTTGCTTATTTTCTTATTCATCATGCAATGTTTCCAGAAGGATTGCGCTTGATTGACTGATGTAGTGTAGCAAACTATTTCCCGGCCAAAGAGTGGCGTTCAAAGACTCAATTTTTACTAAGAAATAACCATTGATTGCTGGTTGTACCTTGTCTTGTGGCCTTTACGAGCCTCTGACATCATTAAATAGTTTGATACACTACACTAGCATTGTGTCAGTAAAAGATGGTTGTTGTAATGTTGATTCCGCAAACCCCTCAAAACCAAGTTGGATTGGTTAAGGATATTCCCCCCAATTTGTTAGCCAACATCGCGGTTGGACAACGAGTTGATGCGGTCGTCCTGATAGCAGCGTTGGCGTCGGAAGTTGTGAAACTTCGGGTAGCAGATACGATTATAGAATTAAAAACTCCGGTGTCATTGACGCAAGGGCAAGCAGTGCAATTGGAGTTAGTAAAGGTAGATGGAAAGTTAGTTTTGCAATTAGTGCCGGCTGAAAAAACTGACTTATTAGCTAAGCTTAATAGTCCGTTATTGTCAGCAGCACAAAAAACAGAGCCGCAAGCACTGGTAGGCGTTAGTAAAGCACTTGAAAACCCAGTCTTACCCTCAGCATTAAAAGTAGGTCAGCAGGCATCAGTAGAGGTAATAAAGGTACTTGCCAATAACCGATTATTGCTTGCGACAACTGAATTGACCAAACAACAAACTCAACAGGCTCCCAATAAGCTAGTCGCGAGTATGCCTGTTGCCGTTAAACAACAATTTGAGATTGATATTTCTCGGCTTAATTCAACCTTTAAACCTAGTGATAAATTAGTGCTGGAAATTGTCAGCCTTAAGCCGTTAGCGATAAAACTAAAGGCGGATCATAGTGAACGCAATAACCTTATTTTAGAGAAAATTCGCCAATTGTTACCTCAACAACCGGTGGCGAAAGCAAACTTGGATGGTCTAGTTACTGCCCAACAAAAACAGACATTACCTCAACCTGTGGTTAAAGAATTTAGCCAGCTATTGCAGCATGTATTAGATAAGCCTGCGATAGTTAAACCGGATGCCTTCAGACAGGCAGTACAAAATTCAGGTGTTTTTCTTGAGCGCCAGCTGTTAACTAACCCAACCAGCAATAATAACGATTTTAAGGCCAATTTATTACGGATGATTACTGTTTTGGAAACGGTAATAACAAAAAGTAATCAAAGTATTTCGTCAGAAGCAAAAGTGGATATGAAAACCTTGCCAATTCAAGTTCAATCGGCCTTGGCGGTATTAACAAAAATGCCGCAAGATTTATCGAAATTACCTGCGCAAATACAAGCGGCGCTGGCAGCAATTGGAAAGACACCTACACAGTTATTATCACTTTTAATGGCCAGCTTCAGTAGTAGCGCCGGATCGACAGCGGAAATGAAACCTCAGGCGGAGACACTGGGTCTGCCAATTAGTAAACCGCTTATACAAACCGAAAAGCTTCAAGTGCAAACAAAGGCAGTGGCGGCTGAATTATTGGTACTACGAGAGTTATTGAGAGAAGTTGAGGGGGTGCATGCCAAGTTGCAGTTTAATCAACTATCAATGCTGAAAGATCCAGATTCACCTGCTAGCCCGAATGTTTGGTTAATGGATTTACCATTGAAAGATAGAGATAGGCTGGATATGTTGCAGCTTCGTATGGAGCAATATACTCGTAAAAGTGAAGAAGAGGAGGATACATGGAATGTTCAATTGACGTTGGATACCAGAAATTTAGGTCCATTACAGGCCACAATCAATATGTGTGGTGACGATATCAAAGTAATGTTATGTGCTGAGTGGCCTGAAAGTGCAGCTTTACTAGAAGAAAATATGGATATGTTAAATGCTGATTTAGCGAAATTGGGTGTCAACATACATCATTTAAGTTGCCGTTGTGGTGAGGTCACCCCCGTCACAATTTCAGCGTCAAATTTTCATCAATCTGACGCATTAGTAGATATATCTGTATGAGCAGAGCAAGCGAACCTTTAAAAGCTATTGCATTGCAATATGACGGAGAGAACGCACCTACAATTACCGCATCAGGAGAGGGAACAATTGCGGAAGAGATCATTCGCATTGCTGAAGAGCATGGCGTGCCCTTGCGGGAAGATGCCATCTTAGCTGCATTTTTAAGTGAATTAGATCTGGGTGATGAAATTCCACCGTTACTCTATCGTGTTATTGCTGAAGTGATTGCCTATGCCTACCTAGTTGCTGGCAAAGTTCCTGAAATAAAAGATAAAAATCTAGCTGATTAAGTCATTTTTTTGTATTGAAGTGAAATCTTCACTGCAGTAAAAATGAAAATACTTTACAAACAGCATTACATAAATACGGTTAAGTGTTGATTTTTATAAATAAAAAGGATATTGTCATTACCGTTACTTACAGATGGTCTACATAATGCGGCAAAAACGTAGCTGATGGATACGGAGATCGACAGCAATTTTAAGCTCGATGAAGAGCTAGCGATACAACAACAGATAGCGCCTATTACGGCATCTGATGTTGCTGATTTGCTTGACTCTAAAATTGTTATAGCTGGTGCAAATATCTCAGACGTTGCTTTTATGGAAACCATGCTGAAAATCAGTGGTTTTTCTGACATTACCGGCGTACACGACGGTGAAGGCGTGCTTGCTAACCTTCGCCAGGGTATTCGTGATGATATATGCGATGTCGATTTAATTGTATTAGATAATAATCTTAGCGATATGACCGCCCATGATCTTCGTTTGATCATGGATCAATTTAGTGAATGGCGACTTATCCCAATCATTGCTTTGACTAAAGAGTCACAGTGGGATGCTGCACAGTTGCTCACTGACCTCGGTCATGGTGTTACCTCCTTACATTATCGTCCGTTAACAGCCGAGTCCTTTCCGCCGGCTGTGACGACGGCTCTAGCCGTTAAAAAAGAGCGTGATCTAGTTTCACAGCGTCAGATGCAGTTAGAAGATGAGCTTGCTACCTTAAAAGTAATGGAAGCACGTTTACAGTTTTCTGTGACACATGATGATTTAACGGGATTATCAAATCGTCGCCGCTTGGAGCAGGCCTTGGAGTTGAGTTTAACGCAGACGTTAAATTTTAATACTAGTAGCGCTTTGTTTTATATAGATTTGGATAGTTTTAAAGTTTTAAATGATGCAGAGGGCCATGAAGCAGGCGACACATTATTAGTCCAAGTGGCGGATTCCTTACGCAGCTATTTTTCAACGGATGATACTTTAGTACGGATCGGTTCCGATGAATATGCGGTATTAGTGGATAATATTGATGAACATTCAGCCATGGATCATGCTGAAGGTTTGCGATCACTGTTTGACGGTTATCATTTTGAGTTTAACGAGCATTATTATCATTTATCGGTGAGCATTGGCGTCAAAATTATTGAAGGTAAGAATGAATCATCTTCTGGTGAAGTCTTATCTCAGGCTAATCAAGCTTGTTTTACCGCTAAAAAGCGCGGTCGGAACCGGGTTCATTTATTTAGTTTAGATGATAAAGAAATGCATGTCCTACGTCATAGTGTGAAGTGGGCGCCACGCATTAGAGCAGCATTAAAACAAGAAAACTTCCTGTTAGAGCTCCAACCTATTTACGCTTTGGCATCTAATAGTATTACGCATTATGAATGTTTAATTCGGATGCGCGGTAGTGATGATACCTTGTATTACCCTGATGATTTTATTCCGGTAGCTGAGGCTATGGGACTGATACATCAGATTGATTTGTGGGTGGTAAATAAAGCATTTGATTTGATGAGTCAGATGCCGTCAGATATTTCAATTTCGATCAATTTATCAGGTAATATATTTCTTGACCGTAATCTATTTCCATTAGTAGAGAAAAAACTGGCACAGACAGGTATTGAACCAAATCGAATTGTATTTGAAATCACTGAAACATCAGCAATTTCTAATTTTGAGCAAACAAAAGAAATGGTTGAGCGTTTACGTTCTTTAGGCTGTCGTTTTGCATTAGATGATTTTGGTGCGGGCTTTAATTCGTATAGTTATTTGAAGCACTTTCCCGTGGATATTTTAAAAATAGATGGTGGTTTTATCACTAACTTAATCAATGATCCGGTTGATCAATTATTGGTTAAATCTATGATAGATATTGCTCACAGCCTAGGTAAGACAACGGTAGCTGAGTTTGTTGAGAATCAAAGCACGATGGATTTATTAAAAAGCTATGGTGTTGATTTTGTGCAAGGTTATCTTATTGGTAAACCACAGGTTTATTTGCCTAATCCTTAAGCTCAGCCCAGAGATTTAAGTTGAGAATCAGCATTGCTTATCCATTTCTGTAGAACAAATACAGATTAATCTAGATGGCGGCACGATTGAAATTTTACAGACTTAACACATCCTAGTGCATTTCATGCACGTTTTGAACGTCCGTTCCATGAAGTCGGCTAATCAAGTGCGCCTCTTCATCACTCAAATTACAGCTATCTATTAATTGGTTGATACCTACGCCTTTACGAGCTAAGCGAATAGCATGATCGTAACTATGGTGAGAACCCATACCTAGGTCTAAGGTATTTTGATGCTCTCTTACTTTATTCAAGGTTTGTTCAAATCGTAAAATTCGTTCGTCGGTACCGACTGCACCAATACAGAGTACGGACAACTGGTTCTGTAAACCGGCAATTTTTTCTGCTTGTACTCGATTTGTTTTAAATAAACGGGCACCAATACCCGTGATGATTAGACCGAGAAAAGCAAGTGCAGCAACAATAAGATAAGTTGTCATAGTGTTGTCTCCTGTAAGGGATGTTTTGAATTACACATATTCATCAAACAATCCATGGTGTGGAGGAGTATGGGGTTTATCATCGTTATCATGTTCGTGCTCAGTTTCTTCCTGCTGTTGTTTTTTCTGCTTCTCCCGTCGTTTATCTTCCGGTGGATGAATGACCGGTAGTGACGGTGCTGTGGGTTGAGTGGGTCTAATCTCGTCAGCCATTTCAGCAAGAATCTATAAAGTAGAGTAATCCGAAATTTCTTCTTCGGTTAATAATTTATTCACATCAATTAAAATTAACAGTTGCTCATCACGACTACAGACACCTTGAATAAAGCGAGAACTGTCGTCGTTACTCACACTAGGCGCTGTATCGATTTCAGATTGATGTAAATAAACTACTTCAGCGACACTATCTACTAACATGCCAATCACATTACCATTGGCTTCAATAATGATAATACGAGATGAGTCGTCGTTGTCTGTCGGTCCAAGACCAAAACGCCGGCGAGTATCAATAACTGTGACAACATTACCCCGTAAATTGATGATGCCAATAACATAGTCTGGTGATCCTGGCACAGGTGCAATTTCGGTTAAACGAAGCACCTCTTGTACCTGCATTACATTAATGCCATACACTTCATTTTCAAGTTGGCAAGTCACCCACTGTAAAACAGGATCTTTTTCGGCACTGTCTTTTTGGCTCATTGTTTATCTGTCCTTCACATCATGTACAAAAATATTGGTTGCCAATTAGATGGCAGCCTATATTGTTACCAAACTATAAGCACTGTTTGTGCCACTTTATTTGTCATTGCAATTATATTCATAACTTGGTGTAGATACATTAATGTAGTTAAATCATTAGTATAGTACTGAATAGTGTAACGTTTTTAGCTATATATCTATAGAAGGCAATATAACAATAAGCTATTGTTTTAAAATCAGCCGTTCAGTACTTAATATAGTGTTCAGGCTGCATTTTCAGTGCTTATTGGAGTAATAACTGCAGGGCTATTAGGAGCTACGGGTGCAGCTGTCGGCTGGCTGAGTGGAGTGCTAGGTACAATTTCTTTACTTGATGGGTCAAAAATATCTAAGGAGCGGCGACTTTGATCATGCCCTAATACCACTAACACTACTCGACGATTCTTTTTACGTCCTTCTTCCGTCGTATTATCAGCGATCGGCTTAAATTCACCATAGCCGATAGCGCTCATTCTGCTTGGATTAAGTCCATAGCGTTCTAATAAATGGACGACTGAAGCAGAGCGAGCTGCAGATAGTTCCCAGTTTGAAGGAAAGCGGGGTGTATTGATGGGGTTATTATCGGTGAAACCCTCTACATGAATAGGATTAGCAGAAGTCTGTAATATAGCAGCAATTTTGCCAATAATGGGTACAGCCTTAGTTTCCAGACGTGCTTCACCACTGCCAAACAGCACTTTTGAATTCATTTCAAGCTCTAACCAGTCATCGCCTTTTTTTATTGTTACATCATCACTATCGATAAGATCGGACAAGGCGGTACTTAATTGCTGTGATAAATCGTTAATCGTGCGGATGGTTTCTTCTGGAACAGGCGGTGGAGTATAGTCTGGTAGAGCTGGTAACTCGATGCTAAATACTGGAACATCAGGTAAACCTGGTTGTGCAGACAGCTCACCTTCACCTCTACTTAACTCCCCAATTTGAACCGGCTCTTCACTTCGAGGACTATCAGAAAATACTGATTCTAAGCTATTAGATAAAACACGATATTTACCTTCATTGACGGATGAAATGGAATACATCACCACAAAAAAAGCAAACAATAGCGTGATAAAGTCAGCATAAGAAACTAACCAACGTTCGTGGTTTTCATGCTCCTCAACTTTTCTTCTGCGTGCCATGATGAACTTTAGTGAAGATAGGCCTGTAAGCGGCTTTCAATATTGCGAGGGTTATCACCATTAGCAACGCCAACAAGTCCTTCAATTAACATCATTTGGTTTGTACTCACTCTACCGACCAGTGTTTTTAATTTGTTCCCTATAGGCAGGAATAATAAGTTGGCCAAGCCAACACCATATATGGTTGCGATAAAGGCGACAGCGATACCTGAGCCTAATGATGACGGATCGGCCAGGTTCCCCATTACGTGAATTAAACCCAGAACCGCCCCGATAATACCTATCGTAGGAGAATAGCCACCCATGGCTTCATATACTTTGGCTGCTTGTATTGCATTCGCTTCTTGTATATCTAGATCTGTTTCTAATACTTCGCGAATGACCTCTGGCTCAGCACCGTCAGAAATAAGCTGTAGTCCTTTTTGAGTAAAAACATCTTCCTCATCCATAGCGATGGATTCCAAAACGATTAAACCTTCTTTCCGCGCTATTTGATT
The DNA here is from genome assembly GCA_002163085.1 of Methylophaga sp. 42_25_T18. GTDB lineage: Bacteria > Pseudomonadota > Gammaproteobacteria > Nitrosococcales > Methylophagaceae > 41-12-T18. The sequence continues at coordinate 186,311 of MAAJ01000006.1, read as the reverse complement.
CCATTCGAGGATTTTATCTAAGGTTTGAGCAGCAGAACTGTGAGGTGGTTTAATTACCCAGACCAGCATTTTTAGTGATTTTATAAAGGTATCAAGGGGAGTCTGTAACATTACCGCACCGACAGTGCCACCAAGCACAATCAGTAAGGCAACGGAGTTCATAATGGTGTCAAGGTGGCCGCCTTCTAAAACTTGACCAGCTAGGATTGCACCAAAACCAACAATAAGACCTATTATGCTTAGAATATCCATCGTTTATGAGATTTCCGCTAACTGTTGTCCAATGTCTACTAGACTGAGAATTCTATCAGCAATACCTGCCGAGGCAATAGCCATAGGCATGCCATAAACAGTACAACTTTGTTCATCTTGTGACCAAATTGTGCCGCCGTGATGATGAATTTTTTTACAGCCATCTCGGCCATCGGACCCCATCCCGGTTAATACAACAGCCAAGGTTTCTGCAGGACAAATTCGTGCCACTGACTCAAGCGTAATATCAACACAAGGTTTATAAGTTTGCTCTTCCGGACCATCTTCAATAGCAATATATTGCCGATTTCGATTGCCCTTAATCAACATTTGTTTACCACCTGGTGCTAAATAGGCGGTGCCAGATACCAGTACATCGCCGTCATCAGCGTGTTTAATGTTAATGGCACACAGATTATTTAGCCTTTCTGCAAAAGAGGGGGTGAAGGTGGCCGGCATATGTTGAATCAGTATAATTGGATAAGGGAAAGTAGCGGGTAACTGTGTTAACACCTTTTGTAGTGCTACCGGCCCACCGGTTGACGTAGCCAATGCAACAAGTTTGATTTTCTTTGATACCGATGGCACTTGTTTGTTTGGTTTAATCGTTGTATTAGGTGCGGTTCTCAGTGAGGGACTAACATGCGCTTTTCCACGGAAATTTTTGGCTAAGTGGTGGAGCCGATGGCAAAGCTGTTGATGAGCAATACTTTGATCTTCGGAAAGATCTTCAAAGCGCTTAGGGAGAAAATCTGCTGCCCCCGCTTCGAGCGCATCTAAGGTTGATTTTGCCCCTTCTGTTGTCCATGTGGATAACATTAATATAGGAATTGGATGTCGTTCCATTATTTTTCGAACAGCGCTAATGCCATCCATGACGGGCATTTCCATATCCATAGTAATGACATCGGGTGATAGCTTGATTACTTGATCAATAGCTTCTTGGCCGTTGTTTGCTGTACCAGCAACTTCTAGCCCAGGATCAGTAGCAATTATTTCAGAAAGTCGTTTTCGAAAGAAAGCAGAATCATCAACTATTAATACTCGCGTAGCCACATTTTTCCTTAGTAGCCTCTATTAGCATAGGCATTCATAAGTTCAGGAAAGTCTAAAATTAAGGAAATGCGACCATCACCCGTGATCGTTGCTCCTGCTAGACCCTTTGTACCATGAAGCATAGCACCTAATGGTTTAATAACAACCTCTTCTTGACCGAGAAGTTGGTCAACCACAAAACCGACACGTTGCGTACCAACATTAACAATGACCACATGCTCAATATCAGGTTTTTCTGTTTCATGAAAGCTGCTTGCTAACCATTTGCGTAGATAGAACAGTGGTAAGGCTTTTTTGCGGACGATAATTGTCTCTTGACCATCAACAATATTAGTTTTTGATAAATCTAAGTGGAATATCTCATTAACATTCACCAGAGGCAGGGCAAAAATTTGGTCACCTAACATCACCATTAATGTTGGCATAATAGCTAAGGTTAGAGGTACTTTTATGGATAAGGTCGTTCCTTTGCCAACTTCGGAATCAATCTCTATAACACCATTAAGTTTGGTGATACTAGTTTTAACCACATCCATGCCAACACCACGGCCTGAAATATCTGAAATTTCTTGCTTCATCGAAAATCCAGGGGCAAAAATAAGTGCATAACATTCAGATGCAGTAAGCCGAGAGGCTGATTCTTCATCCATCATGCCTTTCTCTACGGCTTTTTGGCGTAAGATATCTGAATCCATGCCTGCACCATCATCTGAGATGGTGAGCAGAATATGATCACCTTCCTGTGCGGCACCTAGAATAACGTTACCCTGACGAGGCTTGCCTGCAGCTTCACGTATATCCGGCATTTCTATGCCATGGTCGACAGCATTTCTAACCAAATGAACTAATGGATCGGCGAGGGCTTCAACTAAGTTTTTATCTAAATCAGTTTCTTCGCCTTGCAACTCTAAGTTAATATCTTTTTTCAAGTTTCTGGCAAGATCTCGAACAACGCGAGGGAAGCGGCCAAAGACTTTTTTGATTGGCTGCATGCGCGTTCTCATTACCGATGTTTGCAGATCGGCAGTTACAACCGCCAGGTTGTTCACTGCTTTTGACATTTCTTCATCTTCAAATGCAGCTTCTAAGGTACTGATACGGTTACGGACCAATACTAATTCACCCACCATATTCATGATTTCATCAAGACGGCTGGTATCAACACGCACACTGGTTTCTACTTGTTTAGCAGTAGGCGCAGCTTTTGCTTCAGACTCTTTAGATTGAGCCTTAGCTTTGGCTGGTTCTGGAACTTTTTTAGGCTCGACTTTTTTTGCTTGTTCAGGTTTCTTAGCGTCGATTTTTTCTTCTGCGGGCGGTGCTGCTTTTTTCTTCCCTTGTAACTCATCCAATAATGCTTCAAATTCATCTTCAGAAATATCATCACTTTGTGGAGCTGAGGCCGGCGAGGCTGGCGGAGAAGTATTAACTACTCCAGGTGTAGCATTGCCATGTAGTTGATCTAATAAATTCTCAAACTCATCTTCAGTGATTTCATCACTATTTGTGGCAGGAGGTGCACTGCCAGATTCAGATTTTTCAGCTCCAGGTGAGGTGCTGCCATGGAGTTCGTCTAATAAGTTTTCAAATTCATCCTCAGTGATTTCATCACTGGCTGCTGGGGCGTCAATTTCAAGTGTTATTTCAGGTTCTGGCTCAGCGACGGGAGCTGCACCAGGATTAAGGAAATAGGCTAACTGCCTCATCACGCTGTCATCTGCTGGAGAAGGATATTCACCGCTTTTTGTTTCTTCAAACATGGTATGCAGTATGTCTAATACCTTGAGAAAGGTATCCATCATATCCGCGTCAACGATACGATCACCTTGACGCAAAATATTAAATAAATCTTCACATTGATGACACAGGTTAACCATGGCATCCAAACTTAAGAAACCAGCCCCACCTTTGATGGTGTGGAAACCTCGGAAGATCGCGTTGAGTAGCTCACTATCTTCTGGCTGAGATTCCAATTCTACAAGTTGTTCATTTAGTCCTTCTAATATTTCAGCAGCTTCAACTAAAAAGTCCTGCAGAATTTCATCATCAGTGTCTAACGCCATCATTTGTTTCCTTTAGAAGCCTAAACTTGATAATAAATCATCGACCTCGTCTTGGTTATTAACAACATTGGGCTTATCTTTATTGATTTGAGGTCCTTCCGCCTTAATCAAATCCACCTCATTGCCGTCTTTTGGTCTCTTTGTTTGGTGCTTACCGGCAATTTTTACCAGTCCTACCAATTTATCTTCTACTTCTCCGACTAGGCTAATTACCTGTCGAATCACTTGTCCGGTGAGATCTTGAAAGCCCTGAGCCTGCGTCATCTCTAACAAGTTTTCATGGATCTGCTCAGAATGTTTTTTTACATTGGGCAGATAACTCTCAATTTCTTCACTCAGGGAACGAAATTCATCCACCCCCATTTCTCTCATGCGAAAACGGTGCCAACTCTCTTCGATATTTTGGGCGGTGAGCTTAAGTGAATCAGACAGTGGTAATGTGTTATCGATCAGCTCAAGCGTCTTATGTGCGGCTTCTTCCGTCGTCGTAATGACATAATTCAAGCGTTCGCGGGTATCAGGAATATCATGTTCGGCTAAATCAACTAGCCGAGAGTCAACATTAAAATTACTGAGGGACTGGTGAAGTTCACGAGTAAGCGTACCGACATCATGAAATAGCTCACTTTCTTGTGCCAGTGTGAGATTAGCTAAATGTATCTGAGCTTGTTGCTCATCATCTGCTTCTAATGCTGTGACTAGGGCACGAGCAGCCTCAAGTAATTCAATGTTGTTTTGGGTTTCCATAATAAACCTTATTTAAGATGCATCAATACGTTCGAAGATTTTATCAATTTTATCCTTTAGTGTAGCAGCTGTGAACGGTTTTACTATATATCCGTTTACCCCCGCTTGTGCAGCTTCAATAATTTGCTCACGTTTGGTTTCAGCCGTCACCATTAGAACGGGCATGGAAGAAAGAGTTTCATCTGCACGCACGGTTTTGAGCAGATCGATCCCTTGCATTCCTGGCATATTCCAATCTGTTACCAAGAAATCTATACCCCCTGCTTTTAAGATTGGCAGTGCAGTTAGACCGTCATCGGCTTCTGTCGTATTGTTAAAACCCAAATCTCTTAATAAGTTTTTTATAATCCGTCTCATTGTAGAAAAGTCATCCACAATTAGGATTTTCATGTCTTTATCCAAAACATACCTCCATTTTCAATTTAACCAGTCACATAATTTAGAGCGAAGCCGAATAATGGTTTGACTATGAATCTGACTTACGCGCGATTCACTGACTCCAAGAACTTCGCCAATTTCTTTTAAATTTAATTCTTCATTATAGTATAGGCCCATCATTAAACATTCGCGTTCAGGCAATGTTGAGATCGCGTTTGCTAATGCAGCCTTAAACCCTGTTGATTGTAATTCTTCTACCGGGCCTGATAAAACATTAGATATGGGCTTAGCCTGAGTTTCATCGTTATCAGAAAACTCACTAAGACTGAAGACCTGATGACCAGCAGAGTCAAATAATTGCTGGTGATACTCATCCACACTAATACCTAATGCTGTTGCTATTTCCTTATCTTTAGCATGTCGTCCTTGTTGTTGTTCTATCTCATGCATAACTGCAGAGATTTCACGAGCTTTTCGGTGTACTGAACGTGGCGCCCAATCATTACGGCGAATTTCATCTAGCATAGAACCACGAATACGAATGCCTGCGTAAGTCTCAAAACTTGCACCTTGACTTGCATTATATTGTTGCGATGCATCTAATAGGCCGATCATGCCTGCTTGAATAAGGTCATCAACCTCGACGGTATGGGGCAGACGAGCGATTAAGTGGTAGGCAATACGTTTAACCAATGAGGCATGCTTTTCCAGCAGCGCCTCTCGGGACTGGCTCGATGCATCATCATTGGTATACATCGTCACCTTATTCATGTCATGCGATTTCCAGACTTGATTGGATCAAACGTTCGACAAAAAATTCCATGTGGCCTTTGGGTTGTTTCTGTACTGGCCAGTATTCAACTTTCTTAGCAAGGTGCATAAATGCCGTTGCAGATTTACTTCGAGGAATATATTCAACAACAGCACGTTGTTTTTTGACTGCACGACGTAAATCATCATCAAATGGCACAATACCCATAAAGTCGAGATTTACCTCTAGGAAACGGTCACACACCATTGAAATTTTATTAAACAGCTCACGACCTTCAGATACGCTACGCGTCATATTGGCAATAATATGAAAGTGTTCAACGTTATATTGTCTACTCAGTAATTTTATCAGGGCATAGGCATCAGTGATAGAGGCAGGTTCATCACAAACAACAATAATGACTTCTTGAGCTGCGCGGGTAAAACTGATCACGCTATCTGCGATGCCAGCAGCGCTATCTATCAGTAATACATCAATATGCTGTTCTAATTCACTAAATGCTTGAATCATGCCTGCATGTTCAGCAGGGCTGAGCTCGGCCATTTTTTGTACACCGGAAGCTGCGGGAATGATTTTTAGGCCAGCGGGGCCTTCAACAATGATTTCTTGTAATGTTTTACTGCCGTCTAATACATGCTGCAAGCTAAATTGAGGATGCAGACCTAACATGACATCAATATTGGCAAGGCCGAGATCGGCATCAAGCAATAAGACATCTTTTCCTTGTGAAGCGAGGGCAACACCAATGTTAACTGTTACGTTGGTTTTGCCCACACCACCTTTACCACTAGCAATCGCGATTACTTTTACTGGCCGAGGTGATGTTGTCATTTTTCTAAGACCGTTTGCCTGGTCATTGGGTGTGTCAGCCATAGGCGGCAAAACCTCCATAACTGGATAAGGTTTGTGGATCCAGTTGTTGTTGATCATTAATCATTAAATCACTCGCTTGTCTGACAAGTGTATTGGGTCTTGCCAAGGTCAAATCTTCTGGTACTTGCTGACCATTGCAGATGAAAGCTAAAGGTAAGTTATGGTTGATCAGCGCTGAAATTGCGCCGCCTAAACTATTTGATTCATCCGTCTTAGTCAAAATACAACCGCTTAAGTCAAGGTGTGAGAAAGCACTAATAATATCATTCAGGCCACTGGTTTGGGTGGTCGCTGACAAAGTTAAATAATTTTTTATTGGTTGTGACTGTTGTTTAAGCAGAGCAAACTTTTCGGTTAACTGTATATCACGTTGATTCATTCCAGCAGTATCGATCAGGATAAAGCGACGATCAAGCAGTTCATTAAGGGAATCACTCAATTCTTGATGGGTTTTTGCTACTCGCACAGGAACGCCTAGAATACGAGCATAAGTGCGCAGCTGTTCTTGGCCTCCGATACGATAACAATCGGTGGTAATGAGAGCGACATTTTTTGCACCATGTTTCAGTGCACAGCGGGCTGCAAGCTTAGCAATGGTCGTAGTTTTACCCACACCGGTTGGGCCGATCAAAGCATAGATGCCACCGGTATTGATAATGTCATCTTGTTGAACCTTTATTTGGCTGGCCAGTACACCAAGAGACTGACGCCAAGCCGTTTCTAAATCACTTACTTCGCCCATTTTAGTGGTAATTTGTTTGGCTAAATCAATTTGCACCCCCATTTGCAAATGACGTTGTAATAACTGCACCTGCATTGGACTTTGACGTTCCATATCTTTCCAGGTTAAGTCTGATAGTTGATTTTGCAACATATCTTTTAAACCTGAAATCTCTTTACGCATTTGAATTAATGTTGGTTCTTGCGACCAGATATTAGCTTGTGGCGAAATCGGTGCACGTTCAGGCTCCTTGGCGGGATTAATTTCTACCTTAGGTGTTTCATTAACGCGATCTCGTTCAGCGGGTGCCGGTGCACTGCGTTTAAATTGATTCTCGTCATAATCGGTAGCGGCCACTATTTCAACACCACCATCAACGCGAGTATTAGAAAGGATAACAGCATCGGGACCAAGCACTTCGCGAACTTCACGAATGGCTTGACGTACATCTGCAGCTTGGAAACGTTTAATTTTCATAACTCAACCTCATAGACTAACGACCAACGTTAGCAACGATTTTTATTTGTTTATCATCGGGGATTTCATTGTAAGACAGCACATTTAAGCCCGGAATCGAATGGCGAATAAAGCGAGAAATCCAAGAACGTAAACCAGCTTGAACAACAAGAATAGAAGATTCTCCTTTCATTTCCTGACGTTGTGCTGCTTCTTGTAAATTCTTATGCATATTCTCAGCGAGTCCTGGTTCTAAACTAGCGCTACCATCATCTGTAGCATGTAAAGCTTGAAGCAATAACTGTTCCATTTCAGGGTCTAAAGTAATAATTGGTAGGTCCGCTTGGGTACCATTCAAATGTTGGACAATTGAATTGCTTAGCGCAACGCGGGTCGAGGCGGTAATTGTTTCTGGATCCGGGTTGCGGCCCGCTTGTTCTGAGATAGCTTCGGTAATTGTGCGAATATCGCGAATTGGAATGTTTTCTTCCAATAGATTCTGTAATACTTTTTGTACTGTTCCCAATGGCACAATGTCTGGAACTAGGCCTTCTACCAACTTTGGCGCACTCTTAGCTAAGTTGTCGAGTATGTGCTGAACTTCTTCTCGGCCCAGTAAGTCATGAGCATGGTTTTGTAAGATTTTGCTTAGATGAGTGGCAATAACAGTGTCTACATCAACCACCGTGTAACCCTGCGCTTGGGCTTGTTCGCGTTGACTTGGCTCTATCCAAACCGCGTCTAAACCAAATGCTGGGTCTTTGCTTTTTATGCCGTCTAACTCGCCAAAAACTTGACCAGGGTTAATGGCCATCATTCTTTCAGGATGAATTTCAGCTTCACCAAACGTGACACCAAAAAGTGTAATTTGGTAGGCGGTGGGTGCTAAATCCAGATTGTCACGAATATGTACTGGCGGTATTAAGAAACCTAATTCCTGAGATATCTTTTTCCTTATTCCCTTGATTCTATTCATTAACTGGCCGCCCTGATTTTTGTCGACCAATGGGATAAGACGGTAGCCCACTTCTAAACCGATAGGATCAACGGGGCTAAGATCGTCCCAGCTAAGATCACGTTGTTCGCGAGGTGTTTCCGTTTGAGTGCTTGTTTGAATTATCTCTGCCGCTGTGGCAGCTTTTTGACGTTGCATTAACAGCCAGGCGCCAGCTCCACCTGCCGTGGCTAATAGTAGAAATGGCACATTAGGCATGCCTGGTATTATCCCCATGCCACCGATGATGGCAGAGGTAGCCGCTAATGTTTTGGGCTCTTTAAATAACTGGCCGACAATTTGATCGCCCATATCTTCTTCTTTGGTAGAACGAGTCACTAATAAGCCAGCTGCAGCAGCGAGTAATAAAGAAGGAATTTGGGCAACAAGACCATCACCAATAGTCAGTAAGGCATAGTTACGAGCAGCCTCGGCGAAAGTTAAGTCATGCTGAGCAACACCAATGATAAAACCACCGATGAGATTGATAAATAGAATTAAGATACCGGCAACCGCATCACCACGAACAAACTTACTGGCACCATCCATAGACCCATAAAAATCGGCCTCTTGCATTATTTCGCTTCGGCGGCTGCGGGCTTCATCCTGATCAATTAGACCTGCGTTTAGATCGGCATCAATTGCCATTTGTTTACCAGGCATGGAATCTAAGGTAAATCGAGCGCTTACTTCAGCGATACGAGTGGCACCTTTGGTGACAACTACAAAGTTGATGATGACCAGAATTGCAAATACAACAAAACCGACCGTGTAGTTACCACCGATAACAAACTCACCAAAGGCCTCAATGACATTACCTGCGGCGGCAGTACCAGTATGCCCCTCAAGTAATACGATACGTGTGGAAGCTACATTTAAGGCTAAACGAAGTAGGGTAGCGATAAGTAAAATACTGGGGAAAGCAGCAAAATGTAATGGTTTCAATACATAGATGCTGGCCAGCATGATGGTAAGGGAGAGCGCGATATTAAAGCTAAATAACATATCGAGCATGAAAGGGGGAAGTGGCAAAACGATCATGGCTAATAATGCAACCAGCATCATGGGCGCCGCTATCTTTCCGCTTAATAAAGGTTTTAAACGGGCAAAAAGGTCGTTGTTTTCCATCTAGGTTTAATCTCGTTTTAATTCATCTGGTATATCTAAGCCCTCCGCGTCTATGTGTGGTTTATTGCCACCACGAGTGTTATAGCGACGTAATTGGAAGACAAACGCTAACACTTGAGCTACTGCAATATATAGACCAGCTGGTATCTCATCGCCTATTTCAGTGCTGTAATAAATGGCCCTAGTTAGCGGAGGTGCTTCTAGAATAGGGACTTCATTCGCATCGCCAACCATACGAATTTGTTGCGCAATCAGATCTGCACCTTTAGCGACGACGACCGGGGCCCCTGGACTAGCCTGGTCATATCGTAAGGCAACTGCATAGTGGCTAGGGTTAGTAATAACAACATCAGCCTGTGGTATATCTTGCATCATGCGTTGTTGTGATAACTCAATTTGTAGACGACGAATACGGCCTTTAATTTCTGGATTACCATCGGTATTTTTACTTTCGTCTTTGACCTCTTGCTTGGTCATTTTGAGTTGTCGATTATGATTCCAATGTTGAAATGGCACATCAATTAAGGCAATTAAAATCAGACTCGACGAAAGGGCTAAAAATACCCATACAACTAAATAACCAAGATCAGTCATGGCGACCTCCACTTCTTGTTTACCCAGTGTCAATAATTGGTCGCGAAGGTTCCATAAGATCAGAGTGGCGATAGTACCGATAAGAAAGAACTTGCCGAGTGCTTTGGCCAGTTCGATCAAACCTTGTGGACCAAAGATCTTTTTCATACCTTTGATTGGGTCCATCTTTTCAGGTTTGAATCCCATCGCTTGAGTTGAAAAGTTCCAACCGCCGATACTCGCCGGTGCAACCAATGCGGCTAATACAGTAACAGCAAGGAAGGCGCCTAGGTCAAAGGCAATTGTTTCCAATGAGGATAGAAAATGAAGTGGTAATTCGACCGGATTAAATATTTCTTTACGACTGAAGGTGAAGGAGTCTTTCATTACTTCGGCGATACTACGAATCAGGCGTTCACCAAGAAATAGCATCCCTACCGCACTGGCAATGAGTATCATGACAGTAGTAAATTCTTTTGAACGTGGAACTTGCCCTTTTTCTCGAGCCTCAATGAGACGCTTAGCCGTGGGTTGCTCCGTTTTTTCTTGACCTGTTTGTTCAGCCATTGGGGTGCACCAGCGCGCGTGTCATTTGTAACATTTGATCGGTCATGGTGACGAAATGTGATGAAATATTGGGCAAGGTCACAAATATAATGGCAAATCCCAGAATAATGGTCATGGGGAAGCCGATTGAGAAGGGACTGATTTGTGGTGCGGCACGAGATAATATGCCAAATGATAAGTTAACCATCATCAATGAACCGATGGCCGGCAAGGCGATAATGACGCCAGCCGCATACATCCAGCTCGCTTGGGCAACAATGTCACGAAAGCTGTTAACAGGTATCCCTGTGGGTAATACGGGCAATGTAACAAAGCTTTCGCTGAGTACTTGAATTAACACTAAATGACCATTCAGACTAATGAAAATTAAGGTGACAAAAATTAAATAAAATTGACTGATCACGGGAACGGTAACGCCATTTTGAGGATCTATCATGGAAGCAAAACCGAGTCCCATTTGCATAGCGATAATTTGGCCAGCAATGATGAAAGCGTTAATCAGTAATTGCAACATAAAGCCCATGCAGACACCAATCAGAATTTGATGGGCTACGATCAACAAACCTGCTCCACTAAGCGGTTCTACAGCAGGGGCTACATCAGGAATTGTGGGCACAATCACAATACTCAACGCCAAGGCAATAAGTAAACGACTACGTACTGAAACAAAGTTACTACTGAAAATCGGTGCAGCCATAACTAAAGCGGCAATTCGAAAAAATGGCCAAATATAACTACCAATCAGGCCGGTAATTTCAGCACTAGTAAATTGCATGGTTAGCCGATCAGAAAAGGAATGTCTTCAAAGATGCGTTGAGCATATCCGGTTATTAACGTTAACATCCATGGCCCCGCAAATATTAGCACGAAGATAGTGACCAAAAGTTTGGGAATAAAGCTCAAGGTCTGTTCATTAATCGATGTGGCGGCTTGAAACATGGCGACTAATAAACCGACACACAAGGCCGGCAACAAGATAACCGCAATTAACATGGTAATAACCTGTAAGGTTTGTTGCATGATGGTTAAAACGGTTTCAGGCGTCATGGGACTTAGACGTAAAAACTAGAGGCTAATGTACCCATCAATAAGGCCCAGCCATCAATAAGAACAAACAACATTAATTTGAAAGGCAATGAAATTAACATCGGCGATAACATCATCATACCCATGGCCATTAATACACTAGCCACCACTAAATCGATGATGAGGAATGGAATAAATATTAAGAAACCAATCTGAAAGGCAGTTTTTAATTCGCTGGTGACAAAAGCAGGCAACAGCAAACTAAACGGTACATCTTGTGCTGATTCTAACTCTTGGTGGCCGGCAATGCTGGCAAATAACTCGATATCACTTTCTCGTGTTTGAGCCAGCATAAAGTCTTTAAACGGTTGGCTCACATCTTCAATGGCTTTAGTCACAGAGACCTCGCCATCCATATACGGTTGTACCCCATTTTGATAAGCGGTATCAAACACTGGATGCATGATAAAAAAAGTTAGAAATAACGATAAGCCAACTAAGATTTGGTTTGAGGGTGTGGACTGTACGCCCATTGCTTGGCGAAGAATGGATAACACAATGATGATTCGGGTGAATGAAGTCATCATCATTAACGCGGCGGGTAGCAACGTTAAGACGGTCATTAACGCTAGGATTTGCAAGGTGACCGTGTAATTTTGCCCGCCATCGGCAGCGGTCGTCACCGTTAACGCCGGTACGCCGGGCTCGGCCAGAGTAATTAAAGGTGAAAATAATAGACTGAATAATATCAACCAACGGATCATGATTTACTCCGTTGCTTCAAAATTTGTTGAAATTTATCTGCAAAATCAATAGGAGTTCGTTTTGTTTGTTCAGTGTTAATGGGTGTTTCAAGTATGTGCAATGTTTGAACATGCTGAGCGGTGACACCGACTAAAATTTGTTGCTCGCCGACTTGTAATAATATTGCTCGTTCGCGAGGGCCAAGGGGCAGTCCAGCGATAATTTTCATTTCACCATTTGCCGTTGCTTGAAAACGGTTAGTCCGTTTTATTAACCATGCAAGTAGAATAATAATAGCTAAGACTAAGGTTAATCCTAGCAGTGTTTCTACTATGGCACCTGATGAAAGCGTTGGAGTTGTTAATGTTTTGGCGGTAATGGCATCGCTAGTCTCAGCGGCGGAAATACCAGCAGCCCAAATCACCATCAAACCAGAAAAAATTGCACGAAAACTCATGGTCATTGTAATTTTTTAATGCGTTCAGCGGTACTAATGACATCGGTCAAACGAATACCGAACTTATCATTAACGACCACGACTTCACCATGAGCAATTAGAGTCTCATTGACCAATACATCCATAGGTTCGCCGGCAAGGCGATCTAGTTCAACAACTGAGCCCTGACTGAGTTGCAGTAAATTACGGATATTAATTTTAGTCCGGCCAATTTCCATAGAAATGGTGACAGGAATATCCAACACCATATCCAAATCAATATCAGATTTTGGTGTTGAGTCATCTGCTAGCTGAGCAACAGGTGCTTGAGCTGCTTCTTCAGCCTCACTGTCGGCTTGTTCTTCTAACGCTGCTGCCCATGGATCTTCTTCAGCTTCACTGTCTGCTGGCCCTTGTTCATCTAATGCTGCTGCCCATTCATCGGCAACATCTTGATCTGCTTGAGGGGTATCTTCACTCATAGTTACTACCCTTTCTGAAGTTGAATAAATAGTGGAGAAGTATCTTTTGGATGTTCAATGACATCGACAATTTTTAATGCGGCATTGCTTTTGTGTTCGCCAAAAGTAGCACGGAACAGCGGGATGTCTTCAACCTTAGCGATAATATTTTTAGGCATCTCAATCGGTATAATATCGCCTGGCTTAAGATCTAAAACTTTTTTTAGACTTAATGATGTTTCAGTGAGATTAGCGGCTAGTGTTACATCGGCGACCATAATTTCTTCCCGCATGGATTTTGTCCAGCGGCCATCATCTTGAGAACGATCACTTTGCAAGCCGGTATCAAGTAACTCGCGAATAGGCTCAAGCATGGAGTAAGGATAGGAAACATGAATGTCTCCGCCGCCGCCATCTAACTCAATATGAAAGGTGGAGATAACAACCACTTCACTCGGAGTAACAATATTGGCAAACTGCGGATTGACTTCATGATGAACAAATTCAAACTCCATATCCATCACCGGTGACCATGCATCAGTCATATCCTTAAAGACTAATTCTAAAACCATATGAATGACGCGTAGCTCAGTACCGGTAAATTCACGGCCTTCGATTCTGGCTTGAAAACGACCTTCACCACCAAAGTAATTATCTAGAACAGTAAAAACGAGTTTAGGTTCAAATACGACCAGTCCGGTACCACGCAACGGATGCATATGAATTAAATTTAAGCTGGTGGGAACAAATAGAGTATGAATGTACTCGGAGAATTTCATGACCTGAATTCCGGCTACTGAAATCTCAGCAGATCTACGGAGCATATTGAACAGGCTAATACGGAAATGACGACTAAAACGTTCATTGATCATTTCCAAGGTTGGCATGCGACCGCGAATGATGCGATCTTCATTGCCAAAATCATAGTCACGTGCATCGCCGTCATCTATAGATTCATCGGTTTCTAACGCCTCATCAGCGCCGCCTCCTAATAGGGCATCAACTTCGTCTTGTGAAAGTATGTCGTGAACGGCCATATTGTTACTGCATAATTAAACTAGTGAAATAAACGGCTTCTAAGTTACCGTCAAGCATCGGATCAGTACTTAATACCTCATTAATTCTAGTGAGTGTTGCTAGCTGAAGCGCTTTGGTACCTGCACTGGTATTAAGTTCGTCATAATTTTGACCATAAAATAACAGTAATAATTCATGCTGAATAGCAGGGTCATGTAATGTAAACGCATCAATAACAGCTTGAGAACGCGCCATGACTTTAAGTTTAATCTGCAGGTAACGTACAGCGCCTTGGCTTTGATCAGTAAAATTGATAACAAAAGGCGTGTCTACGGCATGATAAATAGGTGCTTGCTTAGGGGCTGTGACCTCTTCGGCTGTATCATCGGTTGAACTTGGTTTATCGTCACCCCCTAAAAACATCATTGCTCCCACACCGATAAGTACGATGACTACTACGGCAATGATAATTAATAGCTTGGGTTTACTTTTCTGTTCTTCAACAACGTCGATATCGTCTTTTTGTTCTTGTTCAGCCATTTAAGATGTTCCGTTTATAGTTTATCGATTAGCAAGCAATTACTGTGCCCGTTTATTGTAAGATGAAGCTTGTGAAATAGACGGCTTTAAGATCGCCCTTGCCCGTTTCATCTTTTAAAATTGCATTGATAGTATCAAGCGTAGACGTTTGCAGCGTTTTCCTACCTTCAACACTGCTAATACTTTCCATTGACTGCTCAGAAAATAAGCTGCGTAATGAATCCTGAATCATAGGCAAATTCATATCAGCGCTATCTAATATGCTTTGTTCATGGGCCATTAATGCGACTTTTATTTGAAGATAACGAACCTGTTGCTGACTTTGTTTTAGAAAGTTAATGGTGAATGGTTCAGTGATTTTGTAATAAATAGCTTGCTGAGCTGGTGCTGCTTCTTCGTCTTCAGCCCATGTTGGTATTGCAAACAGTGAAAACCAAACTAGAAAGAGAGTGATGAGTGATTTGTGCATAGCTTGATATACTCCTGTTATATTTTAGCGGCAGTGCCAAAGTTAATAGTAAAATTATGACAAGGTTATGCTTTGGGCGAAAGGGGTATATACCCAAAGTCATTGGAATTGCATGTTTCAGAGCGAAGGTGGAAAGTCAGAGCAAGACGCAGCGCGCAGTGAATGACTGGTCCTTCATAAGCGTTGCAACGTAGCACTGGTTTTTCACCTTCGCTCCCATAGGGCGGGTTTAAAATCGCCACTGACTGTGTTATTTTTTTGAGTCCTAGAATGACTAGGTCTACAAATAAATGCCTTGTCACTGACGATTTTAATTCCCGCTGAAATCACGCAGTTTCAAGGATTTTGGGTATAAAACAATTGGTAACAGATAATATGGATAATAAGAACGATCTTGAGGTCACTTTATGGGATCGATTAGTCACTTTGCCGCAATACCTTATTCCACAACACGCATTATCCTTATTGATGCATAAATTGACACGTAGTGAGCTGACATGGTTCAAAAATAGCTTTACTCGTTTTATCATCAAAAAATATAAGGTCAATGTAGCAGAAGCAAAAATAACGGACTTAGCTGCATACCCTAGCTTTAATGCTTTTTTCACTCGGCAGCTGCGAGAGGCTGTTAGACCCGTTGCGAAAGGTGACGATATTGTTGTTTCCCCAGTTGATGGTGCGATAAGTCAGATTGGCCAGATCAAACAAGGTCAAATAATTCAGGCGAAAGGACGGCAATATAGTGTGATGGAATTATTAGCGGGCGACCAACAGTTGGCTCAGCAATTTGACCAGAGCCAATTTGCGACCATTTATTTATCACCGCGGGATTATCATCGTATTCATATGCCGTTAACCGGTAAATTGAAAAGCATGAGCTATATTCCGGGGAAATTATTTTCAGTCAGCCCGAGAACGGCCAGAACCGTACCCAATCTATTTGCTCGCAATGAACGCGTGGTCACGGTATTTGAGACCGAGTTTGGTCCGATGGTCTTAGTGTTAGTTGGGGCCATTTTTGTTGGCAGCATGGAAACTGTTTGGCAAGGACAGATAACGCCAGCCTACGGTAAGAAAGTGGAACATTGGGCGTATCAGGACGAGCAAGCAATTACCATACAAAAAGGCGAAGAAATGGGCCGATTTAATATGGGCTCAACAGTCGTCATGTTGATGCCGCAGCAGTGTAAGCAGTTTCTAGCTGACTTTAACGCAGGATCCACCGTTAATATGGGCCAAGCGATAACTTAACGATGCAAGGCTTATCGTCTTCAGAGAGCGTATGGACCTCGCCTCTTAGCTGAAAATGCATCATCTTCTCTGACGTTTTAACGTTCATTAGGCCGTTAATAAAGTGATAAACGACTGAACGCTGAATATTTAATTGAATATTCAGCGTTCACTGTGTATGGTATCTGTCATGACTGAAATAGATATCCACACTCAAATCCTCGAAGCGGCGGAAGCACGCTTTCAGCAATATGGTTATAACAAAACTACCATGGCAGAAATTTCACGTGATTGTGATATGTCTGCGGCAAATTTATATCGTTATTTTGAAAATAAGTTGGATATCGCTGCAGCAATTTCTCAGCAATGCCTTGATGAAAAAGAACTAGTGCTAGCATCAGTTGTCCACGATGCATCTTTATCGGCCAGTGAAAAACTCGAAGGCTTTGTTTTAGAGGTATTGCATTACACTTACAACCATTTTGATGTATCACCTAAATTAAGTGAGTTAGTTGAAGCGATGTCTGCACATCGACCTGATATGGTGGCAAAGCATATTGGAAGTAAACTCAAATTATTATCTGAATTAGTCGAGCAAGGACAAAAGTCAGGTGAGTTTCAGTTAGAAAGTGTCAGCGAAACAGCAGATGGGATTCTTACTGCCATTATGCTGTTCTATTACCCCTTAACCTTAAAAATGTTCCCGTTAGAAGTATTGGAAGTAAAAGCGACAAACCTCTGTCGATTGTTGCTTGCAGGATTAACCGCGCGTTAAAAAAATTTCTTTGTTAGCTAAATATTAATCAAAAAATTCAGGATTTAGATATGAAAGGATCGTTTACAAATCGTTATGCCCAGTTCGTTGTTAGTCATCCTTGGCGGATGTTGTTATTTGCCTTAATTTTAGTGCTTGGCGCGGGCAGTGGTGGGCGACTAATCGAATTCAGTAATGATTACAGGGTGTTTTTTAGTGAAGATAATCCTGAGTTACTGGCTTTTGAGGCCATGCAGGATGTATATACCAAGACAGATAATGTGTTGTTTGTTATCGAGCCTAAAGATGGCAATGTGTTTACCCATGAAACCTTGGGCTTGATCGAGAAGCTGACCGAAGCGTCATGGCAAGTACCGTATTCAAGCCGCGTAGATTCCATTACCAATTTTCAACATACCATCGCGGAGGGTGATGACTTACGTGTCAGCCATCTGATTTATGATTCTCAATCTTTCACTGAAGACAAGATCGATTATGTTCGTGATGTAGCATTAAATGAACCGTTGTTAGTAAAACGGCTGGTTTCACCACAAGGTCATGTGGCAGGGGTAAATATTACGGTACAACTTCCTGGCAAGGCATTAACGGAAGTGCCTGAGGTTGCTCAGTTTGCTCGTGAACTAGCGGCAGAAATTGGCGAGGCTTACCCAGAGCATAATATTTATATCACTGGCCTAGCCATGATGAATAATGCCTTTGGTGAAGCTTCTCAGGAGGATATGCAGTCTTTAGTTCCACTGATGTTCTTAGTCATTATTATTACCTTAGGTATATTACTGCGCTCCGTGTCGGCAACGTTTGCTGTGGTCGTCATGATTCTCAGTACCATCATGTTTGCGATGGGGATATTTGGCTGGTTAGGCTGGAAATTAACACCACCATCAGCGTCGGCTCCTACCATTATTATGACCATGGCCGTCGCGGATACGGTGCATTTATTGGTGACGTTCTTCCATAACCTGCGTCAAGGACAAGAGCGTGGTCATGCGATGAGAGATAGTTTACGTATCAACTTGCAGCCTATCTTTATTACCAGTATTACGACAGCGATTGGTTTCTTGAGCATGAACTTTAGTGATGTGCCACCGTTCCATGATTTAGGTAATGTTGTGGCGATAGGGGTGATGTTTGCCTTTGTATTATCAGTAACTGCGTTACCAGCCGTGATGATGTTATTGCCACTCAGAATTAAACCGGCAAAAGAAAAAGATGATCATCCGATGAGTTTCTTTGCTGATTTTGTTATTGGAAATCGTCGGAAATTACTATGGGGTATGGGATTATTTGGTTTAGTGGTAATTTCATTCTTACCAAAGAATACTTTAGATGATCAGTTTGTTGAATATTTTGATGAGACCGTTGACTTTAGAACTCATACCGATTTTGCTGTTGAGAACTTGTCGGGTATTTATACCATACAGTATTCATTAGGAACCGGTGAAAGTGGTGGCATCAGTGATCCTGCTTTTCTAAAAGATGTCGATAACTTTTCTGAATGGTTACGAACACAGCCTAAAGTAAAACATGTACAAACAATTTCAGATACTTTCAAACGTCTAAACAAGAATATGCATGGCGATGACCCTGAATTCTATAAATTACCAGAATCACGGGAGTTGGCCGCACAATATTTGTTGTTATATGAGTTGTCACTCCCTTATGGTTTGGATCTAAATGATCAAATTGATATTGATAAAGCACAAACACGGATCATTATCACGCTTGAGAATTTACATACTGAAGAGATGCTTGAGATGGAAAAGAGAGTCTCTGGCTGGTTACAACAAAATGCACCACAAGTTGAGTTCTCAGCTGCAAGCCCGAACTTGATGTTTGCTCATATTGGTAAACGTAATGTAAATAGCATGTTATTGGGAACAGCCTTAGCCTTAGTATTGATTTCATTTATTCTTATTGGCGCTTTACGTTCTCGTCGCATAGGGATAATTAGTTTGGCACCAAACTTAATACCAGCAGGCATGGCCTTTGGTTTTTGGGGGCTAATGGTCGGTCAGGTAGGGATGTCGCTTTCGGTAGTCGCGGGTATGACCTTAGGCATCGTGGTCGATGATACCGTACATTTCCTGAGTAAATACCTACGGGCTCGTAGAGAAAATAATATGAATGAAATTGAAGCGGTCAGATATGCCTTTAATACCGTGGGTGTGGCTTTATGGGTGACCTCACTAGTGTTAGTGGCAGGTTTTATTGTATTAGCTCAATCAAACTTTGCATTAAATTCAGATATGGGTGCGATGGCGGCGATTACCATCGGTGTTGCTCTGGTAATGGACTTCTTATTCTTGCCACCATTGTTGATGAAATTGGAGAAAAACAAACATGCGTAATTATATTTTTTTATTGGCATTCATTGCCGTAATGCCATTTGCACAGGCTGAGACAGCTGAAGAAAAAGGATTGGCAATTGCAGTTGAATCGGATAACCGTGACAAAGGATGGAGCGATAGCTCTGCCGAAATGAAGATGGTTTTACGTAATCGTCACGGTAAAGAAAGTACCCGAAAAATCCGAGTCACTAATCTGGAAATGGACGGAGATGGCGATAAGGGTTTAACGGTTTTTGATACCCCTCGTGATGTGAAAGGCACGGCCTTTTTAAGTTATTCTCATTCTTTGGTGCCGGATGAGCAGTGGATATTTTTACCAGCATTGAAACGTGTAAAACGAATTTCATCGAGTAATAAATCAGGGCCGTTTATGGGCAGTGAGTTTGCTTATGAAGATATCAGTTCGTTTGAAGTGCCAAAATACAGCTACAAGTATTTACGTGATGAAACAATCGGTGGTATTGAATGTTTTGTGTCGGAACTACGCCCACAATATAAACATTCGGGTTATACCAAAACGCATGTTTGGATCGATAAAGCAGAATATCGTGTACAGAAAATTGATTTTTATGATCGCAAAGACAGCTTGCTTAAAATCCAACGATTTACCGACTATAAACTGTATTTAGATCAATATTGGCGTGCACATACTCAAACGATGGAAAACCAACAAAATGGTAAGTCCACCACTCTGTATTGGGATAACTTCCAGTTTAAAACTGGTTTAACGGAAAAAGATTTTGAGAAGAATGATCTTAAACGTCAGCGTTAAACATTGGGTAAAAATATCATGGCTGTTTGGTGCAGCCATGATGTTATCTGCAACCGCAACAGCCAATGAATGGTCTGGCTATATGGCGGGTGAATATCGCTACTTTCAGCACGAATCGCCGTTTGCTGATCCTGGGCAATATGATCCGTCTTTTGTCTTATCCCCCGAGTATTACCATGAGTGGGATGAGGGGCAGCAAAGTTTAATTATCGCGCCTTTTCTGCGAATTGATCAGCAAGATGCCGAACGTACGCATGTCGATTTACGTGAATTGCAATGGCTATATGTAGAGGATGATTGGGAGTTACGTTTAGGTCTGGGCAAAGTGTTCTGGGGCGTGACTGAGTCTCAACATCTGGTTGATGTGATTAATCAAACTGATTTGGTTGAAAACAGTGATACTGAAGATAAGTTAGGTCAGCCGATGATTAATCTCAGTTTTTTCCAAGACTGGGGCACCGTCGATTTATTTGTGATGCCTTATTTTCGTGAGCGTACCTTTGCTGGCAAAGACGGTCGTTTGCGTAGTTCGCTGGTGGTGGATACTGACAAAGCAAGCTATGAATCAGGCGCTGGCCGCCAACATTTGGATGTAGCATTACGCTGGTCCCAAACTTTTGGTGATTGGGATGTAGGTTTATCGCATTTCTACGGCACCAACCGTGAACCTTTATTACAACTCAATGCGACTTTTGATGCTTTAATTCCATATTATGAAATCATGCATCAGACGGGTTTGGATATTCAGCAGACGACAGAATCCTGGTTATGGAAGCTGGAAGTGATTCGTCGTGAAACAACGTCGGACACCTTTACCGCATTAACTGGAGGTGTTGAATATACCTTCTATGGCGTGTTTGAAAGTAATATGGATGTGGGCTTGATTGCCGAGTATTTGTTTGATGATCGTAATGATGAATTGGCTACACCATTTGAAGATGATGTATTGATTGGGACTCGTTTAGCTTGGAATGATGAGCAGTCTACTGAATTACTAGTTGGCATGATCCAAGATGTGGAGAGCAGTGATGTGAGTTGGAATATTGAAGCAAGTAGACGAATAGGAGATCGCTGGAAACTATCAGCTGAAGCACGACTCTTTAGTGTTCGAAACAATGATACGGCGTTATATTCTTTCCGTGATGATGATTACTTTCAGCTTGAATTAGCACGCTACTTTTAATCCCGAACACAGTCATAAAAAAAGCCCGATTATGAATCATCATAATCGGGCTTTTTTGTTTTAACTTAGAAACAACTTAGATGTTATTACGCCATGCATGGCAAGGGTCATCCTGAATTTTGTTCACTTCTTCTGGGCCCCAAGTACCTGCAGCATATTTATGTACAAAGTCTTTTTCTTTTGACCATTTTTCAATGATTGGATCAACTGCTTTCCATGCTAAGTCCACTTCGTCAGAGCGTAGGAACAATGAACGGTCACCTAGGATAGCATTCAAGATCATTGCTTCATAAGCATCTAATTTGTGAGCCGGATCTTCTTGTTCATTAGTTTCTAGGGCAACAGTGTGAGCATTGATTTCTAGACCAGGTTGCTTAGCTTGTAACTCAATGCGAAGTGTATTATCTGGTTGTAACCCCATAGTAATCCAGTTGGCATGGCTTGCACCGATATCCGTACCTTTAAATAATTCTAATGGTGGTTTTTTAAAGCGAATGGCAATCATTGCTTTAGACTCCGGCATACATTTACCTGTACGTAGGTAGAAAGGAACACCACGCCAGCGCCAGTTATCAATGTAGACTTTCATTGCAGCATAAGTTTCAGTCACACTATTTGCGGGTGCATCATCTTCTTCAAGGTAACCGTTCTGCTGCTCACCATTGACGGTACCTGCAGCATATTGGCCACGGAATGCATGATCATCAACTATATCTTCAGTAATAGGGCGGATAGATTTTAGAACCTTAACTTTTTCATCACGCAAGGATTCATCATTTAAATCTGCTGGTGGTTCCATTGCAACCAATGTCATTACTTGTAAAAGGTGACTTTGGATCATGTCTCGCATCGCACCTGAACCATCATAGTAGCCAGCACGACCGCCTACGCCTTGCTGTTCGGCATGCGTAATTTGTATGTGATCGATGTACTTATGATTCCATAACGGCTCTAATAATAGATTGGCAAAACGGAATACTAAAATGTTTTGTACCGTACCTTTACCAAGGTAGTGATCGATGCGGTAGGTTTGTTTCTCTGTAAAGTTCTTACTTAATACCTGTTCTAATTCAGCAGCACTTTTTCGGTCATAGCCAAACGGTTTTTCTACCACTAAGTGACGATATCCGTTATCTTCTTTGTTCAAACCTACTGCTGCTAGTTGGTCGCCTACCGTGCCAAATAACGCTGGGCTGATGGATAAATAGAAAACAATATTGGATGAAAATCCATTACTAGGATCAGTTAACTGCGCGTTGAGTTGTTGATAGCTTTCAGCTTCGTTAAGGTCACATTTAAAATAGCTCACTTTTTCTAAGAAGCTAGATAAAACACTATCATCAACACCACCACGTGCTTTAGGTGATACATACTCAGTTACATTTGCTAACCAATCTTCTTGTGATGATTCACGACGGCCCATACAAATAATGCGGGTATCTTTCGATAGTCTATTTTCTGCATCTAGGTGATAGAGCGCAGGTAATAATTTCTTTTTGGAAAGATCGCCCGTGGCGCCAAAGATAATAATTGTACAAGCTTGCATGTTTTCTCCGTTGCGGGCTACGACGATGCCCCTGAGCGTATATAATTGTGCGATTGTACATTTTTTTGGAGTTTTAAGTGCGAAAAATTCTGTTTGCCAGCAGTGAAGTTCACCCTTTAATTAAGACTGGTGGCTTAGCGGATGTATCGGGTAGTTTACCGCTTGCCTTACATAAACATGGTCAAGATATTCGCATTATCATTCCGGCATATCGTCAATGTTTAGAAGCACTTGAAGATATTAATTGTGTGGCAACCATTAAACTCGACGGCGTTTATGAACCTGTTGAGATTTTGCAATCAACGTTACCCAATAGTGACGTGCCATTATGGTTAGTACATTCTCCGCAACATTATGATCGCCAAGGTGGTCCCTACTGTAAGGAAGAGGGGGGAGATTGGGATGATAACGCTGCGCGTTTTGCCTTATTTTCTAGAGCGATTGCTGCTTTAGCACTAAATCAAGCTGGGCTGAACTGGCAGCCAGAAGTATTACATTGTAATGATTGGCAAACAGGGCTTGCAGTGGCTTTTGTATCTGAATATGCCAACAGACCAAAAACAGTCTTTACTATTCACAACTTGGCCTACCAGGGTTTGTATTCTAAAGATGTATTTGATGTTTTGGATATTCCTAATCATTTCTGGCATAGCAACGGCTTAGAGTTCTATGATCAACTGTCATTTATCAAGGGCGGTTTGATCTATGCAGATCACATTACGACAGTAAGCCCAACTTACGCAGATGAAATTTGCACCTATGAGTTTGGTTATGGTTTAGAAGGGTTATTATCATATAGAGCCGGACAGGGCCGATTATCCGGCATACTGAATGGCATTGATGAGCAAGAGTGGGATCCTGCGATTGATGACAATATTGCCAAGAATTTTTCAATAAAAAATTTACGTAATAAAAGACAAAATAAAATTGCCATACAAGAATACTTTCATCTACCTGTAAAAGAAGACGTGTTGGTGATTGGTCTGATCAGCCGCTTGGTCTCTCAAAAAGGCATCGATCTGTCCTTAGAGGTAATCGATAGACTACTGGAATCAGAGCTAGCGATTCAGTTTGTTTGTTTAGGCAGTGGTGAGGAAGAGTACGAACACAATTTACGTATATTAAGGGCCAGCTTCCCTGATAAAGTAGCGATACATATTGGCTACGATGAAGCATTGGCACATCAGATTGAAGCAGGTGCTGATGTTTTTCTAATGCCATCACGATTTGAACCTTGTGGCCTAAATCAGATGTATAGCCTGCAATATGGCACATTACCGATTGTACGTAGTACCGGTGGTTTAGAAGACACTGTCGTTGATGCAACAGAAGAAAACCGCAAGAATGAAACAGCAAATGGTTTTAAATTTGGGCCAGCTTCGTCAGAGGCTTTGGAAAATACCCTTTATCGCGTGATTGACCTATTTCAACATCCACGTATCTGGCGCAAGATGATGATTACCGCGATGAAGCATGACTTTAGTTGGGAAAATAGTGCGAAACAATATGACGCACTTTATGAAAAAATAAATTAAATATTATTTATCCTAACGTGCATATAGCAACTGGGATTTAAGGAGAAAAAATGTCAAAAATTATATATACCAAAGTAGATGAAGCCCCCGCTTTGGCAAGTTATTCTTTGTTGCCGATTATTCAAGCATTTTCAAAAAGTTCAGGCATTGAATTTGAAAGCAGAGATATATCTTTAGCTGCTCGTATCATTGCTAATTTCCCTGACAAGCTTAAAGAAGAGCAAAAAATCGCTGATCACCTATCTCAACTAGGTGAGATGACTCAGGACCCATCGACAAATATTATTAAGTTGCCCAATGTGTCGGCTTCTATCCCACAGTTAAAAGCGGCAATTGTAGAATTACAAGGCAAAGGCTATGACCTTCCTGACTTCCCTGATAGTCCACAAAATGATCAGCAACAGGCCATTAAAGAGCGTTATTCCAAAGTATTAGGATCAGCGGTAAATCCAGTATTACGTGAAGGTAACTCAGATCGTCGTGCACCTGCTGCTGTCAAAAACTTCGCCCGTAACAATCCCCATTCAATGGGCGCATGGGCAGCAGATTCTGCTACTGAAGTCGTGCATATGGATGCAGATGATTTCTATGGTTCTGAGCAATCTAAGACGTTTGTTTCTACCAATGATCTTAAAATTAGTTTTGTTGACGAGACCGGCAATAAAACAGTGTTGAAACAATCGATTCCTGTGCTAGCAGGCGAAGTGATTGATGCGACTAGAATGAGTGCTAAAAGCTTACAAGCGTTTTATGCTGACTCAATGGTGAAGGCAAAACAAAATAATGTTTTACTGTCTTTGCATCTAAAAGCGACGATGATGAAGGTGTCTGACCCAATCATGTTCGGTTTTGCAGTAAATGTGTTTTTCAAAGATGTAATCGCCAAACATGGTGAGTTATTTGAAACACTAGGCGTTAACTTCAATAATGGCTTAGGTGATCTATATAGCAAACTTGATCAATGTGATGCAGCAACCAGATCGCAAATTGAAACAGACATCGCCATTACTTATGAATCTCAAGCTGATTTGGCCATGGTGGACTCGGATAAAGGCATTACCAACTTACATGTACCTTCTGATGTGATCATCGATGCCTCGATGCCAGCGATGATTCGTGCTGGCGGCAAGATGTGGAATAAAGAAGGCAAAACACAAGATACGCTAGCCATGATTCCCGATCGTTGTTATGCCCGTGTTTATAAAACAATGGTAGAAGACTGTAAACAAAATGGTGCCTTAGATCCGGTCACTATGGGGAGTGTTGCCAATGTTGGCTTGATGGCTCAAAAAGCAGAAGAATACGGCTCACACGATAAAACCTTCCAAGCATCGGCTACAGGTTCAATTGTGGTGGTCGATCAAAACGGCGAACAAGTGTTTGAGTTTGCCGTTGAAGAGGGCGATATATTCCGTATGTGTCAAACCAAAGATGCACCGATTAGAGACTGGGTGAAGCTGGCGGTCAATCGTGCTCGTTTATCGGCTACACCAACGATATTTTGGTTAGATCCAAGCCGTGCCCATGATGCTGAGTTGATCAAGAAGATAGATTTGTACCTACAAGATCACGATACCACCGGTTTAGATATTCAAACCATGACACCGGTTGATGCCACGGTGTTTTCTGTGAAACGCATGCGTGAAGGTTTAGACACGATTTCAGTCACCGGTAATGTTTTACGTGATTACAACACGGATTTATTCCCCATTTTAGAAGTGGGCACCTCAGCTAAAATGCTGTCTATCGTGCCTCTGATGCAAGGTGGCGGATTGTTTGAAACAGGTGCTGGTGGTTCAGCGCCAAAACACGTTCAACAGTTGGTGGCAGAAAATCACCTACGTTGGGATTCATTGGGTGAGTTTATGGCCTTATCAGCCTCATTAGAGCATCTAGCGTTAACGCAAGATAATAAAAAAGCCCAAGTGTTAGCTGATACCTTGGAAGCAGCGACAGGGAAATTATTATTAGAAAATAAATCACCCGCTAGGAAGTCTGGTCAACTTGATAATCGTGGCAGTCATTTCTACCTTGCTATGTATTGGGCACAAGCTTTGGCAGCACAGTCCGACAATGCAGAACTGAGAATTGAGTTTAATCCTATCGCTCAAGCCTTATCGTACAGTGAAACAACCATTATTGATGAGCTAGAAACGGCTCAAGGGCAGGCAATCGATATGGGCGGCTATTATCTGCCTAATGCCGATGTATTAAATCGAGTGATGAGACCGAGTGCTACCTTAAATAGCATTTTGAATGGTTAACGTTTAGCTTGTCACCAAGGCCAGATTACTTATCTGGCCTTGGTGTCTCATTTCAAAATCAAGTATTCAAGCATTACAAGGGACGTAATTTACTAATTTATTGGTCATGGTTTAGTGAGTCAAAATCTCGATTAACTAATTCAACATCACCTAGGTTATATTCAACCAGCCTGCGAAGATGAGTCATGCTGATATCATCAATTTCTTCACAATAGATACCGACACGGTTTTCTATTTTGTGGGCGATGCTGCCATGCATAATGATTTGCACCGTACCGGCTTCGTCGAGCTTGATGATGAGTTTACAAGGCGTACCTGCTCCAGGTGTTGCACCTGAACAGGCACCAATAAGCGCACCCTGTAATGATATATCGTAGAGTTCACAAACGTGTTGGCATTCGCCAGATTCAAACTCGACTAGAGAGTCAAAAGTAACACGATGAGCGTTTCTGCTTTCAGCCATAAGAATAATAATCCATGTTGGCTTGATACTAGCACTGATTAATGGAGCTGTGAATTTTTAAGCTTACTCAGCGTGCTTAACGACTTGTTGAGTAATCAACATAATCAAGATTACTGCTGCTGAAAAAATATATAAGCCTGCGTGGATGTGAATGCTAGCAATAGCACCAAGTTTAACTGACATGATTAATAAGGCTACGACCATCACATCGAGCATGGCCCAGCGACCGTAATCATGCATTAGGTGCAATAGTCTTTTTCGATATTCTGGATGGTGGCTATTGGGGCTAAGCAGGTTGAATAACACAAGGATCTTGGCCAAAGGCAAGACCACGCTGAAACAACCAATCACGATAAACAAAAAGAATTGTTGGTCACGCCACAGTTGGCCGATGCCCGATAGGATGGAAAAGGAATGATCAAAAAATACTAGCTTGGTAATAGTCAGCATTGGCGTCACGAAGCCTGCGATCAACAACAATGTTGTTAATAATAATACCCAACGTAAATAAATAGGCGAGATGATTGGCATGAGCTTGAATCAGTCTTTGCTATCCGTAGCACGATCTTTTTTTGATACATATCGTGCTTTACCTTTCTTTTTTTCTTTTTTAGCTGACTTAGTTTTTAAACCTTTGAGATGTGCAACGGGTAATTTTGTTTCTAGATGATATTCGATCCGTTCCAAGTTTTTAGTGTCATGATTCTCAACAAGGTTAATGGCGGTACCCACCTGATCGGCTCGACCAGTTCGACCTATTCGATGAATATAGATATCCCCTCTAAATGGGAGGTCATAATTAATCACGTGGCTGATGTTGGTGAGATCTAGGCCTCGTGCTGCCACATCAGTTGCCACCATGACTTTGATAATGCCATTACGGAATTTTCGAGTTTTATCTTGGCGTACGGCTTGGTTGAAATCACCATGCATGACTTGGGCTGAGATATTTTGTGATTGCAGGTATTCAGCCACTTCAGCGGCGCGTTCTTTCTTATTACAAAAGACGATGGCACTTTGGCAGCTTTCATCATTAATAACAGCCGTTAATAAGGCCTGTTTATGTTCTTTGCTATCGGCAAAATAGACATACTGTGAGACTTGGTCAGACTTTTGGTTGGCCGCATCAATCTGAATCACTTCAGCATCATGCAATAACTCTTCAGCAAAGATTTCCACGCCGCTGCCTGCCAAGGTTGCTGAGAATAAACACGCTTGAAAACCATTGGCAATGGTACCCAATAATGACATTACATCAGGGCCTTGACCCATATCCAACATACGATCGGCTTCATCAATGATGACCATATCGATATCAGATAAATCGATAGCATCTTCAGCAACGAGGTTTAAAAGACGACCCGGTGTAGCAATAACAATGTCACATTCTTGTTCAAGAAACTGGGCTTGTTTACCTTGCGAAAAACCGCCGGTAATAATGGCCACTTTTGGGTTTATCTTTTTGCTCAGCTGATTGACGACATGCTGAATTTGATAAGCCAATTCGCGAGTTGGAGCAAGCATTAAAATGCGTGGGTTTTCACGTGTCTCTGGCTCATCAATAAGCAACTGCAAAGCAGGCAAAACAAACGCTGCTGTTTTACCTGTGCCAGTAGCGGCACCTGCTAAAACATCCTTACCTTCAAGAATAAACGGTATAGCCGCTTCTTGAATAGCGGTAGGTGTTTCAAAGTTTAATTTTTGTAATGCATCGAGTAATTTATCATCGAGCATAAGATCATCAAAGTTCATAAAGGGTACTTATTGTTTAATTTGAAAGGCAGAAACGTTGCCACTTAACATCATCGGAATAATAACGAGGCCCTGTTCAAGTAATACAGTTTGATCTGCACTGCCTTGATCAAGTTTTAATAAGGTTGTGCTAATCCCTGTTGGTTGGATATGTAGTAACTTGCCGTTCAACCAGTCGGTGACATAATAGTTACCTTCACCATCAGGTTCGACACCATCAAGGTTACCGGCAGGAGTTTGGTCACCAAGGCTAGTGATTTTTTTACTGGCAATATCGACTGTTTTTAAGTGACCTGAAAAGTCAGTAGCAAAGCCATCAGTCATCACCCCCCAACTACCAATAAGGAGTTGATCGCCTTCGACAAGTAAACCATTAGGCACTTCTAGTTGTTCATTTTTTAACCAAATATTAAAGGAGCTGCCTTTTAAGCGATAAATGCTATTAGTCAAAAAGCCAGATACATACACATTACCTTCTTTATCTGCGGCCACATCATTAAGAAATTTAGCATCAATGGCAAAATAACGTTGTTTGATTGTCTTTGTTGGAATATCAATCACTACTAATGTTTTGATGTCAGCAACATATAAGTTGTTGCCTACTATTGTCATGCCTTTAGGAGCATCTAGGCCTGTGAGCCAATGTTGTTCTATCACTTCACCGCTGAGAGAAAGAGTAGAGATATAACCATTGCCATCGGCGGTCATGCCATCGCCATTTACATTGGAAACATACAGCATCTCATTTTGAGTGTCATAAACAACGGATTCAGGTTGTTCAAACGGTGTTGCTTGCCATGCAGGTAGTAAAACCGGCTGAGCTGCCATGGTTAAAGTAGTAAATAAAGACATGCTAAGGGTGAATAACAAACGAGTAACTAAATTCATGATTGGTCCCATTATTAATGTTATTAAATTTGTAGATTTATGAGTCCTGTCCGGTGGATTCAATTTGAAGATAACTTGCAGTATTGTACTTACTTTTTTCTTTTGCTATCTAACTAATAGTTGAGTCAAAAAAAGTGGTGAAAAAATCACATTTGGTAACATTTGGTGGATTAATATAAACTTGCTAATAAGCTAAGATGTTGAGTATTGATTTAGTCAAAACCATGTAAGTCATGGCAATGAAGTCCTGAGAAAACGTGATTAGCCAAACATATCAATGGAGAGGTAAAACATTGAAATTAACCAGCGTAGTACTTTTCTCTATGTTTTCGGTAGCGGCTCATGCAGACGTTGATTTTTTAGCGTTTACAGAGGTAAGAGCTGATCACGTAGAAGGCGCAAACTTTTCAGAAAAAAATATCAAACCATCCATCGACCTTTTTCTGTCTGGTGAGTTTGAACATGCCATTTTTCTGATTGAAGCCTTTGGTTCAGAAGATGTACAACATGCGGAGAGGTTTCAATTAGGCCTAAAAGTAGCTGAGTCATCGAGAATTTGGCTAGGTCGATATCATAATCCGTTTGGCTATTGGCATACCGAATATCATCATGGTAATTATTTACAAACTTCAATTAGTCGCCCAGGCCTGGTTGATTTTGGTGGTGGTGGAGGCATCGTTCCCAGTCACTTTACCGGAGGGCTGGTAGAAGGTGAAATAGATCAAGGTGAAAGTGTCTGGCATTACAGTTTGGCTGCAGGAATGACATCCCAGTTAACAACGGGAGGAGGGCATCATGGTGGTGGAACAGGAGCGGCTGGGTCATCATTAACAGATTTTGATGTGTTTAATCCTAAGGCGGGTAATCATGATTATGGCTACACAGCACGTTTAGCTTATCAGCCCAATCTTTTAGATGAAACCCAATTTGGTGCATTTATCTCACATAATACTATCAAGACTGATGATTCACCCAAAGATGAAATTACGCTGGATGTAGCAGGGATATTTGTCAATTATCAGCAAGAGCAACTGCGATTAATCGGTGAGGTTTATTATTTCAATACTGAGGTTCCGAGTCATCATGGTGGTGACCAGGATGATGATTTTATCGCTGCCTATGTTCAGGCTGAATATGCTGTTAATAATAAATGGACGCCGTATATTAATTATGGCGATACTTTTTCCAACGACGGCAATGAGTACCTTGAATTATTAGGAAACTATGCTGAAAAAGCTACAACGGTGGGTGTACGTTGGGATGTCTTTGATCATCACGCCTTAAAGCTAGAGTTCACCCAACGTGAGTTTGAACATGAGCACAATGGTCGTTGGCTGCTCAATTGGAGCGCTGTTTGGCCATGATCATCAATAGAGCGCTACGGCTGACTTTTATTATGCTTATCTTTGGGCTAAGCATGCCTAGTGTGGCGAGTGCGAGAGAGTTAGTGGTGGTAAGTTCTAATGCGACGGATTATTCACCTATTTCACGCTTTGAATTACGTAAGCTTTTCCTCGGTTATCCGGTAAAACAAAATGGCAAAGTTATTTCTGCCATCCGAAATACTAGCGATGATCGTGCTTACAGTATTTTCCTGCAAAAACTCATTCGGCTGTCTGCAAAAAACTATGAACGACGATTGATGGCTAAAACCTTTAAAACGGGCGCTGCAAATGTACCTATTGCTGATTCATTTAATATGTTGATTGATGATCTGATAGAAACAGATTCGGCACTTTCATTTATGTGGATGGATGAAGTTGAGGCACAACCGGGTGTTAAATTTATAGAATCAATTGGAGATGACACCGTTAACTAGTCAAAAATTGAATGTGATGAAAAAGTGTAAAAAAAAGCCTCGTGATAACGAGGCTTTTTTATTGAAATATGTTGTTTGAAATTAGTCGTCTGCTTTTTTAACGATTTGAGCTTGAATGTAGTTTTGAATGCCCATTTTATCGACAAGTTCTAGTTGAGTTTCTAACCAGTCAATATGTTCTTCTTCGGATTCTAAAATATCTTGGAATAAGTCACGGCTGACATAATCGCCGAT
Source organism: Methylophaga sp. 42_25_T18 (assembly GCA_002163085.1). Taxonomy (GTDB): domain Bacteria; phylum Pseudomonadota; class Gammaproteobacteria; order Nitrosococcales; family Methylophagaceae; genus 41-12-T18. The sequence continues at coordinate 154,229 of MAAJ01000006.1, read as the reverse complement.
TGATTCACTGTATTTAATACCTTCTTTAAGATCTGGTACCGCATCTAACTCTAATGCCAGATCGGATTCCAGCATTTCTTTGACATTTTCGCCGATTCGTAACGCGCCTAAATCTTGTAAGTTTGGTAAGCCTTCGAGAAATAAAATGCGTTCTGTCAGGATATCAGCATGTTTCATTTCATCGATAGATTCGTGATATTCATGCTCGGCTAGATTGGTCATGCCCCAGTCTTTATACATTTTGGCATGTAGAAAATATTGGTTAATGGCTATCAATTCATTACCCAATGCTTTGTTCAAAAATACTATGACTTTTTTGTCACCTTTCATTATCATTCCCTCCCTATGAATTATTATTAATTCTTATTTGATGATTATGAGCTTATCTGATGCCAAGTCAAATGTAACTCTATGATTTTAAAGGTAAATAGCAACGATTCCTATTTGCCTTTAGTTCAGTAAGAGTGATTGATTTCAAGGTGAAGCTTTGTAGTATCATTAAATTTATTCAAAATTAGGCACTTAAGACCAGTCTGAAAATAGGAGGTCTTATTGTCTTAGATGGAATGGGGGAATATTGGAGAATTTGAGCAGGTTTTGTGACTTGAATAATACTGAACTAAGGAAAGTTAAAACTGAATTTCGTTGAAAGGTGCGCAAAAAAGTAAGTTGAAATTAACTTAGTTTTGGAGGGGGGGATTTTAACTTGTGGCTTGTTTTAAACAACCAGTTTCACCAAGTGAGTCTTGAACTAGGCGATTAACTTGGAACTGACATTTGCCACAGCATGACGCTGCACCAGTATCTTCACGCACAGCATCGACCGTTGTTGCTCCCATCTCTATCGAAGCTTCGATAGTGGCGACATTCACATTGTTACAAACACATACAATCATAATTTCACGGATTAAGTTTATTAACGTTGATGTAAATAATAATGATTATCATTTGTCATGTCAACAACGATCAACAGAAATTGTGATAAAAGTCTAAGTTTAGAATATAGAGCTAGGCATTAAGTACCAGTAAGCTGCCTGCTACCATGACTAAACATGCTCCCATCCTACGTAGAACGTGTTGTTCATTGAATATGCGATAGCCGAGAAAGACTTGTAATACCATACTGAGTTGGAACAAGGCTAAGGTATAGGCGATAAAGAATTTTGATAACACTAGCATGGAGGTGTATTGCATTACGAACATTAATACACCTAAAAAAAAGAACTGAGGCAGGTACTGCTTAGCCTCACTTGTATTTTGGGTGAAACTACCTCTTATAAACATCACATAGGCTAAAATGGCTAATGGAAAGCCGATTAGACACCAAAAAACAGCCGTAGCTAATGGGGAAGCAATAATGACTGCACTTTTTAGCGGTAATGTGCCAATGGAAAATAATAAAATCGATAAAAATCGATATCGCACACCTTTTATTGTGAAGAGTTGAAGCAAGCGGTTGCCATTAACCTTTTCTGAGCTTGGAAAAAGGAAAAAACTGCCAACAAGAATCACTGCAACACCTAAGAAACCTTGTGAATTAGGAATTTCACCGAGGAATATCATGGCCAATATCATTGATATAACCACTTTATACGCATTGAGTGGGCCAAATATAGACAGGTCAGTTTTGGATAAGGACATGACTAAAAACAATGTGCCGGCCATATCGAGCAAAGCAGCAAAAAAGATATTTAGCCAAAATATAGTGCTGAGCTCATCATAGTTAAACGTCCATATCAATGGGAGACAGATCAAACTAAGCACTAAGTACGACACCATGACGATGAAGAATGGATGTAGATCTTGATGAGTTAATTTTTTTTGGAATACATTGGCAAACGATGCCGATAATATCCGGGCGAGAACGATAAGTAATTCCAATGTGGGGCTGACCTGTCTAGAAAAATTTAGAGATTATAAAACGCAGGTTTGATTTCTGCCGGAATGTTTTGCTTCGTACAATGCTTGATCAGCACGACTGATTAGCGAGTTTAACTTCATTTCTTTATCTGGAATAAGCGTTGCACAACCGAGGCTTACGGTGATGTGGTCGGCTACTTTTGAACGTTCATGTGCAATATTGGCCTTTTCTATATTTTCGCGGCAGAGTTCAGCCAAAACATAAGCATCTTCGATATTAGGGAGGATGATTGCAAATTCTTCACCGCCAAATCGAGCGACAAGATCACTTGCTCGTTGTACGGTGTCTTCTACCGTGGATGCGACAATTTTTAAACAACTGTCTCCTGGTAGATGACCATAGTGATCATTAAATTGCTTGAAATAATCAATATCAATCATGATTAGAGATATTGGCTGTTTATAGCGTGTTGCTCTAGCCCATTCTTGTTCAAGGTAGGAGTCAAAGTGCCGTCTATTAGCAACGCCAGTTAAACCATCAACTAAGGTCATTCGTTCAAGTTCGTTTTTAGCGTTATTTAATTCTAGTGTTCTTTCAAGCACTGCCTTTTCAATAGAAGCTGAGTGTTGAGTTAGTAGAAATATGTATGCGATGCCAAAGAAGATGAACACGGATACCAATAAAAAGATAGTGAATGGTGTTGAACTTCGATGTTCATAAAAGTACTTTGTTGTTGGGGATGCCAATATATTCCATTGTCTATCGCCAAGAGGGGTCAGACCAGTTTGATATTGGATTGTAGATGTCTCTGTTACATCGGTGAGAGGCACATCATAACGATATAGTTCTTCAGGTGGTGATGTTTCTACATCAATGAGCGTGAAGTTAATATCTCTTTGAGAGGAATGTGATACTGAGTTTTTAACTAAGTCCCCAATTCGAAAAACACCTAAGACAAAGCCAAGCAAACTCTCTGCTCTTTGATCGAGGGTTGTTGGTCGACCTTGATAGACAGGAAGAAAAGCTAGGAATCCTTTTTGATTAGAAGTCTCTTGTACTAAGGTTATACTCGCTGTGGAGACAAGTTTTCCAGATTTTTGTGATGCAATTAAAGCCTCTAAACGTCTCGGGTTGGAAGCTAAATCAAAGCCTAATGCTGATTCGTTGCCTAAGAATGGTTCGACATAATAAACAGGGAAGTACTCAGCTCGATCATTTGCAATGACCATTTTTCCTTGTCGGCTTCGTTCAGTAACTGAAAACTCCGGAAAGTCGTTTTTACGTTGAGTTTCGTATGTGGATCGATCGTTATGGCTTATTTTAGGGATCCATTCCAGTGCCTGAATATTTGGATGTCTTGCTAAAATTGCTGAAGAGAAGCGAGTAAATTCAGCTGCAGTAACGTATTCAGAACTATCGTATAAACCTTTTAATGCGTAGACAGCTTCAAAATTAAGGTTGATTTCACGCTCTATAGACGAGATTTGGTCATCAACATCTTGCTTAAACTGAGCGGTGATTGAACGTGTTTCGAGATCATAAAATGACCAAGCAAGAATGAATGAAAAAGTCAGTCCTATGACTAAAGCTAATATCAATACAAGGTTAGAATAGGTTTTCATGCCGATCTTTCGCCCTTATAGAGTTTCATCCTTAAGCACATTGTAGGTAAGTTTTGTTAGACCGTATAGTTTTAGACTTTTTCTAAGGTATTGGGGATTGATATTGATTAAATATTTCTACCTTACCTGTTTTGGAAAAAGAAAATACGACAAAATCTTCTTTTCTCTCTCCCATTTCCATTCCTGGGGTGCCGATAGGCATTTTGGGAACGGATAAACCGGCAATATCAGGTCTGTTCATTAATAACCGTTTAATGTCATCGGCTGGTACATGACCTTCGATAATGTAACCATCAATAATCGCGGTATGGCATGAGCTCATTGTCTTAGGAAGATCAACCGCTTCCTTAACACTCGCCATATCATGAGAGAGCATATCTATGACATTAAACTCATGTTTTTCTAGATGTTGGATCCACTTATGACAACAGTTACAGTTGGGGTTGCGATAGACCTTGATATCTTTGCTGCCATGATGCGTTTCAATGGCGGTATCCCAGTCATAGTCAGCTGCTGATAGAGGAGGGCTAATCAGTAAAAACAAAGCGGTAAAAAATGAAATAAATTTCATTAGAGGTACTCAACAAATATTTCTGTTTTTGGCACTTGTTGTTCTACATGCTTAAGGGCCGACAAGACAGACTTTTCATTTTTAGGATTGGCATTTTCAGGCAAAATATTTACATTTATATTTGCTGCTGATAGTTCATCTCGCTGAGCATTAGATAACACATCATCATTCACCCATAAGTCAGCTTCATCTTCCAAGATAATTGCTTTGGCCTCGTTAAACCCTTCAGTAGTGAAAATGAGATAGATCATGCTGTTAGTCTTTGTCTATGGCTAGATAAGCATTTTCTGAAATCGCTGACCAGTCATCATTTTGTTGACGGAATTGTTGGTAAGCATCAAAGACGCGTTTGAATTTAGGATCTTTTTCGGCTTCTTCCTGCAATGTTTCATCGGTCAGCGTCTTAAGTTTAGCTAATACATCATCGGGAAAGTGGTGTATTTGCACGTTTTTACGATCACGCAATTCTTGTAGGGCAGACATATTCTTCTGCTCCATTTCGGATAACATACGAACGTTTTCAGCTTGAGCTGCATTGCTCACTATTGCCTGAAGATCTTCCGGAAGGCTCATCCATGCACGTTCATTGATCGTGAGCTCTAATACGGTACCGGGTTCGTGCCAGCCGGGATAATAATAATGGTCAGCGGCACGATATAAACCTAACCGTTGATCATGATAGGGTCCTATCCACTCAGTTGCATCAATAGTATTACGCTCAAGGGCCGTATAAACCTCACTACCCGCAAGCAATACTGGATTACCACCTGCTTTGGCGAATACTTTGCCACCAAGGCCTGGAATACGCATTTTTAGACCTTTAATATCATCAAGTGAATTGATTTCTTTATTAAACCAGCCTCCCATTTGCACACCGGTATTGCCGAGAGGAAAGGGCACGACATGAAAGGGTTTATATATTTCACGCCATAACTCTAGGCCACCACCATCGTATAACCAGGCATTCATGCCACGAGCCGTCATGCCAAAAGGTACGGTGGAGAAGAATTGTGCTTCAGGTACTTTTCCTGCCCAGTAATAGGCACTGCCGTGGCCCATTTCAACGGTACCTTGAGAAACGGCATCAAAGGTTTGTAAAGGCGGAATTAACTCACCGCCGGCGTAAACTTTGATCTCAAGGCGGCCATTAGACATGGCTTTTATATTGTCGGCAAACCGTTCTGCACCTTCTTGTAAAACAGGAAAGCCCGGTGGCCAAGTGGTGACCATTTTCCATTGAAAGGTTTTGTTATTGTCGATGGTTGAAGATTGGGTATTTATTGCTGAGTCTTCAGGGCCACAAGCGACCAATAACAAGGCAACCATGCTGATGATAAATGTACGGGAAAAATCTGACATGAGCATAAATACTTCCTGAATTAAATAGTTTCTAACTTGGCATACGCCAACACCAGCCATTTACTGCCAGCATGTTTAAAGTTAACTTGTACACGAGCACTCTTGCCTGAGCCTTCGGTATCAATAACAACGCCACCACCAAATTTTTGATGGTGGACTTGTTGACCAGGCTTGAAGCCGGTTTCATTTACCGTTTTAGTATGTTTTGGTGCCATTGGCGAATAGCCGCTACTCACGGTGTTTTTTCTAGCCCGTACTTCTTCAACGCGATCTGTCGGTAACTCTCTTAAAAAGCGTGACGGGCTGGGCGACATTTCTTGGCCATATAAATAGCGCGATTCTGTATGCAGGAGGTAAAGTATTTTTCTTGCTCGAGTCATGCCGACATAACAAAGGCGACGTTCCTCGGCAAGACGAACCGGATCATCGCTAGAGCGTTGCCCGGGAAATAAACCTTCTTCCATGCCGACCATAAATACAGCTGGAAACTCCAAACCTTTGGCTGAATGCAAGGTCATTAATTGCACACAGTCTTCCCACTTATCGCCCTGGTTTTCTCCAGATTCTAATGCGGCATGAGAAAGAAAGGCAGTTAATAACGACATGTCCTCGGTGTCTTCAGGGCGGTCAAACTGGCGGGTGGCATTAATCAGTTCATCTAAGTTTTCTATGCGACCCTGACCTTTTTCAGTTTTGTCTTTAGAAAAATGAGCGCGCAAGGTACTTTCATCGATAACTAAAGCCGTCAATTCATTCAGTGGCATGCTGTCGTCTTCGGGCGTTAATGAATCAACTAAGGTAAGAAAGGCCGTTAATGCGTTACTGGCACGAGGTGTAAAAAACTTCGCTGCGATTAAATCAGCTGCGGCTTGCCATAAGGTCAGGTTTTGCTCGCGTGCATATTGGCGTAGCTGGGTTAATGTTGCGGCACCAATGCCTCGAGTGGGTGTATTAACCACACGTTCAAAGGCGGCGTCATCATTGCGATTGGCGACCAGTCTCAAATAAGCTAAGACGTCTTTAATTTCTGCACGTTCAAAAAAGCGTAAACCACCATAAACTCGATAGGGCATATTGGCTTGTAACAACGCTTCTTCAATGACCCTGGATTGGGCATTGGAGCGATACAAAATAGCGTTATCGGCGCGTTCACCACCTTTATCTACGCTATTACGAATTTGCTCAACCACATAGGTAGCTTCATCTCGCTCATTGTAGGCATGGTATAACTGAATCAGCTCGCCATCCTCATCTTCAGTCCATAACTCCTTACCTAAACGTTCACTATTATTAGCAATAACGGCATTCGCTGCGGCCAGAATATTGCCCGTAGAGCGATAGTTTTGTTCAAGTCGAATTGATGACGCATCTTCGTAGTCTTGATGGAATTTTTGAATGTTTTCGATTTTAGCGCCGCGCCAACCATAAATTGATTGGTCATCATCACCGACGATAAATAAATGTCCTGTGTTTCCCGCCAGTAGACGTAACCAGGCATATTGAATGGTGTTGGTATCTTGAAACTCATCAACCAATATGTGTTGAAAGCGTTGTTGATAGGTCGCTAAAATATCAGGACGTTTTAACCACAGTTCATGACTGCGAAGTAAAATCTCACCGAAATCGATAACGCCTGCACGCTGGCAAGCATCTTCGTATGCTTGATAGATCGCCACCATTTTTTGAGAATAGGCATCATTGCCAGCTTGAATATGTTTGGCACGTAGGCCTTCATCTTTTTGCTCATTGATGTACCACTGAGCTTGCTTGGCTGGCCATTGTGCGTCATCTAATTCCATGCCACGAATAATGCGTTTCAACATGCGTTGTTGATCGTCACTATCTAGAATTTGAAAGCTTTGCGGTAAATCGACATCTTTCCAATGTGCACGCAATAGGCGATGAGCTAAACCATGGAAGGTGCCAACCCACATACCTCCAAGAGGGTAACCCAGCATTTCTTCAATGCGTATACGCATTTCTGCGGCGGCCTTATTGGTAAAGGTGACTGCGATAATATTGGCAGGAGAAAACCCTTCCGCTTGTATCAGCCAAGCAATGCGGTGTACTAAAACACGCGTTTTACCACTGCCTGCACCAGCAAGGATGCGAGTATGACCTAAGGGAGCCGCAACGGCTTCACGTTGAGGCTTGTTGAGATCATTAAGTAATTCGGAAACATCCATCTAGGTGTTAAGTCGCTGTAATAATGTGGTGAAAATCGAAAGTGATTTTGAATTGACTGTATTGGGAGCTAAAGCTAGCTGAGATAGCGCTAGTGAAAGCAATATCCCCACACAGCTTCTGTGGGGATATTTAAAATAATTTTAGATATTACTATCTAAAAATGCAGTCAATTGTGACTTAGTTAGCGCACCTACTTTGGTCGCTTCAACTTCACCATCTTTAAACAACATCAATGTTGGGATACCGCGGATGCCATAACGAGGAGGTGTTTCTGGGTTTTCATCGATATTGAGTTTACAGACAGTTAGTTTGCCAGCATATTCCGCACCAATTTCTTGCAGAATTGGAGCAATCATTTTGCATGGGCCACACCATTCCGCCCAGTAATCAACTAAGACCGGTAAATCAGACTTCAGTACTTGGCTTTCAAAGTAGCCATCAGTCACATTGGTGACATTTTCACTCATGTTCTTTCTCCAGTGGTATATAAAGTATCGGAAGGCTATACTCATCTATTCCGATATTGACTCACATTTTTTCCTATCATCAAAGGTAATGCAAGTATTTCTATGAGCGCACATTTAACTGAACAGGCTTTTTCGTCATTGCCGCTACATCAAGATCTGCAGAATGGTTTACGTGATGCGGGTTTTGAGTTCTGTACCCCGATACAAGCACAAGCATTACCCGTATTGCTGGCAGGCCATGATGTGGCCGGTCAAGCGCAAACAGGAACAGGAAAAACGATTGCATTTTTATTGGCGACATTTCAACGTTTGTTGCTAGAAGAGCCTGCGGAAAATTGGGATGGAAAACAACCACGCGCTTTGATTCTTGCGCCAACGCGAGAGCTGGCAATTCAGATTGCTAAAGATGCGATTTTGTTAAACAGTCATACCAATTTGCGCATAGTTATTGCCCACGGTGGTAAAGATTACGAAAAGCAACGAGACAATATTAAAGCGGGTGTCGATATTTTAATTGGCACACCGGGCCGCTTACTTGATTATCAAAAGCAGCGGGTATTTAGTTTGCGACATGTTCAAGTCGTTGTTTTGGATGAAGCCGATCGCATGTTTGATCTTGGTTTTATCAAAGATGTGCGCTATTTCATGAGAAGAGTTCCAAAACCGACTGATCGTCAAGGAATGCTGTTCTCAGCGACATTAAGTTACAAGGTCATTGAGCTTGCGTATGAACATATGAACAACCCTGAGAAAGTGCAAATCGAGCCTGAGAAGGTGATGGGTGACCGTATTGAGGAAAAAGTGTATTACCCAGCGAATGAAGAGAAAATTCCTTTATTACTTGCTTTGATAATGCGTTTACAACCTCAGCGAGGCATCATCTTTGTTAATACCAAACGTGTGGCCGATCGTGTGTGGGGTTTTCTGGAAGGGAACGGACATAAATCCGCACTATTATCAGGAGATGTGCCACAGAAAAAACGGGAAAGTTTATTAAAGCACTTCCAAGAGGGCGATTTTCCTTTCTTGGTCGCTACGGATGTCGCCGCTCGCGGTTTGCATATCCCAGAAGTTAGCCATGTCTTTAATTATGATTTGCCACAAGAGTCTGAAGACTATGTTCACCGTATCGGACGTACAGCTAGAGCAGGGGCGAGTGGTGTTGCTATCAGCTTTGCATGTGAAGATTATGCGTTTTCCTTGCCGGAAATAGAACAATATATAAAACATAAACTACCTGTTTCCGCGACGTCAGATGAGGTATTGTTGACTCCCTCACCGGCAAAAAAACATGAGAAAAGACTCGCGCCACAACACAGAAAACAGGATGAAGGTGCCAAACGCCGACGTCCACGCCGACCCCGTAATGATTCAAATGAAGGGCGGAAAACGGTGAAAACAGGCTAATGCAAATTAATGGCGGACAGGTAACGTCAGCCTTTTCTCCCAAAACATTTGGTTTGGAGGATAAGGCGCGTCCGCCAGTTGTCATTGATGCACCATCTACATTTAACGTATCGCAAAGTAAAAGCCTTGTTAATACATCAGCAATTGTTACTCCAGCATCTAATGTTCAATCACAGCAACAGTCGCGGTTTGTACGTACGTTTGCCACGCAATCGGAGCCGTCAACATCAACGGATGAAGGTCTGCGCAAATTGCCAGTAGGTGTACAACAATACCTACAAGTTTCACAGCTTAGTTCAGAAGTGAGTCAAAGGTTATTGGATGAGACGGTATAGCGTTTTTTGTATTGTAATAATCGGTTTGTGTTTGTCAGCTTGTACAAATGTTCAACCCCAACAGAAAGTCGTCGCCAGTGACCCGGATGATTCCACTTTTTCACGCCTAGCTAAAAGTGATATTGATGAAGTTATTGAGCTACATCAACGTACGGTGATGAAGCATCTCGAACAGTTGATGATAAAACTCTATAAACGTAATCCTTCCGCTAGATATGATAAAGCGCAGCGAAATATCGAAGACAGCGTTAACTTGGTGTTTTCTCGACCACACGATTTTAAATACACACAGTTGAATAATCGTTCATCCACAGACTTAATCTATTTAGCCTTAGATCCTGAGTATCAGGGGGGTGATCGTGTATTACCTTTTATTGTAGGTCTTCGTTCCATGCTAATGGCATCATATGACCTCCATACGGAATTTTATTATTTAACTAGCATTGATGAACAAAAGCTATATAACAGTGCTAGAAATATTGAAATTGCTGCTTGGTTATTGGCAGAAAGTCGTAATGAACAGGATGATCTCTATTTATTAAGTGATAGTTTAGAAAATGAGCGACGCAACCTGAGCTACCAACGATTACTAGGACAAATGATTGCAACCCAAGATAATTTGGCTGATATCGTATCCCACAAAACAGGCCGATTAATAAAGACGGTAGTGGTTAAAGCAGCCTCTATGATGTTCCTTCCTATCTAAGTGAGCATTTAAGTCATTGTTAAATAAAAGTTAGTCTCTAGTACCAAAGTACAATATACAGCGTGTTATTGACTTCTATATAATCCGCAGCTATTGATATTAATATCTAGGGAAAGCACAGTGAAAGCGATAACTTTTTTAACAACAGTATTATTTAGTTTGATTTCATTAAACAGCGTTGCTGCCACAGTAGACGGTAGTATCACTGGTGGTGAGTACCAATGGAATACCGATGGTGTAGAAGGTTCAAGCAAATGGAAAACATTTGATAGAAAAAATGATGACCGTGAATACAATGATGCCAGTGGCGGTGACCGTTGGGATATTAATTATCTAGGTACCAGCGTTAACAATGGTCAATTTCAGTTTGGTCTGATTGGTGGTGAAATCCTAGATGGAGGGATAACTGGATATGGAAATAGACGTCGGCAGACTAACCCTATCTATCTAAGTGATATTGCAATTGGCGTCACTGGTTTTGGCGTACCTGCATCTGACCCCACAACTGATTCTTCTAGCTTTCAATATGCTATTCGCCTTTTAGGCGTAGATGACAACACTGGTGTTGCCAACTTTGCCTTGTTAGAAGGCGGAACATGGGAAGGCGCTAACATCTATGATAGAGCTCCTGGTTCAAAGCATACTACTGAAACCTATAAAATGAACAAAGCGAATACATTGACCACCTTTAATGGTATATGGAACAGTTATGGTGGCGATGGCAATGTATTGGAAGGTGGCTTTGATTTAAGCCTACTTAGTATTTTCGATCCAAGTGTTGGCGGAACATTGAGCACATACATAACAATGGCCTGTGTAAATGACGAAGCTTTCGTCACTGCTGACGTTGCAGCGGTACCAGTACCGGCAGCCTTATGGTTATTAACGCCAGCTTTAATTGGTTTCATGGGGTTACGTAGACGTATCAAATCCTAAAAAACAGTTAAACGTTCAATAAAAAAGCAGCTAATAGCTGCTTTTTTTATGTCTGAAATTAGGACTATACTGATAATGTTGATATTTAACTTTTGAGAGGGAAAGATGATTAAAGTTTTATTTCTATTTTTTACACTGTTGTTTATTGCTGCATGCTCAGATGAAACACAAAAAGTTGAAGACCATGTGTGGAAAGAGCAAACCGATATGATCGATAAAGCCAAAGACGTAGAGCTGCTAATCAATGATGCTGCATTACAGCAACGCGAGTTGATAGAACAAAATACACAATAAGCTTTCCCATTGAGTTAGCTTATTGTGATTTAAACTCAGTATTTAATAGAGCTAATTTGTTGGCGAAGGTTATCTGCAAGCACGCCCAGTTCATCGGAAGCTTGTTGTAAAGCCGAAATATTACTGGTTGTTGTCCCCGATTGTAATTGCACACTTTCCATGTGCACTTTGATTTCATTCACTTGGCCTTGATGGGTATGAGCAATAGTATCTATTTCACTATTGGCCGCAAGGATTTGCTGACTAGTATCTTGAATTGATTGCAGTTTGTTTTCAGCTTCAATGGCCACCGAAACACTGGCATCAGCTTGCTCACGTGCTTGGCCCATCAAGCGATTGGCATTTTGCACTACCGTACGTAAGTTATTCATAATCTCATTAATATCGGCAGTCGCATTACTGGTACTTTGAGATAGTTGGCGAACTTCATCGGCCACAACCGCAAAGCCACGTCCTGCTTCACCTGCACGTGCTGCTTCTATCGCGGCATTGAGCGCCAATAAATTGGTTTGTTCGGCGATGCCTTTGATGATATCAAGCACACTAATAACACGTTCTGAATCTTTTCCTAGTTTGGCTATTACGGTTGCACTATCTTCCACTTCTCGCGCTAGTGCATCAATGGCCACTCGATTCGAGGTAACAACTTTTTGACCCTCAGCTGAGGTTTGAGCGGAAATAGTGGCTTCTTGAGAGGCTACTTCAGCTTTCAGAGTAATCGTTGTCACTTGATCGGAAATCTGGTTACTAAGTAAATCTGCCGCGTTTAATTGTTGGTTTTGTTGGTCGATACTATCGCGAGTTTGGTTGGATACAGAGGTTAATGTCTCCACCGTACTGCTTAGATTATTTGCTGTCTCATCCAGCGTTTTTGTTAAGCTTTGGAACTCTTCTAGCAGACCATTTATTGCTTTAGCAATGCCGCCAATTTCATCGTCAGTTTCAACTTTAAGGCGTTGACTTATATCGCGATTTTTCGTTAACGATTTTAGTTTGTTACTGATGTTAGTCAGTGGGGAAATGATATTACGACGGGTGTAGATAGTCATAATATATAGGCCGACTATTACTAGGGCGGTAATTGCAAAACTCACATTAATTAACTGACTGATCAGGTGGCGAGACCATTCAGCTTGATTTAAAGTGGCGAGTTCAGCCTCATCGGAAAGTGTGTTTAATACTGCGGAGGTGTTTTCTGCTGAACGACTAAACGTGGCTAAGGTTTCACGAGCATTATCCCAGTCGACAGATTGCATGGTCATTTCGCCCACAAAGCGATTTGCTGTTTTTTCTTGAGTGATTAATAGCTCGGAAATTTGTGAGTCGTAGGTTCGATATTCTGGAAGTTCACTTACTTTTTGCAGTAAAGTTTGCATTAACTCGGTTTCTTGATTGTAATGTTTGCGAAACATCGAGCTGTCGGCTGTAGCATACAGCTCATACAGCGCTATCTTCTGACTTTGAATATTACTTTTTAAATCGGCAATGGCAACAAGCCCGGGCAGTTTATTTTCAGCTAAAGATTGGGTGACGGTATTAATACGTTGACCGTTAAATAGCGTTAGACCAGAAAAAATTAAGAATAAGACAAGTCCAGCAATGTAACCAATAAAAATTTTGTAGGATATTTTTGAATTCATTTAGGCGCCTTCATTAAACATGTTTTAGTCTGTCGTAAATATCGGTAATTGCCGGTAATGCTCTAAACATAGCGGCAATAACTTCCGGGTCAAAATGTTTCCCCGCATCTTCTTGCATGACATCCAACGTCTTTTTAATGGGCCAAGCTTCTTTATATGGACGCTTCGAAGTTAAGGCGTCAAACACATCTGCGACCGCTACAATGCGTGCAGATAACGGAATATCCTGTTGCTTTAACTGTTTGGGATAACCGCTGCCATCAAACTTCTCATGGTGACATTCAGCAATTTCAATGCCAATGGAAAAAATACTATGGCCCATGGCCTGCATTTGTTGTTCTGCTTTTCTAAGAACTTCGCCCCCGATGGTTGGGTGACGTTCCATTTCTTGTCGTTCTTCAGGATCAAGACGACCAGGTTTAAGTAATATGCTGTCACTAATGCCAACCTTGCCAATATCATGCATCGGTGCAAAGTTATAGACATCGCGTACATATTGAGGCGTGATGAGAGCAGTATATTCTCCCTCTAGTGCTAATTCTTCGGCAATAATGGCTGAATATAAGGCCATGCGAGTTAAATGATCGCCTGTTTCTGGGTCGCGGCTTTCAGCGAGCTTGGCTAATCCACTGATAGCGGCGGAGACTAAGTTTTCTACCACGACCGTTTTTTCTAAGACGTGAGAGACGGTAGCGGCAATATTATTTAAGAATTCGATATGTTCATTTGAGTAACTTTGTTTGGCACTAGCAAATACCATCACTACAGGATCGCTATTTACAATATTGAGTGGCAAATAAAGAGCTGACTGCAGTCCTTCAGTTGCAAATTTTTCTTCTATAGTGGCATGAGTAATGTCACCAAAATCAGCTGATATTGGCAGGTTATTTTCCAGAACTTGTTCAAAGCTAGTGCCTTTAATAATAAAAGTATCCCCATCTTTTAATGGAGGAGTGGCTTCACAATAACAGCGCTCTAACACCATGCGTTTGCCATCCGCAGAGGTAAAAAAGACACCCACCCAGTCTAAGGGTACAAAGGTTTGAAATTCTTCATTGATAAATGCCAGCATTTCATCGAGCTTTGTGCCTTGATTAATCCGGTCTGTAAGTCGAAAAATACTATTTAAACGGTCGAGTAAATGATTTAAGGCGATAGCCATTTGACCAAGTTCATTATGAGCGAGAACTGGAACTTGATGATTAAAATTACCTTGAGCTACTTTTTTAAAGCCTGTAACAGCTGCACTTAAAGGACGTATAACACGACGTTGAATTATAAAAAACACAATAAATAATGAGAATAATCCAACAGCTACTGTGATCCATTGAAATAAACGTATTTTATCGAGTTTCGCTTCCATCATGCGTTGGAAAGCAATAGATAATAGTTGGGTTGACTCAACCAAATCATCACCATGTTTGACAACAAACTCAGCACCCCATGTTAGTCTGGGGTTTTTTAGATCATTACCTAACTGTTGACCCAAATTACTGTTGAATATAATCCAATACTTCAGTGAATCTTTGAGTTGGTTCTGGGAGTGGTCATCATAATTACAATAGATAGTTTCTTCTTCACCGGTGAGACCAGAACTGAGTTCACGGGAATTTAACTCTGTGATGATCGTATTAAATTTATTGGTTTGTTTTTGTAAAGTCAGCCAATACGTTTCAAGATCACGGTTGTATTTATCGTAGCTATCAGGGGCTTGTTTGACGTAGTTACGAGACTGTTCCGTAAGATTATTGGCAATGACTTGTAATTGGCCAATGTGATTTAAAATCAGGTAGTCATGCTGACGAAGTTTGAGAGAATAAATGGTGAACCCCAGAGACCCCGCTAAAATTATAAATAGAAATAGCAGTGGTATTCCTATTTGATATTTAAGAGAGTTCAATCTTGATAAGACCATAAGTTGTATTTCACCTGTTTAGTTACAGTATTTCAAATCACTAATAGTGACCTTTAACACATCAAATTGTTACAACTAAATTAAGAACTAGGGATATTAAACCTATTTATATTCTTTCCTGAAGAGGCTACGGTGGGGAGGACTTCTTTCTTAGGTGCCAAGAACAAGTGGCCGTAGACGCCAATTCGAGGCCAAGGAATAGCGACTAGAGCGCTGTTGTTATAGTTTCTGCTCAGTTAAGTCTGGGTTAGCAAAACGGTGACCGGAAGCTTGTTGCATAAACAGGTTTTTTAACAAGGTACTTTGATTGACGGTTTTAAGCCCTAGGCGTCGTGCCCATCGAACCGGTTCGAGCTCAGAACCAAATACACGTTTAAAGGCATCCATTGTGAGTTGCATAACTAAGTTGTCACCTTTTCTACGCCGTTGATATTTCTTTAATGTATGCAAGCTGCCAATATCTCGCCCTTTGATATGTGCGGCAATGACGGTTTCAGCTAAGGTGGCTGCGTCAAGGAGACCGATATTTACACCTTGTCCTGCCAATGGATGAATAGTGTGGGCAGCATCGCCGACTAAAGCAAAACCGTGCTCAATGTAATGATCAGCATGGCGGAGTTTTAATGGGAATGAGGCTCGCTCACTGACATCAATAATGTCACCCAAGGTATGTTCAAATGCTTTGCCTAACGTGGTTTTAAAATGCTCATCATCAAGCTCGGATAATAACTCGGCTTCTTCGCTAGAATTTGACCAGACAATGGAGCATTGATGTTCATCGGCTAAAGGCAAAAAGGCTAATGGCCCTTCAGGTAAGAAACGTTGCCACGCTGTTTTTTGGTGTGACTTTTCAGTGGTAACAGTGCAGACCACGGCAGATTGCTGATAATCCCAACCACGTAATTTAATATCTTTCCAATCACGTAACGGTGACTGGGCGCCATCAGCAGCAACAATTAAATCAGCAGTGATCGTACGTCCATTGTCTAAAACTAAGCTATTCTCGGTCAAAGAAATGGGCTTTGCTGGACAGAGAAAATCAATATTGTCTTGTTGCTGGCAACGTTCAAGACTGGCCAACTGTAGGTTTTTGTTTTCGACGATATTACCTAAGATGGCTTCACCGATTTCTGCACAGTCAAAATGTAATAAGCTGGATTGTGTTTCCCACACTTTCATATCAGAAAATGGGCTGATTCTATTTGCCTTTAATAAAGGCCAAATAGCTAAGTTTTTCAGCAACATTTCACTAGCATGCGTTAATGCACTCACCCGTAATTCTGCTTTGTCATCGTCAGCCAAAGGACTAGGTGCATGCGCTTCTATTAAGGCAATATTTAATGACGCTTGCTCACTCAACGCTGCGGCTAAAGTGGCCCCCACCATACCTGCGCCTACAATGATGACATCATAATGTTGGCTCATAATGAAATGCCTCTCGCTAAACGGGGCTGCTTGCCATTCAGGCCCATGCTTTTTTTAGCTAACCAATGTTTGAGTGGCGGCAATGATTCCATCATGCTTAAACCTGCCCCGCGGAAATGTCCTAATAGTGGATTATCATTGCTAAATAAAGTGACTAAGTTATTAGTGGCTTGAATGACATTATCCTGATCACTTAAACGCCATTGTTTATAGTCCAATAATAAACGAGCATCACCACAATCTTTATCAACCGGAGTGAGCACATCAGCAAGCACAGCGACATCTCTTAGGCCAAGGTTAAAACCTTGTCCGGCAATAGGATGCAAACTATGGGCTGCATTACCGATTAAAACTACACGATGTTGCACTGGTTGATCGGCTTGGATTAAACGTAAGGGATAACTATTACGTTGACCTACCTGTGTTAATTTACCAAGGCGATAACCAAAACGCGCTTGTAGCTGCTTTAAGAAGTCTTGTTCTGACAAATTGAGTAAGGCAGCCTCATCTCCTGATTTTACCGTCCAGACGAGGCTACAGCGGTTCTCAGACATGGGTAATAAGGCAATCGGCCCCGTATCGGTAAAACGTTCATAGGCCCAGTTTTGATGTGCGCGTTCAGGAGTAATGTTGGCCGTTACAGCGGCTTGATGGTAATCATGTTCCAATGCACCTAGTTGTAGCAGTTGACGAATGGTCGATTGTCCCCCATCTGCAGCAACCAATAATTGTGCAGTGATCAGACGTTGATCATCCAATTTCAGTTCGACTAAATCATTATGTTGTTGCAGTGCAATGACGCTGGCAGGGCTAATGATTGTCAGATTGTCTTGTGATTTGATGGCTTGATTGAGCACGTGCCCCATCGCTCTGGCGGTGAGCACTTGCCCTAGGGCAGGTACCTGTTCTTGTTGAGCTGAAAGACGCGTTACACCAAAGTGACCTCGGTCTGATATATGGATATGTTTAATAGCGGTGCTATGTGAGCTTAAAGCATCCCATAAACCCAGCGATTCAAAGATGCGCTGTGAGCCATAAGACAAGGCAATGCCGCGATCATCATAACTGGGTTGCTGGTCTGATTTAGCTGAAACGGCTTCAATGACGGCAATACGTAAGGCACTATTTGCTAAGGCAATCGCAAGGCTGGCACCGACCATGCCGCCGCCAACAATGATTAAGTCATAGTCTGTAGAGACGGCCATCGTTAGAGTTTAACTGCCGCCATTAATGCTTCAATTTCATCCACTTCTTTTGGTGCGCCTTGCGTTAAAACTTCGTTGCCAGTTTTGGTCACCAACACATCATCTTCTATGCGAATGCCTATGAAATGCCATTTCTTGGCGATATTTTCAGGATTACGCACATATAAACCAGGTTCTACCGTTAAGACCATGCCCGGTTCTAATAAGCGCCATTCACCACCGATTTTATAGTCGCCAACATCGTGTACATCCATGCCTAACCAATGTCCGGTACGGTGCATATAAAACTTACGATATTGTTCTTTCTCAATCAAGGTTTCGAGTTTACCGTTGAGCAAACCTAACTCTAGTAACCCTTCGGTTAATACTCTTACCGCCGCTTCATGTGGTTGATTCCAATGGTTACCCGGTTTGACCTCAGCGATCGCGGCTTTTTGTGAATCAAGCACTAGGTTGTATAGCGCCTTTTGTGCTGGTGTGTATTTACCATTCACTGGAAAGGTACGGGTGATATCAGCAGCGTAATAATCATACTCAGCACCGGCATCAATTAATAACAGATCATTGTTTTTCAACTTATGGTCATTTTCAATATAGTGCAAGATGCAGCCGTTTTCACCACCACCAACAATGGATGGATAAGCAGGAGAGCGACAATCATTTTTCATGAACTCATGAATGATTTCAGCTTCAACTTGATATTCCCATTTCCCGACTTGAGTAAACTGCATGGCCCGAATATGAGCGTGAACTGATATTTCAGCTGCGGTACGCATGGCTTTTATTTCAGCGCTGCTTTTAAATAAACGCAGTTCATTTAACACATGATCGAGTTCAACAATTTCAGTGGGTGAATGCATACCTTGGCGTGATGCATTACGTAGGTGATTCAGCCAACCTACCATGCGATGGTCAAAGGTTGGCACGTTGCCCATGGTGTAATAGACTTTTTCTTTGCCTTCTAATAAGCCGGGCAAAATATCGTTGAGGTCAGAATAGGGGTAAGAATCATCAGCACCATATTTTTCAATAGCACCTTCTTGACCGGCACGGTAACCATCCCAAATTTCTTTGTCTAAATCACGTTCACGACAAAAGATAAGAAATTCACCGTGAGGACGACCGGGCACAATGACAAGTACAGATTCAGGCTCATCGAAGCCGCTCAGATAGTGAAAGTTACTATCACTGCGGAAAATATAATCGACATCGCGATTACGGGTTGAAACCTTGGCATTAGGCAAAACAGCAATACTGTCTTCACCCATAATGTCGATGAGTCGTTGCCGGCGTCTGGCAAATTCTTTTTTGTTCATTAGTGCTCAGTTGTGTCGTTGTCTTCTGGTTCTATAGGTTGTAGTTCACCATACAATAAAAATAGACCCATACGTAAATATTCAACTAACTCTTCAAAATTAGTATCTTCATCATCATTCTCTTCAAGATCACTATCACTAATTTGCCCAATTTTAACGACATCAGCGATATATTCTTGGGTGTCGCCAGAAAGTTCGGTGTCTTCAGTAAGACCAGAAACACCTAAACCAAAAATTAAGCCTTGGCACCAATCCGATAGAGCGGTTAAGCGGGAAGATATCGGTGCATCATCCTCTGGCAATTCAAGTTGTAAATCAAAATCCAAACTATTTAAGCCTTGCACGGTTTGATCAAATAAGGCTGTTAAGTCGAGTATTTCATCTTCATCAGGGTGAATATCGTCAAATAAGCTTTTATACCAAGTGATGCGATTTGCATGTGAGTCCAAGCACAATAAACCACATAATGCGCCTTGTAATTCGGCAGCACTGGCAGGGCCATCGCCGGTAGCTTTGCCAGCGTCAAGAGAAGGAAAATATAATTGAGACATGATGATACGACCTGAATTTAAAAAACATATTATGACAGTTGTTGACCGAGTCGGTTGGGCGCGACTATAGTTAGGCATTATTTTCGCATAGCCAAGAACTCAATATTAATGGAAAAAGACGCGATTCAACAGTTAGAGCAGCAAGTCGACGACCTACTTCGTGCTAGTCGTCGGATCCGTGATGAGAATATGCTACTCAAATCTCAACAGACTGCTTGGCTAACCGAACGTACGCAATTGGTTGAAAAAACCGATCTGGCGCGAAGCCGTATAGATACTATGGTTAGTCGCTTAAAAGAACTGGATGATGAACTATGATTTCCCCCGTTAATGTCAATATATTGGGTAAGGAATATCAGATTGCTTGTCCGGATGAAGAGAAAGATTCACTGATTGCTTCTGCGCAAATGTTACATCAAAATATGGAAAAAATTAGGGGCACAGGCAAGGTCGTTGGTTTAGACCGTATTGCGGTGATGGCAGCCCTGAATTTAGCGCATGACCTTATTAGTTTGCAGAATGATGATGGTCATGACATGGACGAGGTGAATAAAAAGATTTTCCAAATGAAAGATAGAGTTAGCGCCTTTTTAGAAGAAGAACGTCAACTAGACCTATAAAAAAGCAGTTGTATTTAGTTGATTCGGGTTATTATATAGACACGTCCCTGCGGTGCTCGCGACTGACACGTGTGTCTTGAGCCGATAAGCAAATTGCATGGATATCAAAACAAAGTTGGCGTGCAAGCCCGCTAGACGGGAAGCCCGATGCTTTGATGAGATAACCACTTGAACCCCATGGTTCGAGAACCCCGTCACAACGACACTGTGGGGACTATTATCCACTTCACCATATCGGTGAAACGAACTAACTCAAATTTGATAGAGAGTGAAACGCTAGCGTTTTACCGGGTTAATGCGTCTTCATCATTCGTTTTCGGATTCATAAAGTCATTAACCTTGCTTTCATAGGTATCAGATCCATCTAACAGCGCACCAGCACGTTCAGGTAATACACGTTTATCAGAAAGGTTGCCGAGTTGTTCATAGCCGGTAGATAAATGGTCAAACATTTTTTTGTATGAGCCAGCCATATTCTTGAATAAATCGGCAGTAGTATCGTAGTGCTCATGTACTAGTTCTTTATAGCCTTCAAGTTCTTCTTGTTGTTGACTGAGCTGTTTTTCGTATTCTTGCGTCAGATTATCAATTTCATTTTGCCCACCTGGTGCTTTACGCCGACCAAAGACAAAGCCCATAAGACCTGAAAAAATGACAGCAAGGATCAAAACGCCCCAAATTTCAGCTGTTGACATGAGTTACTCCTAAACGAAACTGTTATCAGCATAACGTGGAGCAAGTGTGCTTGGCAAAGCCTGATTGTAGATTTTTTTCTGATAGTGATCACCTGCCTTATTATGTGGTTAAATATGCAGCCTAAAAATATTATTACCACTTAAACAGAAACTGTTTTAATAAAATTAATGTGATTGGATAACTGGATTATATGTGTGATGTCTAAACTTAAAGCGTTCTTGTTTTTGATGTTGATTGCCGCAATGGCGATGGCAGGTGAACCTGGCAGTACTATTGAAACCGAACCTGTCTCATTTTCGTTAAATGAAATTGATGAGCTTTATCACTCTTCGGGAATTGAGGGTGTGTTATTGATTTCCTCTTTAGATGGAGATGTTGAATATCAGCATAATGCCGATAAAGTGACATGGACGAATATACCTGCCTCAACCTTCAAAATTCCCAATACCTTGATGGCTTTAGAAGAGGAAGTCATTAAGGATCAGTTTGAAATTATAAAATGGGATGGTGTTAACAGAGCGTATGTTCCATGGAATTAAGACCAAACATTGGCAACGGCTTTTGCTCGCTCATGTGTTTGGTGTTATCAACATTTTGCTGCAAAGATAGGCAATAGGAAATATCTGCATTACCTTGATGAATTCGACTATGGCAATAAAAAAACAGGTAAAGATGTCACTAGCTTTTGGTTAGAAGGTGATTTACGTATTTCACCCAGACAGCAAATCGATTTTTTGCGTAAAGTTTATTTTGAAGATTTACCGATCCAGTCGAGAAACTTCAAAATATTAAAAGAGATTATGCTTACTGAAGAAACGCCGGATTATAAAATTTGGGCCAAAACAGGTTGGCAAGGTGAGCATGGTTGGTATGTAGGTTATGTTGAGTCGCCGGATGACGTATGGTTTTTTGCCAATTATATTAAGGTTCGAGAAAAATCTGATTTGGTTTTTCGAAAACAGTTAACACTAGAAGCATTAAAGCTTAAAGGCATTATTAACGTAGCTAAACCATAACAAATTGTTATAAATGACAATATTGAAAGGTAACTATACCTCGATAAGCTCAACGATTAGAATGGTCTATATGAAGTAAGAGTAGGGGGCGAATCTAAGTATGTACATAAAAATAAAAAAATTAGCTACAATTCGTTTTTCTGTACTCTTTTTTGTGGTGAGCAACTGCCTTGCATCACCAACCGCCGATGAATTTATTCCCTGTGGGAAAATGGCTGTTGAAGTACTTAAACAGTGTTTGCTAGAAAACCCCTATTATGAAAATGATGTTTGCTGGCAACGATCAAAAGATGCTTATGAGCTATGCTCTAAAAGTGTATTCCAAGATTATAATTCTGATGAAATTCAGGCTCGAAGAGAGCGTGCAGAACAGCTGAAACAATCATTAGATAGATAGAAAGAAACGTTGAGTGCCCGTTCAAATAAGTTATCGAACCTGCAGGTTTAACCTGCATGATTCTTAGTCAAGTTAGAGCTGAGATATTTAGCTTAAAATACCTATATGTTGCTATCTTTGTTATAAATTTTAACAATGTTCTTGTAGGTGAATAAGTCTTGAATGTTGACTTAAATTATTTTAAAGTCAGTGTAAACAAAGAAAAATTTATATTTTGTAGTTTTCCTCTCCCTCGTTAGTAACCGTTCTCTAACTTCTACAGGGCCGATATGCAAAATGATACGAATATAAAATTCACTCATAGTTTGCTTGGTAAGATGCTGATTCTTGGTGTTGTACCTACCGTCCTGATTCTGCTTGTCATAATAATCTTCACCACCTCTCAGAACTATTCTTCAGCTCTTGTTGCTAATGAAAACCAACTTCGAAGCATTGCTGGTATTGTTTCTAGAGAAATAGAGCGAGGTAATACACGTTCGATTGTGGCAGCAAAAACAATGGCGTATGCACAGCAAAATGGCTTATTTGGCGATCGCATTGCGTCGACAGCTTATGCAAAAGAAATTTTGATCGCTTTCCCTGAATTCACCGGAGCGTATTTTGGCTATGACCCTAATGCAGATCAGAATGATCAGGATTATCTTCAAGTTAGTGAGATAGTTGATATTCCAACAGGCGCGCTTGATGAGAATGGTCGTTTTATACCTTATTGGTACCGAGGTAAAACGGAAGAAGATAAAAGCAATATTTATCTAGAAAACTTGGTTGATATGGAAACCAGCCTTTATTACCAGGGCAATAAAGAGCAGTTTCTAGAATATAAAACAGCCATGCCGATGGTCACAGAGCCTTATGTATATGAAGGCAAACTGATTATGGAATATACCTATCCCATAGTGATTGACGATGAGTTTAAAGGCGTTGCTGGCGTTGACCGATCATTAAGTGCAATTTTGGAATTTATTCAACAAATAAAAGACCGTGAAGATATTGATATCTTCTTGATCAGCCGCTTGGGTAATTTTATTTCTTCTACTTCAAATTATCGGGATCAACTGATCACAAAAGCGGTTGCTGATACTGACTACAGAGATATATTTGGCAAATATTATGCAGATATGGATTCGGGCGTGTTGGAGCTAGTAGAAGACCCGCTTGATAATAAAAAGTACTACTTTGTTACAGCGCCGGTGCCAACAGGTAGCTGGGGCGTTATCGTTAGAAAGTCTGAGGATGCGATCATCTCACCGATAAGAAACGCGGTGTATTTACAATTAGGTTTTGCTTCTATTGGCTTGCTGATTATTAGTTTTTTATCATTTCGAACTGCACGTTCAATTTCACGACGTGTTGGTAACTCTGCTCAAGCCGCAGATGCATTAGCATCCGGTGGTTTATCTGAAAATGTGGCGTTAAAAAACGATGTAAATGATGAAATTGATCAAATGAATGTCAGCTTTAATAAAGTAATGGCACTTTTTAGAGAGCTGACAAATGTTTGTGTCAGTATTTCAGAAGGTGACTTTAGTAAACGAGTCGAAGTGAAGAGTGAGCGCGATATTCTATCTGAAGCCATTAATAGCATGAGCATGAAACGCAAACAGGCTGAAGAAGATCTTAAAGCGGCGCAACAAAAAGCAGAATCAGCTAATAAAGCCAAGAGTGTATTTATTTCGAGTATGAGCCATGAGATTCGAACACCGCTCAATGCCATTATGGGCTATAGCCAGATCTTGGCTAGAACGGAAGGCCTAAGCGAACAGCAAAAGGATGATATCGAGGCGATTCATCGCGCAGGTAAACATTTGCTAAGTATTATTAACGATATCTTAGACTTTTCTAAAATCGAAGCCGGCAAGATGGAGGTGCATGAAAGTAACTTTGACTTAGAAAGCCTAACAAAAGATTTGTATACTATTTTTTCCATGCGATGTAAGGAAAAAGGACTTGCTCTCAAGTTGGAGGGTATTACTAAAGGCGACAAGATTTTTGTTCGTAGTGATTCGGTAAAATTACGCCAAATCTTGGTTAACCTGATTGGTAATGCTGTTAAGTTTACCTCTGAGGGCAGCATAACCCTGACCATTAATCCGTTGGAAAATAATGATTATTATTTTGAGGTGAAGGATACCGGCCAAGGTATTCCGTTGGAAAAACAATCATCAATATTTAAAGCGTTTCAACAAGATGAAGAAGGCATTAAACAAGGTGGCACTGGGTTGGGACTTTCTATTTCAAAAACATTGTTGCAATTATTAGGTTCAGATTTAGCAATGGAGTCGGTGCCGGGTGAGAGTAGCTGTTTCTTTTTTACGCTGCATTTACCCGCGGTAGATGAGTCCGACCAAACAGAAAAAAATCCATACATTAATGTGACGCAGTTGGCTCAAGGACAAAGCGTTAAAGCGGTGTTGATAGATGATATCCAAGAGAACCTCGATGTATTAACTCGCGTGCTAGATGATATTGGTGTCGAAGTTAAATGTGCTGATAACGGAGCAGAAGGTATAGAAATAGTGGGTAAGTTTGTTCCTGATATTGTCTTTTCTGATTATCACATGCAAGGCGTGGATGGTTTGGAAGTGACTCGCCAAATCAGAAAAAACCATGGTGATAAGGACATAAAAATTGTGATGATTTCTGCTTCAGTGTTTGAACATCACCAAGAAATGTATCGGCGGGAAGGCGTTGATGGATTTATTGGTAAGCCATTTGTGCGGGAAAAACTATTTGAGCTTTTGGCTCAACTGCTAGATATAAATTATGATTACACCATTGATAACAGTCAGAGTAGCGAACAAAGAACGACGGAGTTGGATTATGCAGCAGTCACATTGCCAGAGGCATTGCTAAATGATATCGCAGCAGCAGTGCAGTCTGGCCAGATAACTAAAATTAATGCTCTGATAGATTTTCTGGAGTCAGAGCAGTTTATTGGTTTAGATTTGGCCCAACACTTAAGATATCTGGCAGACGATTTTGATTTTGAGGCTGTGTTAGATGTTGTAAAAGAGTTTAGTTTGAGCGAGACTTAAGTAGCAGAACTTTGATCTTGAAGGATAAAGCTTGATGTTCGATATTGACAAATTACTGAACAAGAAGGTTTTGATTGTCGATGATCAGTCTGACAACCTTAAAGTTTTATACAATACGCTGAAAAATGCGGGCTATGAGATCTCTTTGGCCAAAACAGGCCAGCAAGCATTAAACCATGTATTTGAACATCAACCCGATCTTATTCTGCTAGATATTTCTTTGCCAGATATTAACGGCCTCGAAATCTGTCGTAAACTCAAAGAAAATGAAGCTACACAGCAGATCCCCATCGTATTTATCTCTGCCAGCATTGATAGTGCTGATGTTATTAACGGTTTTGAGGCAGGTTGTGTTGATTATGTTCGCAAACCCTTTGTTGAATCGGAAGTCATCGTTCGGGTTAGAAATCATTTAACGCTTAAATGTTTGCATGAAGATTTAGAACGTCGCGTAGCAGAACGCACAGGAGAATTAGCAAGAGCTAAACATCTTGCTGAAATGGCGAATCAAGCAAAAACACAGTTTCTTTCTCGCATGAGCCACGAATTTAAAACGCCATTGAACGCGATTATGGGCTTTTCTCAACTGCAAGAGCAGCAGATCATTGATGGCGAGACTGATAAATTATTAGCTGGGCGTGAGTTTATTATTGATGCAGGTAAACATCTTTTAAGTTTGATTGATGATGTGCTAGATATCGCTCATATGGAAAATAAACTGTTGAAATTACTGCTCGAGCACGTAGATCTTAATAATGTGATTATGGTCGCGATAACTACGCTTAAAAAGCAGGCTGATGATGCAAGTATATCGATAAATTATAACGGGACTGACCTAAATGTAAAGGCCAATAATGAACGTCTTAAACAGGTATTTATCAACCTATTAAGCAATGCCATAAAGTTTAACTCAGAGCGGGGTTTGATCAATATTGAGGTAAATACAATAGAAGGATATCAAGTAGAAGTCAGCATTATGGATACTGGTGTAGGCATTTCGCCAGAGGATAAGGACAAGATATTTATGCCTTTTACTCGATTAGATTATGCTGAAAAGAATGAAATACCCGGTGTTGGTATTGGTCTAGCCAAGTCAAAATATTTAGTAGAAGAAATGAAAGGTAGTATTCATTTCGAAAGTCAACCCGAGCAGGGTTGTATATTTTTTATTCGTCTTCCTTTAGTTTAGTAAAAAATAAAAACTGACGGGCAATTCGATGCCCGCCAGCTTGTTTATAAAATTACCCTTCTGATAAATCTGCTTCAACAATCCCTGCTGCATAACCTTGATATGCGGCCCAAAATTGTTGCGCCATTGTGTCCGGGAATAGGTGAAAGTCACCGGCTGAAAGTGCTTTAACTATCCCTTCAGATACCACAGATGTCGGTTCACCCATTTCACCCATGCCTGCTTCATTGGCCATATCGGTGGCAATGGGACCGGGATGCACACTTAAGACCTGAATGTTTTTGTCAGCTACTTGATCTCTTAAACCTTGGGTAAGCGAATAGGCTGCGGCTTTTGAGGCTGAGTAGGTGGAGAAACCGGCAAAGTTCTTTATAGATGCCACTGAGTTTAGCTGCACAAAGGCGCCCCCCCCATTTTGTTCTAGCACCGGTATGAATGCTTTGGCCATGCGTATCAACCCAAAGGTATTGACTGTTAATTCTTGGTTAAATGCTTCTTCAACATCGTCATTAAGTGGATCTGCGAGCTTTAATATACCTGCATTATTGACAACAAGTTGTGTATCGCTAGCTGTTTTAGCGAGTGACTTAATAGATTTTGTCACAGATAAGTCAACATATAGCGGGGCCACTAAGTCTCCAAATTCAGCCACTAAAGTATTGGTTGATTTTACATCGCGTACGGCGAGATACACCTTCTTTGCTCCATGCTGAATCAATGACTCAACAATCGCTTTGCCTATTCCTCGGTTTGCACCGGTTACTAATGCAATTTTGTCTTTAACATCAAAACTCATTTTATTTACCTCAATAATTAACTAAAAATAATTCTGTACCGATTGGTAAGATTGATATAAGTGTACCGATCGGTATAATTGTGTCAAGGTTATTTTTAAAATTTGTTAAGGCTCAATATGGCTGGCGGAAGACAACTTCAGTTTGATAAAGAAAAAGCACTTGAACAGGCAATGTTTGTCTTTTGGAAAAAAGGCTTTTTAGGCGCCTCATTGTCTGGGTTAACAACAGCAATGGGCATCAATAAACCAAGTCTTTATAGCGCCTTTGGAAATAAAGAAGATTTGTTTGTTAGTGCGACCGAGCATTATTTAGCTAAACATGCGTCACCGCATGTGGACTGCCTGAACGAAGATGGGCAGCCATTAAATGAGCGAATCAAAAGCTACTTATTGTCTGTTGCTACGATGTTGTGCAGCTCTTCTACACCCAATGGTTGTTTCATTGCTGTGGCTGCCAATGAGTTGGCGGGTGAGTCCTTACCTGAAAAAGCCACTCAGATAATAGTCTATGCAGGTAATTATGCAGAAACATATTTAGCAGAATTTTTTACTGCTGAGAAAGCTAAAGGTAATCTAACGACAGATATTGATGTTAATGAATTAACGTTGATGGTTATTACTTTGATGCATGGCCTTTCATCTGTGTCTCGCACAGGTAAGTCTCAACAACAACTTAAATCAATCATCGATTTTTTTGTCAGTAAGCTGGGCATATAAAATCATAAATATCGTCCAGTGAATAAAAAGCTGGCGGGCTGCACAAATACAGCCGCCAACGTCCTATTATTTTTAATCACTTACAAATTTCACCGCTGTATCTGATCACTCCTTGAAGATTTTCCATGTCCACTAAACCGTAACTATTAAATGTTCCTGTGTAACCTTCAAGCTGACCTGATGTTGAACCTGCTTGGACCTGGTAGGTAATTTCAATCATATAACGATCTTTTTTACCGGGTACTTTGGTTAGAATAGCCAGATCGTTAGTGTTCATAAAACCACCTTTGTCTGTCATAAAGAAGTGCTGCATATCCATTTCGAGTCCAGTTTCAGTTTGTCTTTCAGCAACAACTCTTGCCGTTGCGGCAGAAACACTTCCAGACAGAGTGGCAACCGCAGACATGACTCCTTCTTGTTGAGAGAAGAAGTTCGGCATACCTGTGCCACCAATCGGCATGCAGCTTTCATTTGCATAAGCACTAGCCATGGCTGCTAAAAGTAAAGTTAACGTTATAATTTTTTTAAACATGAGTTATTTCCTTTAAATAAATGTAAAACTACTTATGAAATGGCTTGAACTATTTGCTCATTGGTCATAGCAATCCCATCAAAATTCCAGGCGCCATCGACGGCGTGAACAACATTTACATAGATGTTGTCTCGAGGATGGCTATAACCTGAAAGCTTCTCGATGATGTCCGTTGCTTTTTTGAAATATTGCAATTGAATATCTCGATCTGAAAAAGCAAACGAAGGTACTTTCCACTCTACCCAAACACCTGAAAATGGTTTGCCACCAGAGAAGGTGTGGTTCTTATTCAAGATATGTAAGTTAGCGGTGATGTTAGGTGTCATCACGGAATTACCCGCTAACCCATGTGATTCCAACATAGCGTCGGTCAACTCTTGAATAGCTTGTGCTTCGCTACCTTCAGTTAATACACCTTCAGTAATCGTTAATGTTAATGGCATTGTTATGTCCTCATAGTTAGTTAAATGTTCATGATTAAGTGTTTTAGGCCCTTAAGATAACGACCGTGATTCAATAATAGATATCGATCGTTATCTTGTAAAGGGTAACGACCGTTATTTTATGATAAAATGTTTCTTAACTAGAGTTTGAAAGAAACTGAGTTTATTTCAAACTGTTGAAAGTAAAGATATATATGAGGTTTTAGATGCGATACAAGCCAGAACAAAAAAAAGAGACACATGAGAAAATAATTGCTGCTGCAGGACGAAGTTTCCGCAAAAATGGCTTTAGTGGCATTGGTGTAGATGGGCTCGCAAAAGAAGCGGGGGTAACATCAGGGGCATTTTATAAACACTTTCCTTCTAAAAAGGCGGCGTTTGAAACAATCGTTGTAGAAGGCTTACAAGAAGTGCAGCAAGCGATACTTGGTCAGCAACAAGCATATGGTGACGACTGGTGGAAAGCATTGGCGGAGTTTTATGTCACCGAAAAACGAACCTGTGATGCTAAAAATAGCTGTGGTTTGCAAAGCCTGACTTCAGAAGTGAGTCGTGGTGATGACGATTTAAAATTAGCCTATGAACAAGAGTTGCTTAAAATAGCGAGCATAGCAACGGAAGGTGATGATGGAGCAATTTCTGCTGACACATGGGAAAAACTAGCATTATTGATTGGCGGTGTGACGATGGCTAGAGCAGTTAATGATGCTGAGTTATCTGAACAGATAGGGCTGGCAGTTCAAAACAGTGTTTTATTTAAATAGATCATAAGCTAAGTAAAGGGAGCTGTAAGTGGTGCAATTAGGAAAAGATGACTTAGAGAAAATCCAAAACTATAAAGGTTTTGTGATGAGCGGTAGTGATATGTCTCCTGCGATTAATGAAGGTGATCATCTTGTTGTAGATCTAGCTCAAACATTCATTATCAGCGGTGATATGTATATCGTTGAATATAAAGAGTCGATCGTGGTTTGTAGGTTGTTGCTGGATAGGGATAAAGTGACTTTGATTTTCGATGGGGCAGCACATACGTTTGAAGAATGGTTAAAAAATATAACTATAATAGGCCGCATCATTGAAGTTAAAAGTTTAGTCGAATAAAAAATACTAGTTAAATTTACCTCAATTTATATGAAGGAATCATCATGGGTAAAGTGATAAAAATAATCGCTGGTTTGTTTGTAGTAGTCATGATCACCGTGGTAGTGCTGGTCAGTACCGTTGATATTAATCAATATAAACCTGAGTTGATTAAGGTGGTTGAAGAGGCAACAGGTCGAAAATTACAGATAGGCGGCGAGTTAGCATTTGGATTATCTTTGGTTCCAACAGTGCTGGTTGAAGACGTTAAATTTAGCAATGCCAGTTGGGGTTCAAAACCTGAAATGCTGAGCTTGAATAAATTTGAGGTGGAAGTCGCATTACTGCCATTGCTAAGTGGCAATATTCAGGTGAACAGAGTGATTTTATTAGATCCTGAAATTTTGCTTGAGACTAATAAAAAAGGGTTGGGTAACTGGGTTTTCGCAGCCAAAAAATCAGAAAATAAATCAGAGTCTTCGGATTCTGAAAGCAGCTCAACGCTTGGTATTGTAGTGAATGAAGTGCATATTGAGAATGCGACCATTACCTATAACGATGGGATGACAGGACAACAAACGGTGCTTGTTATTGATGAAATAACTGCCGAATCAGATAGCGTTAATGATCCATTGTCATTGATTATGAAGGTGGCCTATAACGCGATCCCCATATCAGTAGAAGGACAATTAGGCTCTGTTAATAAATTGGCAAATAATGATGTGTATCCAGTGGATCTAGCGATTGAAGTTGCTGATGCCAAGCTGGAGATTAATGGACAGATTAAAAAACCTATGAAAGGCCAAGGGCTTGATATTGGCATTCAGTTTACGGTTGATTCATTGTCGAGTTTATCCGGATTGACTGGTGGTGATTTACCAGATTTTGGTCCCATTACACTCAAAGCAAAACTCATTGATGGCGCTGGTGCTTATTCACTTAAAGCACTGGAAGTGAAAGCAGGCAATACTGATCTTTCAGGCGATGTCACCGTTGCTGTTTTAGCTAAACAACCAGCAATCACGGTTACGCTCAAGTCTAATTTAATTGACTTAGCCGAGTTAGTAGGCGATGAAGAACAAGCAGAAGCAGAGAAAAAACAGCGGTTATTCTCACAAGAGCCGTTACCTTTAGCTGCATTGAAATCAATCAATGCCAATGTATCGATCAATGCTAAACAAATTAAAACCAGTAGTTTGGTATTGGCAGATACCACTGTGAACGTGTCTCTTAAAGATGGCAATTTATCAGTGAAACCATTGAGTACACTTGTGGCTGGAGGAAAGCTGGCTGGTAATATAGCTTTAAATGCTCAGGGTAAAACAGCGACCTTATCTACAACCCTTAATATTGCAGGGCTAGAACCTAATCAGTTGACAGATTTAGATGACAAGCTGACCGGTGCAAAAACAGATGTAAATATCAACGTTAAAGGTAGCGGTGAGAGTGTTAGCCAAATTATGGCTGGCTTGAATGGCAAGCTATTAGTCAAAGTGGGCGAAGGTAAGATCACTGATTCAGTGATGGGTGCTTTAGGTGCGGATGTGTTGGCAGAAACACTGAGCATGTTGAACCCCTTCTCGAAGAGTAGCGATGGCTCCGTTCTAAATTGTGCAGTAGTCAATTTTGATATTAAAAATGGTGTAGCAACTACTGATCAAGGTATTGCCATTTCCACCGATCAAATGAATATCATTGGTAGCGGAACCATTAACTTGAAGACCGAAGCTTTGGATATTGGCATCAAACCAGAAGCAAAAGAAGGCTTGGGCATTAGCGCTGGTCAACTGGCAGCATTAGTTCGAGTTAGCGGAACGTTGGCGAATCCAAAACCTACGGCGGATGCGACTGCTGTACTTTCTACAGGTTTATCAGTAGGTACTGCGGTTGCAACAGGTGGCCTATCTATTTTGGCTCAAGGTTTATTGGATCGTGGCACAGCTGATGCTGATCCCTGTGCAACAGCATTAGGTCAAAAGCCAGCGACAACAGCTAAGCAAGCACCAGAAAAAACGACCACCACTAAAGCCGTGGATGCGGTTAAAGATGCAGGCAGTGCTGTGACTGATACCTTAAAAGGCTTTTTTAATTAAGACATAAAGTGAAAAGCCATTCCTAAATACTAGGAATGGCTTTCAGTATTTTATGCCGGACTAAGTTGTTGCCCTAGCGTTGGATAATCAAGATAACCTTTTGCATCACCACCGTAGAAGGTATTAGGATCGGCTACGTTCAAGTCTGCACCTTGTTTAATACGCTCAGGTAAATCAGGGTTAGAAATAAACGGCACGCCAAACGCAATAAAATCACTTTGACCATTGCTCAAACTTTGTTCAGCTGTTTCACCGGTATAGCCACCATTTGCCATATAGGCACCGTTAAACATTTTTCGCAGTATATTAAAGTCAAAACTATCCGAGGATTCTTCACTGAGCCCAAGTTCTTCTACGACATGCAAGTAAGATAAATTAAATTGGTTTAACTTTTCGACTAAGTAGTTATATAAAGCTTGTGGGTTTGAATCAGACATCGCATTGAATGTACCGGTCGGAGATATGCGAATGCCTACACGATCGCCACCCCATACATCAGTGACCGCTTGGGTAACATCTAGAACCAAACGACTACGATTTTCTATTCTGCCACCATAAATATCAGTACGTTTATTGGTACCATCCTTCAAGAATTGATCGAGCAAGTAGCCATTAGCCGCGTGAATTTCGACACCATCAAAGCCAGCTTCTTTGGCATTCTTAGCAGCCTGTCGATATTGCTCAACGATGGCTGGCATTTCATTAAAGTCGAGTTCTCTTGGTGTTTCAAAGTCCTGCATGCCTTCATAGGTAAATGCCTGACCTTCTGATACTGCGATAGCAGAGGGAGCAACAGGCAAGAAATTACCCGGTTGCAATGATGAATGTGAAACACGACCTACATGCCAAAGCTGCATAAAAATTCGACTACCTTGGGCATGAACCTCATCAGTGATTTTCTGCCAACCAGCAATTTGATCCTTGGAGTAAATACCAGGCGTAAAGGCATAACCTTTACCTTGTGGTGAAATCTGTGTGGCTTCAGAAATAATCATGGCAGCCGAGGAACGCTGTTTGTAATATTCCACATTCATATCGTTGGGGATATCACCGGGTTGGCTTGAACGAGAGCGTGTTAACGGTGCCATTACGATACGATGTGGCAATGTTAAGTCGCCCAATTTTTCTTCACTAAAAAGTGTATTTAAAGTCATTGTTATAACCTCATGATTACTGTGTTAAATTAAAGTTTAAAAACTATCCCATGTTTATAAAGTATATTTGGTATACTAAAGTAACTATAGGGTTTGGCTTAACGCTAAACAAGTACGCACGAATTTGTTAGCTAGTTTCTTCGAGGTGCCCAATGGCGGAATTAAAGGCTCAGAGCGAAAAAAATAATTCGGAAGAAATTTCATCTTTTGAAAATATTGATGCATCACAATGTCCCGTTGTGACCGCGATTGATGTGATTGGTGGTAAATGGACGATTATTATTCTCTATCAGCTGCGAGGTAAAACCTTACGTTTTGGTGAGCTAAAAAAGTTGATACCTAAAATCACTCAGAAGATGCTGACACATCAATTACGTGATTTAGAATCCAATAAACTGGTGACACGAAAGGTTTATGCCGAAGTCCCACCACGGGTTGAATATACTTCGACTGAGTTAGCTGAAAAGCTAAACCCTGCCTTGGATTTATTATGTGAATGGGGTGCTGAGTTTCAGCAAGCACATCTAAGCTAGCCTGATTGTTCTGAATAGTAATGGCACAACAACGAAAAATTATTCATGTTGATATGGATGCTTTTTTTGCATCGGTAGAGCAACGAGATCAACCAGAATATAAAGGCAAGCCACTCATTGTTGGTGGCCAGCCCAATAGCCGTGGTGTAGTCGCCGCCTGTAGTTATGAGGCTCGTCAATTTGGTATCCACTCGGCCATGCCGTGTTCACAAGCTTATCGTCTATGTCCACAGGCGATCTTTGTCCCGCCTCGGTTTGAAGCTTATAAAGAAGTATCCGGTCAAATTAGAGAAGTCTTTTGGCGTTACGCCTCAGAAGTGGAACCACTCTCTTTGGATGAAGCCTATCTAGATGTAACTTTTACGGCGGAATATGATGGCTCGGCCACCTTAATTGCCAAAGCGATTAAACGTGAGATTTTTGAAGTGACTAAGCTCATTGCTTCAGCCGGCATTTCCTATAATAAGTTTCTCGCTAAAGTCGCCTCTGATATGGATAAACCCGATGGCTTATACGTGATCAAACCCGAGCAAGGCCAAGCGTTTGTATCCAAACTGCCGATTGGCAAGTTTCATGGTATTGGCCCTGCGACTGAAGCCAAGATGAACAAGTTAGGCATTGAGACAGGGCGAGACTTACGATTATTGACCCAAGATGAACTTACCGAGAAATTTGGTAAGTCTGGCCAGTATTACTACAACATTGTGCGAGGCATTGATCATCGACCAGTACGTAGTCAGCGTATTCGTAAATCCTTAGGCAAGGAAACGACCTTTGCTGAAGATGTGTTATCCGTGGAGTTGTTGCTCGAAAAATGTCATGCCTTAGCCGAACATGTTTTAGCTAGTCTGGCTACGCAAAAGTTGGAAGCCTATACGCTGACTTTGAAAGTGAAATATGCTAATTTTAAACAGGTGACACGGGCGCATACGGCTGATGAGGTGTTGGATTTTGAGTCTATTAAAGGTTTGTTACCGGTGTTGATGGATAAGACTGATGCTGGGAAACAAGCTGTTCGTTTGGTGGGATTGTCTTTGAGTGGGTTTGACCGCTCTAAGGTTGAAGAAAAACAGTCGCAGTTGGATTTAGAGCTAGGTGGTGAGTTTTAGTTTTTTGGCTTGAGGCTAGAGTTTATTTATATACCGCTGCCGCGGGGCGTTCATTTATTTTGTGTGCCCAAAATAAACGGAACCAAACAAAAGGGCAGCCCATGCTTGCCCTACGGGTTCCCTGTGCTTCTCAATCAATTTGGACACGACGAAAACTCGCTACGCTCAAACACTCGTCGTGTTTAACCCAAACTGATTTGCGATGCTCGGCTACGCATAAGGGCGAAAGGGAGTAAACCGAACTGACCACATATCCCCCTTTTGTGCTGGCGAGTAGCGGAGTTTTGTCAGGAGTATGGTCGGGCAGTGTCTGAGCGGTAGCGAGTTTTGGCCGACCACCTGACAAAACGAGCAACGCAGCGAAGTCGTAGACCAGCACAAGGGGTGCCCTAGGGTTGTTAGGGAAATGGGCACGCATTTCCCTGACTCGCCATTAAGGCGAAAGTTAACTAAAAACCAAATATATTTGAGGTGAAATTAGTTAGCATTCCAATTACAAATCCCCATAAAGTGGCCAGAATTAACGATTTAACAGGATGTTTTGATATCCAATCAGAGGTTCGGTAATAAAGCTTCTTCTTAATTTTTGTTAGCTCATTTTTTACTTGAGTAATTTTTGATGTTGAAACACCGTGAGAGGCTAATCTATGCGAGCAGGCATCGCATATTATTGGCTGATCACATGAATGGATAATGTCATATTTATGGCCATTCATATCATAGATACAGCCTTTGGTTTCATCGTGTGTAAAGTTGGTGTTTTCGGTAGACGCTGGGATTCTATTCTTACCTTCCAAGTACACTAAGGAATATGCATAAAGCAAACGGTAAACTACATTTTCTATAGGAATATTATTCAAGTATAAATATTCTGCAATTTCATGAAAAGTAAAGACAACACAATTGTCTTTGAGTCGGCGTGAATACCAATTTAATTCAAGTTGAACATTTGTAAGAGCTATTAAAAAATCTTCACCATCGTGTTCTGGAAGCTGTTTGCTAAGGTTACTATCAGTGAATGACCAGTTCTCACCATCAGCGTTGGAGTTAAGATTAAAGTTTTCGACAGGGGAAATAAATTCAAAAATGGAAGAGTTTTTGTTAGATATTTGAGTTAAATCTAAGCTATAAGGTACTGCGCCAAGTGTCACAATGCGTATTTTTATTTTCTTAGCCATTTATTAACCTCGAATTTGTTTGATAACAGTTGTTGTTTCAGGCTTAACCCCTCGCCATATCCGAAATGCCTCCGCCGCTTGCTCAGCTAACATCCCCAATCCATCAACCGTATTAGCAGCCCCATGTTGCTTAGCCCAAGTAATAAACGCCGTATCTTCATTGCTATACATCATGTCATAACAACTCGCACCACCATTCAAAATATCATCCGCTAATGGCGGTACTTCACCATGCAGGCTGGCAGCAGTGGCATTGATAATGACATCAAACGAGCCAGAGACATCATCATAACCACCACCTGAAACTTGGCCAAATTCAGCAAACAGTTCAGCTAAGTCTTGCGCTTTGCTGGCTGTACGGTTGGCAATAACAAGCTCTGCTGGTTGATAACTTAATAAGGGTTCAATTACACCTCGAGCAGCGCCACCGGCACCGAGTAGTAATAGCCGTTTGTCTTTTAGTTCAATACCGTTGTTATCTACCAGATCACGACAAAGACCAATGCCATCGGTGTTGTCACCATATAAAGTGCCATCATCATTAAACACAACCGTATTCACTGCACCGGCACGAGAGGCATGGTCACTTTTAGTATCGACAGCTTGCCAGACTTGTTCTTTGAAAGGCACGGTGACATTGATGCCTTTAAAGCCTGCTTGTTGTAATTGTTTTAAGCCTTCAACCAGCCCATCGAGTGGAATTTCTTTGGTTATGTAATCCAAGTCTTGGTCAGTTTGTTTGGCAAACGCGGTATGGATTAACGGTGACTTGCTGTG
Source organism: Methylophaga sp. 42_25_T18 (assembly GCA_002163085.1). GTDB lineage: Bacteria > Pseudomonadota > Gammaproteobacteria > Nitrosococcales > Methylophagaceae > 41-12-T18. Next base: position 117,067 of record MAAJ01000006.1, on the reverse strand, counting down.
TTTTATCGGGTTGCCAATAACGGCGTAATGATCGGTCATGTTGTCTTTTTTATTTCGCTAATTGTTGGGCCAGGTCTTTGGCAAAGTAGGTCAAGATGCCATCAGCACCGGCACGTTTAAAGGCGATCATACTTTCCATCACCGTGGCCTGTTCATCTAGCCAACCATTTTGGGCGGCAGCTTTGAGCATGGCGTATTCGCCACTGACTTGGTAAACAAAAGTCGGTTTTTTGAAGGTGTCTTTTACGCGTCGTAAAATATCTAAATACGGCATGCCGGGTTTCACCATCACCATGTCAGCACCTTCATTAATATCAAGTTCGACTTCGTGCAAGGCTTCATCACTATTAGCAGGATCCATTTGATAACTGTATTTATTACTCGAGCCTAAGTTGCCCGCTGAGCCAACCGCATCGCGAAATGGGCCATAGAAACTGGATGCATATTTAGCGGAGTAGGCCATGATGCGAGTATGGATATGGCCTGCGTTTTCTAGTGCTTGTCTGACAGCACCGATGCGGCCATCCATCATATCGGATGGAGCAACGATATCAGCACCCGCTTCGGCATGTGATAAGGCTTGTTTTACTAATATGTCGACTGTTTCATCATTGATGATGTAACCGCTGTCATCAATCAGACCATCTTGACCATGGGTGGTGAAGGGATCTAAAGCGACGTCGGTCATGATGCCGAGTTCTGGAAATTCTTGTTTTAATGCGCGTACCGCACGTTGAGCTAAACCATCAGGGTTAAACGCTTCTTTGGCATCTAAAGATTTAGCTTCTAGCGGTGTGACTGGAAATAAGGCCATCAATGGCACACCAAGCTTATGGATGATTTCAGCTTCTTTTAATAATAAATCAATGCTTAATCGATCAACGCCGGGCATGGATGCAACGGCTTCACGTTGGTTTGTACCTTCTAATACAAAACAGGGATAGATCAGATCATGCACGCTCAGCTGGTTTTCACGCACCAGGTTTCTTGAAAAACTGTCTTTTCTAAGACGGCGAGGTCGTTGAAATGGAAAGCCAGAAGAATTAGTCACTGTAAATCCTTAGTTATAACGTATTTAGGGTGAATATTACCGATTGCGAACTGGATTGTCTGCTTTATAGAGTGTGAAGTGGCAAACCGTTCTGTGAATTGCATCACAATTAATATGCCAATAGGCCCAGACTTTGTTATATTTTAGGTGTGTAGCTAGTGTAATAAGAGAGTTTAGATTGTTATGACGAGTCATATTGGTGTTGTGCAAATGCGATCCTCGGACAAGCTTGAGGATAACCTTGATTGTGCACATAAAAAGATACAACAAGCGGCAGATAAAGGCGTTGACCTAATTGCATTCCCTGAAACCTTCCTTTATGTAGGGCGAGATAACGCAGAAAAACATCGCGTGGCTCAATCACTTGATGGTGAAATAGTACAAACGTTTCGTGAATATGCGGATAAATATGATTTGTCCATTTTAATGGGCAGTATTTACGAAAAAACCCCTGATGAGCCAGAACGTTTATATAACACCTCGGTGTTGATTAATCGTCAAGGCGAGGTCAGTGGCGTCTATCGTAAGATCCATATGTGTGACGCGCCGGCTTTAGGCTATAACGAATCGGCTGGTATTAAGCCGGGTAATATCCCCGTTGTTGTTGACCATGAGATTGGTAAAATTGGTTTAACTATCTGTTATGACTTACGATTTCCAGAGTTGTTTCGCGAGCTGACGGCTAGAGGCGCAGAGATCATTTTTGTACCTGCAGCTTTTTTCCTTTATACCGGCAAACATCATTGGTTGCCGTTATTGATTGCTAGAGCAATTGAAAATCAAGTGTATATTGTGGCGCCAAACCAATGGGGTGAACATCATGAAGGTCGAACATCTTACGGTAGTAGTGTGGTGATCGATCCATGGGGCAGCATCGTGTGTTGTGCTTCGGAACGTCCCGAGGTAGTGTCAACGGAAATCGATTTAGCTTACTTAAAAGAAGTGAGACAAAATATGCCAATACTTTCCCATCGACGACCTGAACTTTACCAGCAAGATTAAACATTAGTTAACTGAGCATAGTTTTGTGTTTATTTAAAGAGCATAATTCATAAAACTCACCATCTTTTACGTGGACGAAAGGTCCTGTTTTAAGCTAAAATTCACAAGGTTTTGTCTGGGGCTAACGATAAGTTTGTCCCATTTTTTCTATCTGGTGGAGGTTCCCCTTGCGAACTAGTGCATTACTTGCTCTTGAAGATGGTTCGGTCTATCACGGCGAATCGATTGGTGCTATTGGGCAGTCGGTCGGTGAGGTTGTATTTAATACGTCGATGACGGGGTATCAGGAAATCCTGACGGATCCGTCATACTGTCGCCAAATTGTCACACTAACTTATCCGCATATCGGTAATGTCGGTGTGAATTCTGAAGATGAAGAATCAAATAATATCTTTGCCAGCGGTTTGATTATTCGTGACTTATCGCCAGTGGTTAGTAGCTGGCGTAGTGAAGAAGCGCTTGATGCATATCTTGAACGCCACAATATAGTGGGTTTAGCTGGAATAGATACCCGCAGTCTGACTCGTCGCTTGCGTGAAAAGGGTTCTTTGAAAGGCTGTATTGTTGCTGGTGACAACATTAATGTTGATGACGCTATTAAAGCAGCACAAGGTTTTGATGGCTTAAAAGGCATGGACCTTGCCAAGGTGGTTTCGACTAAAGAAACATACCAGTGGCAAAATGGTGGTTGCTGGCATTTGTCTGGTGAATCGCAAGCTGCTGAAGAACGTTTCCATGTTGTAGCGTATGACTTCGGTGCTAAGAATAATATCTTACGCATGTTGGTAGAACGTGGCTGTCGTTTGACGGTTGTACCTGCTGAGACTTCAGCAGAAGATGTTCTCGCGTTAAATCCGGATGGTGTGTTTTTATCAAATGGTCCTGGTGATCCAGAACCTTGTACCTATGCGATCGAAGCAGTGCAAATCCTATTAGAAAAAGAATTACCTATTTTTGGTATTTGTCTTGGTCACCAAATTCTTGCTTTAGCTTGTGGTGCGAACACAGTTAAAATGAAATTTGGCCATCATGGTGCTAACCATCCCGTGCAAGAAATGACCGGTGGTTTGGTGATGATTACTAGCCAGAATCACGGTTTTTCTGTGGATAAGGATTCCCTACCTGAAACCTTAAATGCAACCCATTTCTCATTGTTTGATGGCAGCTTGCAAGGTTTACATCACACAACGAAACCCGCATTTAGTTTCCAAGGACACCCAGAGGCGAGCCCAGGCCCACAAGATGCGGCTCCTTTATTTGATCATTTCATCGATCTACTTGAACAATCGACAGGTAAATAAAACACGATGGCAAAACGTACTGATATTAAAAGTATTTTAATTCTGGGTGCTGGTCCGATTGTAATCGGTCAGGCTTGTGAATTTGATTATTCTGGCGCACAGGCATGTAAAGCCTTACGTGAAGAAGGTTATCGCGTTATTTTGGTGAACTCTAATCCTGCAACGATTATGACTGATCCCAATATGGCTGATGCCACATATATTGAGCCAGTCACATGGCAGGCGGTAAGTAAGGTTATTGAGACAGAACGTCCTGATGCCATCTTACCTACTATGGGCGGCCAAACAGCATTGAACTGTGCTTTAGATTTAGAACGTGAAGGCGTTTTAAAAGAGTTTGGTGTGGAAATGATCGGTGCTGATAGTGAAGCTATCAATAAAGCTGAAGATCGTGATTTATTCCGTACTGCGATGACAAAAATTGGCTTAGATATGCCGAAGTCAGCTATTGCACATACACTTGATGAAGCATTAGAACTTCAAAAAGAACTCGGTTACCCAACTATTATTCGTCCATCGTTTACGATGGGTGGTAGTGGTGGTGGTATTGCTTACAATAAGCAAGATTTTATTGAAATTTGTCAGCGCGGCTTATACATGAGCCCAACCTCTGAGTTACTGCTTGATGAATCTATCATCGGTTGGAAAGAGTATGAAATGGAAGTGGTGCGTGATCGTAAAGATAACTGCATCATTATCTGTTCAATTGAAAACTTTGATCCGATGGGTGTACATACGGGTGATTCAATCACAGTTGCGCCAGCTCAAACATTAACGGACAAAGAATACCAAATCATGCGTAACGCTTCATTAGACGTTTTACGTGAGATTGGTGTTGATACCGGTGGTTCTAACGTACAGTTTGCTGTGCAACCTGATACCGGTCGTTTGATCATTATTGAAATGAATCCGCGTGTATCACGCTCATCAGCATTGGCTTCTAAAGCAACCGGTTTTCCGATTGCGAAAGTGGCTGCGAAATTAGCGGTAGGTTACACCTTAGATGAGTTATCAAATGAAATTACTGGCAATGCAACGCCAGCATCATTTGAACCAACTATTGATTATGTTGTAACGAAAATCCCTCGTTTTACCTTTGAAAAATTCCCACAAGCAGATAATCGTTTAAGTACTCAAATGAAGTCTGTCGGTGAAGTCATGGCGATTGGCCGTAGTTTCCAAGAGTCATTGCAAAAAGCATTACGTGGTTTAGAAATTGATCGTGACGGTTTGACTGAAATCACCGATTTATCTGCAGATGATGTTGATGAAACATTACGCCGTGAATTACGTTTACCTGGCTCTGATCGTCTTTGGTATGTGGCAGATGCTTTACGTCATGGTTTTAGTTTTGAAGAGGTTCAAAATCTAACTCATCTTGACCCGTGGTTTTTAATTCAAGTTGAAGAATTAGTTAATATTGAAAATGGCTTAAAAGATAAATCATTAAGTGAAATCAATGCCAAAGAAATGTTTGCCTTAAAACAGAAAGGCTTCTCTGATTCACGTTTAGCTAAGTTATTGCAAAAAACAGAAAAACAAGTACGTAGTCACCGTCATAATTTGGAAGTACGTCCGGTTTATAAACGTGTTGATACGTGTGCAGCTGAGTTTGCTAGTGACACAGCTTATATGTATTCAACCTATGAACAAGAGTGTGAAGCTGAACCTACAGATCGTGAAAAAATCATGATTTTGGGTGGTGGGCCTAACCGTATCGGTCAAGGTATTGAGTTTGATTATTGTTGTGTTCATGCGGCTTTAGCATTGCGTGAAGATGGCTATGAAACCATTATGGTTAACTGTAATCCTGAAACGGTTTCTACCGATTACGACACGTCAGATCGTTTGTATTTCGAATCATTAACACTTGAAGATGTATTAGAGATTGTTGCCTTAGAAAAACCAAAAGGTGTGATCGTGCAATATGGTGGTCAAACACCATTGAAACTAGCTCGTGCTTTAGAAGCGGCAGGCGTACCAATCATTGGTACATCACCTGATGCCATTGATCATGCAGAAGATCGCGAACGTTTCCAACAAATGGTTGAAAAACTGAATTTATTACAGCCGCCTAACCGTTTAGCATTCTCGATTGATACTGCGGTTTCTTTAGCGTCTGAAATTGGTTACCCGCTGGTTGTTCGCCCATCTTATGTATTAGGTGGCCGAGGCATGGAAATTGTTTATAACGAAGAAGAATTAAGTCGTTATATGAAAACGGCTATTTCGGTTTCAAATGATTCGCCAGTATTATTAGATCGTTTCCTCGATGATGCGATTGAAGTGGATGTTGATGCTATTTGTGATGGCAAAGACGTGCTTATTGGCGGCATCATGGAGCATATTGAACAAGCAGGTGTTCACTCTGGTGATTCTGCATGTGCATTACCAAGTTATAGCTTAAGCGATGAAATCCAAGATCGTATGCGTGAGCAAGTACGCCAAATGGCCCTTGAGCTTGGCGTGGTCGGTTTGATGAATACTCAGTTTGCGATTCAAGGCGATAAAATCTTCATTTTAGAAGTGAACCCTCGTGCATCACGTACTGTGCCTTATGTTTCAAAAGCGATTGGCGTGCCATTGGCTAAAGTTGCCGCACGTTGTATGGCCGGTAAAAGCTTGGTAGAGCAAGGAGTGACGGAAGAAGTTATTCCTGAATATTACTCAGTCAAAGAAGCGGTGTTCCCATTTATTAAATTCCAAGGTGTGGATCCTATCCTCGGCCCAGAAATGAAATCGACCGGTGAAGTAATGGGTGTAGGCCGTACATTTGGTGAGGCCTTTGCTAAATCACAATTAGCTGCAAGTGTCGTACTACCAACAGGTGGTAAGGCATTTATTAGTGTTCGTGGTGTTGATAAAGTAAGCGTGGTTGATATTGCAAAAGACTTAGCTGAACTCGGTTTTGAATTATTAGCGACACGTGGCACCCAGAAAATATTGCAAGATGCAGGTGTGGATTGTGAATTCGTCAATAAAGTGGCTGAAGGCCAACCGCATATTGTTGATATGATTAAAAACGATGAGATTGATTTGATCGTAAATACTACTGAAGGTCGTCAGGCTGTTGCCGATTCACGTGAGATTCGTCGTGCAGCTCTACAACATCAAGTGAATTACACCACCACATTGGCAGCCGCTCGAGCAACTGTCCTAGCGTTAAATAGTGTGGATACGGGTTCAGTAAATCGTCTTCAAGACTTACATGGAGAATTAAACTAATGGCAGTACCAATTACCTTACATGGCTCAGATGAACTTAAAGATGAGTTACAACAACTTAAGTTTACTGCTAGGCCTGAAGTGGTAGCAGCGATTTCAGAAGCGCGTGCTCATGGCGATCTAAAAGAAAACGCTGAATACCATGCCGCCAAAGAGCAGCAAAGTTTTATCGAAGGCAGAATTCAAGAGTTGGAAGGCGTATTATCAAATGCTCAAATTATCGACCCTACTGATTTGCCGAAAGATGGCCGAGTTGTGTTTGGTGTGACCGTTGATTTGCTCAATATTGATAATGAAGCGGAAGTGACATATCAGATTGTGGGAGATTATGAGTCAGATATTAAACGTAACCGTATCTCTGTATCTTCTCCCATAGCGAGAGCGATGATAGGTAAAGAAGTCGATGATATTGCAACGGTGCAAGCACCGAATGGTGCAATTGAATATGAAATTGTTGCTATTCGCTATGATGGGTGAGTAATTTGGTGTTATCTAGTTATGCCAGTGAGAAGCTATTATTGACCTTATGGGTAGGTGGCTTATGGGCGATAGGCTTTATTGCCGTACCAATGGCCTTTGTCAATTTAGGTGATGTTAGTTTGGCCGGGAATTATGCTGGTCAGCTGTTTACCGCAATCAATCTTTTAGGGCTTGGCTGTGGTGGCGTATTGATTTTTACCAAAATAATTCAACATAAACTTAAGGTAAAACAGTTATGGCGTTTTTGGGTATTAGTCTTGATGGTAGCGATGACATTAGTATTTAGTATGTATTTGCAACCAGAAATTGCTGAACTTAAACAATTAGCTTGGCAGACAGAACAGTCATTAACAGATCGGTTTTCCTTATTGCATGACTTGAGTAAAAATCTCTACTTGCTATTAAGCTTATTTGGCCTAGCATTGGTTTTATCTACGGATAAACAAATTCAATTATTAAAGACGTCGTGATTTATGGCAAAAAGTAAATCCAGCCATAATTGGTTAAAAGAGCATTTTGATGATCCCTATGTGAAAAAAGCACAAAAAGAGGGGCTGCGTTCTCGTGCAACATATAAGCTGGATGAGATAGATAAAAAAGATAAATTAATGCGTCCCGGTATGGCCGTGGTTGATTTAGGCTCAGCACCTGGCGGTTGGTCTGATTACGCACTTCGCAGAGTGGGCGATAAAGGCACGGTCGTCGCATTAGATATTTTGCCAATGACGCCGTTGACCGGTGTGCACTTTATAGAAGGTGATTTTCGGGAAGATTCCGTGTTGGATGAACTCAATGCTGTATTAAATGGTCAACAAATAGACCTTGTTTTATCTGATATGGCCCCCAATATTACTGGTGTGGACTCGATTGATCAGCCTAGCAGTATGTATTTGGTCGAGCTGGCATTGGATTTTGCGTTAACAAACTTGAGTAAACAAGGTTGTTTTTTGGTCAAAGTATTCCAAGGCGAAGGTTTTGAGGCCTATCTTAAAGCCATGCGAGCCGGCTTTAATAAAGTAGTTACACGGAAACCTGATGCGTCACGGGCGCGAAGCCGAGAAGTTTATCTACTCGGTCGTGGTTTAAAGTAAAACAGAATAATTAAACGTTACTAGAGGTAACAAACATTGAATGACATGATGAAAAACATCGTTTTATGGGTAGTCATCGCTATGGTGCTGATGTCGGTGTTCAACAATTTTGGCCCACAACAAAGCCAACAAGATGAAATTGATTATTCCAGCTTTATCACTAATGTGAAAAATGGTGCGGTTGCAAAAGTTGATATACAAGGTCGGACTATTTCCGGCAGCTTGACTGATGGCAGTGAATTTACAACCTATAGCCCAGACTATGATCCGGGCTTGATAGGTGACTTGCTTAATAACGGTGTGACGATTCAATCAAAACCTGCTGAACAATCCAGCTTACTGATGCAGATCTTTATTTCATGGTTCCCAATGTTGTTATTAATTGGTGTATGGATTTTCTTTATGCGTCAGATGCAAGGTGGCGGTGGTAAAAACCCAATGTCATTTGGTAAAAGCAAAGCCAGAATGTTAAATGAAGACCAAGTCAAAGTAACATTTAAAGATGTGGCGGGTGTTGATGAAGCAAAAGAAGATGTTGAAGAATTAGTTGATTTTTTAAGTGATCCAGGAAAATTCCAGAAATTAGGTGGCCGTATTCCTCGTGGCATCTTGATGGTTGGTTCTCCCGGTACAGGTAAAACATTATTAGCAAAAGCCATTGCTGGCGAAGCCAAAGTTCCTTTTTTCACAATCTCAGGTTCTGACTTTGTAGAAATGTTTGTCGGTGTCGGTGCCTCACGTGTGCGTGATATGTTTGAACAAGCTAAAAAACATGCACCATGCATTATCTTTATTGACGAGATTGATGCAGTAGGTCGTCACCGTGGTGCGGGCATGGGTGGTGGTAATGATGAACGTGAACAAACATTAAACCAATTACTCGTTGAAATGGATGGGTTTGAAGCGAATGACGGTGTCATTGTTATTGCGGCAACTAACCGTCCAGATGTATTAGATCCGGCTTTATTACGTCCCGGCCGGTTTGATCGTCAGGTTGTGGTGTCATTGCCAGATATTCGTGGTCGTGAACAGATATTAAATGTACATTTGAAAAAAGTGCCAGCAGCCGATGATCTTGAGGCCAGTGTGATTGCCCGTGGTACCCCTGGTTTTTCAGGTGCTGATCTCGCTAACTTGGTCAATGAAGCGGCATTATTCGCAGCGAGAACGAGTAAACGTCTTGTTTCTATGGAAGATATGGAAAAGGCAAAAGATAAGATCATGATGGGTGCGGAAAGAAAATCCATGGTGATGAATGAAAAAGAAAAAGAAATGACGGCATACCATGAATCTGGTCATGCCATTGTGGGTCGTTTAGTTCCTGGCCATGATCCTGTATATAAAGTCAGTATTATTCCTCGTGGACGTGCGTTGGGTGTCACTATGTTTTTACCGACAGAAGATAAATACAGTTACAGTAAGGAACAATTAGAGAGCCAAATTTCTAGCCTTTATGGTGGCCGTATTGCAGAAGAATTGATCTTTGGTGCTGCAGCGGTGACCACCGGTGCGTCAAATGATATTCAGCGTGCAACGGAACTGGCTCATAATATGGTGACCAAATGGGGCTTGTCTGACAATATGGGACCCATGTCTTATGGCGAAGATGAAGGTGAGATCTTTCTGGGGCGCTCTGTTACACAGCATAAGGCAGTATCGGATTTAACTGCGAAAAAGATTGATGAAGATGTACGTGCCTTGATTAACCGTAATTATCAACGTGCTGAGCAGCTATTAACTGACAATATTGATAAGTTGCATGCCATGACAAAATTATTAATGAAGTATGAAACGATTGATAGTGACCAAATTGACGCCATCATGGAAGATCGTGAGCCTGGTGAACCAAAAGATTGGTCGAATAATACGGATAAGTCAGATACGCCACCGTCTTCGGAAGCTAAATCATCGGATTCAGAGACAACAAGTAAACCTGCCGACCAATTGCATTAGGACACAACTGTGATCTTGGATTGTGCGGGTAAACCGTTAGATTTAAGTCATCCTCAGGTAATGGGGATATTAAATGTTACACCGGACTCTTTTTCTGATGGCGGTGACTTTCTAGCTGCCGATGCTGCGCTGGCTCAAGCTAAGAAGATGGTCGATGATGGTGCTGCTATTATCGATGTGGGGGGGGAATCAACTCGTCCTGGTGCAGCGATAGTGTCGGTAGAAGAGGAAATTTCCCGTGTCGTTCCAGTGATTGAAGCGATTCAAGCAGAAATAGGTATCCCGATTTCAATTGATACCAGCAAACCTGAGGTTATGCGCGCTGCAGTGAAAGCAGGTGCAGGGCTGATCAATGATGTGCAAGCGTTACAGGTTGATGGTGCATTACAAGCAGCAGTAGAGTTAGATGTACCCGTGTGTTTAATGCATGCACAAGGCACGCCGCAAAATATGCAAGATGCCCCGCAGTATGAAAATGTTGTGGATGAAGTATCTCAGTTTCTATTGCAACGGGTGACTATGTGCGAACAAGCAGGTATTTCACGAGATAAACTTATTCTAGATCCAGGATTTGGTTTTGGTAAAAGAGCCCGGCATAATCTACGCTTAATGAAAAATTTACATTTTTTGATTAATCAAGGATTACCCGTATTAGTTGGAGTATCACGTAAATCAATCATTGGTGCTTTATTGAATGTAACAGTAGAAGAACGATTAGCCGGTAGTTTATCTCTGGCAACCATCGCAGTCTGGCAAGGAGCGAAAATAATTCGCAGTCATGATGTGCGCGAAACAGTGCAGGCGATTAGCTTGTGCAATCATGTAATGCAGGTGGAAGATTTTGACTGAAAAAAAACGACGTTATTTTGGCACGGATGGAATTCGCGGCCGAGTTGGTGATGGTGTAATCACACCTGATTTTGTCTTGAAACTTGGCTGGGCAGTTGGTCGTGTATTGGCCAATGGTGGTCAAAATAAAGTGCTGATTGGTAAAGATACCCGTATTTCAGGCTATATGTTTGAATCAGCCTTACAAGCAGGTTTATCTGCTGCTGGTGTAGATATATATTTGTTAGGTCCTATGCCTACCCCTGCCATTGCTTATTTAACTCGTACTTTCCATGCACAAGCCGGTATTGTGATTAGTGCATCACATAATCCATATCATGATAATGGCATCAAGTTTTTCTCCAGTCAGGGTACTAAATTGCCTGATGATGTCGAGTTGCAAATTGAAGCAATGTTAGAGCAACCGCTGGTAACGGTTGATTCAGCGATGTTAGGTAAAGCCCATCGCGTTGACGATGCAGCGGGTCGGTATATCGAGTTTTGTAAAAGTACAATTCCATCTGGTGTTGATCTAACCAACTTAAAAATTGTGCTCGACTGTGCTCATGGCGCTACCTACCATGTTGCACCAGAAGTATTTAAAGAGTTGGGCGCTGATGTCATTGTCATGGGGGCAGAGCCGGATGGTTTAAACATCAACCAAAATTGCGGTTCTACAGAACCTCGTTTATTACAAGCGGCGGTATTAGAACATCAAGCTGATTTAGGGGTGGCGCTGGATGGTGATGGCGATCGACTTATTATGGTTGATCATCAGGGTGAACTTGTTGATGGCGATGAAATATTATTCATTATTGCACGTGCTCAACAGCGAAAAGGTATTGGCCATACCGAAGTAGTTGGTACGCTTATGTCTAACCTTGGATTAGAGCACGCATTAGCTAAATACGATATGAATCTACATCGAGCTAATGTGGGGGATCGCTATGTCATCGAAAAAATGAAAGAGACAGGTGGCAGGGTCGGCGGTGAATCTTCGGGTCATATAATTTGTTTAGATAAGACCACGACGGGTGATGGCACAGTGGCAGCGCTGCAAGTACTCGCTGAAATAAAAGAAACGTCTAATAGCCTGCATGAATTACGCTCTGTGGTAACTAAATATCCACAACGTTTGATTAATGTCAAAGCTAAAAAAAGGGTTGATTTAGCCAACAACGATGAGGTTGTTAGCGCCGTTCAGAAGATCGAAGAAAAGTTAGGTGACGAGGGGCGTGTATTACTGCGAGCATCGGGTACAGAGCCAGTTGTACGGGTAATGGTAGAAGGTAGAGATGCTGCTGTAACAAACGAGCTGGCGAAAGAACTCGCCAGCATGATAGAAACGATCTTACAAACTTAGTCTTTAACTTCGAGCTTAGGTAAAGATTTTTGCAGGCCTAATTTATCTTTAGTGTTCACTATAAGTGGTGCTTTAACGATTGCTTTAAGATCAATATCACTGGCACCTTTATTTTCTTCATATTGTTTGTACACAATAAGTAGGACAATAGCATCGTCGGCATTATCAAGCTTTAGCAACTCCGCCTCATCATCGCTAAGTTCAATTTCGTAGTCTATTCCTAACGCTGCTGGTGGAATTATCGACATAAGAAAGTCGGCATCAGTAGTGGACTGCAGCCAATGAACGGTTGGATTCTCACTTTCTTCATGAAAAAGTGTAAATTGAGTATGGTCTTCTAAACCAATCAAACCCTTTGGAAACAAAAGGATGTCATCAGAACTGATTGTTTGAGTACCAAAACTTGATGTTTGTATTTCCATGTGTATCTGTCCAATTTAAATAGTTAAATGAGAAATGCAAGGCTAACACGAACTAGCTAAAACGATAAAGTTTTTGTATGCAAGACCAGCGCCAACATTGCTATAAAAGCCTAAAAAAGGTAATCTGGAGACTTATTCATTTCAAGAGTACTTCCCGTGCGTAAACCGCTCGTAGCTGGAAACTGGAAAATGAACGGCTCTAGCGCGAGCAGTAAATTGCTTTTGGATGGTATCCTTGCCCAGGCAAAGACTTTCCCGTCAATAGATGTCGCTTTGTTTCCTCCCGCAGTATATCTGCCCCAAGTTCAACAAGCCATGCAACATTCTCACATACGGTGGGGAACGCAGAATGTATCTTCCTATCATAAAGGTGCATATACCGGTGAAATATCAGCAACAATGCTACATGACTTCAATTGTAACTATGTTCTGATTGGTCATTCTGAACGACGCTGTCTTTATGCTGAATTGGATTTAGATCAATTAGTTTTAGATCGTATTATTGCTGAAAAATATCATATGGCGATCACCGAGGGATTAACGCCCATCGTGTGTATAGGTGAAAGCCCAGAGGAACATGCGGTTGGTAAAACAGAAGATGTTATTGGCCGTCATTTAGATATTCTGATTGAGCATCAAGGAGTCAAAGCGCTGTCGCAAGCAGTGCTTGCTTACGAACCTGTTTGGGCAATTGGCACAGGACGAACAGCATCACCGGAATGGGCCCAAGAGGTGCATTCTTTCATGCGTGAACGTGTAGCGAAACATGATCCTGTCATTGCACAATCATTAAGAATACTTTACGGGGGAAGCGTTAAAGGTAATAATGCTGCCCCTTTATTCTCACAGCCAGATATAGATGGTGGACTCATCGGTGGCGCGTCGTTGGACGCGGATGAGTTTGTAAAAATCTGTCAGGCCGCTCAAGCAAAAATTTAGGTTAATTTAAGATGGATGCAATAATTTTAGTAGTACATGTAATGGTTTCACTATTACTCGTAGGTCTGATCCTTATTCAGCATGGCAAAGGTGCCGACGCTGGTGCGGCTGCACTTGGCGGCGGTGGTGGCGGTGGTGGCGGAGCGTCATCAAGCTTATTTGGTAGCCAAGGTTCAGCCTCTTTCTTAAGTAGAACCAGTGCAATATTAGCAGCAGTATTTTTTGCTACTAGCCTTAGCTTGGCATACTTTTCTGGTAAAGCAGAACGGATTGAAAGTGTGACACAACAAGCAGTAACAACGACTGTGACTGATCCAGTTGAGTCTTTACCTGCGGATCTTCCAGAGATACCGTAAATAAAAAATTAAATATTGCCGATGTGGTGAAATTGGTAGACACGCCAGCTTGAGGGGCTGGTTGGCGCAAGCCAGTAGCAGTTCGACTCTGCTCATCGGCACCATAGATAAATTAAAAAAAGCTCGAAATCTAGTTAAATAGGTTTCGGGCTTTTTTTATATCAATTTTTACTATAGGTGATATTGATAGGAACTGCTTTCAGCAATAAAAATATTGATGTAAGATTCATCTCAGGGTTTAAATAATAATAAAAAGAATAGGACTCAATGATCAAACTAATTATGGGAATGATACTCCTTAGTGCAACAGCAGTTGTTAATGCTACAGAGCACGATCGTATGACTCGGTATTGCTCGGCTCACGCTGATATGACTTCTACTGTGTTTGAACTAAGGAAGGTGGAGGGCGTTAGTCTTTCTTCATTTATTTCCCAGGTTGAAGGGTCAGGAAAAAAGCTGAATTCAAACACGCGATATTTCTTCACGTATGCCTATAACCTTCCAATTAAATATAGTAAAAAACAGGTTTTTGACAGTGCCTATGCACTTTGTTCTTCCACTTACGATAGTTTAGTTGCGAAGAAATAAACTCCTTAGCTAGTTTATTGTTTTTTTTCGATTATACGGTGAGCGGTCAAATCCAATAAAAATAAAAACTATCGAAGTTACAATGTGTTAACCATTGAGTAAGCAATGATTACGCTGAAAACAGTGATTTATCGCATCAAATGCTAAAATTAAAATCGGGCGTTAAATATGTTTATTGGGCTTCTATTTGGCTTGTAGAATGTGTAGTATCGTAGACTAGTTATTCGGAGCTGGGATGTGATGATCCTAGTTTTTGTAGCCAAAAGCATACCCAATAATGGAGGGTGTGCAAAATGATAGAGCCAAGAAGATGCTGGAGAATTACCTCCCTATTTTGTTGTTCGTGGTCATTGGAGTCGGCTTTGGTGTCATGCCATTGCTGGCTGGTTATATTCTTGGTCCTCGTCGTCCTGACGATGAAAAGCGTTCTGCTTACGAATGTGGTTTTGAACCCTTCGAAGATGCACATATGAAATTTGATGTGCGTTATTACCTTGTTGCCATCCTATTTATTATTTTTGATTTAGAAATCGCCTTTTTATTTCCATGGGCTGTGGTGCTTGATGAGATCGGTGTGTTTGGCTTGTTAGCGATGTTCCTATTCTTGGGCATATTAGTTGTCGGTTTCATTTATGAATGGAAGAAGGGAGCGCTGGAGTGGGAATAGAAGGCGTACTTGAACAAGGCGTAGTTACAACCTCAGCAGACAAATTGATTAATTGGGCCAGAACAGGGTCATTATGGCCGATGACATTTGGTTTAGCGTGTTGTGCTGTTGAGATGATGCAAGCCGGTGCTTCTCGTTATGATTTAGATCGCTTTGGGGTAGTCTTTCGTCCTAGCCCTCGTCAGTCTGATGTGATGATCGTGGCAGGTACCTTAGTCAATAAGATGGCGCCTGCACTGCGTAAAGTCTATGATCAAATGTCCGAGCCTCGTTGGGTGATCTCGATGGGATCGTGTGCCAATGGCGGCGGCTATTATCATTATTCTTATTCTGTCGTGCGTGGCTGTGATCGTATTGTGCCAGTCGATATTTATGTGCCAGGTTGTCCGCCTACAGCAGAAGCCTTGTTATACGGCATCATTCAGTTACAGAAAAAAATACGTCGTACCAATACCATTGCGAAAACGCAGGGTGAGGGTAGCGAGACAAGATAATGGACGTACTAAAAGCGAAACTAGAACAGCATTTTGACGATGTATTACTGGATTGTGAGTTGGATCGAGGTGAGTTAACCCTTCATCTGCCAGCTGAAGTGTTGTTATCTACATGCATACAATTACGTGATCAGTTTGAGTTTGAACAATTGATCGATGTTTGCGGTGTGGATTATTCAGAATATGGTGGTTCTTCGTGGGAAACCAAAGCGTCTTCTGGCCATGGTTTTAGTCGAGCTGTTGATGGTGAAGGCCATACAGAACCTGTTTCTGAAGGCTATCGTTTTGCTGTGGTTTACCATCTGTTATCAGTCAAGCATAATCAGCGTTTGCGAATTAAAGTTCGATTGGATGCGGATCACCCCATTGTGGATAGCGTTACGCCGATATGGAATGGGGCTGACTGGTTTGAACGAGAAGCCTTTGATTTATTTGGCATCTTGTTCACCGGTCATGAAGATTTACGCCGTATTTTGACGGACTATGGTTTTGTTGGTCATCCATTTAGAAAAGATTTCCCTTTGATTGGCAATGTAGAAATGCGCTATGACCCAGAGAAAAAACGGGTGGTGTATGAGCCGGTAAGCATTGTGGAAAGAACGCTGGTGCCACGTGTGATCCGTGATGATAATCGTTATCAGGATGAGCATTAACGATGGCTGACATTAAGAATTACACCTTAAATTTTGGCCCACAGCATCCTGCTGCGCATGGTGTTTTACGTCTCATTCTTGAAATGGATGGTGAGGTGATTGAACATGCTGATCCACATATCGGTTTATTGCATCGCGGCACGGAGAAGTTGGCTGAAAGCAAACCCTATAATCAAAGCATAGGTTATATGGATCGTCTCGATTATGTATCGATGATGTGTAATGAACATGCGTATGTCATGGCCATAGAAAAAATGATTGGGGTGCAAGTGCCTGAGCGTGCTCAATACATCCGAGTGATGTTTGATGAGATTACTCGGATATTGAATCACCTAATGTGGTTAGGCGCTCATGGACTTGATATAGGTGCCATGACCGTATTTCTATATTGTTTCCGTGAACGCGAAGATTTAATGGATGTCTATGAGGCTGTGTCTGGCGCACGATTGCATGCGACCTACTATCGTCCCGGTGGTGTTTATCGAGATCTACCGGATTCGATGCCACAATATGAAGCATCTAAATGGCATAGTGAAAAAGAAGTTAAGCAAAAAAACACCAATCGAGAAGGCAGTGTACTTGATTTTATTGAAGATTTTACTCAGCGCTTCCCTAAATGTGTGGATGAGTATGAGACCTTATTAACCGATAATCGTATCTGGAAGCAACGTACTGTTGGTATAGGTGTGGTCAGCCCTGAACGCGCAATGCAACTCGGTTTCACTGGCCCGATGTTACGCGGTTCAGGCATCGAATGGGATTTGCGTAAAAAACAGCCTTACGAAGTATATGACCGAATGGATTTTGATATTCCTGTTGGAGTAGAAGGGGATTGTTACGATCGTTATCTGGTCCGTATTGAAGAAATGAGGCAGTCAAACCATATTGTTAAACAGTGTATCGACTGGTTACGAATAAACCCGGGACCGGTTATTAGTGATAATGCCAAAGTTGCTCCGCCGAAACGGGCCGAGATGAAAGATGATATGGAAGCCTTGGTGCATCATTTTAAATTGTTTACCGAAGGTTATTGCGTGCCTGAAGGCGAGGTCTATTCAGCCGTTGAACACCCTAAAGGTGAGTTTGGCATTTATATGATTTCTGATGGTGCAAATAAACCCTATCGCGTTAAAATTAGAGCTCCAGGTTTTGCCCATTTATCAGCGATGAATGAAATGGTAAAAGGCCATATGTTGGCGGATGTGGTGGCGATAATAGGTACGATGGATATCGTCTTTGGTGAGGTCGACCGATGAATGATATCCACCTTACAGGCGATAAATTACCTTTGTTCAATAGCGATCTTCGCCAACAAATTGATGATTGGATGGCAAAATATCCCATAGATCAAAAACAATCAGCGTTGATTCCGAGTTTGCATATATTGCAAGAAGCCAATGAGGGTTGGCTATCAGAAGATGTGATGAGAGCCTTAGCCGCTTATTTGGATATTCCTGCAATCAGTGTATTTGAAGTAGCCACGTTTTATTCGATGTTTGAACTTAGCCCTGTTGGTAAAAACAAAATCAATATCTGTACGAATATTTCCTGTCAGTTAAATGGATCGGAAGAAATTGTGGCTCACTTTAAACAACGACTTGGCATTGGCTTGGGTGAAACCACCGATGATGGCAAAATTATGTTGAAAGAGGTCGAGTGTTTAGGTGCTTGTTGTGGCGCACCGATGATGCAAGTTAACCGTGATTACCATGAGAATTTAACAGCCGATAAAGTGGACCAGATATTGGGAGAATTAGAATAATGCTCTTAGATCAGGTTTGTTTCCGTACTCGACATCTATACCAGCCATGGACCATGGAGTCATATCGTAGTGTGGGTGGTTATGACGTTTTGGAAAAAATCCTGAAGGAAAAAACTCGGCCCGAAGACATTATTGAAGAGCTTAAAACATCCGCCTTACGAGGGCGTGGTGGTGCTGGATTTCCTACCGGCTTGAAGTGGAGTTTTATGCCAAGGCGCTTGCCGGGTGCAAAGTATATTGTATGTAATTCAGATGAAGGCGAACCCGGCACCTGTAAAGATCGCGATATTTTGCGGTACAACCCTCATCAATTAATTGAAGGCATGATCATTGCCGGGTATACCATCGGTGCTCAAACAGGATACAACTACATTCGCGGCGAGTTTACTGAGCCTCTAGATCGCTTTGACACTGCATTACAGGAAGCACGAGAGGCGGGTTATCTTGGTAAAGGTATTCTGGGAACCAAGTTTAACTTTGAGTTGTATTCTCATCCTGGTGCCGGAGCCTATATCTGTGGTGAAGAAACGGCCTTATTAGAATCGCTAGAAGGTAAAAAAGGGCAACCACGATATAAACCTCCATTTCCAGCAGGTTATGGTCTTTATGGCCGTCCGACAACCATTAACAATACTGAGAGTTTGGCTTCGGTGCCCGTTATTTTACAAAAAGGGGGCGATTGGTTCCATGAACTCGGCACGCCAAATAATGGCGGAAGTAAAATTTTCAGTGTATCTGGCCATGTTAATAAACCAGGAAATTTTGAAGTGCCTTTAGGCACTCCTTTTTCTGAGTTATTAGCGTTGGCTGGCGGTGTGCGAAATGGCAATAAATTAAAAGCGGTTATTCCTGGCGGTAGTTCAACGCCGATCATTCCTGGTGATGCCATGATGGATGTGCCAATGAGTTATGACGGCATCAGTAAAGCGGGATCCATGTTAGGTGCAGGATCAGTGATCGTGATGGATGAAACAACCTGCATGGTTAAGGCTTTGGAACGAATTGCAGAGTTTTATTATGAAGAATCATGTGGTCAATGCACGCCTTGTCGAGAAGGCACCGGTTGGTTATATCGTGTCGTAAAACGTATCGAGCATGGTGAAGGTAGGCAAGAAGATTTGGATCGCCTGATTGATGTGGCACGTAATATTAATGGCAATACTATCTGTGCGTTGGGTGATGCCGCTGCTGCTCCGGTGATGAGCTTTATTAAACATTTTAGAGATGAATTTCAGTACCACATCGATCACGGTCGATGCCTAGTGAAACAAGAGAAATGACTGAATAACAAGCTATGGTAAATATAGAAATTGATGGCATTCCACTAAAAGTGGATTCAACGAAAATGATTATTCAAGCCGCTGATGAGGCAGGCATTGATATTCCTCGTTTTTGTTACCATAAAAAGCTATCAATTGCGGCTAACTGTCGCATGTGTTTGATTGAAGTAGATAGTGCTCGCAAGGCGTTACCCGCTTGTGCCACACCGGTTACCGAAGGCATGAAAGTGTTTACCCACTCCAAAATAGCGATGGCAGCTCAGCGGGGGGTAATGGAGTTCTTATTGATTAACCACCCCTTAGATTGTCCAATTTGTGATCAAGGCGGCGAGTGCGAATTGCAAGATTTGTCGATGGGCTATGGCGCAGGTATTAGCCGTTTTAATGAAGGCAAACGGGTAGTTCAAGATAAAAATATTGGTCCGCTAATTCAAACGGATATGACCCGCTGTATTCAATGCACACGCTGTGTTCGTTTTGGTGAAGAAGTTGCTGGTATCAAAGAGTTAGGCTCGACCGGTCGAGGTGAAACGATGGAGATCGGCACTTATATTGAAAGTAGCCTGATTTCTGAATTATCGGGCAATATCATCGATCTCTGTCCTGTTGGCGCCTTAACATCTAAACCTTTCCGCTATCGTGCTCGTGCTTGGGAATTAACAGCTCATCCTTCAATTGCCCCACATGATGCCGCGGGATCTCATATCGAGTTTCATACCCGAGGTAATGAAGTGATGCGTGTGGTGCCTAGAGACAATGACAGCATTAACGAGTCGTGGATTTCCGATCGGGATCGGTTTAGTTATTCCGCTTTAACTCATGAACAGCGTGTTACCACGCCAATGATTAAACAGGATGGCCAGTGGCAAGAAACGGATTGGCAAACCGCTCTGCAGGCTGCGATAGATGGTTTAAATACGGTTAAAGCCAAATATGGTACCGAACAAATTGCAGGATTGATTTCGCCGACAGCGACATTGGAAGAAGCTTATTTATTCCAGAAGTTATTACGTGGCATGGACATTAACAATATCGATCATCGCCTGCGTGAGCAGAGCTTTGCTGATCAAGGCTGTGACTATAACTCTGAAGATTGGTGTTTAGGTGATATTGATCACAGTGATGATATTGTATTGGTCGGTTGTAATATTCGAGCAGAGCAACCCATTATTGCTCATCGGATCAGGCAAGCGGCATATCATGGTGCCACTGTGACTAATATTAACTTCTTTGCTACTGATTTGTTGATGCCAGTAGATAAAGAGGTGACAGTGAATGCTAAAGTTATGCTGGAGACTTTGGCAGGTATTGCCACTGCATTACATGGATTAGCACAAGATGAAGACAGTAAATGGACAGAATTATTAGCTGATATCGTACCAACAGCATTGGAACAAACCATTGCTATGCAATTAGCTAATGCAGTGCAAGCAACTTTGTTTGTTGGCGCATTGGCTAATCATCATCCACAAGCAGCGAAAATTCGGGCCCTTACGCATTTGATTGCTCAACTGAGTAATAGTCATATTATTGTATTACCCGAGGCAAACTCTAAGGCTGTTTCGTTGGCTGGTGCCATGCCTGAACAACAGCTCAGTGCAAACGGTGATGAAGATGTACAAGCAGCATTAAATAGTCAGCAAATGTGGCAACAATGTTTAAGAGCCTATGTGTTATTTGGTATAGAACCAGAGTGGGATGTTGCTGATCCTGCCCAAGCTCAATATGCTTTGCATGACGCGAGCTTTGTCTTGTCTATGAATAGCTATGTCACCGATAGCATGCTGGCTTATGCAGATGTGATTCTGCCCATTGCAAGTTTTGCTGAAACTTCTGGCACGTTTATCGGCATAGATGGGCAATGGCAGAGTTTTACCGGCGCGGTAGCGCCAAGAGGAGAAAGCAGACCTGGTTGGAAGGTACTACGTGTATTAGCGAATTTAGCCGAAATTGCAGGTATTGATTTTGTTGCATCTGAAGATGTGCGTGATGAAGTCAAAGATCAGTTGAACTTGCAGTCAGCGCGTTCACCGTCTTTTTATGTGCCAGACGATTTATTGTTTGAAATGGATCTGATGGCGATATCTGAAGTACCGATGTATCAGATCGATGGTGTGGTGCGACGTAGTGAGGCGCTACAACAAACACCGGCTAATTTACTGAGCAAGAAAGCGCGGATGAATACTCAAGAAGCGGCACGCTATAGCTTGAGCGATGTAGAAAGTGTAAGCATCAAGCAGAATAATAAAACGAGCACCGTGCCGTTTGAAATTGATGATGCCATTGCGGATGGCTGTATTTATTTAGCTGCAGGTTTAAATGAAACGGCACAACTTGCGGCTGGTTTTTCTGCGGTGACAATAACTGCCAAGCAAGTAGAGGTGGCTGACTAATTATGTATGATTTAATTGTTCACACCTTATTACCCAACATCGGCAAGATATTATTGATTGTCGTACCGTTGATGTTGGCTGTGGCCTATTTAACCTATGCCGAACGTAAGATCATTGGTTATATTCAAGTACGTATTGGTCCAAACCGGGTGGGCCCCTATGGTTTATTGCAGCCGATTGCCGATGGGCTCAAGCTGGCATTAAAAGAAGTTATCTTTCCTGCAAAATCGAATTTATATTTGTTTTTAATTGCACCTGTTTTAGCGATTGGCCCGGCCTTGGCTGCATGGGCAGTGATGCCATTTGATGCAACTTTAATCTTGGCTGATATTGATGCAGGATTATTGTATATATTGGCTATCACCTCTATGGGCGTCTATGGCATTGTCATTGCTGGTTGGGCTTCCAATTCACGTTACGCTTTTTTAGGTGCCTTACGTTCTGCCGCGCAAGTTGTCTCCTATGAAATAGCCATGGGCTTTGCCTTGGTTGGCGTATTAATAGCCGCCGGCAGTTTAAATTTAGGTGAAATAGTATTAGCGCAGCAGGGAGGGATATTAAGCTGGTTCTGGTTACCGTTATTTCCTTTGTTTGTGGTCTATTTTGTATCTGGCGTAGCCGAAACTAACCGAGCTCCCTTTGATGTGTCTGAGGGTGAATCAGAGATTGTCGCTGGTTTCCATGTTGAATATTCAGGTATGGCCTTTGCGGTATTTTTCCTCGCTGAATATGCCGATATGATTTTGATTTCTATGTTGGCTGCCGTTATGTTTTGTGGTGGCTGGTTATCGCCATTCCAAGGTACCTTTATGGAATCTTGGTTCGTATGGATACCTGGACTGGTTTGGTTATTAATGAAAACGGCCTGGTTTTTATTTATCTATTTATGGATACGGGCGACGTTTCCTCGTTATCGTTATGATCAGATCATGCGTTTAGGTTGGAAAATATTTATCCCAGTGACCTTGGTTTGGTTAGTGGTGGTCTCTACTGCACAAGTGTTTGATATTGGCCCTTGGTTCACTGAAGTAGAGTCGGTAGTGGAGCTGGCACAGGTAATTCAGTCATGAAAGCACTACGTCACTTCTTGAAGAGTTTCTTTCTATGGGAGTTATTGTTAGGACTGAAATTGACAGGACGTTATTTATTTGCCAAAAAAATAACGGTGCAATATCCAGAGGAAAAAACACCCCAATCACCACGCTTTAGAGGATTGCATGCGTTGCGTCGTTACCCCAATGGCGAAGAACGTTGCATCGGCTGTAAACTCTGTGAGGCTGTTTGTCCTGCTCTGGCGATCACGATAGAGACCGAACCACGTGAAGATGGCACTCGCCGTACTACGCGCTATGACATAGATTTATTTAAATGCATTTACTGTGGTTTTTGTGAAGAATCATGCCCAGTTGATTCAATCGTAGAAACACGAATATTTGATTATCATTTTGAAAATCGCGGTGAAAATATTATGGATAAGCAGAAATTGTTAGCGATTGGTGACAAATATGAAACGCAGATTGCCGCTGATCGAGCCGCTGACGCACCGTATCGATAATAGGGAGACGCTATATAAATCATGAATGAACATAGTAAAACTAAACTCTTTTACAGCCAGATTCATCCAGAGGCTCGCTGATGGAACAAGTGCTCTTTTATTGTTTTTCCTTGGTGTTGATATTCGCCGCTACAATGGTGGTGACGGTGCGAAATCCGGTGCGAGCAGCCTTGTTTTTGGTATTAGCTTTTTTTACCAGTGCCGCAATTTGGTTGTTCTTGGAAGCCGAGTTCTTGGCTATCACCTTAGTATTGGTTTATGTCGGTGCGGTAATGGTGTTGTTTTTGTTTGTGGTGATGATGTTAGATATTAATCTCACCCCATTACAAGAAGGTTTTACCAAATATTTGCCCCTAGGGATATTGGTAGCCATTTTAATCACAATTGAGATGGTCGCAGTATTAGGCGCATCACATTTTGGTTTAGATGTGGTCGCTGCGCCGCTGCCTCATGCGGAAGGTTATAGCAATACTAAAGAGCTCGGTCGCCTGTTATATACCGTTTATGTCTATCCGTTTGAAATTGCTTCTGTGATTTTAACAGTCGCCATTGTTGCTGCGATCACATTGACCCTACGTAAACAGAAACGTAAAACACAAAATCCTGCCGAGCAAGTGAAAGTACGTCGAGAAGATCGTGTAAGGCTAGTTAAGATGGAAGCGGTTAAAAAACATGATGAAGTAAACACAGATGAGGAGTCATCATGATCGCTTTATCGGATTATTTAATTTTGGGCGCATTGTTATTTAGCCTATCGGTCGCCGGCATTTTTATTAATCGTAAAAACATTATTATTTTGCTGATGTGCATAGAGTTGATGTTGTTGGCTGTGAACTTGAACTTTATTGCTTTTTCACATTTTTCTGGCGATATGGCTGGACAAGTATTTGTCTTCTTTATTTTGACAGTGGCGGCAGCAGAGGCTGCTATTGGTCTAGCAATATTGGTGGTGTTATTCCGAAACTTAAATACCATCAATGTGGCTGATTTGGATGAGCTGAAGGGCTAGATGATGAATCAAAGCATACTCCTCGTCATTGTTTTAGCACCGCTATTGGGCAGTATTATTGCTGGCTTGTTTGCTAAACAAGTAGGGAGAGTCGGAGCACATCGTGCTGCAATAGCCGGAGTGAGCATAGCGTTTACCGTGTCGTTATGGGTATTTAAGCTAGTGGTGGTTGATGGTGAAACATATAACCAGCAAGTTTACCAATGGTTGCAGGCTGGTTCCCTCAGTTTAGAAATAGGGTTTTTGATCGATAGCCTGACAGCAATGATGATGGTGGTGGTGACCTTTGTATCCTTGATGGTACATATCTATACAATCGGCTATATGCATGATGATGAGGGGTATGCCCGTTTCTTTAGTTATATCTCGTTATTCACCTTCTCCATGTTGATGCTGGTGATGGCCAATAACTTTATGCAGTTATTTTTTGGCTGGGAAGCGGTGGGACTGGTGTCCTATTTATTAATCGGCTTTTGGTATAAAAAACCAACAGCCATTTATGCCAATTTAAAAGCATTTCTAGTTAATCGGGTGGGGGATTTTGGTTTTCTATTAGGAATAGCGGCGGTATTGATGTATGCCGGCAGTCTGGATTATGTACAGGTATTTGCGCAGGCACCGTCTATCGCCGAACAAACCATGGTTGTATTTTCTGGCACACAGTGGTCAGTGATGTCGGTTATTTGTATTTTGTTATTTATCGGGGCAATGGGTAAATCAGCGCAAGTACCGTTACATGTATGGTTGCCTGATTCGATGGAGGGTCCAACGCCTATTTCTGCTTTGATTCATGCTGCCACCATGGTGACTGCTGGCATCTTTATGGTGGCACGAATGTCACCCTTATTTGAGTTCTCTGAAACCGCCTTATCCGTTGTGTTGGTGATTGGCGCTATTACTGCGCTGTTTATGGGTTTTTTAGGGTTGATTCAAAATGATATCAAACGAGTTATTGCCTACTCTACCTTGTCTCAGCTGGGGTATATGACGGTGGCATTAGGTGCCTCTGCTTATGCCGCAGGTATTTTCCACCTGATGACTCATGCCTTTTTTAAAGCCTTACTATTTCTGGCGGCGGGAGCAGTGATTATTGCTTTGCATCATGAGCAGGATATACGCAAGATGGGTGGTTTGAAAAATTATCTCCCGATCACCTACTGGACTAGTTTGGTCGGCTCATTGGCATTGATTGGTTTTCCTGGCATGTCAGGTTTCTTTTCCAAAGATTCGATTATTGAAGCGGTACATGCATCAACGATTGCCGGTAGTGATTTTGCTTATTACGCCGTATTAAGCGGTGTTTTTATTACCGCTCTGTATAGTTTTAGATTGTTCTTCTTGGTTTTTCATGGTCAAGAACGTTTTGAGGTTAGTGACGGCCATGTGCCTCATGAGCCCGCTGCCGTGATTACTGCTCCGTTGATTCTCTTAGCTATTCCATCAGTAGTTGCTGGCCTGTTTGTGGGCAATATGGTGTTTGGCGACTTCTTTGATGGTGCCATTTTTGTATTGGCAGAACATGATGTATTAGCTCATCACGCTGAGTCTTATCATGGCCTTATTGCTTTTATTTTACATGGCTTGATGGCACCACCATTTTGGTTGGCAATATCAGGTGTTGCTACGGCGTATTTTCTGTATATAAAACGTCCAGATATTCCAGCCAAACTTCAACAACGTTTTTTATGGATTTATCAGATCTTAGATAATAAATATGGCTTTGATAATTTTAATGACAAAGTGTTTGCAGGGGGCTCACGTTTGATAGGGCGTATTTTTTGGCGACTAGGCGATCAAGTTTTAATTGATGGTGCGATGGTTAATGGAACTGCAAAAACAGTAGGTTTGGTGGCTAAAGTGGCTCGGAAAATTCAGTCCGGCTATTTGTATCATTATGCATTTGCAATGATTTTAGGGGTGTGGTTATTACTCACACTGTTTGTGGCCTGATAATGAGGAGTAGCCTTAGACAATGATTGCTGATTTACCCTTATTAAGCTTAGTGATTTGGTTGCCTATTTTAGGTGGGCTCACCGTTTTAATAAATGGCGATAATAATATCTGGGTAAGACCGTTAGCGTTATTAGTGTCATTACTAACCTTGGTGGCGACGCTTGCGTTATATGTTGGTTTTGATATCAGCACACACCAAATGCAATTTGTTGAACAGGCAACGTGGATTGCAAGCTACAACATTAACTATCATCTAGGAATAGATGGCTTTGCTTTGCCATTGATTATTCTAACTGCATTTTCAACAGTGATCGTTGTTGTAGCAGGTTGGGAAGTCATTCAATACCGTATCAGTCAATATATGGCAGCATTTTTGATCATGGAAGGATTGATGATCGCCGTGTTTACTGCATTAGATGCCATCTTGTTTTATGTGTTTTTTGAAGCAATGCTGATCCCGTTATTTTTGGTGATTGGAATCTGGGGTGGGCCGAACCGTGTTTATGCCACTTTGAAATTCTTTTTATACACCTTCTTTGGTTCAGTGTTTTTATTATTGGCGTTGTTATATCTGAATCACGTCGTCGGTAGTTTCTCGATTCTTGCATATCAGCAAGCCGCGTTAACCATGCAAGAACAAATCTGGTTATTTTGTGCCTTTTTAATCGCTTTTGCAGTGAAAGTGCCGATGTGGCCAGTGCATACCTGGCTACCCGATGCCCATGTTGAAGCGCCAACAGGCGGTTCAGTTATTTTAGCGGCGATTACCTTGAAGATTGGTGGTTATGGTTTATTACGGTTTGCCTTACCAATAGCACCAGATGCAAGTATGTACTTAGATGGCTTGGTGATTAGCTTGTCGTTGATAGCCGTGGTTTATATTGGCTTTGTTGCCTTGGCACAAACTGATCTTAAAAAGTTGATTGCCTATTCTAGTATTGCTCATATGGGCTTTGTGACTTTGGGCCTGTTCATTGTATTTAGAATTTTTGCCAATTCTGCAACGGGCAGTGGGGCCATCTTGGCAGTAGAAGGTGCAGTGATACAAATGATTTCTCATGGCTTTATTGCAGCAGCCATGTTCCTATCGGTGGGCGTATTGTATGACCGCATGCATACACGAGAAATCGGTGATTATGGTGGTGTGATTAATACCATGCCGATGTTTGCTGGCTTTGCCGTATTTTTTGCCATGGCTAATGCCGGCTTGCCCGGTACGTCAGGTTTTGTTGGTGAGTTTATGGTTATATTGGCTGCTTTCCAAGCTAACTTTTGGTTTGCTTTCTTAGCGGCAACAACCTTGATCTTGGGTGCTGCTTATACCTTATGGATGATTAAGCGGGTAATATTTGGTGAAGTGACCAACGATAATGTGGCGGCGTTAACGGATATCAACCGTCGTGAGTTTGCCATGCTCGCCAGCTTAGCGGGCATCGTATTAGTGATAGGTGTGTGGCCCGCGCCGATCATCGATGTCTTACACGCATCGGTGGAACATTTATTAACCCAAGTTTCACAATCTAAATTGTAAAGGTGGCTAAAACAAAATGATGTTTGAAGTGATAAATATGTCGTTTGCCCTACCTGAAATATTTATGATGGTGATGGCGTGTATTATCTTGTTAGTTGTCGCTTTTATCGGCGAAAGCAGTGGTGCGGCCAGCTATTGGTTAAGTCAGTTCACCTTAGTCGTAACGTCGATTATTGTGTATCAATCCCTTGCTTCAGCGGGTGTGACCTTTGACGGTAGTTATATCAAAGATGCGTTAAGTGATGTATTAAAGCTGGCCATTTGTATCATCAATGTCGTTGTATTGTTGTATTCTGCCAGCTATCTACGGGCGAGGAATCTATTTAAAGGTGAATATTACGCTTTAGCTATCTTTGCCACCTTGGGCATGTTAATCATGGTGTCGTCCTCCCATTTTCTTACCTTGTATCTCGGTTTGGAATTACTGTCATTATGTTTGTACGCGATGGTGGCGATGCATCGTGATTCAACCATGGCGACGGAAGCGGCGATGAAATTTTTTATTCTGGGTGCCTTGGCGTCAGGCATGCTGTTGTATGGCATGTCGATAATTTACGGTGCAACGGGCAGTCTGGCATTAGCATCAATTGCCACAGCAATACAGACGGGTGATTTGAATAATACGGTATTAAGTTTTGGCTTGGTCTTTTTAATCATAGGCATTGGTTTTAAATTTGGTGCAGTACCTTTCCATATGTGGTTGCCCGATGTATATCACGGTGCACCGACTGCAGTAACCTTATTTATTGCCACCGCACCTAAAATTGCTGCTTTTGCCATGATCATCAGGCTGCTTGTGGATGGCTTGGGTGACTTACATCAACATTGGCAGGGCATGCTGATTATATTGGCCGTGTTGTCGATGATTATTGGTAATGTGGTGGCTATTGCTCAGACTAACCTCAAAAGAATGTTGGCCTATTCAACTATTTCCCATGTTGGCTTTTTATTATTAGGGGTATTGTCTGGCACGAGTGAAGCTTATGCGGCATCAATGTTTTATGTGCTCGTTTATGCCTTAACTACCCTAGGTGCTTTTGGCATGATCATATTAATGAGTCGCCAAGGTTTTGAGGCCGAAAATATTGAAGACTATAAAGGTTTAAGTGAACATAGTCCTTGGTTCGCATTTATGATGCTGATATTGATGTTCTCCATGGCGGGTATACCACCGATGGTTGGTTTTTATGCCAAGTTAGCCGTGATTAAAGCGGTGATAAGTGTGGATCTAATATCAGTGGCTATCATCGCGGTATTAATGTCAGTTATTGGTGCCTTCTATTATTTAAGGCTGATTAAAGTCATGTATTTTGATAGCCCGGAAAAACAACATGAAATACATGCGCCGAAAGAGATGTGTATCATGCTTAGCTCGAATGCTCTACTTGTGCTGGCTTTAGGAATATTCCCAGGCTCGTTGATGGCAATTTGTATTACCGTATTTTCATAAAGTCTGGTTTCATGTCTGCAACAACACTTATATTATTATTTTTTATCATCGCCAATTTACCTTGGCTTAGCGACCGCTTATTTTGTATTTATCCACTAAAAACAACCAAGCGAGTATCGATCAGATTGGCTGAGATGTTAGTGTTCTATATCGTTAGCTTATTGATAGCGATTGCGTTTGAATTGAAATTTTCTGGTGAAATATATCCTCAAGCTTGGGAGTTTTTTACGGTTACCTTTTGTCTATTTTTAGTATTGGCCGTTCCAGGTGTGGTTTACCGCTATCAGTGGTTGGCCATGAAAAAATAAACCGAAAAAAGAACGACACGTTGCGCACCAATCACAAAAGTGAAAGAGTTGCTAATGATGATTTGTCTATGAATTAGCCATTTTTAGGCAATTGATAGTTAAATCCTTATTCTAATACGTGCATATAAACTAAATCTAGTTTAAAATTGGCGGGTTTTCCTAGTGCAAAATGCACTAAATTAATTGACTATTCATCTTTAGAGACAGAAAAATGGCTGCAGATTTATCCAAATATAGAAATATTGGTATCTTCGCTCACGTTGATGCGGGTAAGACCACTACTACAGAGCGTATCTTGAAATTGACCGGTAAAATTCACAAAATCGGTGAGGTTCATGATGGCGAATCAACAATGGATTTCATGGATCAGGAAGCTGAACGTGGAATAACCATTCAATCTGCGGCAACGACCTGTGAGTGGGATGGTCACCGCTTAAACGTTATCGATACACCGGGTCACGTGGATTTCACCATTGAAGTTTACCGTTCTCTTAAAGTATTAGATGGTGGTGTAGGCGTATTCTGTGGCAGTGGTGGTGTTGAACCACAATCAGAAACTAACTGGCGTTATGCCAATGAATCTGAAGTATCTCGTATCATCTTTGTTAATAAACTAGATCGTATGGGTGCTGACTTCTTCCGTGTTGTTAAACAAGTTGAAGACGTGTTAGGTGCTCATCCTTTAGTGATGGTATTGCCAATTGGCATAGAAGATGACTTTAAAGGCTGTGTTGACCTATTAACACGTAAAGCATGGATATGGGATAACGAAGCAGATACTACTGCATTCCGTCTTGAAGATGCGCCAGCCGAGATGGCAGACCAAATCGAAGAATACCGTGAATTGTTAATCGAAACTGCACTTGAGCAAGACGATGATTTGATGGAAAAATATCTTGAAGGTGAAGAGCCATCAATGGAAGATATTCAAAAGTGTATCCGTAAAGGTACATTGAACATGGACTTCTTCCCTACATACTGTGGTAGTGCCTTTAAAGATAAAGGTGTTCAAATGGTATTGGATGCGGTTGTTTCATACTTACCTAACCCAACTGAAGTTAAACCACAACCAGAAGTTGATGAAGAAGGTACTGAAACAGGGGACTTTGCCATTGTTAAAACAGATGGCCCATTCCGTGCCTTAGCCTTCAAAATCATGGATGACCGTTTTGGCGCATTAACCTTTATTCGTATCTACTCAGGTATTTTGAACAAGGGTGACACGGTTCTTAACTCGTTTACGGGTAAAACAGAACGTGTTGGTCGTATGGTAGAAATGCATGCTGATGATCGTAATGAATTAAATACTGCACAAGCGGGTGATATTATCGCGGTTGTGGGTATGAAAGATGTGCAAACAGGTCATACATTATGTGATCCTAAAAATCCAACAACATTAGAGCCAATGGTCTTCCCCGATCCTGTTATCTCTATTGCGATTTCACCTATTGATAAAGCAAGCACAGAAAAAATGGGTATCGCTATCGGTAAAATGATTAAAGAAGATCCTTCTTTCCGTGTTGAAACCGACCAAGAAAGTGGCGAAACCATCATCAAAGGCATGGGTGAATTACATTTGGATATCAAAGTTGATATCTTAAAACGTACCCATGGTGTTGAAGTAACAGTAGGTGCACCTCAAGTAGCCTACCGTGAAACCATCACAAAACGTAT
Source organism: Methylophaga sp. 42_25_T18 (assembly GCA_002163085.1). Lineage (GTDB taxonomy): Bacteria > Pseudomonadota > Gammaproteobacteria > Nitrosococcales > Methylophagaceae > 41-12-T18. Next base: position 85,740 of record MAAJ01000006.1, on the reverse strand, counting down.
TGAAGATAGTTACACGCATAAGAAACAATCTGGTGGTTCAGGCCAGTTTGGTAAGATTGAATACATCATCGAGCCAGGTGAGCCTGGTACTGGTTTTGAATTTGAATCTACCGTTACTGGTGGTTCAGTTCCACGTGAATTCTGGTCAGCAGTTGAAGCTGGTTTCGGAAAAATGAAAGATCGTGGTGTATTAGCCGGCTTCCCATGTTTAGATTTTAAAGTGACATTATTTGATGGTGCTTTCCACGCCGTGGATTCATCAGCAGTTGCTTTTGAATTGGCTGCCATGGCAGCTTATCGTCAATCTATGCCTACAGCGGGTCCACAATTAATGGAACCTATCATGAAGGTGGATGTATATACACCTGAAGATCATGTAGGTGATGTTATTGGTGATCTTAACCGTCGTCGTGGCATGATCAAATCACAAGATGCAACACCAACCGGTGTACGTATCAATGGTGAAGTACCATTGAGTGAAATGTTTGGTTATATCGGTTCATTACGTACAATGACATCGGGTCGTGGTCAGTTCTCTATGGAGTTCTTACAATACAATCCTTGTCCGCGTAATGTTGCTGAAGATGTAATTAAAGAAACAAAAGAGCGTGAAGAAGCTAAAAAGAAATAAGCTACGTAAGTAGTTAAACAAAAAAAGGGGCTGATGTTAATCAGCCCCTTTTTTTATGGGTGAAACTTAAATGGCTTAATTTAGTTTTCTGTATTTTTGGCCAATAGAGCCAACATGTTTTGCATATCTTCAGGCATATCAATTCGCCACGAAACTTCTTGGCCAGTTTTAGGATGAATAAAACCTAACAAGCCAGCATGCAAAGCCTGGCGGTTAAATGTCTTGATCTCTTCACGACATTGCTCGGTCAGTCCCTTAGGGAATTTAAAGCGGCCACCATAAACAGAGTCACCTAAAAGCGGATGGCGAATATGTGCCATATGGACGCGGATTTGATGGGTTCTACCTGTTTCCAAATTACAGCGGATATGGGTATGGGCTTGAAAGCGCTGTTCAACCCGGTAATGGGTGATAGAGGGTTTACCTGAATTAGACACTGTCATGCGTTTACGATCAATATGATGCCGACCAATTGGTTCATCAATAGTGCCGCCGGCGGTTAACACCCCAACAGCAATTGCTTGATACTCACGTAAAACAGTATGTTCTTGTAATTGAGACACGAGTGAATTATGCGCCTGCAATGTTTTAGCGATCATTAACAGGCCTGTTGTGCCTTTGTCGATACGATGCACAATACCAGCACGTGGAATGGTTTCAAGTTGCGGTGCATGATTTAACAAAGCATTCACCAAGGTACCGTTGTGATTACCAGCGCCGGGGTGAACCACCATGCCTGCTGGTTTATTGATAATCATCACGTCATCATCTTCATGAATGATATTCAACTCAATGGCCTCTGCAGTCCATGACTCGTCAACCACTTCAATAATGGCCGAAATAAGGATGCGTTCACCACCGTTAACTGAATCTCGGGGGCGGGTGGCAGATTGGTTATTAACGGAGACATAACCTGCTTTTATCCACTTAGTTAATTGTCCACGAGAGTAGTCGGGAAAGAGTTGAGCAAGAGCCTGATCTAAGCGCAATCCGATAGATTCATCAGGAATTAAGCCATCAAGTTGTAGTGTTTCTGCCATGGGAGTCGTTTATTATTATGCTGAAACGACTATTATAGCGTAGGCTGTGTTTATTGCTTAGAAATAAGGAAATAATGAGATGGATAGGAAGAGGTTTCTACTGGGTTTAGCATTTTTTTTGATGGCACAGTCAGTGTTTGCTGAAGAAATCAGAAATGTTGAACTATTAGCCGCTTCATGTGCTTCATGCCATGGAACACGAGGCCATAGTGTAGCTGGGACACCGAGCTTAGCGGGTTTAGATAAATTATATTTTCTAGAACAAATGGAGCAATTCATCACAAATGGTCGCATTTCGACAGTTATGCATCATCATGCCAGTGGATACACAGAAAAAGAGATTGAACTTCTGGCAAGCTTTTTTTCAAAACAAAAAAAACCATAGTGTTACTGTGCTTTCTCACTATTTCATTGTGATAACTTGTTTTTAATACAATTTTTCCAGTAAAAAAATCTATTTCAGACCGTTGCCATCCTTTTAATATCCTGTTAGGGTTTGAATTATCGGTACTGTAACTGATGAACGGATTCAGGGTGTACCGATAGATATACCAGCATTTTAATTGCCATTTATAATAAGAAGAGAGAAATAAAATGTCAGAAAAAGTAACAGGAAGTGTAAAGTGGTTTGATACAGCGAAAGGCTATGGTTTTTTAGAGCGTGAGGATGGTGATGATGTTTTTGTTCACTTTCGAGCAATTCAAGGAGATGGATTTAAGACTCTTGATGAAGGCCCGCAAGTAGAATTTACCGTTACAAAAGGTGAAAAAGGCTGGCAAGCTGAAGATGTTGTTGCTCTTGCTTAATTAGTTCGGTTTCTGACACAGAGGGCAGAAGAATGTTGCCCTCTGTGATTCCTTAAACAGTTGTATATTGCTGCCGCAATGGTAGCAAGCTTGGTCATTACGGCCATAAACGTTTAATTGTTGAGAAAAATATCCCGGTTTTCCATCACTTTTCCTGAAATCCTTTAAGGTGGTACCGCCGGCTATAATCGCTTTTTCAAGTACTTGTTTAATGCTGTTTACTAATTGTTTCCCTTCAGTTTTTGATAGTTCACCAGCCAGCTTTTTAGGATGAATACCTGCCAAAAATAATGCCTCGTTTGCATAGATATTACCTACACCTACTACGATCTTGCCATTCATAATAAAGGTCTTGATGCTCGATTTCCGCCCCTTAGCTTTACCCATCAGATAATCAGTAGTAAATGAGTCAGATAAAGGCTCAGGACCTAGGTGGTTAAGTAGTTTGTGCTCAGTAATATTTTTTTCGGTCCACAAAATAGCACCAAAACGCCGGGGGTCGGTATAACGGAGAAGATAGCCATTATCAAAGTTAATATCCACATGATCGTGCTTAGCGACATCTTCAGGCTTATCTAAAATACGCAGGCTGCCTGACATGCCAAGGTGAATCAGTAAGGTGCCAGAATCACAGTGAAACAATAGATACTTTGCACGTCGAGTGATTTTATTAACCTGTTGTTGGGCTAAAATTTCAGTAAGAGTAGCTGGAATGGGCCACCTCAAACTGTGGTTTCTGACTATCACTTTAGTAATCGTCTGACCTTCTAGATAAGGGCTTATCCCACGGCGAGTGGTTTCAACTTCGGGTAATTCAGGCATTAGTTAGTTTCACTATCAGGTAAGAAGAGCTGCTGCGCTAAAGCAGCGGGGAATTGATAGGTGAGTCTCTTGTTATTATTGAACATAAAGAGGTTTCGACTATCCATTTGAATCATAAATTCAGTTGGAATACTTTGATCCTTTAACCATAGCAAGACAGGTATATCGGTATTGGCTGTCGAATTGGATGGACTTACTTGCTTGTTGCCAGCTAGCTACTAAAGCAGCTAATTTATCAGCTGAATAAGATTGTGGGCTACTGCTCCAACGGTCATCATTTTTGGCAATAGTTAGCGGTGTAGAAGCAGCTAACTGACCATTGAGTAACTGAGGTAACTGAATCTTAGTGATTTGGGCTGTTGCAGATAATAGCCGGTTATCAATAAAACTTGCGACATTAGTGTTGAGTAAAGGACTAACCTGATCATCAATTAGATAAACGTTATTGTTATGTAAAACATAACGCCGCTTACTCAAGGGCTCAACATCACCAAATGCAAACATGTGTTCATTGAGCTGTAGGCTGACTTGGATAGGCTTAAGGCCAAGCTTTTCTAATGATGTATCATCAACATCGTGTAATTGATTATGTATTGGTGCGCTCAGTAGGCTTAATAACAGTCTTATTCGGGTGTGGTTACCATCGGCGACGATGGGGTGGACAATTTTCCAACCCGAAGTGTGTTTGTGCAATTTTATATCTTCGCCTTGCTTACGATTGATAGTGATATCTGTGATGATACCGGCGCTGATGTCACTGAGTTTATTATAAGTATCGTTAGGTGAGGAAGCTTGTTGGTTAAACCAAAATAAGCTGGCGATTACGATTACGATTACGATGACTAAGACGAGGTTGGTGAGATAACTACTTTTCATTGTCTTCGACGGTACCACCATAGACCAAAACCTACGCTAAGCAGGATGCTAGGGATGACAAGTAAGAAACCAAGACCAATAATTAACGATTCGCTGCGTGATAAATCTAATTGACTATCCAGTGTAGTTTTAACAGGAATGGCAATTAACTCATCGTCTTGAACGAGCCAATTGATCAGCGCGATAGAAAAATCTAGATTAGCTGCATTGCCAATATAGGTATTCGAGACAAAATCACCATCACCGATAATAGCAATACGTTGTTCTTTGTCGTCATCATTTGCATGAAGACGAGTGAGCAAATAACCTAAAACCAAGGGCCCCGATGTATCTTCGTTTACATCGTAGTTGAAATCTGCTGATGTTTGTTGTGGCTCCACCGTTGTCTCTGACCACGTATTATCTTGTGTCGTTAACAGAGCGGTGTGTTGCCAATCAGACGCTACATTGGTATGTTCCATGGCGACTGCTTGGGGAAATAGGGTCACGCTATTAGTGGCTGAGCCAATAGGGTGGTTGGCATAATCTGTTACTAAGATAAATTGTGGATCAGTAATGCCTAATAATTCAGCATTAGGGTCCATAACGGTGCCGGCAACAAATTCAATATCTAACTGTTCAGCTAGTGCAATTAAAAATTGATTAGTATTTGGTTCTGTTAGCCATAATAAGTTGCCACCGTGATCGATATAATTTCTGATGAGTTCAATTTCACCGGGTAGCCAAGCTGTTTCTGGACTTGCAATAATGACTGCAGCAGCATTAGTTGGAATTTGGCTATGTTCGACTAGGTTGAGCGCCTGAAACTGAAACCCCTTTTGTTTGAGCTGGGCTCCCCAGGTACTTAAGTTGAAATTTGCTTGGTTTAAAGGTGTACGCTCGCCATGGCCCTCTATAAATACCAGCCATTGCTCTTGTTCACGAGAAACACTAATTAACGCATTAGTGAGTGATTGCTCTGATAAGTCAAACAGGTGTTCAAGCTTTTCAGCTTTGGATACGACGATTTCACCCTGCTGTTGAATTTTGAGTTCGCGGACCAGATCTGGAGAAAAATCAGGGTTGATAAAACTAATATTTAAGTGGTTTGTCTGCTCTTGATAACGATTGATTAAGGCTTCAACAACAGCACGATATTCATTATTAGGGCTGATAAATATCTGAATATCTATTGTAGTATTAAGCTGCTGTAAAAAGTCTCGTGAGGTATTGGATAAGGTGTGACGACTATTTTGTGTCCAATCCCAACTATTATTTGTTTGTAGAGAGAATTTTGCCAGCAACAGAATAGCCAGGCTAAGCAGGATATAAAAAATGACTTGTTGTAAGCGATACAAGCGGTGAGTTTTTGAACTTATTTTCATTAGTTAATACGCTCAGAATCAAGACGACGAATTGTGAGCAATAAAAAAGTACCGATAACAATCAGGTAGTAACTGATATCACTGCTATGTACCTCACCTTGCAACATCGGTTCGAAATGCCTAAGCAAGGATAGCCAAGCAAACAAGGATGTTTGTTCACCCACTTGGCTACTGCCAGCCCAGTCAATAATCCATAATAAAAACAAGATGGTGAATGTAGTGATGCCAGCAATTGCTGGTTGTTTGGTCAGTGATGATAGAAATAAGCCAATAGCAGTAAAGCTTGCTAATAATAAAACGAGGCCCAGAAAGCCGGCAGCGAGGAGCGATAAGTCTATGGGACTAGCTACCAGCAATGACAAAGGCATTAACATAATCAATATCAACAGCACGAGAAAGAAAGCAAAGGTGCCTAGGTATTTACCTAAGACGATTTGATTAACGGATAAAGGCGCTGAAATCAGTAATGGGAAACTTTCATTGCGCCGTTCTTCAGCAATAAGACGCATCGTCACTAAGGGTGCAATTAATAGTAAGACGGTAGCGGCATTATTTAACAGTGGAATAGCGACTAATTCGGTGACACCTGGCGCGCCAGGAATAGCAGAAATCTTTGGCTGTATTTGCACAAAATAGTCGATATGGGTCAAAAACAAGTAGGCAAGAATTAGTTGGCTTAATGCTAAAATAATCCACGCAAGCGGTGATAAGAATAGGCGATAAAGTTCATAGCGGGCTAGAGTGAACATTATGCTACTTGCTCAGTAGATGGCTTCTCATTTTTAATGATTTTCATAAATACATCTTCTAATGAATGGTGTTCAGGCGTTAATTGTTGTAGTTGCCAATGTTGGGATACCGATTGATTTAACAACGACTCGGTAGGATTGTTATCGGGATGATAATGTAATCTAAATTGAGTGGTGGACAAAGCCTCTACTGCTAGCACACCAGTTAGCTGTTTGAGCTGTTCTACGACTGGCGGCTTGGATAACTCCAGTAATAAGCTAGACGTTTTCATTTGCTGGCTGAGGTGTTCGATAGTGTCATTGAATAGTAGTTGACCCTGATGAATAATCTGCACACGGTCACACAAGGTTTGTACTTCTGGCAAAATATGAGTGGACAGAATGACACTGTGTTCAGTGGCAATATCGCGTATTAATTGTCTGATTTCAATTATTTGTATTGGATCAAGGCCAGCCGTCGGTTCATCCAAGATCACCACTGAGGGCGTATGAATGATGGCTTGAGCTATTCCTACGCGCTGTTGATAGCCTTTGGATAAATGACCAATAAGGCGTTTAGTCACATCACTTAGACCACAGCGCTGAATGACGGTATCGACTGCAGCGTTAATTTTGGTTCGTGGAACTTGATTAATGCGAGCACAAAAATTTAGAAATTCGACTACCGATAACTCTTTATATAAAGGTGGTTGTTCCGGTAAAAAACCAATTTGTGCTTTGGCTTGTTTGGGATTTTCAATTAAATCATAACCATTAATCGTGATCTCACCGTGATGGGGAGCAAGGTTGCCACTGAGCATTTTCATCGTGGTGCTTTTACCGGCACCATTGGGCCCTAGAAAGCCCAAAACTTCCCCTTTATTGACAGAAAAGCTTACATTGCTGACGGCAAGGTGATTGCCGTAAGATCGCGACAGTGAGTGAGCAGAAAGTAAGGGGGGATTCATGGAATTAAATGAGCGCTTCTAATTGGTTGGCCCACTCTGTGGCAGTTACATAGGTCTGATTAAGTTCAGCTATAGTAATATTCTTTGGCACTACTGCCAAATCCCCTTGTTCATACGAAACGACAAATAACAATAACTTGCCTAGGTCACCTTCAAAGTCTTGTAACGCACCTTTGATAGTGTCATCCATAGGTAGACTTTGAAGTAGTTCTGGCATCGGTTTATTTAACATGGCATCTAGTGGTGAGAACAAACCAGCCATAAACCCTGTTTCACTATCACAATTAAACGCAGGGGCAAGCTCTTCAGCCATCTTTGCTCTGATTAAAGTGGTGGTCATTACTTCATTTGATGATGCCTCGATACTCGAAAAGGCAATAATTGTCGCCCATGATTTAATGGTTTTCAAGCCTAAATAGACTACTGCTTGGCGCAGTGATTCGACTTTTTTAGGTAATGAAAATGCGGCTGAATTTAAACAGCGTAAAAGTTTAAAGCTAAGAGATAGGTCCTGACTAACCAAGGATTCAATTTCATCGATTGAAATATTTGGATTTTGTAGACTATGGAGTAAGCGTAAAGCTACTACTTTATTGTCAGGCAACGGTTTATCGTCAATGATAGACGGTTTGCAGAAAAAATAGCCTTGGTAATAATCAAAACCAAGTTTTTTACACAGTTGAAACTGCTCTTCTGTTTCAACCTTTTCGGCTAAAAGTTTTACATTTTCTTGTTTTAATATTTCGACATGTTCAATGAGCTCTTGCTCAGTCAACGCGAGCAAATCGATTTTAATGATATCTGCCAATGCAATTATCGGTTTTAGCTCTTCATGGTAGATAAAATCATCCAGCGCAATAGTAAAACCTTGTGAGGAGAATTTTTTTACTGCGTTGATAATCTCATCATCAATGACAATGTCTTCCAAAATTTCCAATACAAATTGTTTATTATCAAACGGAAGAGGAATTTCACCGGTGAGAAAGGCGCGAGTCAGATTAATAAAGCCGAGTTTATTGCCAATTACACGGTCTATGCCAAACTCCATAAATGTGTGATTAATAACTTGGCTGGTCGCTAAATCACCATTAAATTCGGTGACGCCGGATTCGTTGGCAAGATCACCGCGAAATAACAATTCGTAAGCGTAGGTATTTAGGTCGTTGTCAAAAATGGGTTGTCGAGCTAGGGCTATGGAGTTAGAGATAATATCTGATGACATATATCATTCCTTATAAAGGTGAATGAAGGGCGATGCCATGAAGCGGTGAAGTCTCTTGCGGGCAGTAGTGATATGGTAGCAAGATAAGTAAAAAAAAACCCGCTAAAAGCGGGTTTTTTTATTTGTAGTGAAGCTATTATTTAATCTTAGCTTCTTTATACATCACGTGTTTACGTACAACTGGATCAAATTTTTTCATTTCCAGTTTTTCTGGCATAGTACGTTTATTTTTGTCTGTGGTGTAGTAGTGACCTGTACCAGCAGATGAAACTAATTTAATTTTTTCGCGCATGATTTAACTCCTAAACTTTTTCGCCACGAGCACGGATGTCAGTTAAAACTGCATCAATACCTTTTTTGTCGATAATGCGTAAACCATGGTTACTTACACGTAATTTAACCCAACGGTTTTCTGATTCTACCCAAATGCGGTGTGGGTGAAGGTTTGGAAGAAACCGACGTCTTGTTTTGTTGTGGGCGTGAGAAACATTGTTCCCAGCCATTGGGCGTTTACCCGTTACCTGACATACTCGTGCCATATTAAATCGCTCCTGTTGAACATTAATGCAGGGAAGATAATACATCCCCAAAAAACCCAACTTTATACCATAATCATAGTGCGATAGATAGTGAGGTCAGACTTATTCTGGTGATAGCCCCATATTATATAACTTCTCATGTAGGCGGTTCAAATTAAGTCCGCCTATTTTGCGCATGACAATTTCGCCATTTGGCGCAATTAAAAAGTGGGTGGGGGTGACTCTGACATTATCAAAAGCACGAGCAATGTCTGCTTTATTATCCCAAGTGATCAAATAGGGTAGTTTTTTGTGTGCCCGCATCGCTTTGATATGTTTCGGTGTGTCGTGCGCCATGGCGACCGCGATCATAGTCAAGCCCTGCGAGGAAAATTCTTGGTGCAATTTAATTAGTTCAGGCATTTCCTGGATGCAACCGGGACAGTCTGTTGCCCAAAATGTAAGCAATATCGGTTTACCTTGATATTGGGCGAGTTCATGTTGAACTCCATCAATATCAATAAATGAAAGTTCTGGGGCGAGTGTCTGTGTGTCGTTATTAACCCAGTTGATAATAAATAGGACTAGAACTAGACCAACTGCAAAGAGTGAATGGCGTGACTGTGATTTCATATTTTAGATGGGAGAGGTAAGCTGACCCAAGGCCTCGGTTAGTTTCAAGTTTTCACGATAATCAACAGGGCAATCAATGATTGTAACTGTATCGCGGGCTAAGGCATCACGTAAAGCAGGCATTAATTGTTCTGTATATTCAATTCTGACACCTTCAGCACCAAAAGAGTGGGCATATTGAACAAAATCAGGATTAGTAAATTTAACATTACTGCTCCGACCAAATTGAGTTTGTTGTTTCCATTCAATCAAACCGTAACTGGCATCATTCCAAACTAAAATAACTATCGGAATATTGAGCCGCATTGCGGTTTCAATTTCCTGCGAGTTCATTAAAAACCCGGCATCGCCAGTGACAGCCACCACTTTTCGTTCAGGATTAGCTAATTTAGCTGCGATAGCGCCGGGTACGGCAATACCCATGCTGGCAAAACCATTAGAGATAATGCAAGTATTGGGATGTTCACAACGAAACATGCGTGACATCCACATTTTATGCGCACCGACATCACAGATCACGATATCTTCCAGATCCATTGCAGTACGCAGATCCCAGATTATTTTTTGCGGTTTAACTGGAAATTCGACATCGTCTCGATGTTGATTCATCTCATCAATCAAACTATCTCGTAGTGTTCGCATGGTCTTGTTGTGATGAGGGGTAGTCAACGCTGCAATACGGTCCAGACTATGATTGATATTACCGATCACCCCCAATACCACACTGTAATAGGCATCGACTTCAGCATGCGTAGTATCAATATGAATAATCGTGCGGTCACGCGAGGGATGCCATAAATAAGGATGATATTCGACCATGTCATAGCCGATACAGATAATGACATCCGCACTGGCAAAACCGCAATTAGCATAATCATTAGATTGCAGGCCAACACTGCCTAATGCCATAGGATGACGGAAGGGAATGACACCTTTTGCCATAAAAGTATTGGCAACAGGGATACCTAAGTTTTCACTAAAATCGGCTAAGGCTGATGAAGCCTTAGCGCGTACGATGCCATTCCCCGCAAGGATGATAGGATTTTGTGCATTAGAAATAATTTCAGCCGCACGTTTAACCTGCTCAGCGGCCGGTTCTGGCGGTGTGGCATGTTTAACTCGCAAAGGTGCATCTTCGATGTCCATTTCTGCGATATTTTCTGGAAACTCAATAAAACAGGCCCCCATTTTTTCTGTTTGGGCGACTTTAAACGCTTTTCGCACAATCTCGGGAATAACATCGGGACTTAATATACGTGTGGCATATTTAGTGATGGGCAGAAACATTGCCTCTAAATCCAATACTTGATGAGATTCTTTATGTAAACGAGATGTAGAAGCTTGCCCGGCTATCGCAACTAAAGGCGCATGATCCATATTGGCATCAGCGACGCCAGTGATTAAGTTGGTAGCGCCAGGGCCAAGGGTTGCAAGGCATACACCTGCGCGTCCAGTGAGGCGGCCATAAACATCAGCCATAAAAGCGGCGCCTTGTTCATGGCGGGTAGTAATAAAACGGATTTTGGAGTCAAGCAGGGCATCCATGACATCGAGGTTTTCCTCGCCTGGTATACCAAAGATATACTCCACACCTTCATTTTCAAGGCTACGAATAAACAATTCAGCTGCTTTCATCTGTTGAAGCCCTTAGTTCATTGTGAAATGTGCGCCACTCAGTTGAGTGGCGCAGTGCTACGTTTTTATTTGAATGCGTCAGGGGTTTGTTTATGCCAATCCGTGTTTTGTTGGTAACGATTAGCAATATTTAACAAACGTGCTTCATCAAAATAATTACCTATAAGTTGCAGACCTACTGGTAGACCTTTAACAAATCCTGCTGGAATAGACATACCAGGTAAACCCGCTAGATTAGTACTGATGGTATAGATATCGGCAAGGTACATCGCAACGGGGTCATCCGTCTTGTCACCTAGATTAAACGCAGTTGTTGGTGCTGTCGGCCCCATAATGACATCAACATCATTAAATGCTTGTTGGAAGTCATTACTAATTAAACGGCGACATTGTTGTGCTTTTAAGTAATAAGCATCGTAATAACCAGCTGATAAAGCATAAGCACCGGTCATGATGCGGCGTTTAACTTCGACACCAAAACCTTCACCACGTGAACGTTCATATAAGTCGGTTAGATCTTTAGGATCGTCACAACGGTGACCAAAACGAACCCCATCCATACGAGATAAGTTAGATGAACATTCAGCAGGAGCAACCACATAATAAGTAGGCACAGCTAAGCCCGTATTAGGCAGTGTAATCTCTTTGATGGTTGCACCAAGAGATTCATAAGTTTTGATAGCGGCTTCAACAGTCGCTTCTACATCTGAATCTAAGCCTTCACCAAAGAATTCTTTTGGTAAGCCAATTTTTAAGCCTTCTAATGAATCGTTTATGTTGGCAGTGTAATCAGGAACATCACGCTCAACACTGGTTGAATCACGTTGATCAAATCCTGCCATGGCATTAAGTAACATAGCTGCATCTTCAGCATTGTTAGCCATTGGTCCTGCTTGATCTAAGCTAGATGCAAAAGCAATCATACCGTAGCGAGAAATACGACCATAGGTAGGTTTCAAACCAGTTAAGTTACATAGTGATGCTGGCTGACGGATTGAGCCACCTGTATCAGTACCCGTTGCAATAGGGGCAAGTTTAGCTGCAACAGCAGCAGCCGAGCCGCCAGATGAACCACCAGGTACACGATTGGTATCCCAAGGGTTTTTTACTGGGCCATAGAAGCTGGTTTCATTTGATGAACCCATCGCGAATTCATCCATATTGGTTTTACCCAATGTAACCATGCCGGCGGTATTTATTTTCTCGACGACAGTTGCGTTATACGGTGCGATAAAGTTATCAAGCATTTTAGATGCACAGCTGGTGCGAACACCTTCAGTACAAAAAATGTCTTTGTGCGCCAAAGGAATACCCGTCAGCGCGCCAGCAGTTTTTTGTTGTAACAGTTGATCAGCTGCTTTTGCTTGTTCTAACGCTTTATCTTCGGTGACGGTAATGAACGCATTCAGCTCCGCATTGTGCGTATTAATGCGGTCTAAATAATGTTGAGTTAATTCAACACTGCTAATGTCGCCATTGTGCAGAGATGCTGAAAGTTCAGAAAGTGTTTTATTATGCATGTGGTTGCCTGTCTTGCGATGTGTTATTCAATAACTTGTGGGACGAGATATACGCCAGCTTCAGTTTTCGGTGCAATTGCTTGAAATGTTTCGCGTTGATCGACTTCTGTAACCACATCTGCGCGTAAACGTTGGTTTGCATCAAGAGGGTGAGCCATCGGCGTAATGTCGCTGGTATCGGCTTCGCTCAGTTGTTCGACTAGGCCAAAAATATTGTTTAAATCCCGCGCATAGTCAGGAATATCACCTTCATCTATTGCTAAACGCGCCAAATGCGCGATTTTTTCTACATCGGTTTTATCTAAACTCATCGAAGTTCCAGTGGTTATTTTTTTGTACAAAGTGAGCAGTTTAAATGATTCGTCGCTTGCTCAACAGCCCACAGCATTGATAAAGTACCCCCTTTACATATTTTAGCTGTGGTTTCTTCAATGTTTGAACGATTACGTGGATTGTTTTCGAATGACCTTTCTATCGACTTGGGTACAGCCAATACGCTGATCTATGTGCGGGGACAAGGCATTGTTTTAGATGAACCTTCGGTAGTGGCAATTCGCCAAGAAAAAGGACCTGGTGGGCCTCGCTCCATTGCGGCAGTAGGTGCCGAAGCAAAACGAATGTTAGGTAGAACGCCGGGAAATATTACCGCGATAAGGCCATTAAAAGATGGTGTGATTGCAGACTTTACGGTGACAGAAAAAATGCTACAGCATTTTATTCGAAAAGTGCATGAGGGTCGTTTTTTCAAACCAAGTCCGCGCGTTTTAGTGTGCGTGCCTTGTGGTTCAACGCAAGTTGAGCGACGCGCAATTCGTGAATCAGCAGCGGGTGCAGGTGCTCGCGATGTCTATCTTATTGAAGAACCGATGGCGGCAGCGATTGGTGCTGGCATGCCTGTAGAGGAAGCCAGTGGCTCGATGGTATTGGATATCGGTGGTGGCACCACCGAAGTCGCGATTATTTCATTAAACGGAATTGTTTACTCCGCATCAGTTCGCATTGGTGGTGATTTATTTGATGAGGCGATAATTAATTATGTGCGCCGTAACTACGGCACCTTAATTGGTGAAGCGACCGCAGAAAAAATCAAAAAAGAAATTGGTTCGGCATACCCAGGTAACGAAGTAAGAGAAATGGAAGTGCGCGGACGTAATTTGGCAGAAGGTATTCCTCGCAGCTTCACCTTAAATAGCAATGAAATATTAGAAGCCTTACAAGATCCTTTATCCGGTATTGTTGCCGCAGTAAAAACAGCTTTAGAACAAACACCTCCTGAATTAGGGGCCGATGTCGCTGAACGTGGAATCGTATTGACGGGTGGTGGTGCTTTATTACGTGACTTGGACCGATTACTGGTGGAAGAAACCGGCTTGCCAGCGTTAATCGCTGAAGACCCGTTGACTTGTGTTGCGCGTGGTGGTGGCCGAGCACTGGAACTGATCGATGAACGAGGCACAGACGTCTTTACGTTTGAATAAACTATTTGTGTGATATTAAGGACCTTTGCAGATGATAAAGCGCTGCAGAGGTCTTTTTGTTTTTAGGGTTTAGACTATCAAATCATTATTTACTCATCATCCCTCTCTAAATACACGCATGTTATTAGCGGTAATAGCATCATTGATGCTGTTTGTTCTTGATTCGCGGTTAAATTATTTTTCGTCGGTACGAACTATCTTGTCGACAGTGGTCTATCCCATTCAAACATTAGCTTCTATGCCGAATGATATTGGCCATTGGTTCAGTGAGTATTTTCAGGACCGTAAACAGTTACAAGAAAAAAATTCCGCATTAGAAATCACTAATTTACTTAATCATGTCCGTATCCAAAAGATGCAAGCCTTAGAGCGCGAGAATATGCGTTTACGTGAATTGTTAGGCTCATCTTTTCGCTTGCAAGAGCATGTTTTGGTTGCCGAATTGTTAACTATCGATTTAGACCCGTTTTCACAGCAAGTATTGATTGATAAAGGTCAACGATCAGGTGTATTTGAGGGGCAGCCGGTATTAGATGCAACCGGTGTTATGGGCCAAGTAACAGAAGTTACGCCTTTCTCTAGCCGCGTTGTACTGTTGACAGATCCTGGGCATGGTATTCCTGTCCAGTTAAATAGAAATGGTTTAAGAGCGGTAGCAACAGGGCGTGGTTTAGGTGGAATCCTCCAGCTTGAATATTTACCCCATAATGCGGATGTACGTGAAGGAGACCTACTAGTTACCTCTGGTTTGGGTGGTAGGTTCCCCGCAGGCTATCCAGTTGGTACCGTGATATCAGTTGACTTTCCCCAAGGTAAAGCCTTTGCGGATATTGCGGTCAAACCGGCAGCAAAACTAGATTCGAGTCGGGAAGTTTTATTAGTTTTACCCACAGAAAAACCGCAGAAGATGAATAAGCCTGAGACCTTATCTGGAGAGAAAATGCCATGATAAGCACAAAACCAGCAAGTGGAAGGGGAATTATTATTATCACCATCATGATCGCCATGATCTTGATGATGTTGCCATTGCCAGAACAACTCAGACTATTTAGACCAGAATTTGTATTAATGGTCCTCATGTATTGGGTCATGGCGCTACCTCGAAGAGTTAGTGTGGGCTTTGCGTGGGTCGTAGGTGTTTTAATGGATATTATGATGGGGGGCGCGCTCGGAGTAACCGCTTTTTCATACGCCTTAGTGATATTTTTGACCGCACGTTTTCATTTGCAGTTACGTCAATATCCGGTATGGCAGCAAGCATTGATTATTTTGTCCTTAGTATTATTAATTCATATTATTGCCGTTATCATGTCTCCTCAGAGTGCAAGTTGGTATATGTGGTTACCAGCCGTGACCAGCATGATTCTTTGGCCAATTAACTATGCTTTATTACGAAATATCAGACGTTCTTTTCATGTTAGTTGAACCCTAAATGGCCTTACGGTTAACGCTGACAGACCATTTTCGAGAAAGCCGTCTCGTCAATGATCGTTTAATCTTTGCTGCTTTATTCGCTGTGATTTTGTTTACGATTGTGATGGTTAGACTTGTGGTATTGCAAGTCATGGAATATGAACATTTTGATTCCTTATCCGCTAAAAATCGTGTCGATATAGAAGCTTTGCCGCCACAACGAGGGCTTATTTTTGATCGTAACGGGGTGGTTTTAGCTGAGAATATTCCTACTTTTAGTCTAGAAATGATCCCTGAACAGGTCACAGACATTGATTCAACCTTACACAATATCGCTGAGTTGTTAGCCATAACAGAAGAAGATATGGACGATATAAAACAACACATTAAGAAACAACGCCGATTTAATCGTGTGGTGATACGTCAACGACTAACTGAAAAAGAAGTGGCCATCTTATCGGTGAATCGTCATCGCTTTGCTGGTGTTGATGTTGTTGGTCGGCTAATTCGATACTATCCACATGGCAGTCTATTTTCACATGCCGTGGGTTATGTGGGCCGAATTAACGAACGTGATCAGAAAAAAATCGATGCATTAAACTACAAAGGCACCTTGCAAATAGGAAAAACGGGTGTCGAAAAACGTTATGAGGATATTCTTCACGGAACGGTGGGCCACCAAAAAGTTGAGACCAATGTACAAGGTCGAGTCGTCCGGGAGTTAGAAAGTGTCGCTTCACAAGCCGGTGATGATTTATTTCTACATTTAGATATCAATTTACAGCGAGTGGCGGCTACTGCACTAGGGGACTATAACGGCGCTATTGTTGCTTTAGATCCCCGCACCGGTGGTTTGTTAGCGATGGTAAGTAAACCAGATTTTGATCCAAATGAATTTGTGACGGGGATCAGCAGAAAAAACTACGCAGTATTAAGGGATTCACTTGAGAGACCCTTGTTTGACCGGGCCTTACGTGGGCACTATCCACCAGGATCCACCTTAAAGCCTTTTGTAGCGCTTGCAGGCTTGGAACTTGGCGTAGTGGATGAACATAGCAAAACATTTGATCCCGGTTGGTATAGTCTGTCAGGACAAGATCACCGTTATCGCTGTTGGAAAAAACATGGCCATGGTCATGTTGATTTAAAAACATCAATTGCACAATCGTGTGATGTTTATTTTTACGATCTTGCTCATGCCTTAGGCATAGATCGCATGCATAACTTTTTAGACTTATTTGGCTTTGGTCAGCGTACGGGCATAGATTTGCCAAGTGAAAGTAAAGGTTTATCACCCTCACGACAGTGGAAACGTGATAATCGAAATCAGGCTTGGTACCCAGGGGAAACACTAATATCAGGCATTGGCCAAGGCTTCAATCAAACTACACCGATACAACTTGCACAGGCAACAGCAACATTGGCAATGCGAGGCGTTAATAAGCCGCCACAGGCCGTACGTGCTCGACGACACGTAGGACAGGATGATATGCAGTTACAAAGTGTATTGACCGCGGACAGCTTACCGATGGTGGATAGTAAAAATTGGGAAATAGTAATTGATTCTATGATCGAGGTGGTGCATGGCCAGCGAGGTACCGCAAGGCATATAGGGAAAAACTTACCGTTTAAGGTGGCAGGGAAAACTGGTACGGCACAAGTCTTTGGTATTAAGCAGGATGAAAAATATGATGCAGACACCTTAGCGAAGAAATTACATGATCATGCGTTATTTATTGCATTCGCACCGGCTGAGAAACCAGAGTTTGTCGTGGCGATAGTTGTGGAGAATGGAGGCAGTGGTAGTAAAACTGCTGCGCCCATCGCTCGTAAGATGATCGAACAATATTTTGGAATCGCAGCTGATGAGTAGTTTGCTCAACGAAAGACAGCAGACACATAGCTTTGGTCTTAGTGGTGTATTAAGTCGGGTACATTTAGATGCTTTGTTGTTACTCGGCTTAGTGGTGTTGTTGGCTGTGGGTTTGATGGTGTTATACAGTGCTGGTGGCCAAGACTCGGGATTAATAATTAGGCAATTAATTCGCATGGGCACCGCCTTTGTCGTTCTATTGCTTCTGGCCCAGATTCACCCTGACCGTATGCGTGATGGGGCTTATTGGTTATATGGACTAGGTTTGATTTTACTCGTCGCTGTACTTGTATTTGGCCATGAAGGTAAGGGAGCACAGCGATGGTTAGATTTGGGTTTTTTTCGTTTCCAGCCCTCTGAATTAATGAAATTGGCGGTGCCATTATTAGTGGCCTCATTTTTAGCTGAACGTCCGTTACCGCCGACAGCGTGGCGGTTAATTATTGGTTTAATGATCATTGTGCTGCCTTCATTGCTGATAGCTAAACAACCAGATTTAGGCACCTCGTTATTGATAGCCAGTTCCGGTCTGATAGTCTTATTTTTATCGGGCATACGATGGCGTATTATTCTTGGCTTTATCACCTTATGTGCCTCGGCATTACCGGTGTTGTGGTATGTCATGCACGCTTATCAACGGCAACGTGTATTAACCTTCCTTAATCCAGAAAGTGATCCATTAGGTTCCGGCTATCATATTATTCAATCTAAAATTGCCATAGGTTCAGGTGGTTTATTTGGTCGCGGTTGGTTAGAAGGAACACAATCTCATCTTGAGTTTTTACCAGAGCGCTCAACCGATTTTATTTTTGCCGTGCTCGCCGAAGAGTTTGGTTTAGTGGGCGTAGGATTATTATTGTTTTGGTATTTATTAGTGGCTGGCCGCGGGTTATTTATCGCTAGTCAGGCGCAAACGAGTTTTGCACGTTTATTAGCCGGGAGTATATCTGCTACTTTCCTGGTCTATGTGTTTGTTAATGTCGGGATGGTGACAGGTTTATTGCCTGTAGTCGGTGTGCCATTGCCATTAGTCAGTTATGGGGGCACGTCAATGGTGACCTTATTAGCTGGCTTCGGTATCCTGATGTCAATTCATACCCACCGAAGGATGATGTCACCATGAAGCAATTGATTATAGTCGCCACATTGATGTGCATATCAATGACAAATGTATATGCAAATCCGGCATTGCCAGATATCACTGTGTTTATTGATGAAATGGTGACAAAGCATGACTTTGATAAAGACGTCCTGTCTCAGATATTTAATGAAGTTGAAGTTAAAGATAGTATTTTAAAAGCGATATCGCGCCCGGCAGAAAAGAGCAAACCTTGGTATGACTACCGCAAAATATTTATTACCGAAAAGCGTATTAATGGTGGCGTCAAGTTTTGGAAAAACCATACTGCAACCTTAGCTGCAGCTGAACAAAAATATGGTGTGCCTGCGGAAATTATTATTGCTATATTGGGCGTAGAAACACGATATGGCGGAAATGTAGGCGGGTATCGTGTTGTTGATGCCTTATCAACCTTAGCGTTTCGCTATCCTCCACGGAGCCCATTTTTCCGCAGTGAATTAGAACATTTCTTATTGTTAACGCGCGAAGAGAATATGTCGCGTCTAACACCTGTTGGTTCTTATGCCGGAGCCATGGGTTTAGGTCAGTTTATGCCAAGCAGTTATCGTGAATATGCTGTTGATTTTGATAATGATGGCAAACGAGATATTTGGACTAATCCGGTTGATGCCATAGGTAGTATAGCTAATTATCTAAAACGTCATGGCTGGGTAGCAGGCAAAAGCATTGTTCATAAAACATTTATCAGTGGTGAAACCCCAACAGTGTTATTGAAAAAAGGCTTAAAGCCATCAATTAACAGGGCTGAACTCACCATTGCTGGTATTTCCTTACACCACTTGCCCATGGGTAATGACGATGTTTCGCTGATCTCGTTAACTCAAACAAGTGGTGAAGAATATTGGTTGGCACGCCAAAATTTTTATGCGGTGACTCGCTATAATCACAGCAGGATGTATGCAATGGCCGTAACTCAACTTGCTCAAGCTATTCGTGAGCAATATGGAAAATAAAATGTTTATTTCTAAATTGAAACAACTCGGTAGCTTAAGCCTATTTTTGTTCTTAACGGCTTGCGGTGGTATTACTGATAGGCAGGATAGTGCACCATCAGAAGTACCGGATGTCGCTAATATTCCCAATGCAGTACCGCGTGATGAGCCTCGTAGTAAATATGGTAATCCTGCCCATTATAATGTGTTTGGCAAACGTTATTACACCCTGACGTCAAGTCGTGGTTACCATGAAAAAGGCATTGCTTCTTGGTATGGCACCAAGTTTCATGGCAAGCGAACGTCGAGCGGGGAGCCTTATGATATGTATGCAATGACTGCCGCCCATAAAACATTACCATTACCTACTTATGTTGAAGTAACAAACTTAAATAATGGTCGAAAAGTGATTGTGAAGGTCAATGATCGTGGTCCGTTTCATGATAATCGTTTGATCGATTTGTCCTATAGTGCAGCAACAAAATTAGGTATCGTGGCTAAAGGCACGGGGTTAGTCGATGTTCGTGTCATTACGCTAGGCGAAGCCCCAGTTTCTATCGCAGCTGAAGTTGAACAAGCGCCTGTCACACGGGGTTCGGTTGGCATGTACTTGCAAGTAGGCGCCTTTAGTACAGAAAATAGAGCTGAGCAATTAAAAAGTAAAATTCAGCAGGAAATTGGTGATGCCGTACTTGTTGTGCCGTTCCTAAAACCTGATGGTAATGTTTATCGTGTGAGGGTCGGGCCGTTAGCTAGTGTGGAGTACGGTGACTCCCTTGCTAGTCGACTACTTGATTTGGGCTTCACTGATGCCCATATAGTGATTGAATAAAAATTCTTCTTTTGAGAGTAAATAATGTTTAAAACAATTAAATTTGTCTTGTTGTCGTCTTTGGTATTGTTTTATACCGCAGCCGAAGCTGTTGTAACGCCTAACCCCTCAGCACCTACTGTTGTAGCCAAATCTTATATTTTGCAAGACTTTGATAGTGGTCGAATAGTTGCAGAGTTAAACTCAGATCAGCGTTTGCCACCGGCCAGTATTACCAAGTTAATGACGGCCTATGTGGTATCACATGAATTGCAGATGGGTAATATCAGCCTTGCAGACGAAGTGTTAATTAGTGAAAAAGCATGGCGCATGGTTGGTTCTCGTAGTTTTATTGAAGTAAATACCAAAGTACCTGTTGAAGTATTATTACGAGGCATGATTATTCAATCGGGTAATGACGCTGCTGTTGCTTTAGCAGAACATATTGCGGGTAGCGAAGAAACCTTTGCTCAAATGATGAACCAATATGCTCAGCAGTTAGGCATGGTTAATACTAATTATCGTAACTCTACAGGCCTACCTGATCCCGATCATTTCACCACGGCGCGTGATATAGCGACCTTATCGGCAGCGATTATTCGGGATTTTCCGGATCACTATAAATGGTATGCAGAGAAAGAGTACACCTATAACAACATTACCCAACATAACCGGAATAAATTGTTATGGCGTGATAATAGTGTGGATGGTTTGAAAACGGGACATACCGAAGAAGCAGGATATTGCCTAGCTGCTTCAGCTAAGCGTGGTGATATGCGATTGATTTCTGTTGTCTTAGGCACACGCAGTGAAAATGCCCGTGCTCAGGAAACTCAAAAATTGATGAATTATGGGTTTCGCTTTTTTGAAACGCATGCCCTTTACCAAGCACAAACCCAAGTAACAGAGACAAAAATCTGGAAGGGTACCGATAAACAACTGACTTTAGGCTTAGAGCAAACCTTATCAGTGACCGTACCTAGAGGTCGGTATAAAGAACTAGTTGTGACAACTAACATCCAGCAGCCAGTCATCGCTCCCATTATGACTGGAACACAATTAGGCGAAGTTGAAATTCGCTTAGGCGATGAGTTGATCGCGACACAAGCACTAATCGCGTTGCAGACTGTTGAGCAGGGTAGCTGGTGGCGCCGATTGATTGATTCTTTGTTGATGTTGATTTGGGGTTAATCAGTGAACGACGTTTTTCTTAATGGTGATTTTATTGCCGCTGAACATGCAAAAGTATCGGTTTTTGATCGTGGTTTTTTATTGGGTGATGGGGTTTATGAAGTTATTCCGGTATATGCCAGCCAGTGCTTTAGATTAGAAAGTCATTTAAACCGCCTGCAACGTAGTCTTGATGCTGTCAGAATGACAAATCCGCTATCGGGTTCACAGTGGCGGACCATGATCGAGCAGTTGATTGAACGTAATGGTGGGGGTGATCAATCGGTATATTTACAGGTAACACGAGGCGTTGCTCCTCGTGATCATGTATTTCCTGAAGGCGTTGAACCAACCGCTTTTGCGATGAGTAACCCGTTACAAGCAGTACCTGAAGATTATAAAAGTAAAGGCATTGCTGCTATTACCGTACCAGATATTCGCTGGCAAAATTGTCATATTAAAGCCATTACTTTGTTGCCGAATAGCTTGTTAAAACAGCAGGCACAAGATGTCGGCGCCCAAGAAGCATTATTGATTCGAGATGGTTATTTGACCGAAGGTTCGGCCAGTAATGCCTATGCAGTTATTGATGGCAAGATTTATACTGCACCGAAAGATGAAAAAGTATTGCCGGGGATTACTCGTGAGTTAATCCTTGAACTTGCAGCGTCAGCAAATATTACTGTAAAAGAACAAGCTGTGACTGAGCAGCAATTACGTGATGCTGATGAGATTTGGGTGAGCAGTTCAACTAAAGAAGTATTGCCGGTCACAACGTTGGATGGCGTTGCTGTCAGTTCAGGCAAGCCCGGCGAAGTTTGGAAAAAAATAGATGTTCTTTATCAACAGTATAAACAACAGGGAGGCTTCTGATGGCAGAAGAAAATGACACCTTAATGGAGTTCCCCTGTGACTATGATATTAAAGCGATGGGGCCTGCTAGTGATGACTTTGATGCCATTGTTGTAGATATTATTCGTCGCCATGTGAGTGATATTAAAGAAGGTGCGGTATCAAGCAAGCACAGTTCGGGGGGTAAATTTACCTCGGTAACCGTTAATATCTATGTGACAAGCAAATCGCAGTTAGATGCTATTTACAAAGACTTAATCAGTCATGAACAAGTTAAATATTTGTTGTAGATATAGCCAGCGATGATTGTTAAAGATCTAGGTTTAGTTGATTATCAGCCAACGTGTGAAGCGATGCGCAAGTTGACTGCTGAGCGTGATAAAAATACCGAAGATGAACTGTGGTTATTAGAGCACCCACCGGTATTTACCCTAGGTTTGAACGGCAAAGATGAACACGTTTTAAATACGCATGACATCCCATTAGTCAATACTGACCGTGGTGGACAGGTCACTTTTCATGGGCCTGGACAGTTGGTTGTTTACACCTTGATTGATTTGAAACGCCAAAAAATTGGGGTGAGGGAAATGATCTCGCGCATAGAAAATAGTGTGATAGCTATGCTTGCGAAGCTTGATATTAAGGCTCAATCTCGTGCTGACGCCCCGGGTGTGTATGTTGACGGACGAAAAGTTGCGTCTTTAGGTTTAAGAGTGAAACAAGGTGCTTGTTACCATGGCCTAAGTTTGAATGTGGCAATGGACTTAACACCCTTTAGTTATATCAACCCTTGTGGTTTTCAGGGGTTGGAAGTGATTGATTTAAAGAGCCTAGCATGTGATATCAGCATGGATGAGGCAAAAGAAAAATTTGTATCTGAATTTAATCAACAGATGCGTAAGAGTATATAAATGAGCGAAACAGTAAAAATAAAACGTGATGTATCTGCACTGAGAGGTGAGTCCAAGGTATCACGGATTCCGATAAAAATTGTGCCGAGTGATCCTAAACGTAAACCAGCATGGATCCGTGCTAAAGCCCCGAGTAATCCAGAAGTAATACGGCTAAAAAAATTATTGCGAGAAAACGATCTTCATACCGTGTGTGAAGAAGCGGCATGCCCGAATTTAGGTGAATGTTTTACCCACGGCACCGCCACTTTTTTGATTATGGGCAATATCTGTACTCGCCGATGTCCATTTTGTGATATCGCTCATGGTAGACCGGATGCCTTAGATCAAAATGAACCTGAACATTTGGCTAAAACGATTGCCACGATGAATTTAAAACATGTAGTGGTAACCTCGGTCGATCGTGATGATTTACGTGATGGAGGAGCCACGCATTTTGGACGATGCATTGATGAAATTCGTCGCCAGTCGCCAGCAACACGAATAGAGATTTTAGTACCTGATTTTCGCGGACGAATGGACAAAGCCTTAGAAGAATTAGCTAAAAACCCTCCTGATATTTTTAATCATAATTTGGAAAGCATTCCTCGGCTTTATAAAGCAGTGAGACCGGGTTCTGATTATCAGTGGTCATTAGACTTGATAAAAAACTTTCAAGAAATGCATCCGGCTGTGCCAACCAAGTCTGGCTTGATGTTAGGCTTAGGCGAAAGTTTAGAAGAAGTTCAACAGGTTATGCAGGACTTGCGTGATCATAACTGCAGAATGTTAACATTGGGCCAGTATTTACAACCGAGCCGCCATCATCTGGCAGTAGAACGGTTTGTAACACCGGCAGAGTTTGATCAGTTAGCGGAAATAGGCAAAAAAATGGGCTTTGATCATGTTGCCAGTGGACCCATGGTGAGATCGTCGTACCATGCCGATCTACAAGCACAAGGTGAACATGTTTCATAAGTAAAGTTTTCTTTAGAGGGAGTGTCATGGCGTTAAAACGACGAAGTTTTATTAAAACAGCAGTAGCAGCTGGTTCCGTGGCAATGCTACCCAAAGTAGCTTTTGCAGTGCCTAGCAAGTGTATAAAACGTCGAGTTGTGGTGATCGGTGGTGGTTTTGCTGGTGCAACTGCTGCAAAGTATATGAAACTCTGGGATGCTGACCTTGACGTTACTTTAATTGAGCGTAATGCCCAATTTGTCTCCTGTCCTCAAAGTAACTTAGTTCTAGGTGGCAACCGCAGCCTGCAACAGCTCACCCATGACTATCAAGGTTTGAACAAACAGGGCGTCACTACGGTTCAGGCTGAAGTGGTTGCTATTGATACCGACAAGCAAAAAGTACGTTTGCATGATGATGTTGACGTTGGTTATGATCGGTTAGTTATCGCACCGGGTATAGATTTTATCTATGATGACTTACCTATGCTTGCCAGTTATGAGGCGCAACAAAAAGTACCTCATGCATGGAAAGCAGGCCCTCAAACAACATTATTAAAACAACAATTACATACCATGAAACAAGGCGGCACGATGGTAATGACCGTGCCAATGGGGCCTTTACGTTGTCCTCCTGGCCCCTATGAACGTGCCTGCCAAGTTGCCTATTATCTGAAGCATAATAATCCAACGGCTAAACTGATCGTACTGGATGCTAATGCTGACATTATGTCGAAAAAGGGCTTGTTCAGAACTGCGTGGCAGCAGCATTATGCCGATCTAATCGAATATATTCCGAGTAGTGCCATTGAAGATGTCGATGTAAATATACTTCAGGTCGAGAGTGAGTTTGATAGTTATACAGCCGATGTATTAAATGTAATTCCTCCTCAACGTGCTGGCAAAGTTGCTGAGATGGCCGGTGTAATTAACGTGGACGAGCGGTGGTGCAAGGTTGATTTTTTGACCTACGAATCGACTGATAAAAAGAACGTACATATCATTGGTGATGCGATAGCTGCAAAGTTGCCAAAATCAGGCCATATGGCAAACGCACAAGCAAAAGTGTGTGCAGCCGCCGTAGTTTCTTTATTAAAAGAGCAACTTCCAGAACAAGAACCCGTTATTAATAATACCTGTTATAGCTTTGTCGATGATAAGCAAGCGGTGCATGTTGCTGCTGTTTATCGATACGACAAAGAACAAGCAGCAATGATTGCTATGCCTGGTGGCGGGGTTTCGAAGGAAGCAAGTGAGCTTGAAGGTGCTTATGCCGATGCGTGGGCTCAAAACATCTGGGCCGATTCTTTAAAGTGAGAAAATAGGATGATAGGTTGAGATGAACATGGATGATCAGCAGAAATTAGTATTTAAGTTCAAGAAAAAAGCAGCCATTGATGGCTCACCGATTTTACCTCTAACTGAGAAGCAACTTGAAACGTGGTTGCTGAATTTACCCATGATGAATGTCATGGATGCTGGTGTGAGACTTGAACGGTATCTACACCACTTAAACCTTATTGATATATCAGATAAATTAAGGTTTAAATTATTAGAGTGCATCAAACCAACTATCCACGTCTTTATGAAACTGTTTTATAAAGGTATGCATGGTCGCTTAATTGATTTAACTGATGAAGGTAAAGATATACACCGGTTAGTCTTAACAATCAATAAAGGCATGGCCGAAGCTTATATGTTTTTATTACAACAATTGGCCAACAAAGAACCGGGTTTATTGTCCCGCAAAAAATATGTCGAACTGATAAACAAAAGCTTATTTTACTTAGGTGCACAACTACATCTTTCATATTTGATTTATGCCCCTCAACCTAAGGGAATCTGGAAGGCAATGCATCAGATTTATGTATATGCTTTGCAGCGAAAGCTTCACCATATAAAAATGACCGATAAGGACATATATAAATATGGTTCAGTAACGCCTGAGCAGATATACAAACGACTGCTTTTACAATCGATGATTTCACCCAATAGCATAAAAAGCGCTCAACTTGTGCAAGTGTATCTTGGCATGATGCCGTGGTTAGATGGAATTAAAATTATCGCAGATACTAATGTTGAGGCACATGGTGTTGGGCACTACATAGATGTTATGTCCGATATAGGACCGGTCAATCTTCAGGACTATAAGCAAGAAGATCATAAGTTTAATTGGAAGATTGATAATAATAACTTGATCGAGCAGTTAGAACGGTGGTTTTCAGAAGGTGGATACTCAGATCCTGAAACACATGTCTCTTTATCGAAAGATTTAATAACGTACTTGATCTTAATGTTAAAAGCACATTTTGTGGCCAAGTCAAAACGTACTGCTAGTAGTGGGATCTTAAAAACGATCATTGGCTTAACTCAAACTCTTGCAGAGTTAAAGCTGGAAGAACACGAAGAGCCGGTTGATGAATTAGCCTTGCAAGAGGTGATGGAAAATACCAACAGCGATATTAATTGGGCGATAAAAGATACATCGGGTGATGTTTGGGAATTAAGTCACTACACAATCGTTGATGAGACTACTACTGAGGAAGAAGAACCAGAATCGGAACCAGAAACTCCTAAGAAGTCAGAGCAACAGATAGATATTTTCCCCTGGAATATTCTGGATACCAGTCCTCGTGGATATCGTATATCTTGTCAGTTAGATGAAGAAACGGTTATGTCTATAGGCGAATTGTTATTAGTTAAACCGATAGATGAATGTACGGACGAACAACAGCCAAAATGGAAACTCGCAACGGTGTGTTGGATGGACGTGTCACCACAAAGCCATGAGGTTAATATGGGGCTGCATATATTAGGTCAACATGTGCAAAGGATTCATGTGGCAAAACAAATCAGCGAGAAAACCAAATATGAAGACTGTTTGTTGATTGATGATACACAACTGCTCGAGCCTTCTACTCTTTTAATGTCACGCCATTATGCCAATACGGGTGATGAGTTATTGGTCAAAGCACAACAAAAAGTGTATAAAATTCGTATAGATGATGTAGTTTGGTACAGTGATGGTTTCTCTCAATTTCATTTTCATTTACTGAGTGAACCAGAAGATAGTGATAAAATCGTAAGTAATATAGCTGTTCACAACTAAAGCTTTAAGTATAATGAGCCGCTATTTTCATTCTAAATACACCGTTAAACAGTGAGGTTGCTATGAGCGATTTTTTACCAGGGTTGGAAGGCGTTGCTGCAACAAAGTCTGCTATTTCATATATTGATGGCGAGAAAGGCTTATTATCCTATCGAGGTTATTCTTTAGAAACATTAGCTGAAAACAGTACGTTTGAAGAAACAACACTGCTGTTGCTGGAAGGCGAATTGCCAACAGCAAAGAAACTGGCGGGTTTTACTAAACAACTACGTAAGCACTACCGAATTAAATATCATATTCGCGAAATGATGCGTCATTTCCCGGCAACCGGTCATCCGATGGATATGTTGCAAACAGCCGTTGCGAGTCTGGGCATGTTTTATCCCGGTACCGAATGTTTGACCAATGCCGATGTGTGTGAAGATACCAACTATATTCGCAATATGACCGTAAATATTATTGCTCAGATGGCACCATTAGTTGCCATGTGGGAGCATATGAGCCAGGGTTACGATCCGATAGAAGCCCGCGATGACCTTTCAGTAGCTGAAAACCTGCTATATATGTTCACTGGCAAAGAACCTGAGCCAATCATGGCCAGAATCATGGATGTATGTTTGATTTTACATGCCGAACATACCTTAAATGCCTCTACATTCTCAGCCTTAGTGACAGGTTCAACTTTAGCAACCCCATATAGCGTTATTTCAGCAGCAATTGGAACATTGTCAGGTCCCTTACATGGTGGTGCCAACCAACAAGTACTGACGATGCTTAAAGAAATTGGCTCGGTAGATAAAGTTGAAAAATGGGTTGATGGTCGTTTGGCCAATAAAGAGGTCATTTGGGGTATGGGCCATCGTGAATACAAAGTAAAAGATCCTCGAGCCACTATCCTGAGCAAATTATTTACCCAATTAATTGAAGAACGTGGTGGCAGTCTAGACTCAACTTTTGAGATAGCGATGAAAGTGGAAGAAGTCTGTGTCGATAGACTTGGCCATAAAGGTGTTTATCCGAATGTAGATTTCTACTCGGGTATTTTGTATTCAGAAATGGGGATCCCAGCCGATCAGTTTACCGCCATATTTGCAGTTGCACGTTCTGCTGGTTGGTTAGCTCACTGGCGTGAGCAAATCTCTGATAACCGTATCTATCGTCCAACGCAGATCTATACAGGTAGTGAGTTGCGTGATTACCAACCTGTTGCAGACCGGGGTTGATTGTTAACTGATCACCGTCTTACTGGCTTCACCTTGCTGTTCTCGCACCAAACGAGGCACAAGGTAGCCAGGAAGTGATTTCCTTAATTGAGCAATAAGTTCAACACCTTGTTGTTCTGCTACGTCAAAATGACTGGCACCTGCTACTTTGTCCAGCAAATGCAAATAATAAGGCATCACACCTACTTCAGATAAACGCTCACTTAAGTCATGCAAACTATCAGCAGTATCATTAATGCCTTTTAATAACACGGCTTGATTGAGCAATTGGCAACCCGCTAAGCGTAACTTTTCAAGGGCATCAGCCACATCTTGATCAATCTCATTGGCATGATTAGCATGAATGACCATCACCACGTTTAATCTCGTTGCTGACATCCACTGTAATAAATGCTCGTCGATACGTTCCGGTAATACTATCGGCAGGCGGGTATGTATGCGTAATCGTTTGATGTGTTTTATATTTTCAATGTCGCTGACCAGTTGTTTCAATTTGTTGTCAGTCAAAGCAAGTGGATCACCACCACTCAAAATGACTTCATTAATGCTGCTGTCATCAGCAATTGAAATTAATGTCTGTTGCCACTGGCTCGCTAGAGGATTGCTATCCCCATAAGGAAAATGTCGGCGGAAGCAATAACGACAATGAATAGCACATGCACCCGTGGTCAATAACAAAGCGCGGCCATGGTATTTTTGCAATATTCCGGGGGCGGTGACGGCCAAATGATCGCCAACCGGATCTGCAACAAAGTTTTCTACATCAATGTTCTCATCGATTAAAGGAAAGACCTGACGCAACAAGGGATCTTCCGGATCGCCATAGCGCATTTTATTGATATAACTTTGGGTGACACGCAATGGAAACTGCTTGATGATATCGCTATTCACTAAGCGTAATTTTCCAGATAAGCCTAGCTGTGCCAGCAATTCATCTGGATCTTTAATTG
Organism: Methylophaga sp. 42_25_T18; assembly: GCA_002163085.1. GTDB lineage: Bacteria > Pseudomonadota > Gammaproteobacteria > Nitrosococcales > Methylophagaceae > 41-12-T18. The sequence goes on along the minus strand of MAAJ01000006.1, from coordinate 56,178 downwards.
CATTAGCTAAGGCCACTTGCCAAGCTTGTTTTCTCACCCGAGTGTTGGTTTGCGGTATCATGATGCGCTTTAATTTTTAAACAGATGTAGATCGTCCCCTAAAAGAGGTTGCCATGGCAAATTTTAGTACAAATGAATTCAAATCCGGACTCAAATTTATGTTGGATGGTGATCCATGCAGCATTATCGAAAATGAGTTGGTTAAGCCAGGTAAGGGACAAGCATTTAACCGTGTTAAATTTCGTAATTTAAAAACAGGCCGTGTAAACGAGAAAACCTTTAAATCTGGCGACAAAGTAGAAGGCGCTGACGTAATGGAAGTGGAATTAGAATATTCCTACACCGACGGTGAGTTTTGGTATTTCATGGATGCAGTTACCTTTGAACAGCACGCCGCCGATGCCAATGCGATAGAAGATTGCAAAAAATGGTTAAAAGAACAGTATGTCTACACTGTTACTCAATGGAACGGAACGCCGTTATTAGTGACAGCTCCAAACTTCGTTAATTTAGCTGTGACAGAAACTGATCCTGGTTTAAAAGGGGATACGGCGGGAACAGGTGGTAAACCTGCAACATTAGAAACTGGTGCAGTAGTTCGAGTACCTTTATTTATGAATATTGGCGATCTTTTACGTATTGATACACGTAGTGGTGAATATGTAGAGCGCGCAAAATCTTAATTAAATAAGCTGATAGTGCTATGAAAATTGATTGGCAACCATCAGCGAGTGTAGAAACCTTAAAAAGGCGGGCACAGCTATTGGCTGATGTCCGCCTTTTTTTTGCTGAACATGAGGTATTGGAGGTGGAGACGCCAGTTTTGTCTTCAGCAGCCCCTACAGCGCCATATTTAGATAGCTTCCAAACAGATTTCATCCCTCTAGGTTCACAAGACAAACATACTTTTTATCTTCAGACATCCCCTGAGTTTGCAATGAAACGTTTATTAGCCGCAGGTTCAGGCTCGATCTATCAAATTGCCAAAGTATTTAGAAACGGTGAAAGCGGCCGCCAACATTCCCCCGAATTTACCATGTTGGAGTGGTATCGTCCTGAATTGACACTGTTTCAATTGATGGATGAAGTGAATGACTTAGTTCAACAAGTATTTAATTTACCTGCAGCCTTACGATTTAGCTATAGAGGTATATTTGAATTATTTTGTAAATTCAATGTATTTAACTGTTCCGATGATGAGATTCGGTCTTTTGCTATAAAGCGAATTATTGGTTTACCGGAAGATTTAGAGGTGAAGCGTGATGGTTGGCTTGAACTTATTATGAGTTATGTTATCGAACCACGACTAGCAGCAATGAATATGTCAGTATTTATCTATGATTTTCCAGCATCACAGGCCCAACTCGCCAAAGTGACTCAAGATAATAGTGGTAATAAAGTGGCGAAACGTTTTGAACTCTATGCTGGTGGCATGGAGCTAGCTAATGGTTATGATGAGCTTTTAGACGCAGAAGAATTACGACAACGATTTGAAGATGATAATCAACAGCGTGAGTTGCAAAATAAACCTAGAATGCCGATAGATGAAAACTTATTAGCCGCTATGGAATCAGGCTTACCTCAATGCACCGGTGTGGCGTTAGGTTTAGATAGATTAATGATGCTGATGTTGAACAAACAGAATATTAATGCAGTGAAAACATTCAAATTCGAACAGTCTTGAGAGACTGTTGGTATGGTCAAAATTTAATTTCACCATCACCTTATTAATTTAGTTTTAATTAGACTATTACCCTTAAAATGGGACAAAAGTCTGCAAAATCTCAGTTTTTAGTAGTATCGTGATTAATAAATGATATGACAGTGGAGACTGAATAACTTCAGCAGTGGTGGCTTATGAGCGAACACACCTTCTTTATTACTCTTTTGACCATAGAAATGATCATCCCACATGCCCAGTCACTTAAAGACAAACGTAGCGTGATAAGAGGCTTAAAAGATCGTATTAGTAGTAAGTTCAATGCCTCAGTAGCGGAGGTGGGTTATCAGGATAAGTGGCAACGTGCTGTGCTTGCCGTAAGTCTTGTTGGAGGTGATAAGCGCCAGCTGGAATCAAACTCTGATCGAATCAACTGCCTTTGTGCAGAATTTTCCAACCTAGAAATCGTGTCTATTGTTCAGGAATGGCTATAAAAAGTTGATTGTGAGATAAGCCTTAATTCCATTCTAAACAGTTAATCCATGTTATTAGAATAATAGTGATTTTGTACGATAATTAACCATTCACGGACCGGTGAAAATAAAGAGTGAGAACTGCATCACAAAAGTAAAAACTTACCTAGCTTGAGAGCTTGAACGTCACGAAATATCAGGTAACGTGTGTGCAAAGTTTATTGTTTAGGTATAAACGTTATGGTCGTAGATTCGACAAACAAGGTTATGAATGCAGCAAAGGAAAGCATTGCTTTGGATGAATCTTTATTTAGTTCAAAAGCCGACACGGCCCAGTTTTATTTGGAAAACGTCAACCTCACACCCACAACACATCAAGTTTTTGAAGTTGCCCACATCATTAAAATTGTCACTGGGATTAATTGCGATACTTCATTAGCAAAGATCATCTTAACGTTATATCCAACGGCCAAAATCCAAGTTGCAGTCTACGGTACAGAAAGTGACGCAAAAGATGAGATCCTCTGGGCTGTATCTCATTTCTTTCTGGGTTGTCCATGGCCTACTTTTGAAGATAATGTGGAGCTGACAGATTTCATATTATTATTACAACAGCAAGCAAGCTCCTTGGGTTTTAATATCTGCCGGCCACTGAACGGTTAGCTGAAAAGAGGCTGACTTGATCCAAATTACTGGATGGCGCAGGATAAAGTTATAAGTAACGTGCCAAGGGATAGCAAAATGGATCAAGTGGTGACGGATGAACAATGGAAATCTGGTGAGATGGTTGCTCATGACCATATCAAAACATTACTTGAGCAACGTGCAAAAACCTCCAAACCTATGACAAGGTTCAGTCTATCCAAGGCTGACTTATCTGGCATTAACCTTGTTAATAAAGGTTCAAAGACCGGATATCAGTTGACCGATTGTGACTTATATCATTCTGACTTTAGTGATGCACACTGTTTCATGCTTGATTTATCTGGCAGTTCATTGATGAAGGCCAATTTCAGTTTTGCCAATTTACATTGTGCCAATCTATCTAATTGCAATTTGTTGGGAGCCAATTTTAAAGGCGCCAAGATTGAAAACGTTACATGGGGTGATGAAATACTCCAACAACGACGTGCAGCTGAAACTAAAGATCCAAAAGAAGCTAAAGACTACTATGAGCAGGCCGAAGAGGTTTACCGTAACTTGAGAATGGTGACTGAAAAGCAGGGCCTATTTGAACAGGCTGGCCAGTTTTTTCAAAATGAAATGGCAATGCGACGTAAACAAATGCCTATGTATTCCTTGAAACGTTGGATATCAAAATTTGTCGATTTATTCTGTGGTTATGGTGAAAGACCAATACGAGTAGTGGGCTTTACTTCAACGGTGATCGGTGTGTTTTCAATATTGTTTTTTTATTCAGGCATTAACTATGGCGATCAAGTTATCGCCTTTGATAGTAGTCTGACTGTTGGTGAAAACATTAATCACTTTCTAAGCAGTCTTTATTTTAGCGTAGTGACCTATACCACCTTGGGCTATGGAGATATAACGCCCACTTTAGGGATTTCACGTTTTTTAGCGGCATTTGAAGCCCTAATCGGCGGTTTTACCCTAGCTTTGTTTGTAGTTGTTTTTGTTAAGAAGATGACTCGATAACTGTAATGTCACCTTCCTAACAAATGTGGGGGCAAACCAGCATTACTCAGTTTAGTGGACTGTACCGGTTTGGGCATATTCCCATTTTTTGTTATTCACGGCGCTAGCAACGTTAGGCATTTCTGGTATCTCTTGCCAATGACTAATGGCGACTGGCAAAACTTCGTAGATAGATAGTTTACCTTCTTCGTTGGCGGCAGCCAGAACATAATGTTCACCGTTCCACCAAGCTTGATATACGGCTTCGTCCATCCATAAGAATACGACGACTTTTTGGCCGACTTCGGGCATTTGGTCTTTAGTTTCTGTCCATTCAAGTTTCTCAGTAGTAGTCTTCATGATAATTCTCCCAAGCTAGTCGCTTAATTGAGCATCAAGATCGCTATTAGTTTATTTTTCCTTTTTATAAAATTATAACGCTTACAGAGGGTATCGACGAATAAAAGATGTGCTTTAGAAGGGGAAATTAGAAAACTGTGACGGGATTATCAAAACCGATAGGATTACCGAGTCTTAGTGTTCTTCTTTTTTCTCTTGTTTTCCCGACGTTTGGCTTTGTTTGATTTTTTACGGTTAAGACGATGTTTTAGCTTGTCACGTTGCTTGAAAATAATAAAAAATATAATAATCAGAAGGATAGTGGCTGTTAAAACAGCAGAGATATTAAGACTGGGTTCGCAAGCTGTATCTACTGAGCAAGCAGTAGTACGAAAGAAAATTTTGAATACTAGCTTTGCGATAAGATCGATAAAAATGTCAACGAAGCCGGAAATAAACTCGCCTTTAATTGAAAAATTGATTAACTCACTCCATTGAATCATAACTATCTTCTATAGTTTCAGGGTTATTCCATCAGGCCTGGTAGCCACAGGGTTAAAGATGGAAAGGAAATAATTAAAGCTAATACAATGACTTGAATAACAATGAAGGGCACCACACCACGATAGATATCTTGTAGTTTTAAGTTTGGTGCGCTGGCTTTTAGATAAAACAAAGAAAAACCAAAAGGTGGGGTTAAAAATGAGGTTTGCAGGTTAAGTGCAATTAATAGAGCAAACCACAGCGGATCAAGGCCCATATGAATAGCAATAGGGGCGATGATAGGTACCACGATAAAACAAATTTCGATAAAGTCTAAGAAGAAACCCAAGACAAAAATCAGCACCATACTGAGAATCAAGAAACCCCACTTGCCACCCGGCAGGCCACTGAAGATATCAAAGATCAGGTTGTCACCACCCATGCCAACAAATACCAAACCAAAGGCAGTGGCACCAATCAAAATCAAAAACACCATGCTGGTTAACCGTGTGGTTTGTTGCATAGCCTTGTTGATATTATCTAAGTTTAATTTTTTATGAAGAGCCGCTAGTAATATTGCGCCTAAAGCACCTACAGCAGCCGATTCAGTCGGTGAGGCAATACCAAAGAAAATAGAGCCTAATACCGCGATGATTAAGGCTAATGGTGGCAATAGGCTCCTGAATACTTTAGATGCCAGTTGCCCTTCATTTTCTGGTGCGATAGATATAGCAGGAGCAAGTTCAGGATTTTTCCAAGCAATAAAGGCGATGTAGGCAATATAGGCAATGACTAACATCAGGCCGGGGATAGCCGCACCAATAAAGAGTTGGCCAACCGGTACACCAATGACATCACCTAATAAAATCAAAATGATACTTGGCGGTATGATCTGACCTAAGGTACCTGATGTGGCAATCGTGCCGCCGGCTAAACTGGGCGCATAACCATTTTTTAACATGACAGGCAGGGCAATCACCGCCATGGTGACCACGGAGGCACCCACCACACCGGTGGTGGCCGCTAATAAGGCACCAACAATAACAACAGAGATTGCTAAACCACCACGAATTCGGCCAAAGAGTTGGCCCATAGTTTCAAGTAACTCTTCTGCAATGCCAGACTTTTCTAGCACCACGCCCATAAATACAAATAAGGGTACGGCCAACAAGGTGAAGTTGGTCATAATGCCCCAGATTCGAAGGGGTAAGAGGTTAAAGAAGTCTAAACCGAGAAATACACTGCCAAAACCTAAAGCAACCGCCCCCAGAGTAAAAGCCACCGGAAAACCTGCTAATAATAAGACAAACAACACCGCAAACATCACTAATGCCCAAATTTCCATTAGCTTGCCTCGGTGTCTTGTAGTTTGAGAATATTACGCAGTAATTCGGCGAGACCTTGCACCATTAACATGAAAAATCCGAGGAGGATGCCGGCTTTTAATAGATAGCGATAAGGCAGACCACCGGGATCGGGCGAACCTTCATGATAAAAATAGGCATTTTCGACAAAGGGCCAAGCAGAGACTAATATCAAGGTACAAAAGGGGAATAGGAATAAAATAATGCCGACGATATTGATGATGGCACGTTGCTTATCGGATACACGCCGACTTTGATAAATAATATCAACACGAACATGTTCATCGTGTTTTAAGGTGTAGGCAGAACCGAGGAGGAAAATAAGGGCAAATAAATGCCACTCGAGTTCTTGTAATGCCACAGAACCTTGTTGAAACAAGTAGCGCATGGCAACGTCATAACAAATCAACAATACCATCGCTAAAACTAACCATGCGACGCTGCGACCGCTCCACTCAGTGAATGTATCTATCGCAGTGATGGTTTTAGAAATAACGTTGTTCATTTAAGCTCAGTTGATAATAATTGTTTTGCTTTGATCGCCGCTTCCGTACGGTTTGAGACTTCTAAAGCACTTAATATGGCTCGCACATGCAACTTCACGGTGCTTTCGCTTAAGTCCATATCTAAGGCGATACGTTTGTTAGACGCGCCTTCACACAGTTGTTGTAATACTTCGAACTGACGTGGAGTCAACGCCTTTAAAATATCGTCTTCAGATAAGGGCTTATTTTGAGGATCGTTGGCGGCAACAGGATGTATTGAAATGCCACTTTCTAACATGAGTCTTAAGGCATTTAGCATGTCGTTGCTTTTCATCGACTTGATCATATAGCCAAGAGCACCGGCCTCTAACGCACGTTGGGTATCATTCGGGTCTTCTGAAGAGGTCACCACAATAATCGGTGTATCGGGATAGTCTTTGGTTAGTTGGCTGATGCCATCATAAAAATTTAGATCGGGCATGTTTAAGTCTATCAAGATGGCATCCCAACCTGTTTGTGCTTGCATTAAGTCTAGTAACTCTCTGAAATTGCAAGCTAAATGCACATCGGTATCTTGTCCTAAGCGATGAACAAGAATAGATAAGGCATCGCGGTAGAGTTCGTGATCGTCAGCAATCAAAATTTTCATGGCATGAATAATAGTGTAATTAGCGCTATAAAGGTAATTATTAAGCCAACGGATCAGTAAAACTAACGTATTTCACCCAATTATGTGCTTTACTGTTTTGGGCCGTTTATCGCTGCGGATGATATGAATTTAATATAAGGCAACAGTTTAGCTCGTGATTACAGAGACACCTTTATTCGAACGTTTATTCAAACAAAAGAACACTCGCTTTGAGGCGATATTGGCTCTGTCTGTATTGGCCTTAGGTCTGGTTTTATCGATTATTGGGTTTTCTGAGTTACAAGCAATATCGAAAGAACGATTGTATTTAGAAACAGAGAAATACGCTCGAGCTCAGGTAGAACAGATTCAAACCAAACTAAATATTTCTTTAGACTCTTTAAAAAATGTAGCGTCGTTGCATTCCACAACAGGTGAAATCTCCAAAAGTCAGTTGGCCGAGTTTATAGCAACAGATACCCAATATCATGATGGTACGCTTGGTCTGGCCTGGGTAGCCCGAGTGAGTGATGAACAAAAAGAACAGTTTGAAAAAGATGTACAAGAACAAGAAGATCTAAGCTTCCATATCCATGAAGTGACAGCACATGGATTGCCAGTGTCAGCATCTGGTAAACAAGAATACTTTCCTATCCGGTCTTTATTCCCAAGTAGTGTAGGAGAACTTTCGCTTGGTTTAAACATGGCGTCAATTCCATCGCGGTTAAAAGTCATTAATAACGCTAAAAAAAGTCAGCAAACTGCGATCACCCAACGATTATCCATTTTTAATAAAGATCAACATTTATTGGGATTTCAGGCTTTTCATCCTATCTTTACTGGCGATGAGCCTTGGCAGAAACAACTAGTTGGTTTTGTTGTTGGCGTTTATGATTTTTCGGCCTTATTTTCGGGAAGTTTTGAGCAAGAAAATAGTCAGCTCACTATTGCACTCTACGATGGAAATAGTACGAGTCAACAATTGCTGTATGCCTCAAGTGATGAAATTAATACCGTCAACGATATTAAATTTAACAAAAATGACCACTGGACTTTTCCAATTGTCGTGGCAGATAAACAATGGTTATTGGCTGTTTTTCCGCAAACGTCGCTGGCGGGTTCTGCTCAAACATGGTGGCCATATATTGGGTTACTGGCGGGGAGTTTAATCACCTTATTATTAACTGTGTATTTGTTTATCTCATTAGTAAAAAGCAGACAAGTTTCAGAGCTATCAACAGATCTAGCGGGTACAACAACTCAACTTGAAGTTCAGCGTCAGCTTAAAGCAGAAGCTGATCGAGCTAATCTTGCTAAATCACAGTTACTACGTGCAGCTAGCCATGATCTACGCCAACCCTTACATACGATTGGTCTTTTAACCGGCTTGCTTAAAGACAGTACTGATCAAAAAGAGCAGCAGCATTTAACGCATCGCATCACCCAAGCTGTGGATGGCATGAATACTATGTTTGGGGCTTTGCTCGATATTAGCTTGCTTGAGTCCGGTAGTTTGCAAGCCAAAGCTAGTCATTTTTATTTACAAACCGTGTTAGAAAAATTGATCATCGAGTTTGAAATTCAGGCCAAACAAAAAGAACTGAAATTAGATCTGGTCAATACGAGTACCTGTGTCTTTACCGATCCAAGCTTATTAGAGCAGATTTTACGCAATTTTTTATCTAATGCGATTCGATATACCAAGCAGGGTAAAGTGGTAATAGGTTGTCGACGCATTAATGATGCCGTTCGTATCTGTGTGATTGATACCGGCATTGGCATGAGTGCTGAAAGCCAAACAAAACTCTTTGATGAGTTCTATCGCGACGAACAAGCACGTCAATTATCAGATAAAGGCCTAGGATTAGGTTTATCTATCGTTGCAAAAACCGTTGATGTATTGGGCTTGAACTCTGGTTTTAAATCGCAGTTATCCAAGGGCTCGACATTTTATGTTGATGTGCCCTATGGCGATGAACAGTGGGTTAAAGAGCCAATGGCTGAAGTTGATGTTTTAGCATCCCTCCATAAAAACATTTGGCTCATTGAAGATGATGAAGATACCCGTTTTGGCATGGAACAATTATTAAACCATTGGGGCTGCACGGTGACTGCTATAGCATCTGGGACAGAGTTAGATGTCGTTTTACAACAATCACCAACACCGCCAGATAAGATTGTTGCTGATTACCAGCTAATTAACGAAACAGGAATAAGCTTAGTTCAACAGATTCAAGATCATTTCCAAACCACAATTCCAACGCTGGTTGTGACGGGTACAACCAATGCTCACGTTAGTGATGAGGTTGAAACAGCCAATGGTGAATTAATGATTAAGCCGGTTAAATCCAGTGATTTATATTTGTGGTTGTCACGTTGAAAATAGTCGAACTAATCCTTAAGGACTAGTCCGTCAGAGGTATTTATTTTGTCTTGCCTCAATCAGATAATGAAACTCCCTTTTATTTGATCTGGACGGAGAACAAAATGAAACTCGTTACAACAACTAAGCTTCTTGCTTCTGCAATTTTATTAACCGCTTCGATGACCAGCTTTGCTGGTGCACTTGAGGTGCAAAAAGAAATCACTGTCAATGCCAGCCCAGCAACAACATGGAAAATGATTGGAGACTTTAATCATCTTGATGTTTGGCATCCAGTAGTCGTGGCCAGCGAGTTAACACAAGGCAGCAACGACACTGTTCGTGTTTTAACATTAGGCAACGGCGCAGCAATTACTGAAAAATTACTTGCTCATAACGATAACAGCTATAGCTACGCGATTACTGAATCACCGTTACCTGTTTCTGGGTATGTATCAGAAATCAGTGTATCTGGTACGGAAGATGGCAAATCTGTTGTACGTTGGACTTCGAGCTTTGATGCAAAAGAAGGATTTGCAGATGAAGAAGCGGTTAACACGATTTCAGGTGTTTATGATGCGGGTTTAACAAGTCTTCAAAAACACTTTCAATAAGTCTTTATATGCCCTTTATGCAAGGGAGCAACGACACTGAAATTTAACCTGTGAGCGTGTTATTATCTGGCGATAAATTAATTGTTTCTGGATAAAACATGCTCACTGTTATTTCACCTGCTAAAACGCTGGATTTTGATTCGGAACCTCATACTCAAACACATAGTCAGCCCGCTTTTTTAAAGCAATCACAACAACTCATCAATGAACTGAAAAAGTTAACTACCGCTGATATAGCAAGTTTAATGAAACTCAGTGATAAATTGTCTGGCCTCAATGCTGCACGCTTTCATCAATGGCAAACACCGTTTAATTTAGACAATGCAAAACAAGCCGTTTTAGCCTTTAAAGGCGATGTATACACGGGTTTGGATGCGGAGAGTTTAGATGACAAAGGGCTTGAGTTTTCTCAACATCATTTACGCATTTTGTCGGGACTTTATGGTGTATTAAAACCGTTAGATTTGATGCAAGCCTATCGCCTTGAAATGGGCACTAAGTTTGCCAATAAAAAAGGCACAAATCTCTATCAGTTTTGGGGTAGTCAATTACGTGAGTTTTTAGAAGCTGATCCTGCAATGGCAGATGGCATATTGATTAACTTGGCTTCTAACGAATATTTTAAAGCGACTGAAGCAAAAAAACTGACTGCCAGAATAATCACGCCGGTGTTTAAAGATTGGAAAAATGGTCAATATAAGATCATCAGTTTCTACGCAAAGAAAGCGAGGGGCTTGATGTCGCGTTATATGATTGATCATCAAATCGATCAGCCGGAACAACTCAAAGACTTTGATACCGATGGTTATCGTTATAGTGAAGACATGTCAGAAGGCGATAATTGGGTGTTTATACGAGATCATGACTAGCCTAATTGATACATTTCGGGGATGAAACGTCTATTTTTTGCTTTATGGCCAGACGATGCCACACGGCAAAAGATAATTCAGTTTGATAATTCGTTAACAGATCCTAGACTGAAAAAAGTTCGATCAAAAAACTTACATGTCACCTTAGTTTTCATTGGCAATATTGAAAGCGAGCAAGAAGACAATATCATCAAGGCAGTAGATGATGTATTTGCACCGGTGATTGATATGCAGTTTGACCAACTCACCTTATGGCTGCAAAAACGTGGCATATTAAGTCTGACTAGTTCGTTTCAGCCATCAGCCTTATTAAATTTGGTTGAGCAATTGAAAAATATTGTTTTGGCGCAAGATGTTGAAATTGAAAATCGGCCATATACTGCCCATATCACCTTGGCTAGAAACATCAAAAAACAGCCTGAACTAGAAGTGGATCCTCCGATACAGTGGCAATCAGATAACTTTGTCTTAGTACACTCAGTGTCGACAGGGCGAGGCGTGGATTATCAAGTGATCAATACCTGGCCATTAGTGGCGAAGTAGATGCCAGAGCGAAGGGATATCTGACTGTATTTCATCAGAACTAAAGCTGATGGCAATTTCTTCGATGGCGGCGAGCGCACAAACCAATGCGGCAACATGAAATGGCCAAGCCAGATCAAAGATAAATAAAATAAAGAAGCTGAGACCTAATAACACCACGGCTAATTTCACTAGCCAAGTATGGTAGCTGGTTAGAGTATGGAATTTGATAAAGCCGATAAGGATCGGTGAGATATAACTACCGATAACGAGTAATACATAAGTTATTTCACGTTGAATGATATCTGGCCATAACCACCAGACTGAAATCGCCAATATCGTGTAAACAACTAGATCAGCTAAGGTATCTAAACGAGCTCCAAGTTCAGAGCTTTGATTTAATAATCTGGCGGTAAAACCGTCTAACACATCAGTTAAAAATGTAATGGCCAATACAATGAAAAATGCAGTTTCATATCCCTGCCATGCCAACCATAACAAGATCGGTGCAAGTATAAACCGCGAGCAGGTTAATAAATTAGGTAACGTGTTTAACTGTTTTAAAACTGAAGATTCCATCGTTAAACTTTGAATGTAGCTAACAACGGTGAATGATCCGATAAACGTTTCCAGATGGGTTGTGATGGCCGTTCACAAAATAACGGTTTGATGCCGCGATAATAAATACGATCCATTTGTAGCATTGGTAACCAAGCAGGCCATGTTCGTGCATAACGGTTATGCAATGTTTGATAGGCTTCTTTTAGCTCGAGATGGCGGTAGAGACGTTTTTCAGCTTGGCCGGTCCAATCATTAAAATCACCGGCAACGATTAATGGATCATCTGGAGAAATGTGTTCATCGATACGATCACAGAGTTGTTTAAATTGTTGTCTACGTTCATAACCGGTTAGACCTAGGTGTATGCAAATTATATGTAGGTTTTTATCACTGTTTGGCAACGTGATCACGCCATGCAACAAACTTCGACTGGCCCATGAAACTGGCGATACATTAATGTTTTCACAGTGTGTTAACGCAAATTTACTGAGAATGGCATTGCCGTGATGACCTACTTTGTATACTGCATTTTTGCCATAAGCTGCGTGTGACCAGACATCCTTAGCGAGGAATTCCATTTGAGAACAGTCAGGCCAATTTTTTTGGCGCTGTTTATGGCCACTGTGTTCCCCCTGCATTTCTTGTAAAAATAAAATGTCAGCATTGGATTGAATTAAGGCGTCACGTAGCTGATGTAAGATAAAACGCCGGTTGCCAGCGCTAAAACCTTTATGGATATTGTAAGTCAGAATGTGTAAGCGATTTTCAGGCATAAAAATCAAACACTTCAAGAACGATGATTTGTCTAATGTAGCAGACAAACCCAATTAGCGGGGTGTTTAATTCTTATAGTTCTTTGGTGATAATAAAAGGTGTAAACGGTTAGTTAATATGGTTTTCAACGAACGCGGCTAAACCACTTTGAACAAGGTCATACGTCTTATCTATATTGCTAGCGATATTACCTTCAAGCACTTGCAAACCATTTAATATTTCACGTGCTTCAGCAAAACCTTGGTCAATGCCGCCGCTGATTACTTCAGTAAATTTAACTAAGGCTTCTTCCAAAGATAATTCTGGATTTTGTTCTTGATAAGCGCCGAAAAATGCGGTGCTTTGAGAAACGATACGTTCTGCGGTAGCTTCAGGGCTAACATCTAAACCAGAGTCATAAGCTTCTTGGATGGCATTGTCACCAAGCGTTTCTTTTAGCGCATCATTAATGCCATCTATAGCCGTTTTATATAGCAGCGCTAACGACTCATTGCCTGCGCTCAGACTTACATTGGCGTTAGCTTGCAATATCGAGGCATTCAACTGATTTTTATTATGAGCTAAGTCTGATACGGTTTGGCCAAACGGACCATCGGTTTTTTTGTCGTCAGCTTTTGCGAGTTCTTGTACTTGCTGACCGAAGTTGTGAATTTCCATGTTGCCTCTCCCATAGAAATAATGGTTTATACAATGATAGCGACCTCAATGAGGTGAACTTAAACATTTATTTAAGTTTCATTAGAAAACACAATGGGAGTTGGTAATGAAAGGAAGTGTTATGCACCAATTTTCCAAGTTGGTGTAGTGGCAAACCAGAATTCTCTTTTCAATCCGATAAGACGATACAGGCCTCTAGGCATATCTTGACGTGAATAATCCGTATCACCACAGAGTTGAGAAAAACTCATTACACCATGAATAAATTGATAAATTAATCTAGCTAATAGTTCGGGGTCTTCTTTGTCGACTAAATAATCGCCAGCTTGCAATGCTTTGACTAGAGCGAAGTCATACTGAATTGCTTTTTCAGAGATATCGCGAAGGGCTATTTGTACTTCTTTTTCATCAATACCTATTTGAGCTCCAGCGGTAAAAAAGGGGCAGCCATGGATTTCATCGGCATCTTTGTCACCAAGTTTGGCTGTAAGTAAGAAAGCAATTAAATTTTCGAGCTGTTGGATAGGGGTGTTTAAAGGAGAGAAGATGGCATCAAGATCGTGTTTTATGGCCGTCCAGTAATAACGCGTTGCCTCGCAGAATAGACTAGCCTTCGATTCGAAGTGATGATAAAAAGCGCCTTTACTGACACCCGTTTGTTTACAGATTTCATTCACGCCGACAGAGTTGTAATTGCTTTGCCATATCAACTCTAAAGCGGTTTCTAGTATGCGCTCGCGTGTTTCCAGTTCTGCCATTATTTAATTTCTGTGATAACTAATAATGTAATAGATTATAAATACCATTCGGTTTGTCGGCAAGTTAATGGCCGTATCAATGCTTAAAGTCGATAAATATTCTTTTTAAACAGTTAGGTGAGTTAATTTGAATTATTTTTTAAATCTTAAATAAAACCGAATAGATAGATGTAACTTGTTGACATACAAACCGATCGGTATGTATATTGTCTCCGGATATATAGATATAGCTGAATACGGACTTAAATTTAGTTTAGTGAATGACCGCAAAGATATTGGAGTATATAGATGAGTGAAGTAGCCTCAAAAAAAAACCTACCTTTCATTAAAATTATTCTCATCGTGGTAGTGCTGGGTTTTGGCAGCATGCAATATTTTAGTGGTGTTGCAAATACGGCCGAGTCAGTCCCAGAAGCTGCCGCAATGATGGCGCCACCTACCCCTGAGGTTGATGTTACTAAATTAGAACTTGAAACAGTCCGCTTCTGGTCGCATTTTTCTGGGAGGCTAGTTCCTGTTGATATGGCAGAAATCAAGCCTTTGATTGGCGGTGAGATTCAAAAAGTATATTTTGACGATGGTCAACGAGTTAAAAAGAATGAGCTCTTATTTTTAATCGATCCTCGCCCTCACCAAGCAAAAGTGAAACGAGTTGAAGCACAGTTGGCCTCAGCTAAATCCCATGGCAGATTGGCCAAAGACGAATTAGCTCGCACCAAAAAACTGGTTGAAAAAAAACTGATATCAGACAGTATTTTCGATGCAGCTAACAATGAATATGCCGTTGCGATTGCTGCGATTGAAGAGGCAAATAGTACATTACGAGAAGCACGGTTGAAGCTCAACTATGCTTATATCCGAGCGCCGTTTGATGGCCGTATGAGCCATGCGGCGATAACGGTAGGTAACGTTATCGAGTCTGAAATGAATGCGCCCGTATTGGCGACATTAATAGCAGATAAACAACTCTATGCTGAGTTCGATGTCGATGAGAAAACATATATTCGTTCACTACGAAGTACATTAGATGTGGATGAGATGCCGGTAGAAATGATCTTGGCTATGGATGAGAGTGTGGTGTACCAAGGACATGTTCATTCGTTTGATAATCAATTGGATAGCTCAAGTGGCACCATTCGTACTCGTGCAATTTTTGATAATACCGATGGTGTGCTCACATCAGGAATGTATGTTGATATTCGTTTAGGAGCCGCAGCAGAAACAGACGTTTTGTTAATTGATCAGCGTGCAATTGGCACTAATCAAAATAAGAAGTTTGTTTATGTAATTGATGACAAACAAACGGTTGTTTACCGTGAAGTCACCTTAGGTAAACAACACGATAGACATCGTGTTGTTTTGAGTGGCGTAGTACAAGGTGAGCACGTTGTGATCAATGGCTTGTCTCATATTCGACCGAATATGATTGTCACCGCCAAACTGGAATCAGTTGATGCTGAGTTAGTTAACTAACTCACTAAATATCAGGCTGAGTGTTGATAGTGAATCGACTATCAATAATGGATTAACTTCTTTATATAAAACAATAATATGAATATATCTAAATTCTTTGTAGATCGCCCGATATTTGCTGGCGTATTGTCTTTACTAATATTTATTGCCGGTTTACTGGCGATGTTTCAATTACCGGTTTCAGAATATCCTGAGGTGGCTCCGCCATCCATTGTGGTCAATGCATCTTATCCTGGTGCAAATCCTAAAATGATAGCTGAAACAATATCTACACCACTAGAAGAGCAATTGAGCGGTGTTGAAAATATGTTGTATATGTCATCTCAGGCTGCTTCAGATGGCCGAATGACGTTAACCGTGACCTTCAAAATAGGTACGGATGTTGATCTCGCTCAACAACACGTTCAAAACCGTGTTTCACAAGCATTACCAAGGTTGCCAGATGTCACTCGCCAAATTGGTGTGACGGTGGTTAAGAGCTCCCCTGATTTGACGATGGTGGTGCATTTAACCTCACCAGACAGTAGTTACGATGAGTTGTATTTGCGTAACTATGCTCTGATGCATGTAAAAGATGAGTTAGCAAAAGTCTCTGGTGTGGGCAATGTGATGTTATTTGGTTCAGGTAACTATGCGATGCGGATCTGGCTGAATCCTGAAAAAGTTGCCGAACGCGGGTTGTCTGCAATGGATGTCGTTAATGCGATTCGAGATCAGAATGTTCAAGTGGCGGCAGGTATGATTGGTGGTGCGCCCATGGCTAACCCGGTAACTATTCAATTGCCAATTAATGCAAAAGGTCGTTTGCAGTCTCCAGAAGAGTTTGAACAAATTATCCTGCGTGCAGGAAGTAATGGTGAGATCACCTATCTTAAAGATGTGGCACGCATCGAATTATCTGCTGCTGAGCATAGTTTGAATTCGATGTTAGATAATCTGCCTGCGGTCGCAGTGCCTATTTTCCAAGCACCAGGTGCCAATGCCATTGCTATCTCTAATGACGTCAGAGCGATCATGGCCGATCTAAAGCAGCAATTCCCACAAGGAATTGATTACCGAGTGGTTTATGACCCCACTGTTTTTGTAAAGGACTCAATTAAAGCGGTGATCCTGACTTTATTGGAAGCATTGGCGTTGGTAGTCATTGTTGTTGTTGTGTTTTTGCAAACATGGCGTGCATCGATTATTCCTTTGCTTGCAGTGCCTGTTTCTATTGTTGGTACGTTTGCAGTGATGTGGTTTTTTGGCTTCTCCATTAATACTCTATCTTTATTCGGTTTAGTTTTAGCGATTGGTATTGTGGTTGATGATGCCATCGTGGTGGTAGAAAACGTAGAGCGAAACATTGCCGATGGTTTATCGCCATTAGACGCGAGCTATAAAGCCATGCGAGAAGTCAGTGGGCCGATTGTCGCAATCTCACTGACGTTAGTGGCCGTATTTGTACCTATTGCTTTTGTCAGTGGTTTGACGGGACAGTTTTACCAACAATTTGCATTAACCATCGCCATCTCTACCGTTATTTCAGCGATTAACTCGCTCACGTTAAGCCCAGCCTTGGCAGCCTTATTATTGAAAGGCCACGATGAGCCAAAAGATCGCTTAACGCGAGTAATAGACTTTCTATTTGGTTGGTTCTTTAAACTGTTTAATCGTACGTTTCGAAAAGCATCAAGAGGTTATTCTGGTTCTATATCGGGTTTGTTGGAGCATAAAGCCTTAGCATTTACGGTATACCTGATCCTCATTGGCAGCACGATATATGGGTTTAACCTTTTGCCGAAAGGTTTTATTCCTGCCCAAGATAAACAATATTTAATTAGTTTTGCTCAGTTGCCTGACGGTGCTACTTTGGACCGCACCGAGTCTGTTATCAAAGAAATGGGCACGATTGCGATGAATGAGCCTGGCGTTGAAAGTGCGGTACAGTTCCCCGGTTTATCTGTGAACGGTTTTATTAACAGTGCCAGTGCAGGCATTATATTTGTCACGCTAGAACCATTTGAAAAACGTCAAACAGAAGACTTATCTGCAGCAGCCATTGCCGGTCGTTTGCAAATGAAATATGCAGGTATCAAAGAAGCCTTTGTGGCTATTTTCCCACCACCACCAGTTAATGGTTTGGGTACGACGGGTGGGTTCAAGCTTCAAATTGAGGATCGAGGTAATTTAGGCTATGAAAATCTGGCCAATGTGGTGCAGGCGGCTCAACAACAAGCGTGGCAAACACCAGAATTATCGAGTGTGTATTCTAACTACAAGATTAATGTACCGCAGTTATATGCAGATTTGGATCGAACGAAAGCGAAGCAGTTAGGTTTAAATATCACCGATATTTTCGACACGATGCAGATCTATCTTGGTTCTTTATATATCAATGACTTTAATCAATTCGGACGTACCTATCAGGTGATTGCTCAAGCTGATTCTCAGTATCGAGCAGAACCTGAAGATGTAGACAACCTTAAAGTACGAAATAATCAAGATGAAATGGTACCGTTGGGTAGTGTCATCCAGATGAAAGAGACCTATGGGCCTGAGAGTTCGGCACATTACAATGGCTATTTATCCGCAGACTTGAATGGTAACCCTGCACCCGGATATTCCAGTGGTCAGGCGCAAGCGGCGATTACTGAGATTTTGGAAAACGTGTTGCCGAGCGGTATGGCATTTGAATGGACAGAGTTAACTTATCAACAGGTATTAAGCGGCAATAGTGCGATTTATATTTTCCCGTTGTGTTTGTTATTAGTTTTCTTGGTATTAGCCGCTCAATATGAAAGTTTGATTTTACCGTTGGTCGTAATTTCAATTGTGCCATTATCAATCTTGGCGGCCGTCTGTGGTATCTGGTATACCGGTGGTGATAATAATATCTTCACTCAGATCAGTTTGTTTGTATTAGCTGGCTTAGCCAGCAAAAATGCCATTTTGATTGTTGAGTTTGCTCGTGAGCTTGAAATCAGAGGTATGGAAACCTATCAGGCAGCTATCACGGCGAGTCGTATGCGACTAAGACCTATTTTAATGACCTCCTTCGCCTTTATTATGGGCGTGGTACCAATGATGTTATCTACGGGAGCCGGTGCTGAAATGCGTAATATAATTGGTGTTACCGTATTTTCCGGTATGTTGGGTGTGACCTTTTTTGGCTTGTTCTTTACGCCAATATTTTATGTGTTATTACGTAAGTTAGAAGGCCAGAAAAAATATTCAGTACAAGCAAAAGAGGCCAGTTTGTAATTCTGTTTATATAAAGATCGAATTAAGGCTTGAACTCTTAATTGGCTGACCCCATTTGATACTTCTAAGATAATTAAAGCCGATGGAGGCATTTTTAATGGGTGTTGATGCACATAAGGAAACATTAGGTTTCCAGACCGAAGTTTCACAATTATTGGATCTGATGATTCACTCGCTTTACAGCAATAAAGAAATCTTCATGCGTGAATTGATTTCAAATGCTGCGGATGCCTCTGACAAACTGCGTTTTGAAGCACTTTCTGATGATGCCCTCTATGAAGGTGATGCGGAATTAAACATCCGTGTAGCCTATGATAAAGATGCCGGCACAATCACGATCACTGATAACGGTATCGGTATGAGCCGCCAAGAAGTGATTGAAAATATCGGTACTATTGCCAACTCAGGCACGAAAAAATTCTTTGATAATATGACGGGCGATCAATCGAAAGATTCTCAGCTTATCGGTCAGTTTGGTGTGGGTTTCTATTCTGCATTTATTGTTGCTGACAAAGTCACATTAAAAACTCGTCGTGCAGGATTAACGACTGAACATGGTGTTGAGTGGCAATCAGAAGGCAAGGGTGATTTCACCATTGAAACCATTGATAAACCAACACGTGGTACTGAAGTTGTTCTTCACCTTCGTGAAGACCAAGATGAGTTTTTGAATAGCTGGCGTTTGCGTAACTGTATTACTAAATATTCAGATCACATCAATCTACCAATCGTAATGCAAAAAGATCCTGTGCCTAATGAAGATGGCAAGGTTGATGATTCAGTAGTATTAGAAGATGAAACGGTTAACAAAGCGACTGCTTTATGGACATTGGCTAAGAGCGAAGTCAGTGACGATAACTACAAAGAATTCTACAAACAAATCTCCCATGATTTCCAAGATCCATTAACGTGGAGCCACAATAAAGTAGAAGGTAAAACTGAATATACCTCTTTGCTTTATATCCCATCAAAAGCACCATTTGATTTGTGGGATCGTGATCGCACACACGGCCTTAAACTGTATGTGAAACGTGTTTTCATTATGGAAGATACCGATCAATTGATGCCACGTTACCTACGATTCATTCGTGGTGTTATTGATACTAATGACTTACCGTTGAACGTATCACGTGAAATTTTACAAGGCAGTAAAATTATTGACAGCATCCGTGCTGCATCGGTGAAAAAAGTATTAAGTGTATTGGCGAAAATGGCGAAAAATGAGCCAGAACAATATGCGACATTCTGGACAGAGTTTGGTCAAGTCATCAAAGAAGGCCCAGGTGAAGACTTTGCGAATAAAGATGCTTTAGCGAAATTAATTCGTTTTACCTCTACTGATAGTGGCAAAGAAGAGCAAACGGTTTCTCTTGAAGACTACGTTGGTCGAATGAAAGAGAAACAAGACAAAATTTACTATATCACTGCAGAAAGCTTTGCCGCTGCTAAGAATAGCCCACACTTGGAAGTTTTCCGTAAGAAAGGCATCGAAGTATTATTACTAATTGACCGTGTTGATGAGTGGTTAACCAACTCATTAACTGAGTTTGATGGCAAACAACTGCAATCAGTCGCTAAAGGTGATTTGGATCTTGGTGAGCTTGATGATAAAGAAGAGAAAAAAGCTCAGGAAGAAACAGATAAAAACTTCGAAGACTTAGTGAATCGTGTCAAAGAAAACTTGGGAGACCAAGTGAAAGATGTACGAATTACGCATCGTTTAACAGATTCGCCAGCATGTTTAGTTGTCGATGATACTGATATGAGTGCTAACTTGGAACGTATGCTTAAAGCGGCGGGTCAAGAAGTGGGTGGAACTAAACCTATCTTTGAATTGAACCCAGATCATCCTATGGTTGTGCGTTTGAAAGATGAAGCTGACGATGCTCGTTTTGCTGATTGGTCTTCAATCTTGTTTGATCAAGCAACCCTAGCGGAAGGTGGTCAATTAGAAGATCCAGCAAGCTATGTTAAACGCTTAAATGAGTTGTTATTAACGCTAAGTAAATAAGTAAACTCGTTAATTGTTGTAGAATGCCGGGTAAGGTTTTACCCGGCATTTTTTTTGGAAATGATATGAACGATAGTACAAAGACTGAAGACAATACGACTGCATTTCAGTCTGATAATTTGCAACGCTTTATTTTTGATAATGCCCCTGTTCGCGGTGAATTTGTACACCTGCAAGCAAGTTGGCAACAAGTATTATCTCAGCGTGACTATCCTGTAGCGGTACAAAAACTATTGGGTGAAATGATGGCTGCAGCTGCATTATTGGCTGCAACAGTGAAAATTGAAGGTCGTTTGGTTTTACAAATAAAGTCTGCCGGTCCGGTATCGTTATTAATGGTTGAATGTACTAGCAAAGATACGTTGCGAGCCTTTGCTCAGTGGGACGGTGAGATTGACGACAACGCAGTGTTAAGTGATGTAACAGGCGAAGGTACATTAGCGATCACCATTGAAGTTAACGGTGCCAAACAGCCGTATCAAGGTGTTGTCGGCCTGCAAGATGAATCAATCGCCGCGATGTTGGAAACTTATTTCCGACAATCTGAGCAATTAGATACCCGTATTTGGCTAAGTTCAGATGAAAAATCAGCGGCCGGTTTGTTTTTACAACAAATGCCTTCTGAGCAAGCGGAAAGCGATGATGATGAAGAAAACTGGTCACGAATAAGTCAGCTAGCGGCTACGGTTACGTCAACAGAACTATTGGACTTGGGTGTAAATACCTTATTACATCGCCTTTTCCATGAAGAAGAATGTCGTTTATTGGCCGACACGGATTTAAGTTTTGCCTGTAATTGCTCACGTGAACGTGTGGCAACGACGATTGGATTATTAGGTAAACAAGATGCCTTGGATTTGGTTGAAGATCGGGGCAGCATTGAAGTCGCTTGTGAGTTTTGCAATGAACATTACCACTTCGACAAGATCGATGTGACACACTTATTTTCAGATGATGCCGTTTCAACTGAACCAGAATCATCAACGTTGCATTAATTCAAAATCATAACGAGATGGAAATAAGCATATGGCACATGTAGTCATCATCGGGGCAAGCACCGGAGGTCTGCCTGCCGCGTATGAGATGCGTAGCGCTTTGGGTGACGAGCATCAAGTGACTGTTGTTTCCAATGCACCTATTTTCCATTTTGTGCCTAGCAACCCATGGGTTGCTGTGGGATGGCGTACACGCAAAGATATTAGCTTTGATCTAGAGCCTCGATTGAATGACAAAGGCATCACCTTTTCTGCTGAGGCGGTGAGCGAAATTCGGGCTGAAGATAATCAATTATTACTCGGCGATGGGTCACGCCTTGCTTATGATTATTTGATCGTTGCTACCGGGCCAAAACTTGCTTTTGATGAAATTGAAGGTCTAGGGCCTGAAGGTCATACCGAATCTATTTGCACGGTGGATCATGCTGAAAGTGCCTATCAATCATGGCAGGAATTTGTCAAAAATCCTGGTCCGATCGTAGTCGGTGCGGTGCAAGGTGCATCGTGTTTTGGCCCTGCTTATGAATACGCCATGATTATGAATCGTGCCTTACGCAAATCGAAGATCCGTGATCAGGTGCCAATGACATTCGTCACGGCAGAACCCTATATTGGCCACCTAGGTTTAGGGGGTGTTGGTGATTCAAAAACGATGTTTGAATCTGAGTTTAGACAAAACGACATTAAATGGATCACAAACGCAAAAGTAAAAACCATTGCCGCTGGCAAGATGATTGTTGAACAAGTTAACGATCAAGCTGAAACAATTAAAACACATCAATTGCCGTTTGATTTTGCGATGATGTTGCCTGCATTCAAAGGTATCGACTGTGTGGCCAAGTTAGGGGATAAAGCGGTTAACCCTCGTGGCTTTCTGAAGGTTGATGAATATCAACGCAATCGTAAATATCCTAATATTTTTGGTGTTGGAGTGTGTATTGCCATTAACCCTGTCGAAGCAACACCATTACCTGTGGGCGCGCCTAAAACGGGTTATATGATCGAAAGCATGGCCAAAGCAGCGACCGAGAATATTAAGGCGGAGATCGAAGGCTCTGAGCCAAAAGCGATCGCAACATGGAATGCTATTTGTTTAGCTGATATGGGGCATACCGGTGCAGCATTTGTAGCTATGCCGCAAATTCCACCTCGCAATACTGTGTGGATGAAAAAGGGCCGATGGGTGCATATAGTGAAAAAAGCGTATGAGAAATACTTCATTTATAAAATGAAAAACGGTATTGTCGAGCCGGCGATAGAAAATCAGTTATTAAAGATATTTGGTATCGAGAAGCTAAAATAGAAAGAGTATTACTCTGCTTCTAAAATTGCATCATCATCGGGGTTAATATTTTCCACTACAGGCTCAGGTGGTGGCTCAGGTGCTGGACCTTTGCCATGTGCATGCATAAATAGTACACGAGCAGCTTGCCATGATTGACCATAGTCAGCTTCGGCGGCTTCTTGTTCAGCCTTACTAAGCTCAAAAATTTTCGGTCCAACAATGGTTTCATCGTATTCAATTACTGCGCCACGCTCCACGTTATACAGATACATACGTCCCGTTCGGGCCGCCGGTAACTGATCATCACGAATGATGATTGTATTGCCTTTTTGAGTTCTTAATTCACCGTACCAAGTTTCAATATTTTCAATGCTATCCATCACAATAAATCCTCATAAAACTTATCTTTGAATTATGACCATCATTGGTCTAGCGATACTTACTGGGCATTACAGTTACAGCATTTTCTTCTAAGAGTTCAGTGTATAACAGAGCCTTATTGATTGAGTTTAAGCCTAAATCAGTCAATGGTGGTCCATCACCATGATTTGCAATATACGCCTCAAGAATCTTATTTTTATAGCCCTAGTTTAAGTTCTATATTTATATTTTTAAACCAAAGCACAGTACAAAATAAGCTGAGAAAATCGTATAAAAGTGATAATCCTTTCTTAGTTAGTCGCTGCTACGGCTCCATCCTCTACTTGAGGAGACGTATGGGGTTTATGTGAACGAATAAATTTTTTCTGAACTTCGTGCCACGGCTTGTCATACTCAGCCTTGGCAAGCTCTTCATCTTCTTCACTTAATGGAAATAATTTGGATGTGACAATAGATTCATCATATTCGATGATGGCATTACGCTCAGAATTATAGAGGTATATACGACCTTTATTTGCTGCGGGTAATTGAGCATCACGAATGATAATCGCATTGCCTCTTTGAGTTCTTAATTCACCATACCAAGTTTCAACATTCTTATTAATGCTATTCATCATATAACTCCTCATAACGTAGTTGAAATAAGACCCATTAGGTCCTGTGTTAATTACGGGTATCACAGTTACAGCATTTTTTATTACGTAAAATCAGTAGGTATAACAGTTCCTTATAGTTTAATTACTCAATCAGTTAATGGTGGCCATTCACCATGTCTTGCAATATACGCCTCAATTGTCTTACTTGTATAGTCTTGGTTATAACGTTCTTGCACACTGCGATGTACGCTGGTGGGAATGACCGTTATGTCTGGAATTTCACGCTGACGTTTTCCTAATAAGCGGTACTTTCCCTTGTACTCATTATGCTGTGAGGCGTGGGGATTAATCACTACATCGTGCATATAATATTCGAATAACAAGCCCTCAGCATCAGCTTCCTTTTTCAGCCATAACATAGGTATATCAGCCAATACTGACTTATCGGCATCAGGTTTATAACTGCCACCCACGTCAGAATGCACGCCAGAAAACCACACCTGTTTTAGATCTACCCCAGGTTTGGGATCCCAGATAGTCGGTTCAAAATCATCACGTAACTCATCCAAGGCTAAGGCATGGCGAGCTTTAATGATATTGCTGCCTAATTTACGATCATAAAACAGATGTTTGTCTTTGATGAAACCAAACACAGAGAAGGGCAGCCCCATCGCACCTACTGTGTCCCACACCCCAACAAACTTGATTTTTACTTCTTGCTGAACAGCATATTTTTCTCGCCAGTCGTGAGAGTAATTATCATTGGGTTTATGGTGTTTGTTTTTATATAAGGCAAAGGCTTCTTCAATGCGTTTACCTTCAGCAGCTTTAAGTATGCTGCAATTATTCATCAAGCCAGATAAGCTACGAATGGTATAAGCACCACGACTAAAACCGAATAGGAAAATCTCATCGCCGGATTCATAGTTATGCACCAAGAAGCGATAAGCATCCATTACATTTTTTTCTAAACCACCACCAAAGCCCCCACCACTGAGTTTGTCGTGATAAGAGCCGATTCCCCAATCGTAGAATACGATTTGTTTACTGCCATTTTCATCGTGAGGAGAGACCCCACGGGCAAACTTTAATACATTAGTGGGGTAATCATCTTTATGGAGTTGCTCAGGGCGATTCCAAGTGCCATCAGCACAAATAACTATCCGTTTCATAAAGCCTAACCTCCGTGTTTTTTGTAACTATGGGTGCTCGGTATAAGAAATTAATTCTCTGTATACGTGATTACTAGCTTTCACTCAAGTAAAGACATAAAGAAATCACTGCTAAAAATGTGAACTGCATCACAAAAACAAAAAATAGTTCCAAATTGGTACCAAAGTACAATAGCCGCCCATAAAGAAAAGGCAGACGATGTAATGAAGTCGGAAAGGACTCCTTGATCTATATTTAGATTTATGAAGAGGGTATTTCTATTATGGCTACTCAAATCGGTACTGTTTCAATTCTTATCGGAACAGCCACAGCCACAGCGGCTGACGGCACTGTTCGCAATCTTCAACTCGGTGACAAAATCTATGCAGATGAGCTGATTTCAACGGGGCCTGGCGGCGCGGTTGAAATTGAGTTTGCTGATGGCACTGTTATGGATCTTGGGCGAAATTCACAGCTGGTGCTTGATGATGCTGTTTATGATCCCAACGCAGTGGCTGAAGCCGAGCCAGCAGCTGATGCCGATGCGATTCAACAAGCCATTTTAGCGGGTGTTGATCCAACAGAAATTACTGAAGCAACTGCAGCAGGTGCAGGTGCTGAAGCCGGTGGTAATGAAGGTTCTGAATTTGTCACGGTTGAATATCTTGCACCATCGGTGATCCCTGATTCAGGTTTCGATACCACGGGTATATCTGTAGCGTTTGATGAAGTAGATGTGGAAGTACCGGGACCAGATGATCTTCCAACCCTTTCTATTAATGATGTCACCGTATTTGAACCGACTACAAGTGGTGAAGACGGAGAAGATGGTGGTGGACAACAAACTGGCTCTGGTGGTGGCGCCATTTTCGTCACGGGACATGACTCAGATGAACATTCTAATATCGATTACATGAGTTCCGGACTTGATTTCTTATTATTTGGTCAAGCGGTTACGATTGGCGAACGAGCAGGAAAAACCGTTGCAGTTATTGGAGATGGCAGCCAGAGCAGCTTCGTATCAGGATTAACGGCAGATGGCTGGACAGTTACCTTTTACTTAGATGGTGATCCAAATATCACCGATGCGTTTAATGCTGATGCAGTCTTAGTGGAAAGTGGTAACGACTCTTCATTAAATACACAATTAATCGCGTTGACGGATAATTTTACTGATTACATAAATAATGGTGGCTCACTCTATATCAATACTGATGAAGGTGGCGGCCAATCTTGGTATAACTTTGTTCCATCATTCGGTGACACCATCAATACTAGCCTAGGTGGAACAGGGGTTTATGCGGTAACAGGAGCCGGTTCAGCAATTGGATTATCAGAACCTATCGTTGATGCCGACCCTACGCATAGTTATTTCACCGGAGTAGATACCAGTATATTTACGATCTTTGAAGTAGCCGATAGTGAGGCTGTATTTGGTGAAGATAATGGTGCAGCAGTTGCCTTTGGTGCCAGAAATATAGGTATTGATGACGGAGGTTTTATCCCTGGAGGCAGTGTTTTTGCTGAGTTCACTGTTAGTTTAAGCTCAGCTTCTACTGTAGATGTGTTGGTTGATTTTGTTACTGCCGACGGTACTGCGATTTCAGGTGGTTCGGGGATTGCTGAAAATGACTACGGCTCAACCTCAGGCACGGTAACGATTCCAGCAGGGTCGTTAAGTGCAACTATTCAAGTCGAAATTTTTGGTGACAATGTTACTGAGATCACAGAACAATATTTTGTAACCTTAAGTGCACCAGTTAATGCCACCATTGCTGATGGCACTGGTGTCGGCACTATCCTAGATAACGATCTGGTTGAATTCTCAATAGAAGCTCTATCTGGTTCCGAAGGTGGCCAATTCTCATTTGTGGATGAAGGAGATGTTGCTAGCTATACCATCAGTTATGACGGTGTATTAGCAGATGGAGTACAAGCTGCTGTTACCTTTGATACTGCGAGCGGTACAGTCGTTAATTTTGATGCCATTGAAGGTGTCGACTTTGATGAAAGTACTGGTACCGTAGTGTTTACAGGTGGAACTGGTGTCACCAGTGTTACTGTTTTTGTCCAAACGACTGAAGATTTGTTAATAGAAAATGATGAAGATTATTCAATTAATTTAATTTCATCCAGTGCTAACTCGACCATTAATCCGTCAGCCGATCATGTAGATACAACGATCCTAGATGATGATTTCCCTGTCGTTAGCATTGAACCTGACACTCAAAATAATGGTGATATTGTTGAGGAAGGCAATGCCTTATCCTATATCGTCTCTTTAAGTGCTCCAGGCACGTCAAATGCAGTCGTGGACTTAAGCTTCACTGGTGGCACCGCCAATGACAGCGGTGAAGATCAAGATTATATCCCTACCATATACAGTGATGCAGGTTTAACCAATGTGATCACCTCACTCACGTTTACCCCAGGTGAGACTGCTAAAACCGTGTATGTAAATACTTTAGATAACGATCCACCATTGAATGAAGTGGATGAGACCGTCAATGTGACCGTCACTGCAAGTAGTGGTGTGACTGGTACTGATGAAGCAGTGGGAACCATCACTGACAGTGACTTGCCAGTGGTCACAATAGTACCTGATACCCGAGGCGGTGGCGACACGGTTGAAGAAGGCAATGTTCTATCTTATGTGGTGAGCTTGAGCGGAGCCAGTGACCAAAACGCAGTCGTCGACTTAAGCTTTACCGGCGGTACAGCGGATAATGCAACCGATTACACCCCAACGTTCTACAGTGATGCAGGTTTAACCAATGCGATCACCTCGTTGACGTTCACCCCAGGTCAAACCGCACTGACTGTTTACGTAGGGACGGCTGATAACGATCCACCATTGAATGAAGTGGATGAGACCGTGAATGTCACCATTCAAAGCCCAGCCCCACCATCCGCCGATCTCATTGAGAATGGACTCAACGGTTTCAGTTGGGTGAGCAAGTTGATAAACAAAGATGGTATGGAAGACTAATACCAATAAGATAGATAAAGCACGGATGCCATCGAGAGAGGCATAGTTGGATGCACGGCGGGTATAAATAGTGCGAAAGTTTTCTTTAAAAGAAAACGCCCGTTGCATGGCAGTTTTTGATAAATCGACATCGTGAGACATAAAATTCCCGTTATCTAAATAAACTAAATATCTGGCTTAAAGCGTTTTTAAATATTCGACTAAGGCCCAACGTTCATCTTCAGTTAAAGCAGGCAGACCATAAGCCCCTGAGCCATATTCATGCCCGGCATTGCTGTTACCCGGCAGGCTAGTATCAAATAAGAAACTGCCTTCGCTGGCTTCATTCACATAACCCAATGTTTTTGGGTCATAGTCCCACGAACCTAGATAAAACTCGGTGTCTCGTTCTGCCGCAGGCAATAACAATTGATACATATCAACCACGGAACCATTGTGTAAATAAGGCGCACTAGACCAAACACCATTTAAAGGTCGAGCTTTATAAGCAAGTAGGGCATGGTCAGAGACTTCTTGGCCGTGTTCAATGATTTCACCATCAACATATTTTGGTGGATGAATTACATCAGCATGACCTAACGCTTTGGCATCACGTTTGGCTAGTTGAGCCTGCAATGGATTGTTTTTCAATACCCCTATCATCAAGTTATTGGCAATGTAGATAGCCCGATTTTCTTCACCTAATTCCGGGCCTGCAAAGTAAAATTGTTTGCGATCTTTAAAAATGCCACTTTTACCCCGATGGCCGATGGCATTTTCAGCCATCAAAGGATCAGTTTTTATTTCGCCAAGCGTACTCATGCGAACTTGGATTTTACGTAAGGGATCGGTGCGATCCATATCAACATGACATTGAATGCAATGTTGCTCATACAATCCACGGCCGACTTTTGTCAGTTGTTCGTCAACAGCAGGAAACTGCTCAGGCCATAACGGCGAGTGTAATTTAGCCGTCACTTTTTCTAAGCCACGTAATGTATCAGCTTGAATGGAAGAGGGATAACCGCCATCAATAAAACCTAACCATTTGGTGGTTTCGGTTTCAATCTCGCCAAATACACCAATGGCTTCACCAATGTTACGAGCAAGGGCGCCAACGCCAGTATTAGATTGAGAACCGTTCCACTCTACATAATCATGTTGGGGGGTGTCCCAGATATAAGGAAAGCTGGTGGCAGCATTCGGCTCATTAAAGTTATTGGGCACTTGGGTGGCCGATAAGGTTTTGTTCAAAATCGCCCCAAAAGCATCAAGGCGACTAAAGCCGTAAGGTGTGTTCGTATGATTAACCGTAGCGTAGTTCATACGCTTTTCAAACTGTGTTGCTAAGGCTGCTTTTAAATCATCGATTTTCTCTTGACTGGCATTGTCACCCAGCAATTTAGTTTGCAAACGAGCTAGTTTTTGGTCGTCGTTTAAAGTGGCGTCAATCGATGCGGTCATTTCCGATAAAAATAAACGCAGATCCATAAAGCTCTGACCACCATCAATGCGAATAAATTGATCTTTATATTTAATCTCTTGGGTATGACAGGCAGCACAAGTGATACCCATATGATCGCCATTTCTAGCTAAACCAATGGGCAAAGCATCAGGGTTGTTATCACTTTCAGCAACAGGTAATAGGCCGAAACTCATCATGTTGTCGTTATCTCTCAATAACTCAGAATTATCAGCTTGTTCAAGGTTCAGAAAAAGATCATAAGGGATCAGGCGTGAACCTTGATCAGAAAAGTAGAAATAGTCGCGATCAGCATCGTCCCAGTTTTGTTGGAGAAATACAGTTTCTCGCTCGCTATTGGGCGCAGCCATAGCTGGAGTCGTAATGGCTGTGGCGACCAATAAGGATGCAAAAACGCTAAGTTTAAAATACTGCATGTTATTACCTATTCCTTTGTTCTTATGAGCGAGGTCATAAGCATGTTTGGGTAAACCTAATTGTTCTTGATTGACGTTATAACATCGCATTTGTTACAAAGCGGTTTTCTAATCTCGTGAAAGCAGGGTATTCAACAAGTTATCTTGGAAGTTAAGATTACCGGTTAGACTGCTATGTGATACACATAAGAAAAATGAATTTTTTAACGGAAAGAAACTATATGCATGACGTTTGATACTGGGGTCTAAAACATTTCGGCCAAGTAACGAAGCCTTAGTCACCGAACCATCTCCCGGTTCCAATAATAACGCATCATAATCCACACCCTCGGTCGGCAAAGTGATTTCATCGGGGTGCATACGAATCATCGATTCGCCATTAACTTCTTCCACCACAATGCGAGCCGAGGTTAAAGTACAGCCGCCACCAAATACGGTGAGCTTAGGATGAACTTCCGGCAAAGGAACCGTTAAAGACCAAACAAAACGACGAGCTCGTTCCAGATGTTTTTCAAAATAGGCTTCTAAGGTGGCAAGGTAAGCTTTACCTTCTTCTTGGTTATCAAACTTTTCAATAATCCGTTGGCGTACTTTTGGATCAAAAATTGACCATTGAAATGCCCGCCAGATATTGACATCAAACAGATCACGATCAAGCACCTTACCTTCACTGGTCATTATCCAATCATTGAGTGGATGAGGAAATAACTGGTACAAACTCGGCATGGTGGCCAAGGTTTCAGTACCAATCCCTTTTAATCCTATTTTGACCCCTTCAATAAATAGATTAAGGGTTTTGACTGAGCCTAGATTGGGTGTTCCCAGAAGGATGACACGGCGAACACGCTCCCCACCATACATATTAATCTTGCTATCGAAATCATTGTCATTGAGCACATCCTGTTTGCCATAACGGATAAAGTAACGGGTGATGAGACCACCCATGCTATGAGCCACAATATCGACCTTAAGATCAGGATTGTCATAGTCGAGTCGGATCTGATCAACCAACTCGGCCAATTTACGCGCTGAAATTACATTGTCCTGTCGCCAGTCATAATGAAAGACGTAATAGTTCTTTTGTTTAGGGTTTACCTTTTCGCCTGCAGTCGCCAAGTGATAGCCACCGGTATCACCTAAGGTGCGAACGATTTTTCCGTAGAAATCTTTACCAACGGCACTGTCTGATATCTCATAAGCTTCAACATTATTCGCCATTGGATTGAGTGAGTCTGAATCGATATCAAACGCGATATCAGCATAATCATGTAGGAATAAACGACTAGCTGGCCCCGGCCACAGATCTTGATTGGTGTTGGTGTTGCGTAATTTACTGCCTAATACGCCATGGATAAAGATAACGGGGGGTTGATCGTCCACCATTTTACTTTCCATATACAGTCGGCTGAGATCAGGTGCAAAGACTTTGCTATTGGCAAAAATACCAGCAATAAAAACAGCGATTAAAATATAAGCAGCAAGCGCATATTTACTAAAGAGGAACAGCTTGAGAGTTCTGTAAGTAAAGCGAATCATAATGACTGTCTTTAAATGAAAGATGGGCTAGACGAAACTAAGTCTAAAAAGTTACAAATAGCAGTATAACCAGAGTTTGTTTACTTCGTCAGCTTTCACCTATTAAATAAGACATATCAAGCTGGCTGCCCCCCATGACTCTGCTTGATTCTCATATGTTTCTATTGATATGCATTCATTATTTTTTCGATTTCACCAGATTTGATCATTTTATGTATAACCACATCAAACGCTTTCTGAAACTCATGAGCATAGGGGTATTTCCCACTTTTGATAGCTGATTCTGAGTAGCCAATAGATACAGGGTTAGATCCAACAACAGGGCCCTTTATCAACTCGGAATGAACCTTGTCTCCATGTACACCAGATTCCAGAATATGCTTGAAGACATAGTCAAATTCTCGGTTTTCCATCAAGATGCAATCAAGGTGATCGTTAATGATCATTTTTATGAGGACATCAGCGTTTTTCACTTTATGGTAATCAATCTGACTTTTTATCACTGAAGCCTTTAATGCCACTCCTCCCCACTCATCAAAGCCAGCTAGGTTACCGATAACTAGCCTCCGATAATCTGCAGGCCAGTTAGGTCTGGGCTGTTTTAAAACCTCTTCGGTACACACCGAAATAATTGTCTCAGCATAGAAGGGTAGAGAATAAGGATAGAGATAAGGCCATGTACGACCATGGAAAAATGCTGGTATTAAAGCGAAACCTTTTCCTTCATCCATCATTTTCTTGCCTTTATTCCAAGGCACGGGTTCGATCGTAACGTTGAAGCCTTTCATCTTTGAAAATGCTATTCGAAGCACATCTATGTACATGCCTTTAGCATGACCGTTTTCAGAAAAGCTGAATGGTTGATACGCGTCATCCACATGGATCGTTACGTCAATGTCTTCCGCTGCCGAACTAAAAGGAATGAAGAGTAAAAATAAGACTAAAAAATTGATGTTCATATGTACTCCTTTTGATTGAATTTCAAAGAAGCAGAACAGTGATGTGAGGCCATTGACCTCGAGTAATCATTATAGAAGACTAGCGATATAATTTCTGGCGAAAATGAGCTTTATCGCAAGTATTAAATGTTATTTAAGATGCGACAGATAGGAGATGTCAAAGAAACCGCATGCAGCAGCAATATAACCAGAGTTTGTTTTATCGCCTATAGGGGATATGCTTTGATTATTTACATCTGCAATCTGGAAAACCGCAATGGTGATGAAAACATTTCGAGGACACACACCACAACTAGGCCAACGTGTCTGGGTCGATGACACTGCCAGTATTATAGGGGATGTCACCATCGGTGATGACAGCTCTATCTGGCCTTTGGTCTCTATTCGGGGGGATATGCATCATATTCGTATCGGCGCTCGCACCAGCATTCAAGATAACTCCTGTCTCCACATCACCCATGCCAGTGACTATAAACCAGCAGGCCATCCCTTAGAAATTGGTGATGACGTTACCGTAGGGCATATGGTGATGTTGCATGGTTGCACCATAGGCCATCAGGTGCTGGTGGGCATGTCGTCAATCATTCTTGATGGAGCAGTGATTGAAGATAAAGTGCTAATCGGTGCTGGCTCATTAGTGCCACCGGGAAAAAGACTGGAAACAGGCTTTTTATATCACGGCTCGCCGGTTAAAAAAGTGCGAGCTCTGACCGAAGATGAACTGAATTATTTTCAATATGCAGGCAAAAACTATATTAAATTGAAAGATGAATATTTGGCAGAAGCGTCTACCAAATAAAACTACATCGCCTACAGCTTGTTTTCAAGATTTTTAAATTATAAAAACGCTACCCGATTACGGCCATTGCTCTTAGCTTGATAAAGCGCTTCATCGGCACGATGAAGCAGGGCAGCAAGCTGCTGGTCTTGTGATGACATAGCGCTTATACCTAAGCTGGCAGTCACATTAATATTGCCAAGCGGACTATCTATGGCCGTTATTTCAATGTCTTTACGTAATCTTTCTGCAAATGCCGTGGCTTCTTTCAAGCCTGTGCCCATCATGATGAAGGCAAACTCTTCGCCACCTATTCGGCCATGAATATCGGTTGAACGCAGGCGTTGTTTACTGATTTCTGCAATACGTTTGAGAACAGTATCACCCGCAGCATGACCTTTAGAATCGTTTACCTTTTTGAAATGGTCGATGTCTATCATCACCAGCGAAAGTGGTTGTTCGAGTCGCTTGGCTAGTTGAAATGCATTTTCCCCTCGCGAGAAGAAAAAACGACGATTACCAATACCGGTTAATTCATCTGTTTCAGCCATTGATACCGCTTCTTGATGTGCCTGTTCCAAGTCAGCCGTACGTGCCTGTACCTTCTCTTCCAGCAATAAGTTGGCGTCCTCAAGT
Source organism: Methylophaga sp. 42_25_T18 (assembly GCA_002163085.1). Classification (GTDB taxonomy): domain Bacteria; phylum Pseudomonadota; class Gammaproteobacteria; order Nitrosococcales; family Methylophagaceae; genus 41-12-T18. The sequence goes on along the minus strand of MAAJ01000006.1, from coordinate 22,082 downwards.
GACTTGATCAGCTTTTCTTCAGACGCCCGTTTTTCTGCACGCAACACATTGACATGATCAATGAGTGCTAAACCAAGTAAGACCGTTTCAAGCAACAGCCCCATACGAGAGATCCATAACGTACCGTCACTCACCTCTAATATGCCTGACAAACGACCAATAAACACCAGCATCGATATTGTCCACACAGACCATGCAAGCACATACCAACGCGCATCAGTACGCTTCAGAACTTTCCATGCCCATAAGCCGATAATTGGCATGATGGCCAAGAGTAGACCTGTAAGTAATAAAAATTTTACAGATAGTTCGCGATAGCCCAGCAGATAAAAACAGATACTAGAAATGGCCAAACCAAGCAGAAACTTAAGCAACCAATCAGCACGAGGCATAGCTTGTTTGGTTTGCAAGAACACACGGTTAAATTGCACTGCAAAAATAAAGGCCAAGGCCGTAATCATTATATGTGCAGAGTCGGTTAGATAAGGCGAGTCATGCCAAATAAAGCGGTGCCCCAATCCTGTGTTAGCCAAAGAGTTAGCCAGCACAAAAATAACATAGCCTAAGTACCAATAATGTTCAGGCAAGCGCGTTGGAATATGAATTATGAGAATAAATAGAATGACAAATAAGCCAGCCCCAAATAAACAACCATAGAGGTAATAGGTTATTGAGCTGTGATCTTGAAAGGTTTTTTTATCCCAACTCCGCAGTGATAATTCAACCAGACCAATCTCATCATAGGCATAACGGATCACGATTTTTTCCTGCGACTGAGCAGGGGACGAAAAAGGAAAAGCAAATGATTCAGAAGAAATAGCACGCTGGTCAAACGGTCTTTTGTCACCGGTTAAAATCGTCGACACTTCACCATTGCCATTAATATGATAGAGATCAAGGTAATCGGTATGTGTGTAAATGGACTCCAAAACCCAGTCGATGGTCGAACTTGTTTGGTTATCAACATCGAGCATCACCCACCATGCCGATGACGTCATACCTTTTACGGTTTTATTTTTTTCCTGCTGTTGGAATTCAGCCCAGTCTTTTTCAAGGATGTCCTCAAGGGTTAACTCCCGACTAGGGTCTTCAATTACACTCGCGTTGCCCACCATAGGCAAGCCAGACATCTCTGGTGATAGTTGAAACTCAGCAAATGCTGGCGGCACCACTAACAAACATAAAGCCAACAATGCGAGTTGTCGTAAAGCGGGGAATCGGGAGATGAATTGAAACAAAATAACAGTTCTTCAGAGGTGAATTTAAAAACACCACACTTTATCAGGTTTTTAATGTCAGGGCCCAGCTGTGAAAAAGTTCGTCAGCTGACTGCCCCATTGATTTACCCAAGATACGTTTAATAACGAACTAGCTGTAACTTTTATCAACACTATTCGTCCACTATATGAACTTTACATATGGAGCATAGTTTATGAAACGATTTCTTGTACTACTGATGTTACTCATCCTATCTGCCACCAGTTTTGCCAAAACACCTGCTATTTATTCCGACCAAACTAAAGGGGCGATTCAAGGTGCTGATCCAGTGGCCTATTTTTCACTGACACCCGGTGCGAATGCAGTGATTGGCAATAAGGATATCAATGCTCAATGGAATGGGGCAACGTGGTATTTTGTTAGCAAAGAGAATCGTTTGAACTTCCTCGAAAACCCAGAAAAATATGCACCTCAATATGGTGGATATTGTGCTTTTGCAGTCTCACATGGTTTTATCAAAGCGACCAACCCTGATGCTTGGCACATTGTTGATGGCAAGCTTTATCTCAATTTGAGTAAAGATGTGCAAAAGAAGTGGCTTCATGATGTGCCTGGTAATATTCAACGGGCTGATGCCAACTGGCCGAAAGTGTTGAGATAACAGAGCTAAAGAGTAAAAGTAGTTTAATAAGTTTACAATCAATGACTCTGATCCTATTGATTTTCATTCCACTGTTGTTAACAGACTTGAGGTTTATAGAACTCAATGGCATTACTACTTAATACCCTATTAGCCGCTTCTGAATCAAAGGTATCAACGACAAGCAGTAAATCGTTATCACTATATGGCTTAGGTGCTCTCGTTGATGGGAGATCGGTGCCAAACATGAGAGAGTTAGGGTTGGCTGAATAAAGATCGTTGAGAGCAGTCTTAACGTCGAAACCGACACGACTAAATCCCGTTGCTTTGACATGAACCCCTTTTTCTACCAGTTTGAGCAGTGTTTTTAAACCAGACTTACTCAAGCCTAAATGATCAATGCTAACGGCAGGCAACTTAATCAGTGTGTCGTATAAACCAGAAAGCTCGCTAGCGTCAACGTATAACTCGACATGCCAGTTGGCAATTTCATACACTCGTTTTGCCAGAGAGGATAAATGAGCAATCTCCTCAGAGCCACCTCGTTTTAGATTAAACCGAACAGCTCGAACCCCACATTCATTTAATTGAATAATTTCATCGTCAGAGACAGTGGCAGGCAACTGAGTAACACCGACAAAAGCAGGGCCTAGCTTTTCTAAAGCAGCAATCAAATAACCTTGGTCAAAAGCTTGAAAAGAACCAGATACAATAGCGCCACCACACACATCATAGCCATTCACTTTTTCCAAATAGTCATTACAGGTGAATTCTTCAGGCATATAGCCATTGTTTGGAATAAGTGGAAATGTCTTGTCAATGATATGGAAGTGACTATCGAACAGCTGAAATTTATTAATCAAGTTAGCTACCCCCTTGATGCTTATCATCAAGCCCATTCAATGTACGAACTTTAGCCATTCGTTTGAGAATTTTGTGTGGGTTTTTAAACTTATATTCTTCCACTTCAATCGTAATCAAATCATCAGGGCTAAATACCTGCTGCAAGGCAACTAACCGGCCGTTACCTTCATACGCAACATAGGAATTATCGGATTGTTTAACAACCTTAATCGCTGAAACAGATGGTAAATACTCTGCCAAAACGGCTTGTGAGAAATGTTTGTGTTGGAGGAGGGCTTGTTTAACAGCCTTCAGTTTTTCAACTCTTTCATTGGTAGCCGCCACAGCATTTTCACGATCAATGGCATGTATTTGTTTCAAAGCAAACAAAGGCACAGATATAAATTCTGAATGTGTCCTTTTACGATGGATATCCAGCACTACCTTAGCTAACAAAGCATCCTTGGTTTCCAAATCCTTAAGCTCAGAAGATTTCCCAAGCAGATATTTTATAAAGGTAGTGATTTTATTAAGCATAGTTAAATAGTAATAGTAGGTTTTTACGCTGAGCCTAAATATCGTAAATAATTGTTATATATCAATCTAGATAATAGAGGAATAAAATAGGTACAAGAGCTTCAAAAGCAGAACGATACTAACCTATTTTGTTAAAGAACATAGGCTTAGTAAAAAACGCTTTCTCTGGAGACCAGTGTAATGAAAGATAAATACATTACTTCATTCCTATTGGTTTTTATATTCACACTGTTTGCTGCGGAACAAACATTTCCACAGAAATTACGCTATCAAACTCATGCTGATATCACACAACTTGCGGCTGATATAAGAGAACGCATTCACTTAACTGATGCAGAGAGTGACACACTAAAATCATTGCCCGTAATACAAGCTCGAGTCGGTGAGTATCCGCCACTTCATTTTAGTGAAGGAGGGCTGGCAAAAGGACTAGGTGTTGAATACATAACGCTCATCGCAGAAATATATGAGCTAAACCTTGAATTTATGACTATGCCCTATCTTGATTCGCTTGAATCAATGAAGACAAAAAATGACATTGACATTCAAGCTGGCTGGCACATCAACGAAGAGCGTAAAGAAATAGTCATTTTCTCCCAACCCTATGTAAAGAGCCCCTATGTAATTTTCAAGCGTATAGATAGCCCTAAAATATTAGGCATGGACGACCTGACTGATAAGAAGGTTGTCATTGAAAAGGGCTATGCACTACATAGTAATTTAGAAAAAAACTTCCCTAATCTCACACTGCACACAGTTAAGACCTCTACCCAAGCACTAGAAAGCCTTTCATCCGGTGAGTCCGACATTTATATAGGCAGTTTAATGGTTGGCTATTACCTCATTAAGAATCTGGGCCTTTCAAACATAGAAGTCACTGCACCCACTCAAATACCACCCAATGTGCTTCATATTGCCACGCGCAGAGGTTTACCAAAACTAGCGGCATTAATAGATAAAGTCATGTCTGCAATGACTGATGATGAGCATCGCGTCTTGAAAAATCATTGGCTCAATACTGAAGTAAAAGGCATGATTTCAACAAGAGACGTACTTCGATACTCATCAGTGGTGATAGCAATCATTTCGACCATGCTTGTAGTTACAGGCATATTTACTATCAGGCGTTTACGACGAGAAGTTACAACACGAAAGCTTGCCGAACAATCTCTTAGAAAGGCGCATGACTCGCTTGAGGAAGAGGTGGATAACAGAACGCGTGAACTGAGTGTGGCTTATGAAGAGCTAAAAATATCAAATGCCAAATTAGAAGACCTATCTGTTCATGACAGCACGACAGGTATTTCCAACAGGCGAAAATTCGACCAAACAATAATAATCGAATGGAATTACTCAACTAGAATGCAAAGCAATTTGTCATTGATCATGGTCGACATCGATTTTTTTAAGCAGTACAACGACAATTACGGACATCCTAAAGGTGATGAGTGTTTACGAAAAATAGCAACAATATTAGATTCAGCAGTCACACGAAAAACAGATCTCGTAGCGCGATATGGCGGCGAGGAATTTGTCATCTTGTTGCATGATACAAATCTTGAAGAAGCAACAAAAATAGCTGAAAGATGCCGTCGTTTAGTGAGTGAAAGCAATATCACTCATAACTACTCAAAAATTGCCGACCATGTAACAGTCAGCCTTGGTGTCAGCTCAATAACGCCGACACCTCAGGTTGAACCAGCAGTGCTAGTTAAGACTGCTGATACGCTCCTATACCAAGCTAAAGAAAATGGACGAAACAGGGTCGAAGTGTGTGAGGAAGAGGGCTAGGTTTACACTGCCCCAAAATATCCCAAAGATACGTTCAATAACGAACTAGTTGTAATTTTTATCAACACTATCTGTCCACTATATGAACTTTAATATATGGAGCATAGTTTATGAAACGATTTCTTGTACTACTGATGTTACTCACCCTATCTGCCACCAGTTTTGCCAAAACACCTGATGTTTATTCCGACCAAACTAAAGGGGCAATTCAAGGTGCTGATCCAGTGGCCTATTTCTCACTAACACCAGGTGCTAATGCAGTGATTGGCAATAAAGATATCAATGCTCAATGGAATGGGGCAACGTGGTATTTTGTTAGCAAAGATAATCGATTGATCTTCCTCGAAAACCCAGAAAAATATGCACCTAAATATGGTGGGTATTGTGCTTTTGCAGTCTCACATGGCTTTACCAAAACGACCAATCCTGATGCTTGGCACATTGTTGATGGCAAGCTTTATCTCAATTTGAGTAAAGATGTGCAAAAGAAGTGGCTTCGTGATGTGCCCGGCAATATTCAACGAGCTGATGCCAACTGGCCGAAAGTGTTGAGATAACAGAATAACTGGGCTCAGTGTGTAAATAGGAAATGAAGTAGTTTTTACACTGACCCCAAATATCTCTGACCCTAAATACTATATTAATCTATAATTCCATTCTAATTAGTTACTTAAACTCAATTACTTTGTCAGCCTGTTGAGTCAAACATATTTTCGAAATCAGGGTTAAGCTGTTTCATACAAGCTTCGGCCTGTTGGTTAATTTCGTGGTTACTCTTCTCTATTTTGCTTACATATTTTTGAGTGACAAAAATCTCTGGAACTACCACTGATGAAGTGGAGTATTTACCTGTAAATCCGGTCATATTGGCATTACTTAGGAGCTCTACTTTTTCTTTAGTGGATAGTATATTTGAACCTTCACAATGAAAACCAATAGGTGTACATCTGCACTTGGATGTTGTTCGATATGAGCCAATAGTCTCTTCAGTAGGCAGTAATATAGTCGCTTCATCTACATGTCCAGTGATAGATGAATCAGGGTGATGAGCTCCATAAACTATTGCAGCAATATTAGTATCAAAAGGGTTTGAAATAAACCATGTCACAGCTCTATATGAACTCAAAAATAATACAATTTTCTTTGGGCTCTCCTCTATATTGAGGATAACGGGTTGGCTTTTGTTTGAACTTTCATAAATACCTACATAGTGTATGTCGTATTTTCCCAAGAGGCTTTCATCTAGCCTACTTTTAACTGCACTCAGTGATATAGGCATTACTTCTTCGGAGAATGTAAGAGAGAAGTCTGTTGTATGCCAATTATTTATGAATTCTACTTCAACTTTATGAGGCCCCTTTTTAAGGGCTACTAAAACCTCTGTATTGGCACCTTGCTCATAAACAATAGCCCCATCAATGATCAGTCTTGACTTTGAGCGACTTTGTTCCATGTTGAACTTTATTATTTTGTTTTTTGAAAGGTGAATATTTCCGACCCAATAAGCTCCGAAATCCTGTGAGTGTATATTGTGAAAGTCGCTCCAAGAGTATTTTACTTTTATGTTGTCAACAATTTGTTTTTTTATGATTTTATCAGGCCTATCTGTATTAATGTAATAGGCAGAAAAGCCCATTTGGGGTATTTCACCAGATGGGTTTAATTGTGCTCCCCATGTGTTTTTGGCTTTTGGATAGTCTTGTAGTTTTCCTATTGTTTTGGGAACTGACTTTTTTGAACCGGCTTTTTGCAGATTGTTATCTTTCTTATAAGCCTTATCGGCATTAACACAGTCAAGAAGATACCCGTAGTTAAAGAAAGCTTTTTTATAGGCGCATAAAGAAAGGTAGTTGTTGTTGTCAGACTTCCCATAAATTTCAAGAGCAGTAAGGTCTGTTGGGTAACTGTCATTAAGCTGAAAATACCGATCTATGCTCGAAATAACTTTTCTAGAAAAGCCACCTCTATTTTTTTGTTTATTTTTTTTACTATCGTATTCACTCTTGTATATTACTTTTAGAGTTGCCCGTTCTTTAATTGAGTCTGTTGCTGTTTTAGTATTAAGGTAATTTGATTCGATGGTATCGAATTTTTTTTCAGCAGTTTCTATGTTATCTGCTTTCCAGTCTTTGATGGCTTCGTTCAATAGAACCCGAGCTTCTTTTTCGGAGTTATCACATGCCGATACACTAAAAATACATAAAGATATGACCAAAATCTTTTTTAAGGGAATTAAGTTAAAAGTTCCTTTTTTCATTTTTATTCCATAAGTTGATATAAATTTAATGAATAATAATATCTCTACATTTTGATGAAACAAATCAAATTTAGAAGTATTATCCCTAATTTCTTCAATAATGATTCACAGTATTATTTTACTAGGCTGCAGAATAACACGTTGCATTGCTAGTGAGTATTGATGCATTTATATCTAATGTCGGTATAGTTTATGGTCATATATTATTAAGCTAATAATCACAAATAGGGATAGAGCCAAACATGCTCAAGGTTGTATACAGTAACGATATGGTGCAGTTGGCTGCACAGCTTGCTGACATACAACTAAGCGATCCGTTGCCGCCGTTAGCCTCTGAAACAGTCATTGTGCAAAGTAATGAGTTGGCGCGGTGGTTATCGTTGTTTCTTGCTCAACATCATGGCATTGCTAGCAATATTGAGTTTCCTTATCCGTCGGCTTATATCTGGGCTTTGTTTCGTCGGGTGTTGCCGGGTGTGCCTAAACAATCTCCATTTTCAACTGATGCCATGGCATGGCGGATCTTTGAGTGTTTGCCTGAGAGTCGTAAGCTTGCCAAGTTTGAGGCGATTAATGCTTATTTAGGTGGGAAGGATGATCCGCTGAAACGTTATGCCATTTCTCATCGTATTGCTGATACCTTTGACCAATATTTAATGTATCGCCCTGATTGGTTACGTGATTGGGAGGCGGGCAGTTCACCCCATTGGCAAGCCATCTTGTGGCAGCAGATAACGGCGAGTGATGAACCTGCAATGCATCGAGCCAATTTATTGCAGCAGTTGCATGAGTATTTAACAATAACCGATGTTCGACCCTCTGGTTTGCCAGAACGTTTAGCGATTATCGGTGTGTCGGCGATGCCACCGGTGTATTTGCAGTTGTTTGAGTTGATGGCGAAACACTGTGATATCACGATGTATTTCCTTTCACCCAGTGAAGATTACTGGGGCGACTTAATCGATGAAAAACAAAAGACCAAGCAATTGTCCCTATTGGATGATGAGGACGGTGATTATTTCAATACTGGCCATCCGTTGTTAGCCAGTTTAGGCAAACAAGGGCAGGAGTTGTTTGAGCAGTTGCAAGACTGTGAACATGAGCAACATCATGTTTATGTGCCACCTGAGCAAGACAGTCTATTGGGCCACTTGCAGCATGATATTTTTTCGCTGGCTGATCCGGAGTTGTTAAAAGACAAAACCAGCATTGCGCCGGATGATAATTCGATTATGGTGCATAGCTGCCATAGTGCGATGCGTGAAATTGAAATATTACACGATCAGTTATTAGCTTTGTTTGAGCAAAACTCTGAGTTATCACCGACCGATGTGGTGGTGATGACGCCCGATGTGGAAATCTATGCACCGTGGATAGATGCGGTGTTTGCCCGCATAGATAAAGGCGAGGGTAGTGAACATAACATCCCTTATGGCATTGCAGATTGTGGTGTGCGTTATCAAAGCCCGGTACTCAATGCCTTTATGAGTTTGTTGAGTTTGCCGCAATCTCGTTTTGATGTGGAAACGGTGTTGGCTTTGTTGGAATGTCAGGCGATTCAACATCGCTTTGGTTTAGATGATGAGGCGCTGAGTTTAATTCGTCGTTGGCTGGGCGAAACCCAAACTCGTTGGGCACTAAATGCTAAAGATAAAGCTGCCTTTGATGTGCCTGAAACTGCGAACAATACATGGCGAGCAGGCTTGGACCGTTTGTTGTTAGGTTATGCCATGCCGATGACTGAGCAGTCAAAAGACTTACGTTTATTTGAAGACCAGTTGGCCTTTGATGGCATCAGTGGTGAACGTGCTAGCACTATGGCACAGCTGTGTTCATTTATTGATAGTTTGGATTTGATTCGCAAAAAGTTAACAAAGCCACGCACAGCTCAGCAATGGCAAGCTGAGTTAAATGATATGTTGGAATATTTGTTTTTGCCGGTAGGGTTTGACAGCAAAGACGAAGCAGAATTGATGTTGATTCGTCAGACTTTGGATAAGTTAGTTGAAACCACTGAGCTTGCCGAGTTTGAACAGAAAATATCCTTAGCCTTGGTGAAAGAGTGGCTGAATGGCCATTTGGATACCAGTCAAACCATCAGCCGGTTCATGGGCCATGGTGTGACCTTTTGTGGCATGGTGCCGATGCGGAGTATTCCTTTCCAAGTTGTGTGTTTGATTGGCATGAATGACGATAGTTATCCACGCCGTCAGCCGACCCAAGGGTTTGATTTATTGTCATCTGATTTCCGAATTGGTGATCGTTCTCGTCGTGATGATGATCGTTATCTGTTTTTAGAAGCCTTATTGTCCTGTCGCCAGCATTTATATTTAAGTTATGTCGGGGCGAGCATTCATGATAATGCTGCGATCCCACCATCGGTATTAGTCAGTGATTTACGTGATGTATTACGCCAGAGTTATCAAACTGTTGATGGTGAAGATTTGTGGCCGCAGTTATTAACCGAACATCCTTTGCAGGCCTTTAGTTCACGTTATTTTGATGGGGCCGATGCCAAGTTATTTAGCTTTGCTCAAGCACAATGTCCACCGACAGAACAGACACAGGAAGGAAGTTGGTTTGAAGATGCCCTGCCAGAAGCCGATGAAACATGGCGGCACATTAGTCTGATTCAGCTGATTAACTTTTTCAGACATCCAGCACGTTATTTATTGCGTGAGCGTTTGGGCATTCGTTTAGAAATGACCGACGAGCAACTTGAAACACGAGAACCATTTGAATTAGATGGTCTGCAAGCATGGCAGTTACGTCAGCAGTTATTAAACTCACGTTTAAATAAAACGGTGTTGGCAGAGATGTTGCCCTTAGTGCAAGCGACTGGGGTATTGCCACAAGGTGTAATGGGCGAGCAGATCTTTGATGCCCAAGTCGATAAGGTCAATATCTTTGCTGATAAGTTAATGCCGAGTTATCCATCAGACTTTCATGAAGCTGAAACCTTTGAACTGAAACTAGGCGAGTTCACTTTAACTGGTCATTTAGAACAATTATTTGATGGTGGTTTGTTTCAATATCGCATGGCGAAAACCAAAGGCCATGATCTGTTGAGTTTGTGGTTACAGCATTTGGTATTGAATTGTGTTGCCCCTGACGGTGTGGCTAAAAGTAGTCAGCTGTTTACCGAAGATAATGAATATCAACTGAATCCTGTTGCGAATGCTGCTGAGTTATTACAGCCTATGTTGGACTTATATTGGCAGGGCTTGCATCAACCGGTGTCATATTTTTCCAATACCAGTTTTGCCTTTGCAAAAGCCACATTGAATGGTGGCCGAGCAGTACCTGATAATGCAATGTTAGCCGCATGGAGTGGCAACCAATTTATGAATGGTGAAGCCGATGATTTATATCACCAACAGATCTATCAAACCTCGCCATTGAATGATGAGTTTAAAGCGTTAGCGTTGAACGTGTTCCAACCACTGTATGAACATTTAGCAGGAGGGAAACTGTAATGTCGTTTGATGCTCAAACAGTTTCCTTAGCAGGAACGAACCTAATTGAAGCCAGTGCCGGTACAGGTAAAACTTATACCTTGGCGGAGCTATATCTAAGGCTTGTATTGGAACAGGATCTGAACGTCGATCAGATTTTGGTGGTGACGTATACCCGAGCTGCAACGGAAGAATTACGTGATCGCTTACGCCAAAAGCTGGTGGATAAACGTGATGAGTTGTTAGCAGAACCAGAGTTAAACCAGAAAGACTTTTATAAACTCACCTTGGCGATTCAGAGTTTTGACCAAGCAGCGATTTATACCATTCATGGTTTTTGCCAAAGGGTATTAACGGACTTTGCCTTTGAAAGTGGCCTGCCGTTTGAAGTTGATTTGATTGGTGATGAACGTGAGATCTTGCAGGCGGTGACCGATGATTTCTGGCGTCGTGAAATCACTTTGGCCGACCAGAAATTGTCTGCCTATTTATTAGCTCGACGTGAAAGCCCTGAAACCTTATTACGTTCTGTACGTAGTTTGATTGGAAAGCCGTATCTGCATTATTTGCCGATGCCTGATATTGATATTAATCGTTTTCAAGAGACTTTGAATAAGCAGTTTGATCAGGTTAAAACTTTGTGGGAGCAAGAGCAGGATGATGTTATTACTGCTTTACAGAACAAAGACTTATTAAACGGAAATAAATACCGAAAAGCCAGTGTCGAAAAATGGCTAATGCAGTTAATGGCGATGTTGGAGTTAGATACAGCACCCGCCACGATATTTGAAAACTTCGATCGTTTTACTACGGGCAAACTTGAAGATGCATTGAAGAAGGATCAGCTTTTGCCGGAGTTACAATTCTGGCCAGCGTGCGAGCATTTATTAGATGCCAACCAACAACTGCAAACAGCACGAAATATTCAGTTACAAAACCTGCGTTTGGCTTTGTTGAGTTTTATCCATGACAAAGTGCCTGAGCAAAAACAGCAGCAACAAGTACAGTCGTATGATGATTTGTTAACCAATTTGGAACAGGCGCTGACGGCTGAACATGGCGACTTATTGATTGAACAATTGCAGCAACAGTATCAAGCGGCCTTGATTGATGAGTTTCAAGATACCGATCCGGTGCAATACGATAGCTTTAGACGTATCTATGCTCATAGTGGTTTGCCGACTTTTTATGTTGGAGACCCGAAACAGGCGATTTATAGTTTCCGTGGCGCGGATATCTTTACCTATTTAAAAGCCAAAGCTGCTACTGATCATGAACATACATTAAGCACAAACTGGCGTTCACATCCTGATTTAGTATTAGCCGTTAATAAATTGTTTGAGCAACAAGAACAGCCGTTTATTTATCAAGACATTCCCTTTGTGCCTGTTGGTGCTGCACGTGAGCCAGAAGTAGTATTAAAGATAGCTGAAGTTGAACAAGCGGCCTTGCAAATAAAATGGACTGCCAGTGAAAAAATCTTAGCTAAAAAAGATATGACCCAGCTGGCGGCTAACTCAACCGCTGATGATATTGCACAATTATTAAACCTAGCTGAGCAAGGGCAGGCGACCTTAAAAGAAGATGATGAAGACCGTGAACTGTCGGGTGGTGATATAGCAGTATTAGTCAGGAATCATCGTCAAGCCCATGCAGTGCAACAATGCCTTCAACTCCGAGGCATTAATAGTGTGCAACAAGGTCGTGAGAATGTATTTGCCTCACATGAAGCGTTGATGCTGGAGCGATTATTGTTGGCGGTGGCTGAGCCTAATAATGATAGTCGTATTGCCACAGCTTTAATCACGCCGTTATTTGGCATTCAAGCAGCAGCGTTAAACGACTTGCAGCAACAAGAACAAGCGTGGCTGACTTACATTGATTTCTTCCATGAGTTACATCAGTTATGGATGCAACAAGGTTTTATGACCATGTTCCGTCATTTGATGGTCAATAAGTCTGTGCAACAACGTTTGCTCAATGAGATTAACGGCGAGCGCCCATTAACCAACTTATATCATTTGGCTGAGTTGATTCAGGATTATTGTAGTCGGCAGAAAAGTGCGATTGAAGCGGTATTAAATTGGTTGGCTGACCACCGTATATCACTGGACGGTGATGATGAAACCTCACAGCTACGACTCGAGAGTGATGAGCAGTTAGTTAAGATCATTACCATTCACAAAAGTAAGGGCTTGGAATATCCCATCGTATTTTGTCCATTTTTGTGGGATGTAAATTTACGTGCTGCCGATGATGAGCTTATTCGTTTTCATAATGTTGAGCAGGATAATGCAGCACAAGTTGCCTTTGTTGAACCCGCATTAAGTCAGGCCAAAGAGGCGGTGGCGGTTGAGGAACGGGCAGAAGATCTACGTTTGTTGTATGTGGCATTAACAAGGGCGCGAGAGCGTTGCATTATTCACTGGGCTGCCGTCAAAGGCGTGAATGATTCGGCCTTATTTAGTTTGTTGCACCCTGAAAGGATCGGCATTGAAGCTGATGTGATGACGGCTGATTTACACACATTGGCAGCTGCTAATAATGATGTGATTTCAGTGCAGGATTTAGCTGAATCAAACCGGCAGAGTTTAAACACGGTGCAAGATGATGAGCTTAATTTATCAGCGCGTGAGTTCAAAGGGTATATTCATCGACCTTGGCGCATTGGTAGCTTTAGTGCGTTGACGTCAGGACATGATGCCGAGTTACCTGATTATGATGCTCAGAGTTTAACTGACATTGAAATTCAGCCTGTACGCGTTAAGATCGCAACTCAAGATCGTTTTGGTTTTCCTCGTGGTGCACAGGCCGGTACGTGTTTGCATAGTATTTTTGAAGTCTGGAATTTTAAAACGGATGACCCAAGGGGTGATCAGGCGGCGATGAAAGCATTAGTTTCACGAACCTTAATTCAATATGGCTTTGATGAGGAATGGACGCCTGTAGTTTGTCAGTGGTTGAGTGAAGTGGTGAATACGCAGTTGTCGACTTCAGATAACTTCCGTTTAACAGATTTAGCACCTGCTCAACGTTTGGATGAAATGGCCTTTTATTTTCCAGTTGCTGATTTATCCGTCAGACAATTGCAGCGGCAGTTATTTCCTTATCTGGCTGATGATCATGTTTTGGCTACCGTACTTAATCGTTTGGACTTTTATAACCTTAGCGGGTTTATGAAAGGCTTTATCGATTTAGTCTATGAACATCAGGGTCGTTATTATGTGGTGGATTATAAGTCTAACTTCTTAGGTAGCGAACAAGCTGACTATAATCAAACTCAACTTGATGAAGCGATGATTTCTCATGATTATCCTTTGCAATATTTGATTTATAGTTTGGCTTTGCACCGTTACTTGAAATTACGTTTGCCTGATTATGATCCTGAGCAGCATTTGGGTGGCGTTTATTATTTATTCCTGCGAGGTATGAAACCTGAGTGGGGCCAAACAGGTGTGTTTGCAGATCGTCCGAGCATTGATTTATTAATGGCTTTTGATGCTTATCTGCAAGGAGTTGCAGATGAGTAAAGTCATGAAGACTTTAAAGCATGCTGGTTTTAGTGAATTGGCTTGTCAGTTTGCAGCTTATATCGAGCGTGTTGATAACTCAGAAGATGAGTTGGTGGCTATTACGGCTGGCTTATTGAGTGAAGCGGTGGCACAAGGTCATGTGTGTTTAAACCTACTACGTATGGATGCCTTGTACGAGAAAGTTATGGGCTTTATACCAGAACATTTAGATGAATGGCTGACACGATTACAGAAAAGCAATGTAGTAGGTAAAGACGGTGATTACCGACCGCTAATTTTGAACGATGATGGTCTGTTATATCTGTATCGTCATTGGCAGGATGAAAAACTTGTGGCTCATGCCATTCAACGAAGATGTCAGACGATTGCGTTAAAAGACGAACAGCAATTAAAACAAGACTTTGAACAATGGCCAAACCAAGTTGAGGGTGTAGATTGGCAGAAAGTTGCTGTGTTGATGGCACTCACACGACAATTTAGTGTGATTTCTGGTGGCCCAGGCACCGGTAAAACCACGATTGTTTTACGTATATTAACGAGCTTAAAAAATCAGCAAGCTAGTTGTCGTATTGCTTTAGCTGCTCCCACAGGAAAAGCTGCCGCTCGCTTGCAACAAGCGACTGAAAATAATGATAATTCCGTAGAAGCTAAAACCTTGCATCGTTTATTGGGTATTTCGCCAAACAATGAGCAGGGACGTTATAACAGCGACCGGCCATTACCTTATGATGTGATTATTGTGGATGAAGCATCGATGATCGATATCAGTTTGATGGCGAAGTTATTACGAGCAATGTCATTAAAAACACGTTTGGTTTTATTGGGCGATAGTCAGCAGTTAGCCTCGGTCGAATCTGGTGCGGTGCTAGCAAATTTGTGTCAGCAACAGATGATGTTTGATCATGATTTTGCAGAGCTGTTGGATAAAGTGGCTGGCATTAACTTAGGTGAAATTGTTGTAAGTTCCACGCCATCAGTATTGCTTAATAGTGTGGTGCAGTTGCAGCATAGTTACCGTTTTGATCAACATAGTTTAATTGGCCGGTTGGCAAAAATGGTGCAGATGGGTGATAAAGCTGCCGTAATTAGTGAGTTGAAACAAGCTTCTCCAGTAGCATTGTTAGCTACCGATGTTGATAGCATGTTGAAAACAGCGGTTGAGGGTTACCGAGCTTATTTTGAGGCGATTAGTTCAACGGCAGATGTTAAAACGTGTCTTAAAGCCTTTGATCAGTTTCGGGTGTTATGTGCTTTAAAACTGGGGCCGCAATCGGTGGCAGCAGTTAATATTTTGCTAGAAAAACATTTGAAGATTAAAGGTTGGCGTAGCCAGAATGATTTCTATCATGGACGGCCGATTATGGTGGTACAAAATGATTATCGCCAACAGTTGTTTAATGGTGATATTGGTTTGGTATTGCGAGATGAAATGGGGGTGTTGCAGGTCTATTTCTTGTTCGATACTACGATGAGAACTGTGCCAATAACACGATTACCTGCCCATGAAACGGCATTTGCTATGACGGTGCATAAAAGTCAGGGTAGTGAGTTTGATAATGTGTGTGTATTGTTGCCGGATGAAGACAGTGCCGTGTTGACCCGAGAGTTACTCTATACCGCCATTACTCGTGCCAAAAAACAGGTGATGATTATGGCGACTGAAGATATTATTTTTTCTACCGTGGTCCGAATGCATCAGCGTGAAACAGGGCTGGCGGATGAGTTATTAAACCATGGATAACGCTAGTCCCTGAGTACAGAGATTCATGTGTCGGAGGAAGCGCGTTTCTATGTTTGAATGTTGCTTAGCGGCACTTACATCAAGTATTTCTGTAATACCTCGCTTAGAACAGTAAAGTTTATGGGTTTGGTAATATAAACATCAAAGAGACCGGCCGCTTGGTTTATATCACTCTTCATAGCGGCAGCAGTGATGGCGATGATAGGCAAATCTTTAAACTTAGGATCTTCACGTAAATTTTGAGTGAGGTCTTTACCATTTTGTCCGGGTAGGTGGATATCCATTAAGATAAGATCAAATTGCTTTTCAGCTAAGATCTCTAAGGCCACCTCAGCTGATTCTGCAATTTCTAAGGTCAGTTGCTCATTCCATTTTTCAAAATAAGATTGCATCAGCATTCTATTGGCTGGGTTATCTTCAACGTAGAGAATGTGTTTGACTTGAGGCATGGCTTTTCCATTATTCAAGAGATCGGGAATCTTATTATCTGCGGAATGATCAGCGTGAAGGTGTTGTGGAATGGCTGAAGTAGCTACATCTGACATGGCTAATTCAAACCAGAATGTTGAACCTTGCCCTTCCACACTATCAAAGCCGATAGAGCCACCCATTAAGTCAACAAGGTCTTTAGTAACCACTAGGCCTATGCCAGTGCCTTCGATCGTTGAGACTTCTTGACCGAGGCGGTTAAAGGCATCAAAGACATGATGCTTTTGATCGTCACGTATACCAATACCAGTATCGATTACCTTAACTCGAATTTGGTTTCTGTCAGCTAAGCACCAATCGAGACTCACTGAGCCACCAACGTGGTTATATTTGATTGCATTGCTGATTAGATTTAATAACACCTGTTCTAGCTTGGTGTAGTCTGCAATTACTGTGACATCTAAATCAGATAAAACATGAAGTTCAATTTGTGCTTTTTCTGCGATAGTGCTCACTAAAGAAAGCGTTGTACCAATAAGCGAAGATAGGTTAATCATCTCAATTGATAACTCGGTTTTACCTGCCTCGATGGAAGACAGTTCAAGCACTTGATTTATCAAGGCTAATAGGTGTTTCCCACTGTCTACGATAAAGTGCATATTGTCTTTTTGAGTATTAGTCAGCGGTGAATTGGTATCACTTTCTAATAATTGACTAAAACCGAGGATAGCATTGAGTGGGGTACGTAACTCATGACTCATCGAGGATAGGAATTCTGATTTTGCTCTGTTGGCTTCTTCGGCATTGGCTTTCTCATCGACCAACGCTTTACGAGATTGTTCATTGGCAATGGCCAAGCCAAGTATTTGACCGATATTGGTCAACACTTTTAAGTAGACAGGACTTTGCGTGCTGTCTGTAATTAGATATAACACCAAAATCCCTAAGAACTTGTCCGCATATTTAAGTGGAACAATATATTGATTGTGGGTTATTACCGGATCATAAATAAATTCATATTCATAATCGGTAAGACAATCTTCAGGTAGATCGCCATATTTGGCGTATAACTGCAATGTTTTATCGGTCTCCGATAAGATAAAGACCCCGGCTCGTTGCTGTACCTGTAGCCCTTTAAACTCACAAATAATGGCCAAAACTTGTTCAAGTAAACCATCAAGCGAGGAAGGATGTTGTAATGTTTCAGAAACTTGGGCTCGCAGCTCCAGTTCTATTTTGGAGGTTGATAGCTCTCTGGTTGCCTTATTGAATAAACCAACAAGCAGGCCTAATTCACCTTTGTCAGCGGTGTTGATCTCTGTTGCCTCAACAACATTGCTGTCACTTGCAGAGAGTTGCGATGTAATGTCAGTGACACGTTTGATAAAAAGCAGGTGGATGAACAAATAGATTATGCCAATTACCAGCGCGGCCATGATTACTAAAGGCCATAATAGTTTAGCTACACCCTGACTCACGGCTGAGGTAATTTGTGAGTAGGGCATGACCGTCACAACTTTCCAATGTGTTTCTGGCATATTAATGATGGAGATAAAACTATCTTCATTTACAAAAGGAGCTGCGGCAACTTTAAAATTACTAGTTTGCAGGGATAAGGTTGGCAGGTTAACTTTTGGCAGTTGGATGATCGCTGAAATGAGTTTTGCTTCGTCTTCGGATATTTGATAACTATTATCAGCGATTTTAGTTTGTATCTGTTCATCGAAGAATGCAGTTTTTTCGCCGAGTAAACTGTCACTGGTTAATTGCTCAATGGCATCGGTAATAGCGCTAAAAGAAGGGCTATTACTGGTGAGCTCAGCTAGGCTGGCATAATCGTCATCAATAGTCGGTATTCTTTTAATCAGTTTAGATATTAGTTTGCCATTGCGATCAACGACAAAGGTATAACCACCGACTCCACTGGCCCATGATTTCACCAGCTTATCTAAACCCGATAAATTCATATCAACCGTCGACACGCCATAAAACTGTTCTTGCTTGAAGATAGGAACAGTAACGGTCACCATTGGCTCAAGTGAGTAGGGATCGATATAAGAGCCCGACCACATTAGATCACCTTCGGATTGAAATGTTGAAGGCACATACCATGCTTCATGGTGATAACCATTGCCATCAGGATCGTTGTAATCATTAAAAAACTGCAGGTCGCGCCTTTCATCTTTACCCCAGAAAAAACTATTTCGTTCTTTCTCAGGATCAAATTGATAGGGTTCAGGCCAAATGCCACCACCGGCCAGCAAATGCTGGCTGGGTGCATCGTTGAATAAATTTTTGAATACGATGTGGTAGAGCTGATTATCGCTTGGCAATGAGCTGGCGGCACTGGCCATGGCATAGGCAAGCGAACTGGCCACGGTCGTTTTGTGTTGAAGATCTTCTACGATGGCACGATTAGAAAGTTCTATGCGTTGCCATTCTCGTTGTTCTAAGGTTTTCCGAGCTTCTGTTTGGATTAATAATGAGGCTAAGACTAAAAAGATAACTAAGCAAATAACAAATACGAGGGGGAGCCGAAACTGAAGTTTATTCCACCAACGGGGGATATAACTAAGAGGCATAATAATTAAAACTCCATTTCCAAACAGTATTTAGGTTTAGATCCACAATCTCGCCATACAATGGCTTCAGTTACTTAATAATACTACTAGACCTTACACGAAAGATAGGGGGGGATTTCAACGATAACATAGGAGTATCAGTCACATTGGCGTAGAATATCTGCGAAATAGAAGAGGAGATGATCATGTTGGATGCAACAAAAATTGAAGAAATGGTGCAGAGTTTTACGAATGCATTGCCACCCGGTTTGACAGCGATTCAAGCTGACATCGAAAAGAATGTGCGTGCTGCTCTATCAGCCACCTTCGCCAAATTGGATTTGGTCACCCGGGAAGAGTTTGATGTGCAAACACAAGTCTTGCTTCGCACCCGTGAAAAATTAGAAGCCCTAGAGCAACGTGTCGTTGATCTAGAGAAGTAAAATGGGTACAGCGAGTCGCTGATCTAGAGAAGTAAAATGGGCACTGCGAGTTACTGGTTTAGAGAAGTAATTTAATAAGAAACTATATTAAGAGCAAGAAACGAAATATGTCTGAATTTAACAATGTAACCATCACCCGTGAAGCCAATGTTTATTTTGATGGTAAGGTCACTAGCCGTACGGTTACCTTTGACAATGGCACAACAAAATCGTTGGGTATTATGATGCCCGGTGACTACACCTTTGGTACAGCCAAAGCTGAATTGATGGAAATCATGGCTGGTGAGCTAACGTACCGTATAGACGGCACAGAAGAATGGCTTGCTATTAAAGGTGGTGAATCTTTTAATGTACCCGCTGATTCATCATTTGATTTAAAAGTGACACAACTGGCAGATTACTGCTGTTCTTATCTGGACTAAAATTTGAACTAACACGATGAAACCAAGGATGGTTATGAATGAATATAGCAACGGTTTATAGCCGAGCAATAACTGGTATTAACGCACAGCCTGTAACAGTTGAAGTCCATATTTCAAACGGACTGCCACAGCTTTCTATTGTTGGGTATATTAAACCTAATTTATTTATAGTCGATAAGCTTTAATTAAGTACAGCCATATATCAGGTCTAGATGACCGGTTGAGGCCGCCACCCAAAGCGGACATTGATTAATTCGTGAAAAGTTGGGAAATATATCACCCACTACATATGAGGAAAACCACCTGAAAACTGCTTAATTTCATGTACTGATTTTGTTGACCGTTACAACTTATTTCAACGTCACATTAGAAGCTCCAATCCCAGCAGTAGCATTTTTTGGCAAAAGTATTATTAGGTTTTGTAGGTTTGCGTCGTAGAGTTAAAAATCAAACGTAGCTTAAGCGAAATCTCAAAGAACAATAACAAGGCACCTACGGGTGCCTTGTTTGTTTTAGATGTTTGATTTTAGTAATGATGGCACCATAAATAAACCGAGATAGTGGTTTTAAATTAATGGCCAAAAGGCGTGAGCAATAATTGAGGTGAGGGCTAAATTACACAAAGAACTGTCTAGTACCAAAGTACAGTATCTATTTATTCCTCATATATATAATGTGTTCATTGTCAAAGACAAGGAAGCTGTATCTCACAAGGGCGTGAATAACAAAAATAATAACTCTTGAGGGGACGAAAATGGCTACAGAAGTTGGCATAATAAAAACGCTTATCGGAACAGCCGTCGCAACAGCAACAGACGGTTCGCAACGGACCTTGCAAGCAGGTGACCGTGTTTATCAGGATGAAGTGATTTCAACCGGTGCTGCTGGCGCTGTTGAAGTTGAATTCACTGACGGTTCTGTTATGACTCTAGGTCGTAGCTCACAATCAATTCTAGATATTGATGTATTTAACCCACAAGATGTAGCCCAAGCTCCTGAAGATGTTGACAGTGAGGTTGACGCATTACAACAAGCATTATTAGACGGCGCTGACCCTAGCCAAGTTGCCGATGCAACCGCAGCCGGTGCAGGTACAGCTGGCGGTAATGAAGGTACTGAATTTGTTCAAGTTATTCACGAAGCACCAGAAGTAACACCTGAATCAGGTTTTGATACCACAGGTATTACGGTTGAATTTGACGACGGCCGTGTTGAAGAAGTCTTTGATGACACACCAACAGCCGGTATTACCACTGTATTGCTTGATGAAGATGATCTAGGTGAGCGACAAGAACAAGAATTATTTGAAGATTACGCAGCGTTAGAAGATGCCTTTGAAACCTCCACCGGTTTTGAAGCGGATCGCGCTTATGCACAAGGTGTTGATGACGAAGCTGAAGGTGATGACTTACCGCCGGGCGCGTTGACTGTTTTATCCGGCACATTAAATGCGGACTTCGGCAATGATGGCCCAGGCGATATTGTCTTTAATGCTGAGGCGACACAACCTGCCGGTTTAACCTCTGGCGGTGAAGATATCCAATATTGGGTATCAGATGATGGTCATTCATTAGTCGGTTATGTGATAAAAGAATCTGACTACTCGTTGAAATCTATCTCTTTAGATCAAACACCCCCAACATCTGAATATGCTGAGATTATTTTTACCGCAGAGTTGACTAATGTTGATACTGGCGAATTCCGCGTGGCCTTATATGGTCCCGTTGATCATCCAGATGGTGCAACGGAAGATAATTTATTTGTAAATTTAGGCTTCACGATTTCTGATTTTGATGGTGATACCGCAGCCGGTGCATTACGTTTAGATATCGATGATGATAGCCCAATTATTGATGAGAACCAGCATCAAGGTGAAGGCGAAGACTTAACTGCTGATGAAGATGATATTGATGGCCGAGGCAATGATGATTATGCCCCCGGCGATGATGACAGTAATAATTACCAATGGTTACCGTTAAACTTTGGTGCGGACGGTCCTGCTGCCGATGATCCAGTTGCACTGAGTCCCGAAGGTATTGTTGACCAATATGGCAATGCCTTAACGTCAAATGGTGTTGAGATTCAATACACCTGGGATGCTGATAGCGATACATTGATTGGTTATACCGATGATGTCACATCGCCCGTGCTGACTATTTTAGTTGAAGACGTCGAACAAGATGGTGCAGGGGTATATATCGATTTATTTGAT
>MAAJ01000001.1:0-575000 GCA_002163085.1 Methylophaga sp. 42_25_T18 | reverse complement strand
TAAAAGTCCGGTGCTCTACCAACTGAGCTAACGGCCCAAACCAAGCGCGAAATAATACGCTTTTTGACAAAAATAACAAGCCCCAATTTAAACTTTTTATTATGTTTATTAATAAGGATGGTTATTGTGGCATTTACTACTGCCTATACACTTATATATATAGGCGGTGAATACAATGCTGTTTAAGTCGGTGAACACTCTGATAAATCACAGCCACACAACTATACTACGCCTTCCCGTGCGGATCTCAATCACTAATCTGACTTTATTTAAGTACTGATTTGGCATATTTAGAAACTTAGCTATGCCGAGCTACTCTGCTGTGATTTTTTCCCGAAATACGTCAAACCACCAACGATGACAGGCTTACTTTGGGCTAACCCCCGGTTGGTAGCGGGTTGGATCTGCTATTCCTGCTTGCTCAAAACCTTGTTGCCTAAAACGGCATGAATCACAAATACCACAGGCCCTGCCTTCTGTATCAGCCTGATAACACGATATGGTTTGAGCATAATCCACACCCAACTTAATGCCTTGTTGAATAATCTGCGCTTTGGTCATCTTTATTAACGGCGCATGAACAGTTAACTTTTGCCCTTCTACCCCAGCTTTTGTCGCTAGATTAGCCAACTGTTCGAAGGCTGCAACAAATTCTGGACGACAATCTGGATAACCGGAATAATCTACCGCATTAACACCAACAAAGATTGCTTGCGCAGATAAGACTTCCGCCCAGCCTAATGCGATTGATAAAAAAACCGTGTTTCTTGCTGGTACATAGGTAATAGGTATGCCATCTTGATGCTGTTCTGGTACATCAAACTTATCGTCGGTTAATGCTGAACCGCCGATTGCACGTAAATCTATATCAATAACTTTGTGTTCAACTGCACCATGTTGTTGAGATAACGTTGCGGCTGCTATCAGTTCCGCATTATGACGCTGACCATAGTTAAAACTTAGGGTGTAACAAGCAAAACCTTGTTGTTTTGCCATGGCTAAGACAGTAACTGAATCTAGCCCGCCAGAAAGAAGTATGACTGCACGTTTCATCGGCCTTGCTCATCGTTCCATAAGTACTTATGTAATTGCACTTGCATCCGTACCGCTAAATTATCTTCAACGATCCAATCAGCGAGATCGGTCGGATTAAGTTCACCATGTATTGGTGAAAACAATATTTCACAGCGTGTAGGCAAATCATACTCGACTAGTTTCTGGCACGCCCAGTCATAATCATCACGATCACAAATTACAAACTTCAGCTGATCGTGTGATTTGAGCTTGTCGATATTGGCATAGATGTTTTTGCTTTCTTCGCCAGATTTTGGTGTTTTTAGATCCATCACACACACTACACGAGGATCTACTGTCGAGATATCGATAGCACCACTCGTTTCCAATGACACTTCTACACCCAAATCACATAATGCCGCTAACAGTTCATGGCAACTTTGTTGCGCCAAAGGCTCGCCACCTGTGACCGTGACATAACGGGGATTAAATGCTGATACCTGTTCAACAATATCAGTAATCTCCATCTTCTTACCGCCCGTAAACGCATAAGCAGTATCACAATAACCACAACGTAACGGACAACCGGTCAATCTGACAAAGACGGTCGGCAAGCCTACTGTTCGTGTCTCTCCCTGAAGCGAATAAAAAATTTCAGTAATGCGACACTGCGCCATAACTCTCTACCTCGTTTACGGCTTAGTTTGTTTGTTGCTTAATACGATCCAATCTGACTTTAGCCAAGCGGGAAGCAGAGGTATTCGGATATTGCTGCATTACCGTTGTTAATGTCGTTTTTGCCACATCAACTTGACCTAATTCATATTGGCTAAAACCTTGTTTCAACATTGCATCAGCTACTTTACTACTAGCAGGAAAGCGGTCGATCACCGTTTGGAACGCGACTATCGCTTTATCAAAATTACGTAAGACATAATTTGCTTCACCCTGCCAATAAAAAGCATTGGGCAAATAACTACTTTGTGGATATTGCTCAGGAAAAACCACTAAAGCCGCAGCAGCTTGTTCATATTGACCGCTACGTAATGTTTGCAAGGCCGATTGATAAGCCGCTTCACCATTTTCAACGGATACCGGTGCAGTTTCAGTCACTGTTCCATCTGTTACTGCTGGCGTTGGTTGCTCTACTGTTTCAGCTACTTCAGACCCTGTGCTTTCGGACTCTGCAGTCTCAGTTGTTGCTGGTACAGGAGCGGCATTTGTAGCCGGAGCTCCACTTACAACAGATTCGGTCGGTGCAACTACCGTTGGCACTTTTGTTTCTTCTGCTTGCAGGCGTTGATCAATATCTAAATACAATTCACGCTGACGACGTTTCATTTCATCAAGCTTATGGTTTAACGCCTCATTATCACCATTCAATTTTTGTATTTCATTTTGCAGTTGATCAACACGTGATAACAACGACACTAAACCTTGTCCTTGAATAATACGCTCTAATCGTTCAATACGCTGCTGTAATGCCGCTTCATCCGCCCAAACCACATTCGGAATCACCGCGGCTAACATCACAGATACTGCTAAGGCTTTTTTGCCCATAAATCTCATTCTTTAACGCCCCAAATATTTTATTTCAACACGACGGTTTTGTTGTGATACAGAATCGTCGCTGCCTTCTATAGCAAGACGCTCTTCACCGAAGCTTACTACTTCAAATTGGTTAATGCTGGCACCTTGTAACATCAGAATTTGACGAATCGCCAAAGCGCGACGCTCACCTAATGCCAAGTTATATTCTCGTGAACCACGTTCATCCGTATGACCTTCTAGCCGAACAGTCACATTTACATTATCGCCAAGATAAGCCGCATGTGCAGCTAAGGTTTCTTGATCTTCAGCTCTGACGCTACTGCTATCGTATTCAAAATAAACGATGCGATTTGATAATGGGCTAGCAGGATCATTCAATTCATCCCCTTGAAACTCATCTTCACCAACAATGACTTGTGCTTCTGCTCCCAGGTCTGAGCCTGTCGCATTTTCACCTTCAATACCTGCACTTTCAGCGTTACGATCTTCAACGGCGACTTCACCTGCTTGTAAATCAGCATCAGACTCTTTGGTCGCTAAGGGATTACTACAGGCTGATAACCACGCTAAGCTTAGTAATACGGCAGATAATTTTAATAACTTCATTTGGACTACTCCTAACTTTTCATTATTTTCTAATTGGCGACCATGCTGGCTCACGAACATCACTTCCTGACTCTCCTAAACGCTGATGAATCCGACCATCAACAGACACGGCAGCTAATACACCTTTGCCATTTTGCTCAGTAGCATACAGGATAATTCGACCATTTGGCGCAAAGCTAGGTGACTCATCGTGGCCCATCTCAGTTAAAACTTGGACCGTCCCCGTCGTCAAATTTTGAACAGCAATATAAAACTTGCCATTGCTTGCATGCACCATAGCCATAAAACGCCCATCAGGAGAAATATCCGCTGAGGCGTTATAACGACCTTCAAAGGTTAAACGGCTGGCTCGACCACCATCCGCCGAGACTTTATATATCTGTGGGCGACCGCCACGATCTGAAGTAAATACTAACTCACGACCATCGGGCATCCACACTGGTTCAGTATCAATCGCTTGCGAATTATGCGTAATCCGAGCCAATTTACCTGTCGCTAATTCCAAAACATAAATTTCTGGATTACCGGCCTTGGATAAGGTCAAAGCTAGTTTTTTACCATCTGGTGACCATGCAGGAGCACTATTTATGCCTTTAAATGCAGCGACTGAATCACGTCTACCACTACGCATTTCTTGCACAAATACTTCAGCCTTACCATTTTCAAATGACACATAGGCTAAACGTTCACCATCTGGTGACCAGCTTGGTGACAAAATAGGTTGCTTAGATTGCAATACGCTACGAGGGTTAGCACCATCGGCATCCGACACCTCCAAGGTATAACGCTTTTTCCCGTCGCTTGCGGTCATATCGGTCACAAATGCCAAGCGTGTGGAGAACACACCGACTTCACCGGTTAAGGTTTGATAAACCAAATCTGAAATTTGATGGGCAAGACGGCGTAAGCCTGAGGCAGGGACTTGATATCGTTTACCTATTAATTGTTGGCTTTTATAGACATCAAATAATTGAAACTGAACTTGATAGGTTTCACCATCAACACTACTGACCTTACCCACCAACAATCCTTCAGAACGAAGGAGACGCCAATCACCAAAATTAATCTCGGCTTTTTCGTGAGGGCTAGAAATTAAATCACTTTTTGGCAGAGGGGCAAAGCGGCCACTACTGGCCAAATCATTACGAATCACTTCGGAAATATCTTCGGGGGCAGCAAAACCTTCACTCCCAAAAGGCACAACGGCTATAGGCAAAGCTGCTTCTGAACCGCCAGTGATTTCTATTGTAAGTACCGCATGGGCATGAAAAGGTAACAATAAGATCCAAAAACCTATCACTCTAAATAATAGTTTATTCATTCCATTCACCTTGTGGCCGTAAAATTAATCTGAAGTTCTTTTATCTGAGCAGCTGCCTCAGGATCGGTTGGCCAAGGCATCGGCGCGGCTTTAAATACGGCATTTTCTACCGATCTATCGAAAATTTGGTCGCCGCTACTTTTGACAATAATGACCGACTTAACATCACCACCCGGGATTAAACTCACTTTCACGGTTGTGACTAAATCATCACTTTTGCCAGTTGGTCTAATCCAATAACGTTTTATACGTTGCTTGATAAGGATTGCATATTGATTCACCACACCGGCAATGCGTCTACTTTCCTGCTCACGCTGCTCCTGCGCCAAGCTTTCTTGTAATAATCTATCGGCTTCAGCAATTTGCGCTTTGCGTTCTTCTTCTACTTTGCGAAGCTCCGCTGCTTTACGATCAGCTTCCGCTTTACGTTTTTTCTCTTCTGCTAGTTTGCGTGCCTTTTCGGCGTCTTGTTTACGTTGCTCTTCGGCTTTACGATCGGCTTCGGCTAAACGTTTTTTCTCTTCTGCCGCACGACGCTCTTCTTCAATTTTTTGTTTACGTTCTTCTGCTACCAAACTTGCTTGTTCCGCTTGTTGCTGGCGCTCTTCTTCAACTATACGGGCCTGTTCCGCTTTAAGACGTTTCTGCTCTTGAACTTTTCTTTCTTGTTCAAGTTTGTGGATTTTATCTTTCTGCTCTTTTGCTTTTAACTCACGTTGTTGTTGTTCGATTTTGGCCCGCTCTTGTTGAGCTAAAACTTCCTGCTCCTTACGTGCCAACTCTTTTTCTGTTTCCGCTAACTGTTTGTCAACCTTCTTTTGCCTATCTTCTTCTGCTTTACGTTGTTTTTGTTCAACTTCCTGTTGGCGTACCATTTCGGCAAGAATACTGTTTTCATCTATCACCGTTGCTTTAACAATATCAACGTGTGGCTGGACCATCACCGGCCGAGTTTGGGTGTTCATGCCCATCACAAACAAGGCAACTAAACCGATATGTAATACCAGTGAATAACTGCCTGCAATTATGTTTTCGAAAATACTATTTTTCATATATTTATGGAGTAGGTTCGATCTCAGTTTGTTTAGTAATCAAGCCTACGCTAGGCGCACCTGCTTTTTGCAATAAGGTCATCACCGTGACCACTTGGCCATAGTTAACTGCACTATCACCTTTCACCATCACCGGTGTATTGGGGCTACGCCGTAATACTGCCGCCACTTTAACCAACAATTGTTGAGCATCAAGCGGTTCATCTTGTTTATCTCCAATGGTGGCATAAAACTTACCGTCTACATCAACAGACACGACTAACGGTTCACTATTATCTTCGGGTGCACTTATTGGTTTGGCATCTGCAGTAGGTAAGTCTACATTGACACCTTGAGTCAACAACGGCGCCGTAATCATAAAAATGATCAATAACACCAACATGACATCAATGTAGGGCACCACATTGATTTCAGCCATCGGTTTTCGACGTTGGCGTTTGTGTCGATATACAGCCATGCTTGTGTACTCTTAACCTTGTTGGCGTTGCAAGATAGAAGAGAACTCTTCAAGGAATGTGTCATAACGATTAATTAATCGCTCAACTTCATGCGAGTAGCGGTTATAAGCAATAACGGCTGGAATCGCAGCAAACAAGCCCATCGCAGTCGCAATCAACGCTTCAGAGATACCAGGCGCCACCATCGCCAGCGTAGCTTGTTGCACGTTACCTAAAGCGCGGAAGGAATTCATAATGCCCCAGACGGTGCCAAACAACCCTATATAAGGACTCGTGGAACCGGCCGTTGCTAAAAAGGGTAATGACATTTCCAACTGATCAACTTCACGTGCTAAAGAGATACGCATAACCCGTTGTGCGCCTTCTAATACAAAACCAGTATCAGTCGAGGACTTTTGCAGCCGAACAAATTCTTTAAATCCCGCTTCAAAAATACCTTCCATCCCAATACTTTTATGTGGCCGTGAAGAAATATCTTCATATAAACGGTTGAGCTCATTACCTGACCAGAATTTATCTTCAAACGAATCAGCATCACTTTTAGCTAGCGCCAACTCACCACGTTTTTTGAAAATCAAGGTCCAGGAGTACAAAGAGATTAATAACAATGTCAACAGGACTAACTGCACCAATAAACTGGCTTCCAATATCAGCGTTACTAAAGAAAGATCAGCGCTCACGTTGTATCTCCGTCAAAATAAATGCAGGTATCGACCTAGGGCGAAACCTATCTGAGTCTAAACACGCGATTTTGACCACAGCTTCACACAACAGTTCATCATCACGAAAAATTTTTTGTTCAAATTCCATACTTGCACCTGCAGCTTTGACTAAATATGACCTTACCGTCAAAGCATCGTTAAACCTTGCAGGTTTACGAAAATTTAATTGCATTGAATGTACAGCAAACAAGCACTGATGTTGAGTAATTAATTCATCCTGCTCAAAACCGAGAGAGCGAATCCACTCAGTACGAGCGCGTTCCATAAAATTTAAATAGTTAGAATGGTAAACCACACCGCCACTATCGGTGTCTTCATAATAAACACGGATCGGCCAATCAAACTCAGTCATTATTGTTACTGTCAGCGGGTGCTAAACCTAAATGTAACCATGCTTTTTTAGTCGCAACACGACCACGCGGCGTGCGCATAATAAAACCTTCTTGGATTAAAAATGGTTCGATCACATCTTCAATCGTGCCACGTTCTTCACCTATCGCCGCTGCCAAGTTTTCAACCCCAACTGGGCCACCTTCAAACTTTTCAATGATGGCTAATAACAGTTTTCGGTCCAACATATCAAAACCATTATTATCAACAGCCAGTAAGTCTAAGGCTTGGCGAGCCACTTCTGCAGTGATCTGACCATCAAATTTCACTTCGGCATAATCACGCACTCGTCGTAATAATCGATTAGCAATACGTGGTGTACCTCGTGAACGTTTGGCAATTTCATTCGCACCTTGAGTATCAAGTGGCACATCAAAGATACGGGCACTACGCTGCACGATGGTGCTCAAATCATCGCTATTGTAAAACTCTAACCGTTGCACAATGCCAAAACGATCACGTAATGGTGAGGTTAACGAGCCAGCGCGGGTGGTGGCACCCACTAAGGTGAACGGTTCTAAATCTAATTTGATCGAACGTGCTGCTGGTCCTTCACCAATCATAATATCGAGCTGATAGTCTTCCATCGCCGGATATAACACTTCTTCAACGATCGGACTCAGACGGTGTATTTCATCTACAAACAAAACATCGTTGGGTTCAAGGTTGGTTAGTAATGCTGCTAGATCGCCAGGGCGTTCTAATACTGGACCTGAGGTTTGTTTTAGATTCACGCCCATTTCATTGGCAATGATATGAGCCAAGGTGGTTTTACCTAAACCAGGTGGGCCAAAAATTAACGTGTGATCTAAGGCTTCTTTACGTTTTCGGGCAGCGGAAACAAATAAATCCATTTGTTCTTTCACCACCGGCTGACCAATATAATCACTTAAACTAGCTGGACGAATCGCCCGATCATGACGTTCTTCGTCGTTATTGGCTGTTGCGGTGATAAAACGATCTTCCATCAATTAATTTCTCTGTAAGGACTGCCTAATAAGTTCTTCGGTCGTCATACCATTGCTATAGACACTGCGAATCATCTTATCAGCCTCTGTCGGTTTATAACCTAAAGCGACTAATGCTTCGATTGCTTCCTCTTTGGCACCGGCCAAACTGGCCGCTTCAGATACCACTGGTTTCAAGCCCATGGCACCCATGACTTCTTTCAAACGATCACGCATTTCAATAATCAAACGCTCGGCTGTTTTTTTACCAACGCCGGGCAAACGCGTCAAACTGGCGGCATCACCTTCTTGCACACTGCGAGCAAAATCATCAACATCACTGCCCGATAAAATCGTTAATGCTAATTTGGCGCCGACGCCATTTACTTTGAGTAAGCTACGAAAAAGTAAGCGCTCACGTATGGTAGCAAAACCATAGAGTAACTGTGCATCTTCACGTACAACAAGGTGGGTAAAAAGAGAAACTTCTTCATTAAGCGCCGGTAAGCTACAAAAGGTCGACATCGGCGCCGCCACTTCATAACCCACACCTTGCACATCAAGCACCAGATCAGGTGCTTGTTTATCTAATATAATTCCACGTAAACGACCAATCATCGGCTATAACGCCCTCCACGGCGACTTGTGCGCATGCCTGCTGGCAGTTTTGAGTTTTGTTGACCACCAACTGCGGCAAAATTAGCATGTGTCATCGCACAGGCCAAGGCATCCGCCGCATCTTCATCAGGCACTTCAGGTAATTTTAAAATCACCGACATCATATACTGAACTTGTTCTTTTTTTGCATGGCCATTACCCACCACGGCTTTTTTTATTTGCGTCGCCGTATATTCATGCACCGGTAAGTTCTGACTTACTCCGGCACAGATCGCAGCACCACGTGCTTGACCTAGTTTTAAGGCCGAGTCAGCATTTTTATGTAAAAACACTTTTTCAATGGCCATCATGTCAGGTTTATAACGCTGAATGATATCGGTCAAACCTTCAAATATTTGTTTTAAACGATCAGCAAACTCACCATCACCGACCATTAAGCGGCCATTAATCACATGATGTATTTTTTGGTTATCTAGCTCAATGATGCCAAAGCCGGTTTTACGAGAACCCGGGTCGATCCCTAAAATACGTGTCATGAAAAAGCGCCTACTCGCCTAACTGCGCCATTACCTCATCGGAAAAATCTGCGTTGGTATAAACCTCTTGTACATCATCCAAATCTTCAAAGGCATCAATCATTGCTAATGCTTTCTCAGCATCTTTAACATCTAAAGCAACTGTCGTTTCAGGATGCATGGTTACTTCAGAAGATGTTGCTTCTAAACCTGAAGCATCCAATGCATCTTTCACTGCAGCATAATCTTCTGCTGCCGTAAATACATCAATGGTGCCATCGTCATTGGTCACAATATCATCTGCACCGGCTTCTAATGCAGCTTCCATCACCGCGTCTTCATCAGTGCCAGACGCATAAGTAATAATGCCTTTCTTACTAAATAAATAAGATACACTGCCATCGGTGCCCATATTGCCACCACGCTTAGTGAAGACATTACGCACTGCCGCCACCGTACGATTACGATTATCGGTTAAGCAATCCATCATAATCGCAATGCCGCTGGGGCCATAACCTTCATAACGAATCTCATCATAGCTCATGCCTTCTAATTCACCGGCACCACGTTTGGTTGCACGCTCGATAACATCACGCGTCATATTACCGCTCAACGATTTATCGATGGCAGCACGTAAACGTGGATTATTATCCGGATCACTACCGCCTTCTTTAGCCGCTACAGTGATTTCACGAATAAACTTGGTAAATAATTTACCGCGCTTAGCATCTTGAGCACCTTTACGATGTTGGATGTTTGCCCATTTACTATGACCTGCCATGACTCTCTACCTCTAAATTCTTTTGTTCAAACTAACTATTTTGCAACCAATGTATTCCAGTTCGGATACATCTTGTCACGAGCATAAACATGATCGAAATATAAAGACTGTAATTGCTCAGTGATAGGGCCACGGCCACCGTTGCCAATCTCACGATTATCTAATTCGCGAATGGGGGTTACTTCTGCTGCTGTACCAGTGAAGAACGCTTCATCGGCAACATAAACTTCGTCACGGGTAATGCGTTTTTCTACCACTTTCAAACCAATATCTTCAGCCAGAGTCATCACGGTTGCACGGGTAATGCCTTCTAATGCTGATGTCAGCTCTGGTGTATACAGCACACCATCACGCACCATAAAGAAGTTCTCGCCACTACCTTCAGCAACAAACCCTTCCGTATCTAATAATAAGGCTTCGTCATAACCATCGTTCACCGCTTCTTGCAGTGCCATGATTGAATTCATGTAGTTACCATTCGCTTTCGCTTTACACATGGTGATGTTGACATGATGACGAGTGAATGACGACGTCTTAATGCGAATGCCGTTCTTCATATTGTCTTCGCCAAGGTATGAACCCCAGTCCCAAGCAGCAACCATCACATGAGTACGCAGGTTATCAGCACGAATCCCCATGCCTTCACTACCGTAAAAACACATCGGACGAATATAAGCAGACTCTAAGTTATTTTCACGAACTGCAATTTTTTGAGCTTCGTTGATCGTTTCTTTATCAAACGGCATGCCCATGCCCATGATTTTTGCAGAGCGGAATAAACGGTCAGTATGTTCTTGCAAACGAAAAATGGCAGCACCTTGATCGGTGTTATAAGCACGTACACCTTCAAACACACCCAAACCATAATGCAAGGTATGGGTTAATAAATGTACTTTTGCATCACGCCACTCTATTAACTCGCCATCTAACCAGATAACGCCATCACGATCTGCCATTGTTGTTACTACTGCCATAATTACCTACTTTCTATTTCGTTAGTTACTGTCTAAATTATTCATCTTTACCCAACCAGCGCTGCCAAATAGCGGCAACGCGAGGCTGATATACCGCCACTTCACTGTGCGATACACAGGCGGGTATTTCTTGTAAAACGCAATGATTAGCCAGCTTGCGATAGAAACGATAAGCACCGGCAAGCATTTTGCCATCTTCCTCGTTCAGCTTCGCTGTTTCCACTAATGCGTCTAAAATTCGGATATTATCGGTATAAACCAATAACTCAGGCAAGGTTTTCGACCAAGCCAAAACAGCATATTGCACCATAAATTCAATATCAGTGATACCTCCGACACCTTGTTTAAGGTCAAAGAGCTGCGCTGTGCTTTTATCTAACTGCTCACGCATCTTAGCTCGCATGTCTCGTACTTCGATTGCAAGCTGTTGCTGATCTCGTTCCACCGCCAGCACATCTTGTCGAATTTCACTCACCTGTTGCGCAAGATTTTGATCACCAACCACCGATCTTGCCCGAACTAAGGCTTGATGTTCCCAAGTCCATGCATCCTCTTGCTGATACTCCGCAAAACCAGACACCGTACTCACTAATAAGCCTGACGCACCGCTGGGCCGCAGTCTCATATCAATTTCATATAAAGTACCGGCCGGTGTGGTGGTACTCATCAAATGAATCATTCGTTGAGCCAAACGAGTATAAAACACAGGCACATCAAGTGGCCGCTCGCCATCGGTTGCCCCCCGATTGCTTTCAGCATCACTATATATAAAGACTAAGTCTAAATCTGAGCCATAACCCAGCTCCAAACCGCCCAACTTGCCATAGGCCAACACAGTAAACCCACATTCAGTAATATTGTCGGTTTTTATGGCCGGTGGTCGACCATGTTTTTCCACCAAAAACAGCCATGCTTGCTTTAACACATTGGCCAACATCACTTCGGCCAATACGGTGAGCTGATCACCCACACGCATCAATGGCAGCACATCGGTCACATCAGCGGCGGCCACATGCAGGTTGGCTATCTGTCTAAATTCACGCAACAAATTCATTTGTTGTTCTAGATCTTGGGCGTCGGCTGAAATCAAAAACTGGGTTAATAAATTTGCCTGCTCTTGTCTATCGGGCACCTGATACAAATCACGTGGGTCCAACAACTCATCCAGTAACACCGGATGCCGAGCTAATTGGCTACTGATCCAAGGACTGGCGGCACATAAACGAACTAGCTGCGACAAAGCCAATGGATTTTCCACCAGCAAGGCCATATAGACCGATCGACGCATGATCGCCTCAATAAACGGCAATAGACGCATTAAACATTCATCGGCATTCTCGACATTAGCCGCCGCTTGCACTAATAACGGTAATAACCGGTCAAGGCGAGCCCGACTCACCGTCGTCAAGTGCTTACAGATATGACTATTTAATAATTTATCTAATGCTGCCAGCAGCATTTCCGCTTGTTGATAACCTAATTGTTCAAAATAGTCCGTTTTGTTTTCAGCTAAAACCTCAAATAAGGCCACACTGTCATTGGTATTTTCGTCGGCTTGGGGTGCGGTCAAAATGCACTCAAAATGACTTTGTACTTGTTGGCGGTGTTGCGCCAAAGCATCAGCAAATAACGCCCAGTCGGTAAACCCCATCAACTGCGCCAAACGGCGTCGGCCTTCATCATCTTGTGGCAACAAATGCGTTTGTTTATCTTGCCAAGCTTGAATGCGATGCTCGGTGCGACGAAGAAAATCATACGCAGCTTTTAACTCATCTACTGCCTTCACCGACAAACTATGACGCTGTGCTAATAAATCTAAAATCGTTAAAATCGGCCGTTGTTGCAGCGATATTTCGCGGCCACCATGAATCAACTGAAACACCTGACCGATAAACTCGATTTCACGAATACCACCCGCACCAAGCTTAATATTATCTTCCATGCCTTTTTGATGCAGTTGCCCAGCAATCATCGCCTTCATTTCACGCAATGATTCAAACACGCCATAATCCAAATAACGGCGATAAACAAAAGGCATCAACATAGCCACTAATTCTTGTTTTTCTGGCTCACTGCCGGTGAGCACCCGCGCCTTGATCATGGCATATCGTTCCCACTCACGACCTTGGGTTTGATAGTAGTTTTCTAAAGCATCAAAGCTCGCCACAATAGCGCCACTCTCACCAAAGGGTCGCAAACGCATATCGACACGAAACACAAAACCATCTGCCGTTACCGTATCCAAGGCCAAAATTAACTTGCGACCCAAGCGGGCAAAAAACTCTTCATTCGATAATGATCGTCGACCACCTTGCGTTTCACCTTGCTCGGCAAAAGCAAAAATCAAATCAATGTCAGACGATAAATTAAGCTCACCCGCGCCTAATTTACCCATGGCAATGACTAACAAATTCTGAGGTTCGCCGTCAACATTACAAGGCTGACCTAAATCTTGCGCTTGCCACTGCTGCAATAAGTTCAAAGCCTGTTGCAGACACGCATCAGCCATCGCTGATAACTCACGCACTGTTTCTGCAAGATCAGCGTCACCGCATAAATCTCGCCAAATAATACGCACCATTTCACGCTGACGAAAGATGCGTAATTGTTGCTGCAAAGTTGCTTCATCGGCCACATCAAGCAACATCGTCGCTAAACGCTGTTGAAAACCATGTTCATCGTATGCATGCAACAAATCACCAGAATTCAGTAACTCGGCAGCACGCTCTGGCTGACGTATACCCCATTGCGTTGCATAGTCACTACCTGCTAATACCTGTTTAGCTGACGGCAAAAGAACATCGTCATTTGATAATAGTTGTTGCCACTGTTCAGGAATTGAACTGTCAGTCATCTGCTTGCTCAAGGAGTATCAAAAATAAAAGCCTAATATTACCTTGTAATAAACAAGGAATGTAAACGCATTAATGATCGGAAGCGTAAACTAGAACTAGGTAAAATCACCGGCATAGCCAATGGCCCCGCTCACACTCACCGCTGAGCAGCGTTAGGAGTGAAACATGATATCGCTTCGATTAATCAAATCAGAAAATGTTTGGCCGGCGCTAAAGATCGGCCTGATTTACGCAACCGCGGGCGCTTTATGGGTATTACTCTCTGATAAGGTGCTGGCTTATTTCACCACCGACATGCAAGTACTTACTCAAATCCAAACTTATAAAGGCTGGACATTTATTTTCGTCACTGCCGTTTTAGTATTTTTTCTTGTTCACCGAAAACTGATAGAAATCGGCAAGCTCAATGCTCAATTGCAACAACGGGTGAATACCTTAGAAAGCTTTTTGCCCATCTGTGCCAATTGTAAAAAAATTAGAAAACCAGATTCAGATCCAAAGGACATGGATTCATGGGATCATATGGAATCCTATATTTCTGAACGCACCTCCTCTCAATTTTCACATGGTATTTGTCCAGAGTGTAAAGAAGAACTCTATGGTGATGTGTTAAGGAAAAAGTAACCCTTTTCTAAAACTGGAAAAGCAATCGCCCTAGTTGCTGCTGCTGAAACGCGTCTTTCCACGGCTGAAAAAGTCAAAAACCGTTCAATCTCTTTATCGCCTAAATCACTAGGATGTTGCTTATCATTAAAAATTATGAAATATTTAATCCAATACAGATACGTTTTAACTGTCCGGCGGCTATAACGCTTAGACAGCATAAAGGACTCAACAGATTGTAGAAATGGAGATCTAGTCATGTTCAACGCCTCTTCCCTGAAACAGAACAAATTTTACAATAACAAAAAATTGGCCACTATTGCCAAAAAAACATTCATTAACTTGGCAACTTAATTCCTGATGAACGATCCTAACTTAAAAATAACTAAATATAATCAGTTAGTTATATGCAACCCGAATTATATGTATTTTGAATTAGGTGGCCGCCACACTAATACTTATTATGTGGCCAGTTGGCCACATAAAACACACTGTTCAATGCCTAAGGAGAGCTCATGTCATATTGGGTAAATCACCTAATGGGAGAGTCAAGTATCGACATTCCTTTAGAATCGTTAGCTGCGGTATATGATGAGCTATCTAACTCGGATGTAGAAAATACTGATGTTTCCCTGACCCACGAATCTGAATGGTGCTTATCTGCATTTTCGTCAGGATTACTTGTTTGGGAAAACGTAGCTGGAGAAGGCGAGCCCAAGCATATGAAGGGTGTCGCTAAAGAAAAGGTCATTGAACTTTGGAGGTCACTATCGGTTGGTAGTGTTTCTGATATTGACCAAGAAGAATGGCTTTCAGGTTATGGCAATTAAAACATTGAACAAGGCGCATCAATCGGACTTGGTAAAGCGGTCACCTTTTTTGAAAAAACACTCAAAAAAGTCGCCAACTTCACCAAGCCGTTGTGCTTGGCGTTAGAGCGAACATCAAATGCAGAAGCGCAACATAAGTAGAGTGGGTGCAATGTGCGCGATCGCGGGTGCCGCATTGCTTTTCATCGGAACTTTTTTTCACCCAATGGGAGTCGACCCGAGCGACCCCGTCGCCGCCTTTGCTGAGTACGCCGAGGATCGCTTGTGGGTTGCAAGCCATTTGGTACAGCTAGCAGGAGTTGCTGCTATGCTGGCTGCGCTGTTGCTCCTATCGGGACAGCTTGAAGCTAGGGGGTGCTCAAGTGTCGCGCGGATCGCGACTGCAGGAGCGGTCGTTAGTTTGGCCTTGGCCGCAGCGTTGCAAGCAGTGGACGGAATTGCCTTGAAGAGCATGGTGGATGCCTGGGCTGCCGCGCCAGTATCGGAGAAGGAAGGGATGTTTCACGCCACCTTCGCAGTGCGCCAGATTGAGATCGGATTGGCTAGCATGTTATCTCTTTCCTTGGGTCTCACGATGATCTTGTACGGTATCGCCCTGCTACAGGACAAGATGTATCCGAAATGGTTCGCCGGTGTCGCTATCGTTGTGGGGATACCTACAACGGTCGCTGGTGTCGTGATAGCATACGAGGGGTTTTCTACGCTTGCGATGGTGATCAATATGCCCGCAAATCTCCTTCTGCTGGTGTGGATGCTTACTCTCGCAGGGTTCATGTGGCGCGGGGGTAAGACAATCCCCTAGGAAAAAGGAAACTGCGATCTAACAAGAAGCTGCACAAGGATAAATTAGCGTTATATTTCAAGCCAGCAGCCCTAATCACTGAGCGTTAAAATGAAGAAAGCACTACAACATTTATCAGAGATTGTCGCTAGGGCGAATGATGTGTTCTATAGCAAATTTGAACATGTCGATACATTAATGGGAATAATGGATAAAACCTTACGTAATCAAGGCATGAAAGCAGATGCAATCACCATTGATTGCATTGCTCTCGATAAGAAGATCGTTATCCTGCTTCATGATGATAAGCCTGATGTTGTAAACATCGCCTTGGGTAATAAAGAAGGTGATATTTATTCGTCTTCAGAATACGAGCTTGCCAAACTATCAGAAACGGCTTTGGTGGAGATTATGGAAACGAACTTTATTTCGTAACACCTTTGATGCGGCTAATCATTATTTTTAACTGACAAAAGAAGCACTTAACAAAATTTCCGTTGATGTGCTTAAATTGCTTTTTAAGTGGTTTTTTCACTTCCCACGTGCCTTTAAAGCCGTTGGGAAACACCACTAGGTCACCCGCTTTGAATTTTACTACTGGGCTGCCATCTTCAGGTGTCATTTCACATTCACCTTCTAAAATAAGTGCTGTTTCTGTTGTCACGAACGCCCATGGAAATACTGATACTTCTTTTTCCCATGTTGGCCAGTAAGCAGCACCCATTTTTTTCAAAAGCGCTTCACTTGGGTTGCTATCAACTGTAATTTCTTTCATGTTAATTCCTAAAGTTTGTATTTATGCCCAGCATCAGAATGGTTTGGGATGTGACATAGTATGTTGTTCATCCTGTTTTGCCTAGATTTTAAGGGGAGTCATATCCATTTAGGGCTAGCAGCTGAAAAGGCTAAAGGGTTGCTAATGCAGATTGGTCAATGAGTAGCATCAAGCTTAGACAGCGTGCTGGATAGTGTTAAGGAGTTCTTTCTTCCTGATTATTGCTCATCTAATGATCGATATGGCGATGTTTTAGGGGGAAAATGACTCTTTTTGTGTTTAATAAATTAACAGCAACAGTGAAAATAAGAACAGAATTAAGAGGTCCCCATGTTAACAATTGTTATGATGGGCAGCAGCCTCATAAAACATACTGTTATATGCCTTTCGACTATGGGCTTACATTCAGAGTTATGAGTAAAAAATGAGAGAAGAATTAAGATCTAAAATTATCAACGTTTGTAATAAAAAAATTGAACGTAAAGGTGATAATGTCGGATTATCATTTTATGCTTTTTTTGCAAACAAAAATGATAATCCGGAATTACTTATGGAAGCTGCAACGTGGTGGATACAAACCCATAAACTAGATCATTTTGTTAAGGCTCATAAAATTAAAGAAATGATTCAAAGTGGTATATAGAGGCATATAACACGCAACTTAACAGGACAACAAAACAGTTGGCTTTTACCTTTTAATAAGGCGTTCTGTTTCTCTAACGATATCGAGACAATGTTTAATCGTATAAAAAAATTATTTGGCATGACGGAATTGAGAGAAGAAGTGTTAGATTTCTCTCATATAGACTCCAGAGAAAAAGCACTCGCGGCGACCGAGCAAGGTGAGCTGTTTCCTATTTTACTTTTTCCTGAAATATTTGGAGGGGAAGCAGAAGAGGACAATACTGTTTATGTCCCGCCCAGAATACTTGGGGAGCATAATCAAATTATCGCTACGCTGGCACGCTTTGTAGAGCAGAGTTTAATTGACGGCCTCAATGTAACACCAGAGTATAAAGGTAAC
Organism: Methylophaga sp. 42_25_T18; assembly: GCA_002163085.1. Lineage (GTDB taxonomy): Bacteria > Pseudomonadota > Gammaproteobacteria > Nitrosococcales > Methylophagaceae > 41-12-T18. The sequence continues at coordinate 557,183 of MAAJ01000001.1, read as the reverse complement.
AGTGTTGTGCCTTCGAAAATTATAATCCGTACAAGCAAGGCTGAAGAGCTAGGCCAATTTAATCCAACTATTGATGTATGGTAAAAAAACATCACGCAAGGGACGGGGACGGACGGCAATAACCGTCTTCAGCCATAAGCAAACAGATACTTAAATTGCAAAAATATACATAATCGCTATCATTGGCAATCACTTATAGGTCGAACCAAAGTTTACGATCAACAGAATTGCCCTCATTACACATTAAATTAGGATACAAACATGGCCCAAGGCATTATTAAACGTTACGACTTCCGCAAAGGCTTTGGCTTTATTGCCGACGACAAAAGCGGCGAAGACTTCTTCTTCCACAAAAGTGAATGGCAAGGCGATGGTCCTATCCGCAAAGGTTTAGCCGTTAAGTTCATCGACAAAGAATCAGAAAAAGGCCCTCAGGCTGAATCTGTTATTCCTTTAGAAGCTGACAGCAAAAAACCTTCTAGCAACACTAAACCTGCTTCTTTAGAAGATCGCGTCGCGTCTCTAGAAAGCTCTGTAGCTACCGGGAAAATTTTGAGCTTGTTAGCTCTTACTGGTGTTATTGCTCTAGCGGTTGAGAAGTTCGTACTGTAAGTACTGACCTCCAACAAAAAAGGCCAGAATTTTTATAGATAGGGGTATTAGTTTCATATTTAAGTGGCACTGTTTTGTGCCATTTAAATTATCAGGATTTTCCTACAGGCGCAGTTATACAATTTCAAACAGCTAACAAGGCAAATGAAATTTAATAGAACTAAAGTCGCTCAATTTCAAGAGCAAGATTGTAAGCTCACTCTCAGAGAGGCTTTAGCTGAGTTTTATTCAGTGAACTCACACCTTTTCTCTGTTCCTGAACCTGATACCGTGTGGACGGAGTTATTAGTACATCATGATGTCGGTCACGTATTCTTTGGCGTGAATACCAGTATTTTGGATGAGGCGGCCGGCGATTATTGGACCTTATTCGGAACTGACATGAGTTTTAAGGAATATTTGGCCTATGCCAAATCACCGGAAGGAAAAAAACTCATCGAGAATATTGGTTTTGTTAACATCGTTAAAAGTTTAATTCTTGGTCTGCCTCTTTTATATAAAACATGTATTCAAGCTAGAAAAATGAATCGCAAGTGGAAGACTCGAGGCTACGAGCAATATATGGACACGCCGCTCGTTGAAATTCGTAAAGAATTTAATTTAGAGATTTTGAAATACAAGTGACCTTTGAACGGAAAATTGCCAACTTCTTTAATCTCACTGATGAAAACTGGCTAAAGCACGCTAATCCCATCAGCGTTTGGACGCGATATTCGGTGCTTCCTATTATTGTTTTAGCCTTTTGGAGTCGAGTGTGGATTGGTTGGTGGTGTTTGATTCCGACTGCCATTTCACTACTTTGGATGATGTTTAATCCTATCGTTTTCAGCAAAGCTAAATCGACAAGAAACTGGGCATCCAAGGCAGTGTTAGGGGAACGGGTTTATTTAAACAGAGACCATATACCCCTGCCAAAACATCATGAAACTCATCTCTTTTTTATTTTAAATAGCATTTCTTTTATTGGCTTAATAATAGCTATCTGGGCTACGGTGACTTATTCAGTTTGGGGAGCCATTTTAGGTATAACAATGGCGTATCTAGGGAAAAGTTGGTTTCTAGATCGTATGGTTTGGCTCTATGAAGATATGAAAAATGACAATGAAATCTATAAAAGTTGGGACTATTAATCATGTCTGAAAAAATAATACCTCCTCATATTTATCTAGCACAGATAACGGAAGAGTTAGGACTCGGTTCATTTTCAACAAGCACTTTTGCAAAAGGTGAAACTGTCGAAGCTGCGCCCGTTATCGTACTGACAGAAAAGTATAAAAACCTTCCAAAAGAAATTAAGCACCGTGTCTATAACTGGGGAAGGCTATCTCGCACGAAACCAGAGACTTCGTTAGCGCTCGCTCTAGGTTACGGTAGCCACTACAACCATAGTGATACGCCCAACCTTATGTTTAAAGCAGATAAAACATCAATGACTCTTAACTTCATCGCTCGCAGAAATATCGAGCCAGATGAACAGCTAACTATTCACTACAACCAAAATACTGATGGTTCACTGCCTGAAAAAACAACTTGGTTTAAAAATAAAAAGATAGAACAGTCAGACTTATAATCCATGATGTCCATGACAACAAATCAATAGTGTAAAGCGTTAGCCTAATTTAATAACGGATACAAACCTTGTTGCTTAACGACGAGCTCAGCCGATTGAATCTGGTCTTGAAAACTACTTTCGGCAATGATTTTATTCACCGCTGCTCTTGTTTTTCTTGAGCTCATTCCCGATTGAACACGTTCATCATATAAAATCTTGAGCATTAGATAATCTAAGCCTGAAAGAAAATGATCGCGTGATCGGTCATTAAGCACCGATGGGTAAACACTGGTAGAGCGGTTGGGAAAGCCTAATACTTGGGTAAGCATTTCTGACAAACTTGAGAGTAAACGCGCTTCAGCACGAGCGCGATCGGTTGGAATCACTACGGCAGCGTGTTCAATACTATTGTCACCGCGTGTATATAGACTTGCCGAACCAATTTTCTTTGCCATTGCTTTGGTTGTTTTTGCATTTTCATCTAACTGAAAGTAATGAGCGATATCTTTCTGATAGCGTTTTTCTGATGTTAAAACGATGGTTAGATTTGCTGAATGTTGTCGATCTGCAGGTTCAATTGTTAGGCCAGTAATCTGTCTGATCTGAGAAAAATGCAAGGCTACTAGACGCTCATGTAACTCGACATCATTTATATGATGTTTGATTTCATAATAAATGGGTTTTTTCCACTTTTTGATGCCGGCAACAGAACCTTTCGCTTTTTCATTCAAAGTGACAGCAACAAAGCTGTCGGTTATGTATTCGTTAGCATGCCAATGAGTCGCGGTGGCGAAAGGTGTCCATGTTAGACAGAACATGAATAGGGAGGAAAAAATGCTTAATCGTAATCCCTTAATGTTACAGCTAGATCCAGAGCTGATCTTGTCCATAAATGTCCCGTAAAAAAGAAAAAGCGTAACTTAAAAGTGTAAAAAAATTTCCAAGCCGCAGCTTATCACGCCTATATGGAAAAATGTGTCTAAGTAGACATTTTTTCTACTAAAAAAGTGATAAGGAAGCCGCAGAAAAGATTATCCGTACTTTACCTATTTTGCCAAACCAGAAGCCAACTATTACACTCGAATAGAAAGTGAAAGCGCATAGTTAACCATCGGGTATTAAGTGCTTTAGCAGATATTGATACAACGTCTTCACCTTAGCATTATGTTTTAAATCCCGGTGATAGACATACCACAACCCATTTGTTTCATATGTTACGTCGTCATTTAGCTGCAGTTTATGTAAGTTATTGCAAGCTGCTGCGCCCATCTCCGAAATTAGGCCTATCCCTATGCCTGCCTTTACGGCAGATTCAATATCGAGAAATTGATTACTCTGATACACCACTCGCTCATTGTCGAGGTGCCGCAGCACTTGTTTCACATGTGGGATATGATGTTTTTCGACACTGGGCATAACCCAATTGTGTTGGTTATATTCCTCAATTTTTTGGGGTAGGCCAAACTGTTGCACATAGTCATCCGTCGCATAATAGGCCATGTTTATTGGCATGATTTTGCGTGCAATCAAGTCAGGATCTTGAGGTTCCTGGCCAGCTCTTACTGATACATGCACTGCACCACTGGCTAAGGGAATGATTTCGTCGGTAGATATCAACTGTATACGTAACTTTGGATAGGCTTTACGGAACTCTAACAATGCAGGATTAAGTAACGATGAAAACTCGACCAACGTTGTGATACGCAGATTGCCATTGATATCCTGCTCCACACTGCCAAGCAAGTTTTCTAACCGGTTGAATTCAGCATAAATTGAGGGCATCTCATTCACGAGTATCGACCCAGCATCGGTTAGTTTGTAACCACGCTGATGGCGAATAAACAATTTGATGTTTAATGCTTGTTCTAGCCGGTTCACATGACGCAACACGGTTGCATGGTTGCATTGTAGTTGTCTGGCCGCCTTGCTGAGTGAACCCGATTCAGCCACTTGATAGGCTACTCGGTAATCATCCCAATAAAGATCCTGCATAAAGCACCTTCTATTACTGCTTTTGTAGTGGTCGACTATAGCACTACTCCATTACTTTATGCACAACAGTTTATTATTTTCAGCACTATTAAGTTTTATCTAACAGCGATAAGCTAAGCCTTAATTATTTTGGCAAGGCAACATCATGTTAAAAAACAGCAATAAATCTTATGGCTGGCTCAGCATTGCCGTGCACTGGCTCATGGCCATTGCCATTTTATTTATGTTTTCTCTCGGACTCTATATGGTGGAGCTAACCTATTACGATGCTTGGTATAAAGGTTCATTGGATCTGCATAAGAGTCTAGGCATGGTGTTATTAGGGTTGTTGATGTTTCGTGTGTTTTGGCGAGCCACTAATATTAAGCCGGCAGAATTAGCTGGCCCAAAATGGGAACAACGTTCTGCACACTGGATGCATCGAGGCTTATATTTAGGCATGTTATGCCTAATGATCAGTGGTTACCTGATCTCTACCGCCGATGGCCGAGCTATCGTCATTTTTGATTTGCTGAAGGCACCGGCATTGCCTTGGGCCATTGAAAAGCAAGAAGACATTGCAGGACAAGTACATGCCATTTTGTCATGGCTATTAATCGCCATGACAACAGCCCATGCACTCGCAGCAATTAAACACCATTTCATCAATAAAGATGGCGGGCTCACACGTATGTTAAAAGTTAACACCACCGTTTGATATTTAAACTCTCAATCACTACATCGAGGATATTATGAAAAAATTATTACTAGCCAGTACGCTTTCAGCGGCTACCTTGCTCTCAGGATTTGCTCATGCTGCCGACTATAACGTCGATAGAGAAGGTGCTCATGCCGCTATTAATTTTAAGGTTCAGCATTTAGGTTACAGCTGGTTGACTGGCCGTTTCAATGATTTTGATGGCTCATTTAGCTACGACCAAAACAAAGCTGACAATTCACAGGTAAAAGTAGTTATTCAGACGGCAAGTCTGGATTCTAATCATGCTGAACGTGACAAGCACTTGAAGGGCAAAGATTTCCTCGACGTTAGTCAATATCCCACAGCGACATTTACCAGCACACAATACAGTGCCAATGATGAAAATAGTGGCACTATAACAGGCGAATTTTCGCTCCATGGCGTCACCAAAACTATTAGCTTCCCAATAGAAAAAATCGGTGAGGGTACTGATCCATGGGGCGGTTACAGAGCAGGATTTAGTGGTAAAACCTCATTAAAAATGTCCGACTACGGCATTGATTACAACTTAGGGCCAGCCTCTACGCATGTGGAACTCGAACTCTTTATCGAAGGCGTTCAACAGTAAGCAGGACAAAATCATGGCCACTTTTATTGATTTAGCAGAATCACGTGGAATCACGGATATTGGTTGGTTATACGGCCATCATACGTTTAGTTTTTCGAATTATTACAATCCGAACCGCATGAGTTTTGGCACTTTACGTGTACTCAATGATGACGTGATTAAACCAGATAAAGGCTTTGGGACACATTCACATAATAATATGGAGATCATTTCCATTCCTTTAAATGGTGCTTTGCGACATCGGGATAGTATGGGCCATGAATTTGTTCTAAAAGCGGGTGAAATTCAGGTGATGTCTGCTGGTACAGGCATCACCCATTCTGAGTTTAATGATTCAGATTCTGAGGATGCATCGTTGTTACAGATCTGGGTATTGCCAAAAGAGCAAAACCTTACGCCGAGCTACAATCAAAAAGCCCTTGATAGAAATGCCATTCTGAACAAGTTTGAGCTTATCATTGCACCAAAGGATGGCAACAATAACGATGTGCTAACCATTAACCAGGATGCCTATTTTTCTATTGCTGTGATTGATACAGATGAGTCTGTTGAATATACAAAATATCAGCAGGATAACGGCATCTATTTCTTTGTGATTGATGGCGCAGTCGAGCTTGATACACAAGTCTTAAATAAAAGAGATGGCATCGGCATCACCGATCTTGATGACCTCAAAATAATTGCCAAACAAAAATCGAAAGTTTTATGCATGGAAGTGCCCATGTAATAAGACAGGCGTATTATTGGGAACTCTTATAAAACAAAACCAGAGTACAAAATGGATCGAAAAATTATCGGCTTTCATTTAGATAAGTACAATGATTGGGTGGCTGAGCTAGATTGTTACCACGGTCAACATGTTCGCCATAAGCCACCTTTTACTACTCGGCCTTGGGTTATCACCGAAGAAGGTCGTGCTAGCAAACTTGGAACGGTTTTAAACTGTGTTCGTTGTGATGCATTGGAGTTTCCTGACGATCTGGTCGCTTATAAAAAAACACCTGAATTTACCGAAGAAACTATTCCCAAGGGTTTTCAAAAAGATCATTCCACCAAGGTTGGTGTATGGGGCTTGTTACATGTCTTAGAAGGCACGTTAATTTATACGGTTAATGAGCCAACTGTTATGCAATATGAAATTAAGCAAGGTGAGCAAGCCGTGATCGCCCCTCGTCTATTACACAGTGTTGAACCCAAAGGAAAGCTTCGGTTCTATGTTGAATTTTATTCCAAAGTTTCTGATTAATAAGCGAGTAAGATAATAATTATCATTTTGCTGAATTGGTGCACTAGAGACTCATTGTGGTGCACTATTATGGTTCAACCAAGTTCAATACTAAAATAGAGTCCTGTTATATCAACGGCTTAACTAATGGCGTAATTATTGCACCATGGCAGCCTATAAAGTTTAAATAGGATCAAAATACACAAATGAGTGATTCCACACTGAAGTCCAACTTCCTGGCTTTTACTGGTAGGGCAAAAATTCTCCATATGACGTGGATGGCATTTTTTGTCACCTTCCTCGTCTGGTTCAGCCATGCGCCGTTGTTATCCGTTATTCAAGAAACAATGGGCTTAAGCGATCAGCAAATCAAATTGTTATTGATCCTTAACGTTGCTTTGACTATTCCTGCTCGTATTGTCACCGGTATGTTGGTTGATGTTTATGGTCCACGAAAGACCTACTCGGCAATGCTGGTGCTCACCGCTGCTTTATGTTTCCTTTTTGCCATGTCTACGACATTTGAAATGCTCGCCATTTCTCGATTTTTAATGGGTTTTGTCGGTGCTGGTTTTGTTATCGGTATTCGCATGATCAGTGAATGGTACCCCGCTAAACAACTTGGTTTGGCTGAAGGTATCTATAAAGGTATGGGTAATGTGGGTTCTGCTGTAGCCGCCGTCACCTTGCCAACTATTGCATTAATGTTTGGTGGCGATGATGGCTGGCGTTATGCCACCGCGATAACCGGTGTGATTGCACTTATTTTTGCTGTTATTTATTACCGTTCGGTGTCTGATACACCTGCAGGTTCAACTTATTTTAGACCGAATAAATCAGGTGGCTTAGAAGTCACTAGCAAACGTGATTTCTTTTTCTGCTTAGCTTTGAACATTCCTATGTTTGGTGCTTTGGCCGTATTAACATGGAAAGTCACCACCTTAGGTTTATTTACTGAATTTGCCTCTTATGTGATTTATGCCGCTTTAGTGGGTCTGTATTTATTCCAAACAAGTCAGCTGTTTAAAGTGAACAAGGAGATGTTCAAAAAACCGGTTGATGAAATCCTGCAATACAACTTCAAACAGGTTGCTATCTTAAGCGTTGCTTATGCTGTGACCTTTGGTGCTGAATTAGCCGTTGTTTCAATGCTGCCTTTATTCTTCAAAGATGTCTTCCTTATTCCTGTCGCTTTGGCCGGTTTATTCGGTGCAAGCTTTGCCGTAATGGATGTTATTTCTTGTCCTTCAGGTGGTTTTATCAGTGATACCTTTGGTCGTAAAAAGACTTTGGCTATTTTATTGAGCGGGGCCGCAGTGGGTTTCTTTATTATGTCTTTGATTACGCCTGAGTGGCCGATTGCATTGGCAGTAGCGTCAATGATGTTCTGTTCATTCTTTTTAGGTTCAGCTGCCGGTAGTGTGTTTGCCGTGGTGCCATTAATCAAACGTCGTTTAACCGGTCAAATTGCTGGTACTGTCGGTGCTTACGGCAACATCGGTGCGGTGTTATTCTTGACCGCCTATTCGTTTGTATCACCATCAACATTCTTCTTAATCATTGCTTGCAGTATTGCCTTTGCCGCAGTCTGCGCGCTATTTTTGGATGAGCCTAAAAGTCAAATGGCTGAAGTGATGCCTGATGGCACTGTGCAATTAATTGATGTGCACTAAGCTGAGATAACATCGACTCCGTTCGTTCTAGGCACTATGATGTCGAAGGCAAACGCTTTTTAGGGCGAACTGGGGATGATGGCGGAACAGATACAAGCAGAACTAAGCTTTACCGTAGCGCAACGCTCGGCAGGCGGTAATAAGGCTGATAATGAAGATGCTATCGGCATTCGCATTCCTAAAGGATCTGTACTCAGTAATAAAGGTGCAGCTGCCGCTATTGCTGATGGCGTAAGTGTTAGCCAAACTGGAAAAGAAGCCAGTGAAACCTGTGTTTACAACTTCCTCACCGACTACTATTCCACGCCCGATAGCTGGAGTGTCAACAAGTCTGCTTCACAAGTATTAACCGCTCTTAATCGTTGGTTATTTGATCAAGGCCATCAGTTTTCAAGTAGCCAAAAATCCTATGTCAGCACTTTTAGTGCTGTTATTTTTAAATCTCAAACTGCACATATTTTCCATGTTGGTGATACCCGTGTTTATCGCTTGCGTGAAGGCACGCTGGAACAAATAACTCGCGACCACACCACCTTCATTAACAAAGATAAACCTTACTTGTCTCGTGCCATGGGTTTAGATGTGATGCTTGATGTAGATGGTCGCAGCACAGATATAGAAGTCGGTGACATTTTCTTTTTAAGTACTGATGGCATTCATGACTTTATTAGTCATGCCGAGCTACAGGCTAATTTAAACTTACTCTCAGCCGAACATGTTACTCAAGACTTCGAAAAAGCCTGCGATGGGCTTATTGAGAAGGCATTGGCTAATGATAGCTGCGACAACCTAAGTTGCCAGATTTTACGTATAGATAGTTTGCCTAAACAAACCATTGCAGAAGTCAGCCGCCAGCTATCACAACTACCCTTCCCACCCTATCTAGCACCCGGCATGATCTTGGATGGATATCGCATCGAAAAAGAAATCCATGCCAGCAATCGCAGTCAGATCTATATCGTTCGTGATGAAGAAAGTGGTGAACGTTATTGCATGAAAACACCGTCGGTTAATTTTGATGATGACCTACCCTATATCGAACGTTTTGTCAGAGAAAGCTGGATAGGCAGCCGTATTAATTCGCTGCACGTGGTGAAAGTTATCGAGCCAAACAGGCCACAAACATGCCTTTATTATTTAACTGAAAATATTGACGGCATCACACTTGAGCAATGGATAGCAGACAACCCTAAGCCAGCAGTACAAGATGTAATTGATATAGTTCAGCAGATTGTCAGAGGCATGACCGCGATCCATCGACGTGAAACGTTGCACCAAGACATCAAGCCCGGCAATATTATGATCGACAATAATGGTGTAGTGAAGATCATTGATTTTGGTTCGTGTTACATCAAAGGTGTGGCCGAAATCTCCACCCCCATAGAGCGAGAAGGCATATTAGGCACCGCCAGCTATTCAGCCCCAGAAGTTGTTATCTCAGCCAAGAGCACCGTTCAATCAGAAGTATTTTCTTTAGCGGTGATTGTTTATGAAATGCTGACTAGCAAGGCGCCTTTTGGTGGCAAGCTACAGGACTGTCGTACTTCAAAAGCCTATTTAGGCACCAAATATACCCCTAGCTTTGAGATCAATTCTGAGGTGCCTATCTGGATCGATGGGGCGATTAAAAAAGGCTTACGTTATGAGCCAGAACGGCGCTATGAGGAAGTCTCGGAATTTCTTCACGAGTTACAAACGCCCAACCCAAAATACAAAAAACGTAATGATGCCGCCCTACTCGCCAGAAACCCCGTCTTATTCTGGCAAATGGCTTCGACAGTTTTACTCATCGCCTTTTTTGCATCACATCTTTTTTAAACTACAGCACAGGAAAATTTACTTTCCTAATTCCATTTCATTGCACCTCGTCATATATTAAAGTTAAGAAAACATAGTGATAAATCAATCATACGACTATCATGCTATCTTCTCATAAAACACATTGGTTTCAATTGCTTATAACTTAAACAATTAGCCGCGAGTTTAAAGTTACTGATGTAAACTCTTTCACTGCAGATTTAGTCGTGATTTTCTTATGAGCGTAATTAATCTACGCTATGCAGTTACTCTTTTTCTCTTGTAATCATACTAAACAAATATATAACCAACCGAGGATACTGATATGAAACAAATCTATGCTCTCGCACTGTCATTAGTATCCGTAGTTACTTTTGCAGATGTTACTAATTCAGGGCAACACCTTTTTATATTATCCGGTCAATCAAATATGGCTCGTCTTGAGCCAAGTAAAGTATTCATTCCAACTCTCATCAAGGAATTTGGTGAAAGTAATATAATTATTGTTAAAGAAGCCAGCGGAGGCTTGTCAATCCAGCATTGGAAAAAAAACTGGCCTCCACAGAATCAAAATATTTATCTCCGACTAATAACGCTTATTAATCAGGCTATCAAGAACAAATCAATACAAACAGTTACTTTTGTTTGGATGCAAGGTGAACGAGATGCAAAGGAAGGTTACGGAAGCATGTATAGTGACAATTTGAAAGAGTTACTCAAGCAATTACAAATAGATCTAGGTCACAAAAATATAAATTTTGTTCTCGGAAGACTTAGTGATTTTGGCTTAAATAATCCGAACTTTCCTCATTGGAATTTGATCCGTAGCTCTCAGACTGAAATAGCTGAAAATAGCCCATATGGAGCTTGGGTAAACACCGATGACTTAAATGATGGCTTTAACCTAGAAGGTGTGAGTATTAAAAATGATCTGCACTATTCTGTTGAAGGGTACAACACTTTTGGGAAAAGGCTCGCCGAAAAATCAATTGAATTAATTTCCCGCCAAACCCAATAAGCACTACACGTGTCGTGTTAAACCGAAACTATAGATTCATACTTCATGACTAAAAATATGCCTAGTATTGAACATGCATGGCTTGAGTCTCAACAAGGGCTTTTTTCCTTTATTCGCTCTAAAGTTGCTCAACCTGAAGATGCTGAAGATATATTGAGTGATGTCTTTACTAAACTGCTCAAGCGGGCTGACGGAAACACCTTGCCTGACAATATTACTGCTTGGTTATTTCTCGTGAGTAAAAACAGTATCGTTGATTATTACCGCAGTAAAAAACAGTTTGAATCATTACCTGATGATATCGTTCTTGAAGATGAAAATAATCTTGGCGATGAACTCGCAAGCTGTCTGCTACCAATGATCAAAGCCTTACCGGAAGAGTATCAGCAGGTTTTAATCCTGTCTGAACTTGAAGGTAAAAAACATAAAGAAGTCGCCAAAATTCTCGATCTATCACTATCTGCCGTTAAAACTCGTGTTTTACGTGGTCGTACAAAATTAAAACAAAGCATTTTACGATGCTGCACACTCACATATAACAAGGCTGGCAGTTTCGTCGATTATGAACAAAAAATGGCTGATCCAACTGACGACTGTGGCTGTTAATTAAAAACTTGCATCCTTTTTAAGTCATTCCCGTCTTTATTAATGACTGCACCAAAGTCATGGTTCGCAGCTACTAATAAAAAAGGAATGTTATGAAACGTATACACATCCATATCGCAGTGGACAACTTAGTAGAAAATATTAATTTCTATTCAACGATTTTTGGAGCAAAACCAACCGTTGAGCAAGAAGATTATGCCAAATGGCAACTGGATGATCCGGCTGTAAATTTTGCTATTTCAAAACAAGGTCGTAAAAGTGGCATCAATCATCTAGGTATACAGGTGGGCTCAGCAGAGGAACTACAAGAATTAGCCCAGCGTTTTGATAATGCTGATATTAGCTATTCATCTCAAGAAGACATCACGTGTTGTTATGCAAATTCAAATAAACATTGGGTATTAGATCCGCAAGGCAATGCCTGGGAATCGTTTCATACCTTAAGCGATGCACCACTATTTGGTGAAGAAACAAAGCTTGATAGCGAAGATACGGATTGCTGCATTCCGCTATACTCAGAACAAGATCAAACACCTAAGGAAGCGTGTTGTATTCCAAATGAAAAAAGTAGGTCGGACTGTTGTAAATAGATCGCTCTTTACCAAGTATCACTAAAGAGCCGACGTATTAATAGTCATAGATATGCTCAAGTTTAGAACCGCCGTTAACTAATTCGGTGAGCAGCTCCCCCAACATAGAGACGTCAACCATAACAACTCTGCGGGTTATATCTGAACTTGAGACTATTTTTGATTCAAATAATGTCACACTCGTCGTCGGCTCAAGCTTTGTTTCTGTGTCCGTAATATAGGACACGGCAATCTTCTTATTTCCTGAGATTTCGCTAATGCTAACGCCTTGCGACACCAGTTTAGGCACTGTTTCGGTAAACGCTCCCCAGCGGGGTACTGAAATCAAAGTGTTGCCTGATTCTTCATAGACGATACCAACATTTTCAGGCAACTCATCTTTAATAGCATCAGGAACAGTCGCAATAAGATAAATTAAACCATCACCATGCTCATACGTTGCTTGTGATGCTGCACCAATTAATTTGGCATAAATAACTTTAAAGCCATATTCACCAGTGAAAAATAACTTTCTTTCTAGTTTCCTAATAAAGTTCTTACCGAAAATATCGGTATCAACCCAAATTCGACCTATCCATTCACCGAAATTAAACATATACCAAGCCTCATCGAAGATAAGGTCGCTGTATGCTCGTTGTGCTTGAGCAATAATTTTATCTTCCTCTGTATCTTCGTTATTGGCAGTCCATCGCGTAAAGCGTCCTATCGTGTTTTCATAAAGGCCTTTAAACATGTACTCAACGGTAGTACTGATGCCGATCACTTGTAACATCGACATGTATTCAGAGTTATCGACATTATAACTCTCACTTACCGATACGGCTCTATCGTAGAGTGTCCAATACTCATCCAAGCTAGCCATAAAAGGAAAGTTGCTCGGATTATTCCCCGCTTCTAAAAACTCGGCATATTCGAGCGGGTTAAACACTAAGTACCACTCAGGAATCGTTAATACCGTTTGTTCTTCGCCGCGATAATAGTTTTTTATTTCATCTTTCTGTGCATTTAGTTCGATATTATTTGAAGGATAATATTGCTTCCATAATTGATTAATAAACCGATTTTCTGGATCCAGCTTAGCCTTCAAAGCGAAGAACTCATCTGCTCTAGGATAAGCAGCATGAAATTGTTCTGGCGAGGCATAAATCTGATACGGTAAATAGTAGGCACCGTTCGCTTCAATGACCGCATCAATCATCTCGACGCTCCACTGCTTAACCTTTTCTTTGGCTGCTTCATCTGTGCCTTGTTGATAATACACAACAAAGGCAAATACTTCATTCCTTGCCCACGACAATAAGTTTTCTGGTGAGGCATGAGCATGCCTGATTGATACATTAATAATGTCCGCATCATTTCGTATAAAGATATCTTTCATCTTCGGTACAAATGAATCAAAGTGCTCAACCGGAATAAAGTATTCTCTCAAGACATAGGTTTTTTCATCACGACTTTCTGGCTCTAGTTCGCGAACATCATAACTGGCCTCCCAATTTCGCCAAACAACCCTGTCTGAAGCGTAATAAAGTGGATCAATAATGTTCTTTCTGATCGACTTCCCAATAGCATAATCACCAACTAACTCCGCAGCCATTGGTCCCCATTTATATTTGTCATCTTTTGCAATCAAACGGTCATCAAGAGTTAGTGCCTTATCGGTTTTATACCAACTAACGTCTAACACCTCATCATAGCTGGGTGGATATAGATCCCCGTTGTGAAAAACAATCTCTGAGTTATCACGAATATTTTTTGCAAAATGTTTGGCGTAATCTGACGCCTTGAGTAATGTTGTTTGTCTTTCAATTTTTACATTATCAGCGAGGTTTAAAGTCACCTCGGTAATGACACCTAAACCACCGTATCCACCAATAACACCATTGAATATGTCAGAATTTTGTTCTCGATTAGCAAAGACTTCTTCACCGTTTGCCAAGATCACTTTCAAGGACAATACCGACTCAATTAACGGCCCTTCTCCTATATATCTACCGTGAACATTAACGCTCAATGAACCGCCAACTGTGAAATTAGCATAGGTTTGCATGATTCTTATCGACAAATCATAAGGGTCGATAAACTCTTGAATATCACGCCAAGTCATTCCCGACTGAACCGTGATCTCCTTATTCCCCTCATCAAAATCAATCACCTTGTTAAAGGCTCTCATATCAAAGTGCAGACTATTCTCGTAGGCCACTTGCCCACCCATGCTATAGCGTCCCCCACCAATAGATATCGGACCAGTCGAAGTCGTAATCGCGTTAATTATTTGCTCTGTTGCTTCAGGTTTAATGACCTGAGCGACTTTAATTGGGTTAAGTCCGGTCACGTCATTGACAATTAACGGTTTTTGCACTTGGTATTGGAAGTCTGAATCGCCGCTAACCTGAACAATTACAGTAGTAGCAATGGCTGTTATCAGTAGTAACATGCCAAAAACTATAGCTAGCTTACGCGCCCCTTGTGATAACTTCCGTTTTATTGTTTTCATAACAGTCCCTTGATAACATTGGCTCGAGTTCAGCGCTTAATATTAAGGGAATAAAATGAATAACACTAGAAGAGAGTTGCTGCTGGGAATAGGTTTAACTATTGCAACGGCACCATTGATTAAGGCTCTTGCCGCAACAACAGCTTTCGGTATTCCAAACGATACCGTTGGCAACTTTAACTATATTTATAACAACAGTTCTCATCGGGATGAGTTTTACGCGTTTTTAACCAATGTCTTTCACCTCTATCCCGAAGACAAATTACATGAGTTGATCTACAAACTTAATCAACAGGAGCTTGTTGATCAATCAATATACAAAAAACTGCAAGACAACCTACCTGATCTCAAACCTCTTTTTGCCGATCTTACCTATGCGATACCAGCCTTATCTAAACAAAAAAAAATCATTGCCGAACAAACTTCACAGCTTGTAGATAGCAACAAACGTTATGACGGCTATTTAGAAGTTGGCTCAACTGGCCGCTACCTTGATTCACTAGAAGAAACGCTAGATATCAAAGGAGATACTTTTTTCTTAACGGATAAACGTGCTACTTACTCACCGATAGATATTGTTGATAGAGGCCAAATCGCTAAAGCAGGTAAAGACATTGATCTAGAGAACTACAACTCTAACTTAAACAACTACATCCCTAATAAATCCATAGATCTCGCCACAGTTTATATTGGCTTCCACCACTGTCCATTAGATCTGCGTGAAGAATTTATAACGTCCATTCGAGATACGATGAAAGATGATGCCCCCTTAATTCTTCGAGATCATGATGCCCATAATGAAAAAATGAGCCGAATGGTCGCTCTCGCTCATGATGTGTTTAACATGGGTACTAATGAAACATGGACATACAATGATGATGAGCTGAGAAATTTTTATTCTCTAGCCGAATTGGAGGCAATGATGAATCAATTTGGTTTCAAATCAGACAGCAGAAAAATCTATCAAAAAGGCGATCCTACCCTAAATGCTTTGATGGTTTTCAGAAAGAGTTAATTCATTGAAAGCGTTTAAACTAATCGCACTGTTAACGTTATTGATGTCATCACAAGTTATGGCTGATGAATGTGTGATTTTGCTTCATGGATTGGCAAGAAGCGATAGTTCGATGAAAACCATGGCGGCAGAATTAAATAACGCTGGCTATGTTGCAGTGAACTATGACTATCCTTCGACGAAGTTCACCATTGAAGAATTAGCGGATGAGGCCATTAGCAATGCCTTATCGTTATGTCCTGAGCAAGCAACCGTACATTTTGTCACCCATTCCATGGGTGGCATTCTTGTACGCCAATATTTAAGTAATCAAACCATCGACAACTTAGGCCGTGTGGTGATGTTAGGCCCGCCCAATCAAGGCAGTGAAGTGGTGGATACCCTGCATAATATGCCTGGGTATGAATTAATAAACGGCCCTGCTGGCCATCAACTCGGCACAGATGATTTCAGTGTTCCCAATAAATTGGGTCCTGCTGATTTTGAATTAGGTATCATTGCTGGCACCCGTAGCATTAACTTGATTCTATCGACCATGTTGCCCGATACAGATGATGGTAAAGTCACTGTTGAAAATACCAAATTAGACGGCATGAAAGATCATATCGCCCTACCGGTAACGCATCCTTTTATGATGAAAAACCAAGAGGTGATCGAGCAGGTGATCCACTTTTTGAAATCGGGCAGTTTTAAAAAGGTACCAGCTTGAGCAAACCAGTTCACGAAAAATGGATACGTCTTGCGATTTAATACCCTATTGATTATCTTGGGACTGCTTGCTTAAGTAAGCATCACGAAATTTCCTATTTAAGCTTCATTATCGACTTACAGGGAATTATTGTTCGACTATGTATAGAAATTACAGGGAATTTTTATTCCCCTTAATAACAAGTTATGTTTTAAATACCGTCTGTTTAGCAGGCGTATAATATTTTATCAACAACGTTTAAGGAGAAAGTCATGTCCAAGGGCCAAGATTCAAAAAAAGCAGCTAAAAAGAAACCTGAAAAAACAATGAAAGAAAAACGCGCTGCTAAAAAGGAAAAAAAAGCCAATAAACAATAGGTGTAAGGCCTTAGCGAAAGAGTTCTAAATCCGCTTGGAATGAAACCGAAGCATTGGTTTTCTTCGATCTTTTGTCGCGTTTTTCCGATACGTATAAGCTTGAAATTGTTGCTCAGGCTGGAGAAAGATCACGTTGGAATTTTACGTACCTGTTTGACAAGGAAGTCTTTCCGAAGAAAGGGACAAGATTATAGAAGCTGCTAGAGAATGGCTGTGAGATGAAAAATGGTCAACCACATAACAAAGTACTCCATAAATATGTGCACTTTAAATGAATTATCAAACAGCGTTTCAGGTTAATCTTACCTCCTCATTCATTACCTTAACGTGTGGAAGATAATGTCAAAAATTGAATTTTCGCCAGTAGAAAAAGAAGTCTTAATCACCCAAATACAAGCTTATTTCAACGCTGAGTTGAATCAGGATATTGAACAATTTGATACCGAGTTTTTATTAGACTTTTTCACCGATAAAGTAGGGGCCTATTTTTATAATAAAGGCTTAGCGGATGCTCAAGCTGTGTTGGAAGAGAAAGTGGATAATATAAAAGAAGCGATTTACGAGATTGAACAGCCTACTGAATTTTCTAGATACCTACAAAGTGAAAAACGAAAATAAAGGCATGTTGCTCGGCCTGTTTGCCATCGCTGCTTTTGGCCTTACGCTGCCAGCCACTAAAATTGCTTTATCTGATTTAGACCCAGTATTTATTGGGCTAGGACGTGCGGTATTTGCTGCAGTAATTGCTGCACTAATATTGTTATGGTCAAAACAAACCATTCCTACTAAGGCACAATTTGTACAACTTTCATTGGTGGCGCTCGGGGTCGTTATCGGCTTTCCAGTATTGTCATCGTGGGCCATGTTATATGTGCCCGCCACTCATGGTGGTGTCGTATTTGGTATATTGCCGCTAGCAACCGCTTTAGTCAGTGTTTTTATTGGCCATGACAGACCCAGTCGTTCATTTTGGCTAGTCAGTTTATTCGGTGGGTTATTGGTTGTTTCATATGCACTCATTCAAGGTGCGGGCAGTTTACATATTGCTGATTTAGCTTTGTTAGGGGCCGTCATCTCCGCTGCGATTGGTTATGCCGTAGGCGCTAAACTCTCTTTATATCTCGGTGGCTGGCAAGTGATCTGCTGGGCATTGGTACTAGCTTTGCCTTTTATCTCGGTGCCGACCTACCTGTTCGCTCCGGATTCATTTTTAGATTGGTCGAGTTCCACTTATATAAGCTTTTTATATTTAGCGTTGATCAGCCAGTTATTTGCCTTTTTTGCTTGGTATAAAGGTTTGGCACTTGGTGGTATCGCCAGAGTAAGTCAGACTCAGCTGTTGCAACCTTTTGTCACAGCTTTTGCTTCTGCAGTTTTATTAAATGAAGTTGTCGAAGCTCATACCATCGTCTTTATCTTTTTAGTGGTTGGTTCCGTATGGTTAGGGAAAAAAATGCCGATCACCCAGAGTTCCTCACACAATGACTGAAACCATTAATGAAAAGCTCTGCCCATTTTGCCAATCATCAAATCATTGCATGGCTCACGAGGCACAAACTTGCTGGTGCTCTAAAACCAAAATAGAAAAAGGCCTTATTGCTTTAGTACCGCCGGAAAAAAAGAAAAAAGCCTGCATTTGTTTTAGCTGTAATCAGACTTATAAAGAAAACCCGGCGAAATTCGAAAAACAACTACTCAGAAATTAATTATCAGAAAATTTCATTGTGACGCAGGTCTCACCTTCAGCTAATTAAACTTTTCACTCCCTCTTCATTGTCTAAAATAGAGTTTTTTATGGCTATGTAAGGAGGATATTATTAATACTATTAATCACGAAAGTACTGACGACATTCAGCATGGGAAAAGTGACAAGGAAACTCCGTTAAATCACTTACACTCTGAGACTGAATCAGACCCGCTTCCAGAAAAGATAAAAGATGAACAATTATTAAATTGTGATCCTCAATCAACTACTCATAATCTATAAAAATAAGAACCGCAGCCATACCGCCACGGCCCTCTTTGTTCAATATCTCTAAGCGGCCTCATGCCTCATATTGGTGGCAACGGCAATTCGGTTCCAAGCATTAATCGTGACCACTTGCATCATACATTGCGCTAACTGATTATCACCCAGAACAGCCAATGCCTTGTTATACAGTTCTTTCGACAATCCGCGATCAGAAATTAAAGTAAGCTCCTCGGTGACAGCAAGCACGGTTCGCTCGATCTCACTAAATAGTGGTGATTCTTTCCATGCTGCTAAGGCATATATTCTCTGTTCCGTTTCACCCTTTTTTCTTGCTTCTTCAGCATGCATTTGTATGCAATAAGCACAGCCATTTATTTGTGAGGCACGAATTTTAATGATCTTTTTCAAACTTGGATCTAAGTCTGTTGCTGTTATATAAGCTTCTAAGCCCAACATGGCTTGAAAAGCATCCGGTTCAAGCTCATGAATTTGTATTCTTGTTTCCATTTTCTAACCTTTTTACTTAAATTCTAAAATGGCATCAGCCACTTTTTTTTCATCACTAAAATCAGATGTTCGAAATTTTTCTTTGCCGTCTTGCAACAAGATCAAGGTTGGAAAATCTTTCACTTTATAACGAACAAACTCCTGATCATTGCTATCTATCACTAGCGAGTAATCAATTTGGTATTTGTCTTTATATTCATGGAGCTCTTTTTCTCCGGTCCATAAACGTGAGGTAATACCTAACCAATTTATATCTGGCGTAGCTTTAGATAAGGCATTGGCTTGTTGTTGGCCTGCAATACAGTTTTTAGCGATCACAGGTCGAGATTCTGCTAAGTACCAATCACACCATGTTGAAGTGAAATATAAGGCCGTTAGCTTATCCGTGCTGGTGACTAACGATGGTTGAGCGATAAGCGGTTCAATTTCAACGGCGGGTAAGGTTTTACTATTGCTCGCTGAAACTAATTTAATCGTCTTATCTAATTGTGCTGATGCGTCGTGGCCCTTAAATACCACCTTGCCATCAATATCAATCAAGATATGGTAAGGCGTACCCACCAAATCAAATGCCTGAGCAAGCTCACCCGTATCATCAACCATGACGGGCACTGTTAGCGAAAATTCTTGCTGGGTAGCTCTAATTGCTTCAGCACTGTCATTGATATAAATATTGACGGCAATGACTTCGACATCGTCACCAAAAGTTTCATACGTTTCTTGCAGGTGAGGCATCTGTTCACGGCAAGGCACACACCATGTTGCCCAAAACTTTAAATAAACGGGCTTTTTACCGACATACTCATTTAACGTAATTGATTTGCCATCTATCGAGGTCACTGCAATATCAAACATTTTGTTATCTTGTGCATGAACTAACGTAAACATACTTAGTCCTATTGTGAACATAATGGCTGTCAGGAAGTTTCGTAAGATCATCAGTTTATTGCTCCTTAGTAGTCTTTTTAATCACCCGAATGATAGAGTGCTAGACACGTTAAGTATTGTAAAATTACGACACCACCAAAAATAATTAACCTCCATGCCTGATAATAAAAATAATCCGTTACCCCATTTAGGCTTTAAACGCTTTGCACCTTCAGCAAAGCTGGCATCTTATATTCAGTGTTATTGGTTTATTAAAAGTGGGCCTCAGCAAAAAATTAATAGCAGTGAATATTTACATCCTGATGGCGGGATGAGCATCACCTTTAATTACAGTGACAGCTTGAAGTTTGATGATGGTCACAATGTTGGTGATACCATTTTTGATGGTGCAAACACGGTAAGTCGCGCTTTGCATTTAAACGGCCAGGTTGATGCGGTTGGTATTCGTTTTTTGCCCGCGGGTGCCCGTGCCTTTTTAGCTATGCCACTCAAAGAATTTAAAGGTGAGCTGCTGTCACTGTCAGATACGCCATTAAACGGTTATGACGACCTTTATCATAAATTAGCAGATGTAATGTCATATTCCGACAAGGTCTCACTTATCGAAGATTGGATAAACCAAGTCATTGCCCCAGAACAAAGTGCGTTAGATATTGTTAATGCATCATTGAGCCTATTGAACCACCACCAAGGTGCTGTTGCGATCTCCGCGATAGCAGAAAAACTGACTATTAACCCACGACGGCTGGAACGCTTATTTAATGATCAAGTCGGACTGACGCCTAAAGAATATGCTCGTAATATTCGTATCAAACAGGCTCGTTATTATTTAAAACAACAGCCAAACTTATCTTTAGCTGATGTTGCCTACTATTTAGGCTTTTTTGACCAAGCCCATTTTTCTAAGCAATTTAAACAAGTCGTTGGCATTAGCCCTAAAATCTATGCAGGTAAAAGCAAAATAGAACCTAAAAGCTAAAGTACAAACATAAAAAAAGCCCCGACCAAAAGGTCGGGGCTTTTTTATTTGTCTGCTGAATAGTTCAGCTGGCAATGAGGGATGACTTACATCATGCCGCCCATGCCACCGCCCATGCCACCCATATCAGGCATTGCAGCTGCGCCACCATCTTGAGGAGCATCTGCAACCATCGCTTCAGTGGTCAACATTAGACCAGCAACTGAACCGGCATTTTGCAATGCAGTACGTGTTACTTTTGTTGGGTCAAGAATACCCATGTCGATCATGTCGCCATATTCGCTAGTCGCAGCGTTGTAACCAAAGTTACCTTCACCAGCAGCAACATTGTTCAAAATAACAGATGCTTCATCACCTGCATTTTCAGCGATTTGGCGTAAAGGCTCTTCCATTGCTCTACGTAGCAATTTGATACCCGTATCTTGATCTGAGTTATCACCTGTTAATTCGCCAATTTTGCTTTCAGCACGAACCAAGGCTACACCACCACCGGCAACCACACCTTCTTCAACCGCAGCGCGAGTTGCATGTAATGCATCTTCAACACGTGCTTTCTTCTCTTTCATTTCCATTTCAGTTGCAGCGCCAACTTTGATGACAGCAACACCTCCAGCCAATTTAGCAACACGTTCTTGCAACTTCTCTTTATCGTAATCAGAACTAGAATCAGCGATTTGTGCACGAATTTGCTCAACACGCGCTGTAATGTCAGTGACATTACCTGCACCGTCAATAATGGTTGTGTTTTCTTTGCTGATGTTGATTTTCTTAGCTTGACCAAGATCTTCTAACGTTACTTTTTCTAAGCTTAGGCCAACTTCTTCAGAAATCACCGTACCGCCAGTTAAGGTAGCGATATCTTGTAACATTGATTTACGACGATCACCAAAGCCAGGTGCTTTAACGGCACATACTTTAACGATACCGCGCATGCTGTTAACAACTAATGTTGCTAATGCTTCGCCTTCGATATCTTCAGCAATCAATAATAATGGACGGCTTGCTTTTGCAACAGCTTCCAATGTTGGTAGTAATTCACGGATGTTTGAGATTTTTTTGTCAAATAACAATACAAACGGTTCATCAAGATCAGCGGTCATTGTTTGTTGGTCATTAACAAAGTATGGCGATAGGTAACCACGATCAAACTGCATACCTTCAACCACATCTAATTCGTTATCAAAACCAGAACCATCTTCAACGGTGATAACGCCTTCTTTACCGACTTTTTGCATTGCTTCAGCAATGATGCCACCCACAGACTCATCAGAGTTAGCTGAGATAGTACCTACTTGAGCAATCGCTTTATCATCATCACATGCTGCAGACATGCTTTCTAACTCAGCCACAGCAGCAACAACGGCTTTATCGATGCCGCGTTTTAAATCCATTGGGTTCATGCCCGCTGCAACAGCTTTCACGCCTTCACGTAAAATTGCTTGTGCTAATACGGTAGCCGTTGTTGTGCCGTCACCAGCCGCATCAGAAGTGTGCGAAGCCACTTCTTTAATCATTTGTGCGCCCATGTTTTCGAACTTGTTATCTAATTCGATTTCTTTAGCAACAGACACACCATCTTTAGTAATCGTTGGAGCACCAAAGCTTTTGTCCAAGATAACGTTACGACCTTTAGGGCCTAATGTTACTTTTACCGCATCAGCCAAGATGTTCACACCGTTGACCATTAAACCACGCGCATCCGCGCCGAATTTGACTTCTTTAGCAGCCATGTTAATTCCTCTTATATATTCTTAGTTATATTAACGAATTGGTGTAAGGCGATTAGCCTTCGATTACAGCAACAATATCGTCTTCACGCATTACTAACAGTTCTTCACCGTCAACTTTGATTTCTGTACCGGCATATTTACCGAAAAGAATTTTGTCACCAACGCTAACTGCCAAAGGACGCACATCACCTGAATCTGTGATTTTGCCACCACCTACTGCAACGATTTCACCTTGCGCTGGTTTTTCAGCTGCATTGTCAGGAATTACGATGCCACCAGGGCTAGTTGTTTCTTCTTCCGTACGACGAACAATCACACGATCATGAAGGGGACGAATATTCATCAAATGTATCCTCTAAAAAATAGCTATCAAAAAAAATGTACTCCCCATAAGTGGGGATTCAAAATAAAACTTCAAGGGAAAAGCGAAAATTTATCGCAAGCGATCATCATCTTTATCAACCAGCTCACCCTCGATTATTGAAGAGTCACGATGACTTTGATGGGACTGTGTATGCATCGTCTGACCATGGAAGGTAAACTGTCGCCCACTGGCCAAGAGATGTTTGATCAACGCTTGGCGAAAAGTGGGTACCAATAAGATAAAGCCTATCGTATCAGTAAAAAAGCCTGGCGTAAGCAACATGGCGCCACTTAATAATAAGGCCACGCCTTCTAACATCGCAATGGCCGGTAATTCACCTTGCGCCAACGAGTGCTGCGCGCGCTGAAAAGTACTCAAGCCTTGCCAGCGTAATAAGCCCGCACCGATGACCGCAGTAGCCACCACTAAAAACACAGTCCAAGCTGCGCCAATCACACTGCCCACTTGAATCAAAAAATAGATTTCTATCAATGGCACTAATAGAAACAGTATCAATAAAGAACGGAACATTTTCCTTCCTATATAAATAAGTAGTGATAACTATATCGGGACTGCTTAGCGGCTTTTCAAGTTATTTATTGTGTTACTTATAAACAACAGAAAGCTGTTTTTGTATCACTGTCATAAAACGGTAATAAAACATTCATCATAGTGAAATGTTAGCTGGTTATTGTGTGCGAACTCGTAGCTGATACGACCCGAATACATTTTAATTAACCAAGAGGATACTCCCTTGAAACTTAAAACATCGTCTCTATTAATTGCAGGTGCTTTATTAGGCGCAGCAGTTATGCCAGCACAGGCTAACAATGAAGCTATGCTGGATTTGCTTAAAGTCCTTCGTGACCAAGGCACCATCACTGCAGATAACTATGACCTTTTAGCTAGTGCAGCTGCTGCTGACAAAGAAAAAACTGAAGCCGCAACGGCAGAAGTGAAAGCGGAAGTGAAATCTGTAACGAAAGATATGCCTAAAATCACCACGAAAGGCAAAATAAAAATCACGAGCGCTGATGGAAACTGGTCGTTCCAACCTATCGGCCGTGTTATGTGGGATGCAGTACACACTGACGCAGATAATGGCGTGAGCAGTGACGATGTTAAAGGTACAGAATTACGTCGTGCACGTTTAGGTTTCCAAGGTTCGATTTATAACTGGGGCTACAAATTTGAAGCCGACTTCGCAGGTGGCGACGCTTCAATTAAAGATGCCTATGTTAGCTACGGCACAAAATTTGGTGATACTAAACTTGGCTTGAAATTAGGTCAATCTCATATACCATTTGGTTTGAATACTAAAATCAGTTCTAAATACATGACATTCATGGATCGTCCAATGTTTGCTGATAATTCTGTTTCACCTGCTCGTGCAAGTGGAGCGGTTGTATCTTTAGCTGCAAAAGATTATCGCTGGAGCTTAGCGGCTGGTTTACAAAACGGTGCGTTTGATGGCGACAACGATACCTATGAAGTTAATGGTAGTACATTTGCTGTTCGTGGTTCATTTCTGCCTTACATGGAAGATAAAAGCCACCTATTACAAATCGGTGCTGCTTTCTTAACGCAAGGCGGTGGAGATTCGTTCAAATTCCAACCGGACCTAGTTAGCCATGATGACAAATATAAACCTGTATCTACTGGCACTATCGCAGCAAATGACTT
Organism: Methylophaga sp. 42_25_T18; assembly: GCA_002163085.1. Lineage (GTDB taxonomy): Bacteria > Pseudomonadota > Gammaproteobacteria > Nitrosococcales > Methylophagaceae > 41-12-T18. The sequence goes on along the minus strand of MAAJ01000001.1, from coordinate 532,114 downwards.
TGACGGCGCACAAGCCTTTACCGTAGATGCATTAGCTGTATTTGGTTCTTTCCATGCAATGGCTGAATACTTAGACCACACGATTGAACAAGATAGTGGTAGTGACATTGATACAACAGCCTTTGCTGTTGAAGCCGGTTATTTCTTAACGGGTGAATCTTTGAAATGGAAAAAAGGTTACACATCAGGAATCAAACCAAAATCGAAAATGGGCGCATGGCAAGTGGCTGCTCGTTTCGAAACTATCGAAATCGACCCAGGCTCATCATCTGAAGATGAGTTTGATAAGTTCACCGTTGGCCTTAACTATTACCCAACTCAAAACACGCGTTTAATGTTGAACTATGATCAAGTAACAGATCTAACAGTTAATGGTTCTAGCGTAAATGATGAACCCTCAGCACTTAAGTTCAGAGCGCAAGCTTACTGGTAAAAATGTTGAGTTAATTTTTATTTAACTCTACGGAAGGAGCCCTGCTAGCGTTGCTAGCAGGGCTTTTTTATGACCTTTGCTTACCGTCATAAATCCTTCATTAATCTGCAAGCTTTTAGCAATGCAGCTCTGCCAATATTGTCTAGCCCGTCATTACAAACTGATTGTTGATTCAAAGCCTACAAACAGCTATTTATAGAAGACTTTCATATGACTAAAGAAGAACTCTTACAGGGTCGGTCTCTGAACAAGATATTAGAAACCGCCACGTTAACCCCTTTATTTCAACCCATCGTATCTTTAAAGAAAAATAAGATTTATGGTTATGAAGCTCTTATTCGTGGACCCTCCGATAGTGGCCTGCATTCCCCAGTCAATTTATTTGATGCAGCTAGTCGCCATGGTCGTTTAGCAGAACTTGACTTGATGTGTCGAGAAGTCTCCATCAAACATTTTGGTTTGCTGGGACTTAAACATAAACTGTTTATCAATACGATTCCAGCTGCATTATTACAGCAAGATTATCAACATGGCTTGACGTTAAACTTCTTGAAAAAAGCCGGCATTCCTGCCGAACAAGTAGTGATTGAGCTCACCGAACAATATCCGATTGATGATTACAATTTGATGCGCGATGCCACTGAGCATTATCGAGATATGGGATTTTCAATCGCGCTTGATGATCTCGGTGCTGGTTATTCCGGTTTACGTACTTGGTCTGAATTAAAACCAGACTTCGTCAAATTGGATCGTCACTTTATGCAAAACATTCATGATGATTCGCAAAAACGTCAATTTGTGCAATCCATGCTCGATATTGCTACTAGCATCGACTGTCAGGTGATCGCTGAAGGTGTTGAAATTCGTGAAGAGTACGTGGTTGCTCAGGAAATGAAAATTGATTTTGTTCAGGGTTATTATTTTGCTCGCCCAAAAGCACAACCAACACAAACAATAAAGCCTGAGTTATTTAATAAACGCCAAACTAAAACGATGTTCCGGCAAGTGCTGCCGCGTTCAAATACGCTGGTGAGCAGCCTGCTTAGTAGTAATGCACCACTCAATACTCATGATAATGTCAACACAGTGGGCGACCGTTTTCAACAAGGCAGTGATTTAATTTCTCTGCCCGTCATCAATCATTTAAATCAACCTGTAGGCATGGTCTGGCGGGATGAGTTTATGACCTTGTATGCCAGCCGTTATGGTCGTGATTTGCATGGTAGAAAACCCATTCAGATGTTTATGGATGACACTCCCATCATCGCTGAAATGAAGTTGCCACTTAAAACATTAAGTCAGCTAATCACCAGCCAAGATGAGAACAGTCAACATAGTATGTTTATCATCACTGATGACGGCCAATATCGTGGTACCGGTAGCTTGATGGATCTACTCCGGCAGATAACGGATTTGCAACTTACCTCTGCACGCCACGCCAATCCACTTAGTGGTTTGCCCGGTAACGTACCTATTTCTGAACAAACAAAAGAAGCCCTCAAACACAACCATGATGTTGTGGTCTGTTATTTCGACTTAGACAACTTTAAGCCTTATAACGATATTTATGGTTATGGCAAAGGCGATAAGGTCATCAGTGAAACTGCAAAGATATTATGCAAACACGTCAATAGTGAAATTGATTTTGTCGGTCACGTTGGCGGCGATGACTTTATTGCACTCTTCGCCAGCTCGGACTGGCTAACACGTTGCAATAAAATCTTGTCAGAATTTACTACGCTGCAGCCATATTTATATAACAAAGAACATCTCACTGCTGGCGGTATAACGGCAGCAGATCGCTACGGCAATGCCATGTTTTATCCCTTATTAAGCTTGTCTATTGGAGCCGTCAAATTACATGATTTTGACACTATTAATAATGAAGTCGATTTAGCTGAAGTCGCCAGTCGGGCCAAATCAGCCGCAAAGAAACAATCTGGCAATAGCTTCTTTCAGTTAACCCAATAAACATTAGGTGTAGTGAAGTGATTAAAAGGGCTATCGTTAGTTACGCAACTTGATGAAGTTGTTGGATCACATAATCAACACGGTGTTTAATTCGGTCACGAATATGAGCAAACTCAGTCATCAGCTCTTGTTCGTCACCTCTAAGTTTAGCGGGGTCAGGCAATGGTAAATGTAATTTCGCTGTATGTGGATTCATAATCGGACATTGCTCTTCGGCGTTGTCACAGAGGGTAACCAACAGATCGGCCCACTCCAACATCTCTCCATTAACTCTAATCGACTGTTGCTGAGAAATATCGATGCCCACCGCTGCCATGCTTTTAATTGCACGTTCATTCTGCCCATGCGCCTCGATGCCCGCTGACTTTGCTTCAATTAAATCACCCGCCAGCTCTCGCGCCCAACCTTCGGCCATTTGTGAACGACAGGCATTGCCGGTGCATAAAAACATTACACGTAATCTATCCATCTTTATTCTTTCCATTTAATAAACTGATGAAACTTTAACAATCAAATATTACAAATATATGAACATATACTAATAAACGTTGTGATACTTTTAGTTCAGGACAAAAGTGTGATCTCTATATAAAAAAATGGCATCCCATCTGATAGAATGCGTGCTTACCTACCTAATACAGAAGCCTCAATTGTGAAAAAATTATTTGCCAGTGTACTGCTCGTACTGCCATTACTCACTCCTGTTACTAGCTTTGCTGAAACGACTCGTTATGTCTCTGATGAGCTTGAAATCACCATGCGTAATGGCAAAGGCGTTAAATTTGCGATCCGTAAGATGCTATCGAGTGGTGCCAAACTAGATGTGCTCGAAACTGATCCTGCTGGTTATTCTAAAGTGCGTACCAGTAATGGCGTTGAGGGCTGGGTATTAACCCGTTATTTAGACAATATGCCGAGCTCACGTGATCAGCTGGCATCCAGCGAACAAAGAGTCGCTAACCTTGAATTGGAATTAGCGAAATATAAAAGTGAAATTGAGGCTTTATCATCACAAAACAGTGATACCGACACACAAAACTTAACGCTAACAGAAACCTCACAGCGTCTAAGCAAAGAACTGGACAATCTACGCCGGACCGCATCGAATGCCGTTGCTTTGGATAATGAAAACCGCCAACTCAAACAAAAACTACAAGAAATTGATCATCAAACACAATTATTGATCATAGAAAATAGTGGCTTAAAAGACAGTGATGCAAAAAGCTGGTTTATGATTGGCGCAGCCGTTTTGTTTGCTGGTCTATTGTTAGGCTTAATCTTGCCACGACTACGTTTCCAAAAGAAAAGCTCTTGGAACAACTTGTAATAGTTTACGTACTCACCTAAGCATTTCTAAAGGCCTAGTTAGTTTCACTGATTAGGCCTTTTTTATTGCCTGCTTGTTTTAATTTTCATCGCTATATACAATATTTCATATATATAGTTTTTTACATGTAGTGATAATGACATTAACCGCTGACGATCTATTCTCTGCTCTGTCTCACCCAATGAGGTTACGTACCATCGTCTTACTTTCACAAGTAGGCGAATTATGTGTGTGTGAACTTTCATCTGCCTTAGATTTATCACAGCCTGTTATTTCCAGGCACCTAGCCCAACTCAAACAGATAGGATTATTGTCATCACGCAAGCAAGGACTGTGGGTTTATTACCAACTTAACGTAGCTTTGCCAACCTGGGCTACAAACATCATTGAAACAACTAGAACGGGGGTGATAACTACATCCCCCTATCAAGATGATGTCACCACCTTAACCAATATGAAAGATCGCCCTAATCAGGCGTGTTGCTAACAATTAGAGACAAATAATGACAATTAAAGTAGGGATTAATGGCTTTGGCCGTATGGGAAAATTAGCCTTACGTGCAGGCTGGGCCAGTGATGAATTAGAGTTTGTCCATATCAATGAAATTAATGGTGATGCCAACTGCCACGCTCATTTATTAGAATTTGACTCCGTCCATGGCCGATGGGGTGATGATAAAACCATCACAGCCACTGACGATCTCATCACGATTGATAATCAACAGATTACATTCAGCCAACACAGCTCACCAGCTGATGTAAATTGGCAAGGTTTGAATGTTGATATTGTTTTTGAATGTAGTGGCCAATTTAAATCTGAAGATGAATTACAGACCTACTTTGATCAAGGTGTGAAAAAAGTCTTAGTATCAGCACCCTGCCCAGAACCAGCATTAAACATTGTTTACGGTGTTAACCATGATCGCTACGATCCAGCTCAACACAACATCGTGACCGCCGCTTCATGCACAACTAACTGCTTAGCCCCACTGGTTAAAGTCATGCATGAAAAGATCGGCATTAAACATGGCACCATGACCACCATCCATAACATCACTAATACCCAGACAATTGTGGATAAAGGTCATAAAGATTTACGTCGTGCTCGAGCCAGCTGCAACTCTTTAATCCCAACCACTACCGGTTCAGCTAAGGCGATCACTAAGATCTTCCCAGAACTGGAAGGCAAGTTAAATGGTTTAGCTGTGCGAGTTCCTTTATTAAATGGCTCTCTCACTGACTTTGTCTTTGAAGCTGACAGGTCAACAACTGCTGAAGAAATTAATGCCTTATTCCAACAAGCTGCAGACGAAAACTTAAAAGACATTTTGGGCTATGAAACCCGTCCATTAGTATCAGCTGACTACACCAACGATGCTCGCTCAAGCATTGTTGATGCACCGTCAACGATGGTGATTAATGAAACTCAAGTGAAAATTCTCGCGTGGTATGACAATGAATGGGGTTATGTGAATCGCATGGTTGATATCGCCCATATGTTGGCTAAGTCTTTATAAAACTAAAATATGAATGCCAACCTCAAAAATTACGCGACAATAACTGCGGGTTACTGGGGCTTCACACTCACTGACGGCGCGATAAGAATGTTGGTGGTGCTGTATTTCCACCAATTAGGATACTCGCCGCTCGCCATCGCCAGCTTGTTTTTGTTTTATGAGTTCTTTGGCATAGTGACCAACCTTGTTGGTGGTTGGTTAGGTTCACGTATTGGCCTGAACAACACCATGCATATCGGCATGGCATTACAAGTTGCCGCCTTGATGATGCTGACGGTGCCAACCGAATATCTAACCGTTATTTATGTGATGGCAGCACAAGCTTTGTCAGGCATTGCCAAAGATCTCAACAAGATGAGCGCTAAAGCCAGCGTTAAACTTTTTTTGCCTCGTGATGACAGCCAACAATCATCAAAAACCTTGTTTAAGTGGGTTGCTGCTCTAACCGGTTCGAAAAATACCTTAAAAGGCATCGGCTACTTCTTAGGTGGTTTATTACTGGCGGTTTATGGCTTTCAAAATGCTTTGTATATCTTGGCAGGCAGTTTATTTGCCGTGTTAATTTTAACTTGGCTGTTATTGCCCGCTGACTTAGGCAAAACCAAAAACAAAGCTAAATTCAGCCAACTATTCTCTAATACCGCTGCCATCAACTGGTTATCCGCTGCACGCTTTTTCTTATTTGGCTCACGTGATGTTTGGTTTGTGGTGGCCTTGCCTGTTTATCTCACCGCCAGCTTGGGTTGGGATTATCAACAAGTCGGCAGCTTCTTTGCCTTGTGGATTATTGGCTACGGCATCGTACAAGCCTTGGCCCCCAAACTACTAAGCGGTCACCATCCAACAGGCAATACTGCACATTGGCTGGCTTGGTTATTAGTCTTATTTCCAACAGCTATTGCTGCAGCGCTTTACCAAGGTCTTGAACCTGCTTGGGTAATCATTACCGGCCTAAGTTTGTTTGCCATTGTATTTGCGATTAACTCCGCTGTGCATTCTTATCTCATCGTGGAGTGGTCAGATCACGATAAAGTCTCAATGAATGTCGGTTTTTATTATATGGCTAATGCTGGTGGTCGATTAGCGGGCACAGTGTTGTCCGGTTTAGTATTTCAATACTCAGGCTTGATCGGCTGCTTGATTACATCATCGTTATTTGTTGCCGCTGCCGCGTTATTATCAATCAAACTTCCTAACAACTAGTTTCATTCAGAAGCGCAGGAATGGACAATTAAACTCCACGCTGAATCCGTACACTTTTGCCTCACCCTTTGTGAGAAAAACTATGAGCAAAAAAATACATATTGAAAGAATGAATAAGGTGGTTCAGCATATCGAGACTAATCTTGATGCGGATATTGAGATCGCTGATTTAGCGAATATCGCCTGTTATTCAGAGTTCCACTTTCATCGTGTTTTTAGCTCTTACATTGGTGAAAGTGTATATGCGTTCCGTAAGCGCTTACTGCTAGAGAAAGCAGTGCACCGCTTATTGTATGCAAACGATAGCATCACAGATATTGCCTTTAAAAGCGGTTATGACAATCAATCCTCATTTAATAAAGCCTTTAAAAATCTGTATTCATATACACCCAGCCAAGTTCGCCAACGGAGGGTTTCCATTCAACCTTTTACAATTGAACTGAGACAAACAATGAACCTAACAGCAGAAATAAAAACGATTGAAGCAATCAATGTAATCAGCGCCAGAGAAATCGGCAGTTATCCCGAAGCCGCGCCCAAAGCATGGGGACGGGTCATGAAGTTTGCTTATGGCAACCGGCTAATGAATAAAGACGTACGATCTATCGGTATTTCACATGATGATCCTAGCGTCACCGCACCCGAACAAATCCGTTATGACGCTTGTGTCGATATAGATGCGGATTTAAAGAAGCCAGACTTTAAAAATAACGACAACCTAGAAAAGAAAACCATTGCGGCAGGTAAATATGCGATGTTCTTGCATAAAGGATCGTATGAAAACTTTCCTCAAACCTATTCCTACATTTTTAATGAATGGCTGCCAGAAAGTGACTTTCACGTCAGTGATGACAAAACCTGTTTTGAGATTTATCTGAATCGTGATCCTAGAAAAACTAAGTCAGAGAATTTGAAAACAGAGATTTATATTCCCCTTAGCTAAAACAAAAAAGCCGCACAGAATAGTGCGGCTTTCGTTATTTAGCTATGTCTGTGTATCTACGGATGCTGCGTCGTTCAGATAATGCATCATGTTGACCACACCATCCTCTAACTTCTACATGCCAAACCCTACTAAGATCGTCTTTCAAAGAAATTTTACAAACAAACGGATCACCCCAAGTAGATTTGAACATAATCTGTCTGGAAGTTGGTGCCGTATTGAACTCCAGCTCTATGTCTGCACAAACGACTTGTTCTCGCTCAAAACCTTGCTTTTTAAGTTGATCCTGAAGGAAATCAAAATACGGAATTGATAATCTCTTACTAAATTTGTACTGAGGGAATGATTCCCCAGTTTCTAAATTCAGTGTAAACATTGTCGTTCCAGACATAACGGCTTCTTTGTATAACAAGCCTAATGCCCAATAACCATCTACATCATTGTTTCTTGAAATAAAGCTGCTAGCTAAATTTAATGCAATTCCTTTTAGTTGTTTCCTTCTTGGCATACTGTTCCCTGTTCACCCACAAGCCTTCGCCGCTTTAATCTAATTTAGATAAATCCCTTACCGCACCTTTATCAGCAGAAGTGGCCATTTTGCCAAACACTTTTAATGCTGCTGATACTTTACGTGGGCGTTCTTCAACTGGTTTCCAACCTAATTTGTCTTGCTCAACACGACGTGCAGCTAGTTCTTCATCAGACAACAATACATCGATTGTACGGTTAGGAATATCGATACGAATGATGTCGCCGTTACGCACCAAACCAATTGCACCACCTGAAGCGGCTTCGGGTGAAACGTGACCAATCGATAAACCTGATGTGCCACCTGAGAAACGACCATCGGTTAACAATGCACAAGCTTTGCCTAGACCTTTCGATTTGATATAAGACGTTGGGTACAGCATCTCTTGCATGCCCGGACCACCACTTGGGCCTTCGTAACGTACGATAACCACATCACCGGCAACTACTTGCTCAGTCAATATATGTTGAACGGCTTCATCTTGTGATTCGGTGATATGTGCAGGGCCTTCAAATACCAAAATAGACTCATCCACACCGGCAGACTTAACCACACAACCATCTAATGCAATATTACCTTTCAGTACCGCTAGGCCACCCTCTAACGAGAAAGCATGCTCTAATGATCGGATACAACCATCTGCACGATCGTCATCCACTGTCTCCCATCGTGTTGCTTGACTAAATGCTGTTTGCGTAGGAATGCCTGCAGGGCCTGCTCGATAGAACTTACGTACCGCATCGCTTGGATTACGCATGATGTCCCATTCATCCAAGGCCTCTTTCATTGTTGGTGCACAGACTGTTGGCGTATCGGTATGCAATTTACCAGCACGGTCCAACTCACCTAAGATACCCATGACACCACCAGCACGGTGTACGTCTTCCATATGATACTCAGGTGTATTAGGTGCAACTTTACATAGCTGTGGCACTACCCGAGACATGCGATCAATATCATCCATAGTGAAATCAATGTCTGCTTCTTGTGCAATCGCTATTAAGTGCAAAATGGTATTGGTAGAGCCGCCCATCGCAATGTCGAGTGCAATCGCATTTTCAAATGCTTTAAAACCAACAGAACGAGGCAATACACGCTCATCATCCTGTTCGTAGTAACGTTTAGCCATATCAACAATGGTTCGACCGGCTTGTAAGAAAAGTTGCTCACGATCAGCATGGGTCGCCAACATTGAGCCATTGCCAGGCAAAGATAGGCCCAAGGCTTCTGTCAGACAATTCATTGAGTTGGCCGTGAACATACCTGAACACGAACCACAGGTTGGGCAAGCAGAACGCTCCACTTCGGCAACGTCTTCATCAGATGCATTTGGATCAACCGCCATCACCATGGCATCAACCAAGTCGAGTTTGACGTCTTTACCCGCTAATTTTGTTTTACCCGCTTCCATCGGGCCACCGGAAACAAAGATCACTGGAATGTTAAGGCGCATCGCGGCCATCAACATGCCCGGTGTGATTTTGTCACAGTTTGAAATACACACTATGGCATCAGCACAGTGAGCATTGACCATGTATTCCACTGAGTCCGCAATGAGATCACGTGAAGGTAGCGAATAAAGCATACCGTCATGGCCCATCGCAATACCGTCATCGACCGCGATGGTATTAAATTCTTTTGCTACACCGCCCGCTTTTTCAATTTCGCGCGCAACCAGTTGGCCCATATCTTTTAAATGCACATGTCCCGGTACAAACTGGGTAAATGAGTTCGATACGGCGATAATCGGTTTATTAAAATCATCATCGGTCATACCTGTTGCTCGCCATAAGGCACGAGCGCCCGCCATATTACGGCCAGCTGTGGTAGTTTTTGAGCGATATACAGGCATGGTTAATCTCCAAACTAATGTCTTTGTTCTGCACATAAATTTTATTTTTGTGCACGTTAATCTAACAAATTTTACACGCAACTTTGCAAGCTTGCTGAGATTAGAATCTGTTGCCGTTTCCTATTTCTCATTGCTAAAGGTAAAATTGCGCCATGCAAACGTCTAATTCCAACAATATCGCAACCACCACAAGCTGGTTTCGCACCGCTGCGCCTTATATTCACGCGCATCGTGGCGCAACCTTTGTGATCGCGTTTGATGGGGAAACAATCGCAACTAAGGGCTTTGATAGCCTAGTCCATGACTTTGCCTTATTAAATAGCTTAGGCATTAAGTTAGTGTTGGTGTTTGGCGCTAGAAAACAGATCGATGTGCAATCCAACATTCATAAGGTCGGCATTAGCTATCATGATGGTCTTCGAATTACTGATGAAAGCAGTTTAAAAATTGCTCGTTCAGTGATTGGGAAATTACGTCTAGATATTGAAGCCAAGCTTTCGTTTGGTTTACCTCATACCCCAATGGCCCATGCACAGGTTCGTTGCACTAGCGGTAATTTAGTCACTGCCCGCCCTGTTGGCATTAAAGATGGCATTGATTTTGGTCATACTGGCGAAGTACGTCGTGTTGATACCCAAGGGATTAATGATCAACTTACATTAGGTAATGTAGTGTTATTACCACCGATGGGATTTTCACCCACGGGCGAATTTTTCAACTTATCTTATGAAGCCATTGCTACCAATGTTGCTAAAGACTTAGCCGCCGACAAACTTATTTTTATTGGCGATAACAGTGATGACTTAGACCGTGAAATGACGGTTGAACAAGCTGAAAATACTAAAGACCAACACCCTACATTGGCAGCGGCCGTCGAGGCCTGCAAAGCTGGCGTTAAACGTGTGCATTTATTAGATCGCGATCAAGATGGTGCTTTGTTACAGGAATTATTTAGTCGTGATGGTGCTGGCACCTTAATCACGCCCGAACTATTTGAAACCATCCGCCAAGCTACGATTGAAGATGTGGGCGGCATACTTGAGTTAATTCAACCGTTAGAAGCCAATGGTGTATTGGTCAAACGTTCACGTGACCATTTAGAAACGGAAGTCGATCATTTTACCGTGATGGAACGTGACGGCACGGTGGTGGCTTGTGCCGCTTTATACCCCTACCCAGAAAACAAAATTGGTGAGTTAGCGTGCCTAGCTGTGTCCAAAGGTTATCAAGATCTAGGTAGAGGTAAAAAATTATTATCCGTTATCGAGCAACAATCCGTGGCAGCAGGTTTGTCATCTTTATGTGTGCTCACCACGCAAACCGCACACTGGTTTATCGAACATGGATTTGAACAAGCTGAAATTGCTGACTTGCCGGTAGCAAAGCAAGATTTCTATAACTACCAGCGTAATGCTAAAGTATTCAGCAAGGAATTACGTTAATTCTTTCTCTGCTTCTCAACGCGTTTCTTATATTCAGGAAAAAGTAACGGCGCTAGTTCATGCAGCGCCCTTTCATAAACGCGGCGTTTGAAAAATACGATATCTTCAACTGGCTTCCAATAATCCACCCAACACCAATCATCAAACTCAGGTTTTTCATAGGTATCAAGTTGTACATCTGCTTCATTGCCAATAAACCGCAACAAAAACCAACGTTGCTTCTGACCAATGCACAGTGGTTTATTGCCATAACGTAAATATCGTTTTGGTAAGCGGTAACGTAACCAGCCGCGCGTTGTGCCCAAAATTTCAACATGTTCGGGGCCTAGACCCACCTCTTCCATTAACTCGCGAAATACCGCTTGCTCGGCAGTTTCATCCGGTTTAATCCCACCTTGCGGAAACTGCCAGGAATCATGTTGCGCACGCTGCGCCCACAAAACCTGGTTTTGGTCATTGCAGAGAATAATCCCCACATTTGGCCTAAAGCCATCTTTATCAATCACAACCCTGTTATCTCTCGTTAATAACTTCTATTTATCAACGTCATAATTTTTAATTGCTACTAGATTAATTAAAGCGCTAGCAGTATGCAATGCCTTTTGGCTTACAATATTCGCTCTTTACTTAAATAAATATGAAATTAATCACATGGCCTTAGCAATTTTTGATCTCGACAATACCTTACTTGGCGGTGATAGCGACTACTTATGGGGTGAATTTCTAGTTGAAAATAATATTGTCGACGGTGCCGCCTTTCAGCAAAAAAATCAGGATTTTTATGATCAATATCTTGCTGGCACCATGGATATTTTTGAGTTTTTGGCATTTCAGCTAAAACCATTGGCCGACAATTCACTCGAAAATTTATATCAATGGCGTGAACAATATCTACAAGAAAAAATCGATCCTATTATTTTGCAGGCAGGTCGTGAATTAATTGCCAGCCATAAACAGCAAGGCGATGAAACCTTAATCATCACCGCAACCAATAGTTTTATTACAGCGCCTATCGCTGACAAATTGGGCATTCCTAATCTAATTGCGACTGAAGCTGAAATGATCGATGGTATCTACACAGGACAAGTTGCCGGCACGCCCTCTTATCAAGCAGGTAAAGTCACGCGCTTACATCAATGGCTAGAAGGGCATCATCTCGATCTAGAGGGCAGTTATTTTTATAGTGATTCGCACAATGATATTCCGCTATTAGACTTAGTTGATTACCCTGTGGCTGTAGATGCAGATGCCAAACTGCAAGCCGCAGCAGCAGAGCAAGGCTGGAAAATTATCAGCCTTCGATAATAAGTTGGTACAATTCGTCGTTTAAATATTCAGATCGGGCCATCAATATGGAATGGGAAGTTGTTATTGGGTTAGAAATTCACGCCCAACTTGCTACTAAAACTAAAATCTTTTCTGGCGCACCTACCACCTATGGCGCTGAGCCAAACACACAAGCTTGTGCTGTTGATTTAGGCTTGCCGGGTGTGTTGCCAGTACTTAATATAGAAGCCGTTAAAATGGCTGTTAAGTTTGGTTTAGCCATTGATGCTGAATTATCAAACCCATCAATATTTGCTCGCAAAAACTACTTCTACCCTGATTTACCGAAAGGTTACCAAATCAGCCAACTAGATTTACCTATTGTCGGTAAAGGTGAGTTAGCTATTGAGTTAGAAGATGGTAGTGAGAAAATCATTGGCGTTACACGCGCGCACTTAGAAGAAGATGCAGGTAAATCAATGCATGGTAACTTCCAAGGCCAAACAGGTGTTGATTTAAACCGTGCAGGTACACCCTTATTAGAAATCGTATCTGAACCGGATCTAAGCAGTGCCAAAGAAGCTGTTGCCTATATGAAGAAAATTCATTCATTAGTGCAGTATCTTGAAATTTGCGATGGCAATATGCAAGAAGGTTCATTCCGCTGTGATTCTAATGTTTCAGTTCGTCCAAAAGGCCAAAAAGAACTCGGCACTCGTGCAGAGATAAAAAACATTAACTCATTCCGTAATGTGGAACGCGCCATTAACATCGAAATTGAGCGCCAAATTGAGTTAATTGAAGATGGTGGTCGCGTTGTTCAAGAAACACGTTTATACGATGCTGATAAAAATGAAACTCGCTCAATGCGTAGTAAAGAGGAAGCGAATGATTACCGCTACTTCCCTGATCCTGACTTGCTACCCGTAGTATTAGAGCCAGAATTGATTGAGGAAATGCGTGCCAGCTTACCAGAGCTTCCTAATGCAAAACGTGATCGCTTTGTCGCTGACATGAGCTTATCGCTTTACGATGCATCCGTATTAACAAGCAGCCGTGAGTTAGCGAATTATTTTGAAGCCGTTCTGGAAGCTTCAGACAATAAAGAACCAAAACAATGTGCAAACTGGATCATTACCCAATTACTCGGCGCACTTAATAAAGCAGGATTAGACATTGCTAACTCACCAATTAGTGCTCAACAATTAGGTGGTTTATTGCTACGCATTACTGATAATACAATTTCAGGAAAAATAGCCAAACAAATCTTTGAAGCCTTATGGGATAAAGAGGGTGTCGATGCCGATAGCATCATCGAAGCTAAAGGCCTAAAACAAGTTACTGACAGTGGTGCTATTGAAGCGATGATTGATGAAGTCATTGCCAATAACCCAGGACAGTTAGAGCAATATCGTGGCGGTAAGGAACAGTTATTTGGTTTCTTTGTTGGCCAAGTAATGAAAGCCTCAAAAGGTAAAGCTAACCCAGCTCAAGTTAATGAAATATTAAAAGCGAAACTTGCTGGCTAAACTGTCTTTCCTTTATCTATAAAAAAGGGCTGCGCTTCTAAAAGCACAGCCCTTTTTTTTGTAACTTTTTTGGTACTTATTCGCCGCTGGTCAGCATTCCAGATAATTTACCTGATAACAGGCCAAATACAGAGCCGACAATCAATGATAATGAAATCACAATGACAGGGTTGCTGAAATCTAATGCTAAGGTCTTAGCTGTAGCAGCTAAGCCTGGCTCAGCATGAATAGCATAAGCAGCTGTGGCCGCAAATCCGTAAACCGCTGTAGGAATAACAGATAATGCTGGAACTTGTGAAGCAAAAACAAGTACAAATACTGCAACACCCACCCATACAGCTGCTGTCACAGGTAACGAACCTAAACCTACGTTAGTGATCAAAGCAAAGGCAATACCGGCCATTATTGAACCAAAAATACCGCATACAATATTATTTTTTAATGCAGCTGTATCCGCTCCATTATGGAAAAAAGAACCCCAAGCTATAAAAATCGCCCAGATTGTAACCATTCCCGCTAATGGGCTAAGTGCAAGCCATGTCGCTACACCACCTAAACCACCAATACTTAATGCTAACGCAACTAATCCTGACATAATTTCTCTCTCTATATATATTTAGTAAAGTGAATCATTTTAGTTCCCCGTACACCGCAGATAATCTTTGTTCCTGTCAGCATGAAGCAAACTATCAATTGAGAGCGTCCCCTTCTCTCGAGAGCCAATAGAACACAAAAAAACAAATTTATCAAACCAAAATAAGTCTGCTAATCAGCTAGTTAACATCATGAAATTCGCTGATCATGAAGCGCACCAATACAAGGCATTAATTAGTGATGGTCGAATTTTGTGATTAATTCGGCAGTTTTTAGGTTCATAACTAAATTCGAGAAGCCGATCACAATTCTTTCTACTCACCCTAATTACCTGCAAATAACTCTGTTAATATCCGCGTGTTGCTGTCACAAGTTACTTAAAAGGAAATGGGCTCACAGGCTTTAGCTTGGATGTTTAGCTCGATCACACAATGAAGTTTGAACAAGAACACCTTACCGCCAAAATGGCCCTGACTAAACTGCCATCACAATCACCATTACCTGATGCTAACTGGGTGTTGGTATTCGCTTCAGTTAAGCGTTTTAATGACCGAAATTTTGGTAAGTTACTCAAAAAACGTTATCCCCAAGCACGCATCGTTGGCTGCACTACGTCGGGTGAAATTACCGATGGTGGCGTCTATGATGACAGTGTGCACATCACGGCCATGAAATGGGAGCGTAGCACGCTGAAATTTGTTGTTAAGCCTATCAACAACATGGCGCAATCTCATGACTTAGGCAGCCAAATTGCCAAAGAATTAGAGCAAGACGATCTTCAAGGTGTATTTGTCTTAAGTGATGGCCTCAATGTTAATGGCAGTGAATTAGTTGAAGGCATGCAGAATGTTTTGCCAAATGTCCCCATTACCGGTGGTTTAGCCAGTGATAATGCAACCTTTACCAAAACCTTATTACTTAATAATGACAAAATTCATGATCGAATTGTTATTGCTGTAGGTATTTACGGCAAGTCAGCTGTTGTGACCAGTGGAGCATTAGGTGGCTGGCAAGCATATGGCCCTCCGCGGAAAATCACCAGCGCAAATAAAAATATCGTATTTGAACTCGATCACAAGCCGGCCTTGCCTTTGTATAAAATGTACATCGGTTATTATGCCAATGCCCTACCTGCGTCAGGACTTAACTTTCCTTTGGCGGTGATTACCGAAGATAAAAACATCTCGGTTATTCGAACCTTATTAGCTGCAAATGATGCCGATAATAGTCTAACCTTTGCCGGAAATATAAGTAAGGGCTCAACCGTACGCTTACTTAAGTCAACACATCAAAATTTGATTAACGGTGCCAGCAATGCCGCTCAACAAATTTTAGACAAAGGCGTCAATATCAACGAAAAAGCACTTGCTATCTGTGTCAGCTGTGTCGGCCGCAAGCTAGTGATGGAAGACCAAGTGTCAGAGGAAGTCTTTGCTGTACATCGTATCCTCGGCATGCAAACCGGCATTACCGGTTTTTATTCCAATGGCGAAATCTGCTCCGGCGAAGGTGACAGTCATAGTCAGTTACATAACCAGACGATGACGATTGCCTATCTCAGTGAGCGGATGAACTAATCCGCAAGCTCTCTTGCTGCCGCCAATAATGCTAACCGGGCAATCACACCGTAGGCATAGAAGCGGTTAGGTTCTGAATCCGGTGTTTCGTCTTTCTCTGGCGTATTACACGGCTGAGCAAACGCCAGTGGCTCAAAATGCATGCCCGGCGCATTCAAGTTTTCATTAACACCTCGTCCAGTATGGACACGATAAAATCCACCCACGACAAAATGATCCATCATATAAATGACTGGCTCAGCCACTGCCTGTTCTTCACCTATCGTTTCAAAGGTGTATACGCCCTCTTGCACAAGCACATTTTCCACGACCAACCCTTCTTTGGCTGAAGCCATTTTATTACGCTGTTTGCGGTTTAAGCTGAGCACTTCTTCGGGACTTTTCACCGTCATAATTCCCATGCCATAAGTACCTGAGTCTGATTTGACCACCACAAAGGGTTCATGTTCTATGCCATATTCATCATATTTCTGTTGAATTGAAGTCAACATGGCTTCGACATTTTTGGCCAAACACTCACTGCCAGAACGATCCTTAAAATCAACTTCCCCGCACTGTAAGGATAAGGGTGAAACCAACCATGGGTCGATATCAATTTGCTTAGCAAATTCTTGTGCAACTTGATGATAGTGAATAAAATGATCTGACTTCTTACGTGTAGACCAGCCCGCGGATAATGGGGGAATAACTTGCTGCTCTAGACCTTCTAATATTTCAGGTCGTCCGGCAGATAAATCATTATTCAATAATACTAGGCATGGAGAAAAATCGCCTAATCCAACACGGTTACCTTGTCTTTCTAACGGTTCTAATAAACAGGTCTTACCCGACGGTAATTCGATCGCCAATGGCGCATCAATATCATCTCGAAGACTTGCTATCCTCGCTTCCATACCTGCTTTTTCAAAAATATCGCGTAAGGTTTCCAAACTTTCTAGATAAAAAAGATTGCGTGTATGTTGTTCTGCAATAATTAATACTCGTCGTGCACGAGGACAGGCTCGTTCTACAGCTGCTTGAACCGCCTGAATGCACAAAGGCATAAAGGCAGGATTGAGGTTATTAAAACCTGCGGGAAATAAATTAGTATCAACTGGCGCGACCTTAAATCCAGCATTACGTAAGTCGACTGAAGCATAAAAAGGGGCTGGGGTTTGCAGCCATTGCTCTCGTAACCATGTTTCAACCTGTGTTTTGTTCGTCAACAAGTCATTTTCTAATTGTAGCAACGGCCCTTTTAACGCCGTCGTTAAATGTGGAACTCTTGATATCATGGGCTCAGACTCGCTATTTAATTATCAAAAAATCAGTTAAGACTTAGTTACTGTGATGTAAGCAACAGTTTACTTTTTTATTATCATTCATACTGATCTTTTTTATTTCTCGGCATAGTCTCGAATGATGTTTTATCAGCAGTGTATAAGCTCAATAACAAATAGTGTTATATTAGTTAGAAACAATGACAACATATAAGGCACAGTTGAATTGTGAGTGAAAATCAAACCGAATTTTCTGGCCTAAAAGTTATGGTGATCGATGACAGTAAGACAATTCGTCGAACTGCTGAAACACTGCTGACTAAAGCAGGTTGCAATGTCCTCACCGCCGATAATGGTTTTGAGGCTTTACCGATCATCAGTACGCAACGCCCTGACATCCTATTTATCGACATCATGATGCCTCGTCTTGATGGATATCAAACCTGTGCATTAGTTAAAAACAATCCAAAATTTAGCAGCACACCCATCGTGATGCTCTCAAGTAAGGACGGTTTATTTGACCGTGCTAAAGGTCGCGCGGTCGGTGCAGAACAATATTTAACTAAGCCCTTCACCCGCGAAGACTTATTAGGGGCAATCCGCACACATTTATTAAACCAAACCAAGGATGAATAACACCCCATGGCGCTTATTCTTATAGCCGATGATTCTCCAACCGAAGTCTATGTAATAAAAAAAATACTGGAGAAGAACGGTCACCAAGTCATCATTGCAGAGGATGGCGAACAAGCGATGGAGCTTGCAAACAACAAACATCCTGGATTAATCCTTATGGACGTCGTGATGCCGAAACTAAACGGTTTTCAGGCAACTCGTCGGTTGAGCAAAGATCCTGCAACCAGTGCGATTCCTATCGTCATCGTATCGTCTAAAAATCAGGAAACTGATCGCTTATGGGGATTACGACAAGGCGCCAAAGGCTATCTCAGCAAGCCAGTCAGTGAAAGCCAATTAATCACTGAAATCAATCATCAATTAGGGTTTTAGAGTATGGCTCAAATCAGTTCCCCTTCTGAGATCATTGCCTTACTTAAAGACATTGAACGCCGTAGTCAGCAACAAGCAGCGGGATTGAGTCAACAAGATGATTTGCACTCAGCATGGACAGCTATAGGCTTTCGAGTGGGCGAACATCACTTTCTAATTCCGCTTAGCGACTCACGCGAAGTTTTCCCTGTTCCTGAACAGCATACTCCCGTACCTAAAGCAGAATCATGGGTTTATGGCATTGCCAATATACGGGGAGAACTGCTGCCCTTATTTGATCTAAAACATTTTCTCTTAGGAAAGCAGACCAAGACTAACAAGCGTAGTCGCATTATGGTCATCAATCATCCTGAACTTTATTCAGGATTATTAGTGGATGAAGTTTTCGGACTTAAACATTTCCAACGTGAACCAGAAGCGTTGGACGCTAACAAACATGTAAATATCGCCAGCTATTTAAAAGGCAGTGTATTTCAACAAGATACACACTGGGATGTATTTAGTTTCCAAAAACTTGCCGAAGACCCACGGTTTTTAAATGCTGCTGCTTAATCATTTCATATCAGGACAGGCTCTATGAACTCACCAAGCAAACTTTTTTTATCATCCTTGGTTGCAAAAGACAACCTAGTCACTTTGATAATCACTCTACTATTTATCAGTATTACCTTAATCAGCTTGTCGTTGATTGCCGGCGGAGGTTATCAACAGTATCTCGATAATATTCAGGCTGTCACAGCCATCACAGCAGCGAGTTCAATCATTGCTATTCTTATGGCGATACGCTTATGTTATTCCCCAGTAAAAACATTAAAATCCTCCCTTGATAATATGGAAATACAAAATCGTCATAATCAAGATGCGATTTTACGTTTATTAGATGAAATGGGAGACCTAGCGGATGGTGACCTCACGGTCTCGGCCACGGTTACTGAAGACATCACCGGTGCCATCGCCGACTCTGTTAACTACACCATTGATGCTTTGCGCAACTTAGTCGAGCAAATCAACTCCACCACCTTACAAGTTGCGTCCGCCGCCCAAGAAACGCAAGCAACCGCACTTCACCTGACCGACGCAAGTGATCATCAGTCACAACAAATTACCGAAGTGACATCTGCCATTACCCAAATGGCAGCCTCTATCGAACTCGTATCAGAAAACGCCAGTCAATCTTCAGATGTTGCGCAACAATCAGTAGCTTTGGCCGTTCAAGGCAATGCGGCAGTGAAAAAATCCATTAACGGCATGGATAACATTCGTGAGCAAATACAAGAGACGTCGAAGCGCATCAAACGTTTGGGTGAGAGTTCACAGCAAATTGGTGAAATCGTTGAATTGATTAATGACATTGCCGAACAAACCAATATTCTGTCACTTAATGCCGCGATTCAAGCAACGATGGCGGGTGAAGCAGGTCGAGGCTTCGCAGTGGTGGCCGATGAAGTGCAACGCCTAGCTGAACGTTCCAGTAATGCAACCAAACAAATTGATGCCTTAGTTAAAACGATACAAAGTGATACTAGCGAAGCCGTAAGTTCTATGGAACAAAGTACTATCGAAGTGGTTTCAGGGGCTAAATTATCTCAAGATGCTGGTACCTCACTCGCACAAATTGAAACCGTCTCCCATCAATTAGCTGAGCTAATCAACAATATCTCTGATAATGCTAAACAACAGGCTACTGCTGCGGTGAGTACATCTGATAGTATGAATGTAATTCAAGAAATAACGATGCAGACATCAACAGGAACCAATGATAGTGCTGCATCCATTGGTCGCTTAATGGAGCTGACGAATGAGCTACGTAAATCTGTTTCTGGCTTCAAGTTGCCATAACTAAAAAGCATAGTTGGAGTAGCACCGGATGGCACAGACTAAACAAAACAACTATAACGCCCTGATGTTAGTACAGAGTGAGCTCCAACAGTCACTAGAGATTGCCCTGCAAGCCCTAAATGTTTTTATCGATTCCCCAGAAGATAAAGATGCATTAAGAAACTGTATTTCGCAGTTACATCAAATAAATGGCACCATCGACATTTTAAATTTGAATGGTGCAACGTTTCTGACTTCAGAAATGCTCGCCTTGGCCGAGGCTTTGCACAACAATAAATGTGACGATATTGAACAAGCACAGGAAGTGCTGGTCCATGCCTTATTGTTATTGCCTAATTACTTACAACTATTAAGTGGTGCCATTCAAGATCATCCTCTCTCGTTACTGGAAACCGTTAATCAACTGCGTGCAGCTCGAGATGAAAATAAGCTCGAAGCCATTAGTTTATTTAAACCAAAACTAGCGACTTCACTGCCAGAAAATATTACGCCTGATCCTCAGCAAATCATTCCAAATATCGGCATTAGCAACGATAAAATAGGTCATGCATTTCAACTATCACTTTTACAATGGCTACGTAACGAAGATGAACAGAGTCTTCGAAAAATGCGCAGTATCATTCGCTATTTAAGACTAATCTGTCAGCAAGAGCGTAGCACCATTTTTTGGTGGGCAGCCGAAGGGGTTATCGAAGCTTTGTTAGAGCAAGGCCTACAAATTTCACCTGAAGTAAAATTAAATTTAGGCAAACTGAATCAACCAATAAAAATATTAACTGGTGATGGAGAGCAACAGCTAATTGCCTTATTTCCGAGTGAGTTAGAGCGTAACCTGCTGTTACTCATCGCTCGTTCAAATAGTGCTGGGGAGCATGTATCCCAACTTAAGTCAGTCTTTAAACTGAACTTCTTTGATCATCGCCAGAAAATTTATGGCATGAGTAATAATGCTCTCAACGATGCTCAGTCTGCCGTGCTCGAGCAGTTGCAAAATATCAAAGAACAAATTAGCCAATATGACCTTGGGGCAGAAATCTCCGCCGAGATGATCGCACAGACTACTCAGCAGTTAACAACCATGGTTGATACCTTACAAATGTTAACTGAATATCCAGCCAGTCATCTGTTGCAAACTCAAGTTGATGAACTGAATGCGTTAATTGCTGCGGAACAATTGCCGAATGAACAACATTTAATGGCCTTAGCGGACAGCATTCTTCAAGTGGAATCCTTATTACAGCCTGATTCCGCTAATGTTAGCTCACCAGAACACAAACAATTGCAAGCCACGGTAATCAATGAATGCTTATTAGAGCTTAGTAACATCAAAGAAGCGCTAGCCACCCAAGCTGAATCAACGAACACCGATAATCACCTGTTAGGTGAAGCCGCAAGCCAATTAGAATTGATTGCCGGCAGTTTATCGATGTTAACGCTTACGGATGCGGCGGAGACATTAGAAAAAACTGCACAACAAATGCAACACTGTGTTGCCAATAATGACGAGCTGAGCCCCACTAAACTCGATCTTTTTGCTGAAATCATCGCCGCCTGCGATTTATATATGGAAGGTATTCAGCAGCATGGGCAACCGCTGAATCAATTTTTAGATACTGCTAATACTAAACTTGCCGACTTTGAGCATATTATCAATGGCAATGCGACCACTGAATCAAGCCAAGAATTGCCAGAAACCTTGGCAGAAATTGGAACTATTTCCACAGCCACAGGGTCTCCCGAGCCTAAATTAGAGCCTAAATTAGAGCCTAAATTAGAGCCTAAATTAGAGCCTAAATTAGAGCCTGAATTAGAGCCTGAATTAGAAGCCGAACAAGTATTGCACTTTGCTGAAGGCATCGATCCCGAAATCGCCGAGATCTTCCTCGAAGAAGTAGATGAAGTATCCGTAGAACTTACCAGACTTATTCCCCAATGGCGCGAGCAACAAGATCTAGATAGTTTAGCAACCATACGCCGCCATTTTCATACATTAAAAGGCAGTGGACGCATGGCTGGTGCACAGGTCATTGGTGAGCTAGCATGGGCTACAGAGCATCTGTTAAGTCGTGTACTGGATGATAACCTAGCCACATCAACGTCGATTGAACAAGTCGTTGCTGATGCCTTTGAGTTTATGCCAGACTTATTATCACGATTTAGTCATGGCGATCTGAACAGCACCGATCAAGTAGAAGCGTTAATAGCTCGAGCTAACAACTTATTGGAAAACGAGGATATAGCCGAACCCTCAGCAGTCGAAGAATCACTTGAAGTCGATGAACCACTTGAAGTCGATGAACCACTTGAAGTCGATGAACCACTTGAAGTCGATGAACCACTCGAAGTCGAAGAACCACTTGAAATCGAAGAACCACTTGAAGTCGAAGAATCGCTCGAAGTTGATGAACCGCTTGAAGTCGAAGAATCGCTCGAAGTTGATGAGCCGCTTGAAGTCGAAGAACCACTCGAAGTTGATGAACCACTCGAAGTCGGTGACTCGCTTGAAGTCGATGAACCGCTCGACGTAGATGAACCGCTCGACGTAGATGAACCACTTGAAGTCGAAGAACCGCTTGAAGTTGATGAACCACTCGAAGTCGGTGACTCGCTTGAAGTCGAAGAACCACTTGAAGTCGCAGAATCGCTCGAAGTTGATGAGCCGCTTGAAGTCGGTGACTCGCTTGAAGTCGAAGAACCACTTGAAGTTGATGAACCACTCGAAGTCGGTGACTCGCTTGAAGTCGAAGAACCACTTGAAGTCGCAGAATCGCTCGAAGTTGATGAGCCGCTTGAAGTCGCAGAACCGCTTGAAGTTGATGAACCACTTGAAGTCGCAGGATCGCTCGAAGTTGATGAGCCGCTCGAAGTTGATGAGCCGCTTGAAGTCGAAGAACCGCTTGAAGTTGATGAACCACTTGAAGTCGCAGGATCGCTCGAAGTTGATGAGCCGCTCGAAGTTGATGAGCCGCTTGAAGTCGATGAGCCGCTTGAAGTCGAAGAACCGCTTGAAGTTGATGAACCACTTGAAGTCGCAGGATCGCTCGAAGTTGATGAGCCGCTTGAAGTCGAAGATGATTTAGCTGAACAAGATACCTTACAAGCAATATTTAACAATGAAGCGACCCAACACGTTGATGCGCTCCAACAGGCCACTAAGCATTTAACTGAGACACAAAGCGTCAATAACGAAATGTTACGTGCCTCTCACTCGCTAAAAGGGTGTGCAAACATTGCTCAGGTCACCCCTGTCGCTCTTATTGCTAGCCAGTTAGATCAAGCATTACAAAACTTATATCAACATAATGTGCATCTGTCCGCTAAGCAATTAGTCTTATTAAATGACATCGTTGATGGTCTTGATGCTGTTTTAGAATGCACTAAAACCGGTAATGCCGATGAACCTGACATCCGTATTCTGGCTGATAATATTTATTTACTCACCGCGGAGTCGGCAAAAACAACAAAAACTCAAACACTGATCGATCCTGAGTATTTAGTTGTCTTCTTAGAAGAAACCGATGAGCTATTAGATAAGTACACTAAAAACCTCGGCCAGTTACATCGGGCGCCAGAGAATATTGAATACCGGGAGTCTGTACATAAAACACTAACGAAACTTAGCGATAATGCAGAACAAATTAACCTGTTTTCTATTGCCGAGCTATATCAATTGCTGGATAACTTGATATTGATTCCTAAGCCCGATACCTCATCCTTATTCGATCTATTAGATCAAGGTTATGAAGAACTTAATAACCATATTGAAAATTTGATTCAAAATAAAGTATCCCCTGACCTTACTGAGTTTAAAACAAACGTTGAATCCTTTATCAGCCAAGAACTTACTGAAGATGTAAATATTGAAGCTGCAGAAAGCGATTTCAGTGTTCGTGACATTGCAGAAATAACTGAGGATTCAGTAAAAGAAACTGTAAGCGATACCCGTTATTTTGACATTCCAGACATTGATGCTGAGCTACTCGAAGCGTTTACCGAAGAATGCGCCGAATTACTTGAGTCCAGTGGTGCGGCAATAAAGCAATGGCAAGAAAACCATCAAAACCAAGATGCTTTGCAACAATTACAACGAGACTTACACACCATTAAAGGTGGCTCTCGCTTAACAGGTATCGACCCTATTTCAGAACTGACCCACCAGACTGAATCTTTGGTATTAGCCGTCAGTAATAATAAACATCCTGCTGACCATCAATTTTTTGACCTATTACAACGATGCCAAGATCGCTTAGCAGAACTGCAAGAGTTGCTAGCGGCACAATCGAAACTTGCCTTTGCCTATGACTTAGCCGCCGAAATAGCGCGCGTATCAGGTGATGAACCTCCAATAGAAGAAGCTATTGAAGATATAAGTTTGCCTACAGAACCAGCGGTTACAACTCATGCAAAACTGACGCCTCCGAAAGTCACAATTCCAACTTCGCCAACACCTACTCCGGCACATGTTGATCAAATTAGAGTTCGAGCCGATTTATTAGACTACTTGACTAATTTTGCTGGTGAAGTGAGCATTTCTCGTGACCGTTTAAGTCAGCAAAATACAGCTATACATCAACAGTTAAAGGAAATGGATGAGACGGTTTCACGTTTGCATGAACAATTTAGAAAACTTGAAATAGAAACTGAAACCCAAATTCTATTCCGTTATGAAGATGAATCTCAGGATAACAAGTCGGAGTTTGATCCTTTAGAACTTGATAGGTTCTCAATGATTCAACAATTATCTCGTGGCTTGACGGAGAGCGTTAGTGATCTCATCGATATTAGCCAGACCGTAGAAGGACTGGTGCGTGAAACAGATACAATTTTGTTACAACAATCTCGCCTCAATACAGATTTACAACAAGGTCTAATGAATACACGCCTGCTACCATTCAAAGGCATTACTCCTAGACTGGAACGAATCGTACGACAAACAAATACTGAACTCGATAAAAAATCCATTTTAACTGTCTATGGTGACGATCAAGAGCTTGATAGAACCATACTCGACCGTATTGTTGCTCCCATTGAGCATATCTTACGTAATGCGATCGCACATGGATTAGAGTCACCTGAAAAGCGCAAAGAACTAGGCAAAGAAGAATCAGGCGCCTTAACGTTAACGCTCGCACGCGAAGGCTCCGAAATTTTAATTACTCTAAGCGATGATGGCCAAGGCATTAATGTAGAAAAGGTCAAACAGAAAGCACTAGAGCGAGAGCTGATCCGAGCAGACAATATCCCATCCGATGAGGATTTAATCCAATTCATCCTCAACTCCGGCTTCAGCACTGCCGATGAACTCTCACAAGTCTCAGGTCGCGGTGTTGGTATGGACGTAGTTAGTAATGAAATTCGTGGTTTAAAAGGACGTCTCAGTATTCAGTCAGAAGCAGGAAAAGGCACCACTTTTAGTATTCGCTTGCCGTTGACCTTATCCATACTGCAAGCCTTATTGGTGAGCAGTCACGAACAGCAGTATGCTATCCCGCTAGCCAATGTATATTCCGGTGAACGAATAACTGTAGAAAACATTAAATCTATACTGGCGAGCCCAACGCCTAAATATGAGTTTAATGGTGAAGAGTATGACTTCATGCCGCTATGCAATTTACTAGGCCAACCCTTCAACTTGCCCGAGAACCCAGCACAACAATTACCATTATTATTATTCCGTACTGGCGAACTACGCATTGCGCTATTAATAGACTCCATCAATAGTAACCGTGAAATTGTAATTAAAACTGTTGGTAATCAATTGGGTCAAATTTCAGCTATTACTGGCGCAACTATCCTAGGTGACGGCCAAGTAATTTTTATTCTAGATATTCCGACCTTGGTCGAGAGCAACAGCGATGAAGAAGCTCACCGAAATATCGATGATGCGAATAACCTTGCGTTAGAACTTGCTGAACTCCAAGAGCGTACCCCCATTGCGCTGGTTGTTGATGATTCAATTACTATCCGTAAAGCATCGGGGAATCTATTAAAACGGCTTGGATTTGAGGTTTCGACCGCACGGGATGGCGTTGAGGCTTTAGCACAACTGCATGAACAACAACCTGACATTATTCTGTTAGATGTTGAAATGCCTCGCATGGACGGCTTTGAGTTTGCATCTATCGTACGCAATGATGCCAAATTCAAACACCTGCCAATTATTATGATTACTTCTCGAACCGGTAATAAACATCGTGATCGTGCTATGGGAATAGGGGTTAATACTTATATGGGCAAACCCTACCAAGAATCAGAGTTAGTCGCCGCTATGCAAAAATTGCTCGGTGATAATTATCCTGATGCCAAGCTTTAACTGACCCACAGTACTATTTTTAGGACACCTTTATGGCTAACGATTCTGATTTCATTCACTGCATGTTAATTCCTTTGCAAGATCACTTTTTGTTATTGCCTAACCCAACGATTGCTGAAGTCATTCCCATGCCAAAGATTGTGTCCGCTGAACTAATGCCGGATTACTGGCTAGGTCGCTATCACTGGCGTGATAAAGAGTTGCCGGTGATCGATCTTGAAGGTATGGTCGGGAATAAAACCAGCACGGTCGTTGATGCAAATAAGTTATGCATACTTAACGGCATCAACCCGGAAGCAGAAATTGAATTCTATGCCTTGCCTTGTTTTGGCACTCCACAATTAATCATGCTTAACGAAAGTGTAATACAGCAAACGCATGATAACGATGATTCCAACTTTCTACACTGTCAAATTAAAATTGGAAATAAAGTGGCGTTTATCCCTCATTTGGACAACATAGAAGCGAGCCTAAAAGATCAGGCTTAAACTTCAATACTCCATTGGAATTTGCTTTAAGATAGCGCCATGGCCATTGTTAAAACCATTCTAAGTTTTATATTAACACTCACTTTGTTAGGCAGTGCCGTTGCTGCTGACAATAAAGAATTGCAAAACCAAAGAGCACTCTACCAGCAGGCCCATAAAGCACTACAAACCAATCAAGTAACTCGATTTAAAACACTCCTAAACCAGCTAGATACTTATCCCCTCAAACCCTATCTAGAATACTTATATCTACGTCACCGTTTAAATCGACTCCCTGAAAAAGACATCACCCAATTTTTATTTGACCAGCAGGGGACTTTTTTTGCTGCTCGTTTGAGAAATAGTTGGCTAAACAGTCTGGCAAGAAAAAAACAATGGCAACAATTTTTAGTTCATTACCAGGAGCCTCAATCCGTAGCGCGACAATGCTTGCGCTTGCAGGCACTCATCTCTACAGGAAACCAAAATCAAGCCCTAGCTGAAGTCACGCCACTTTGGTTAGTGCCTCGGTCACAAGATAAAGCCTGTGATCCCATCTTTAAAATTTGGCAACAACAGGGCCGACTCACCGATGAATTACGCTGGCAACGGATTCAACTGGCTTTAAATGAAAACCAGTTCAGTTTAGCCAAATACTTAGCAAAAAAAATGAGTAATTCCAATGAAGCCATGGCATGGATCACTCGTTGGCAAAAAATTCATCACCATCCAAACGCCTTATTAAAGCAACTCCCAACAAAGTCGACATCTAAACCAAAAGTTAGCCTATCCCAGGATACTGCTATTTCCAGAGAAATTATAAAACATGGCATTACTAGGTTGGCCAGAAAGTCCACTGATAAAGCATTTGAAACATGGCAGCGCATAAAACCTGCGTATCAATTTAGTGAACAAGACAAACTTCATGTTCAACGATACATTGCTAACCGCGCCGCCTTAAATCGAGAAGACCGAACATTAGAATATTTTGCCGACATTCCAGCTGAACCATGGCGAGTTCGATCAGCTTTATGGCAGCAAGACTGGCAAGCAGCGTTACAAGCCATTCTTAGTCTCAATATTGATGAACAAAAATCCACTCGTTGGCAATATTGGTTAGGCCGCAGTCAAGCAGCTCTAGGTCAATTACAAACGGCTAATGATACCTTGCAAGCTTTAGTCACTGAGCGAGACTTTTATGGATTCCTAGCCGCTGACAGACTTAAGCTGCCCTATCAAATGAACCACAATCCTATTCCATTTGAACAAGCGGAATTAATCACCTTTTCACAACGACCGGCAATTGCAAGACTACGTGAATTCTATGCGCTCAATCTACGCCTTGAGTCACGCCGTCAAGTTTATGCATTAAAGCAACGTCTATCGCCGCGTGAGTTACAACTCCTCGCCACACTCACGCATCGATGGGGTTGGCATAATCAAACCATTGCCGTACTGGGTAAGGCTCGCTATTGGGATGCCTTAGATCTCCGTTTCCCCATTCTCTTTGACTCAGCCATTTTAAAAGCAGGGAAAAGTAATGGCATCGATCCCTCATGGTTATTCGGCATTGCCCGCCAAGAAAGTGCATTTAATCCACAAGCGCGATCCCATGTCGGCGCCATGGGTTTAATGCAAATCATGCCTAATACTGGAAAACTAATTGCTAAGTTGATCAACCGTCCGTTAAAGAAAACTCAAGAGTTGTTAAATCCTGATAGAAATATTCAATTGGGCAGCGCATATTTAAAGCGAATGTATGACCAAAACCAGAACAACCCTGTATTGGCCACAGCCTCATATAACGCAGGTCCACATCGGGTAAAAAACTGGCTGCCTAAACAAGAATTAGCTGCAGATATTTGGATAGAGAATATTCCCTTTAATGAAACAAGAAAATACACAAGTAATGTTCTTGCCTATGCCGCTGTATTTGATTACCAACGAAAACAAACAATTACTCCGATAACAACTCGTATGCCTGCAGTTCAAGCTAAAACACCTTAAACCTAGAATCGGGCAGTTAGAGACACGAATTCTAAGTTAAACTAGGCCCATGGAAATCTACCTCGTCGGCGGCGGTGTTCGCGATCAATTATTAGGTTTGCCGGTCAAAGATCGTGATTGGGTCATTGTTGGCAGCTCACCGGAAGAATTATTATCTAAAGGCTTTCAGCCTGTCGGTAAGGATTTCCCCGTTTTTTTGCATCCGCAAACACATGAGGAATATGCGCTAGCTCGCACCGAGCGAAAAACCGAGCCCGGCTACCGAGGTTTTGTTGTTCATGCAGCCCCCGATGTAACCTTGGAACAAGATTTATGTCGTCGCGATCTCACTATTAATGCCATTGCTCAAACTGAAGATGGCCAGTTAATCGATCCGTTCGATGGGCAACAAGATCTAAAAAATAAAATACTCCGCCATGTCTCGCCTGCATTTGTTGAAGATCCTGTTCGTGTTTTACGTATAGCCCGATTTGCAGCACGTTTTGGCTTTACTATTGCTGATGAAACCAAAATCTTAATTGAGAAAATGATCGCCGCAAATGAACTCAAACATTTAGTCGCCGAACGTGTGTGGCAAGAGTTAGAAAAAGCATTAGCGAGTAAACAACCTTCCCTGTTTTTTACTACGCTGCGAGAAGTGGGGGCATTGAAAACTCTATTTCCCGATGTCGATCGCTTGTTTGGTGTTCCACAAGTAGCCAAGTGGCACCCTGAAATTGATACTGGCATCCATGTCATGATGGTTATCGATCAAGCCGCACGTTTGACTGACGATATTGCCGTTCGATTTGCAGCGCTTTGCCATGATTTAGGCAAGGGAACGACACCCTCAGACATCCTGCCAAAACACATTGGTCATGAACAACGAAGTATATCTCTCACGGAAAAGTTATGTGATCAATTACGGGTGCCCAACGAGGTCAAGTCACTCGCATTAAAAGTAGCGGAATACCATACCCACATCCATTTATTATTTGAAATGCGCGCTGAAACTATATTAAAAGTGATCGAAGCCTTAGATGCCTTTCGTCGACCAGCGCGATTTACCCAATATTTACTGGCAGGTGAAGCAGACTGTAGGGGCCGTACTGGTTATGAAAATACTCCTGTACCCGAAATTCCTGCTTTTCAACGTTGTTTTACTGCTGCTCAGGAAGTAACCGCTAAACCTTTTGTTGACGCAGGCTTACAAGGCCCCGCGATAGCTGAAGCCATACGGCAACATCGAGTCACCGCCATAGAAAATATTATGCTCGAATGGCAGCACTGACACGAATCGCATCAACGTAAAAATCTCAACTAAAAACAAGATAAACATTCAGGTATTACACCAGCTTTACATCACGTATACTTTTGTACTTAATATTTGAATATTCACAGGAAGTCTCCTTACATGAGTAGTAACATCTCCGCCGACTGGACTAGCGTTAACGCAGCATGCCAACCACTGGTTGACAGTCTTATTGCCGATGCTCAAGCACTTCAGCTTGAAATCAGTACGCTTAGCAATGGCACTCGAATTGTTGATGCGGGTATTAACTGCACCGGTGGTTTAGAAGCCGGTCGCCTTATTGGTGAAATTTGCATGGGCGGCCTAGGCACGGTTACTTTAGGTACCAATAGCGGTTTTGATAACTGGCCTTGGTCAGTAAATGTACATGCCAAAACACCAGTATTAAGCTGTCTTGGTAGCCAATATGCTGGCTGGAGCCTTTCACATAAAAGTGAAGACAGTAAATTTTATGCCTTAGGTTCAGGACCTGGCCGTGCCTTAGCGGGTCGAGAAGAGGTGTTAAAAGAGTTCGGCTATAAAGACAGCGCTAGTTCGACGTGCATCGTCTTAGAAGTTGATAGTTTTCCACCGGTAGAAGTGGCGGAAAAAGTAGCTGGCAACTGTGGCATAAAACCTGAAGATTTAACCTTTATATTAACTCCTACATCAAGCCTAGCTGGTGTAATGCAAATTGCTATTCGTGTATTAGAAGTAGCCATGCACAAAGCACATACATTGCATTTCCCTATGGAAAAAATTATAGATGGCTTTGGTGTTGCCCCCGTTGCACCTCCTGGCGGTGATTTTATGACCGGTATGGGCCGCACTAACGACGGTATTCTTTATGGTGGCATGGTTCACCTGTTTATTAATGGCAGTGATGAAGAAGCACAAGAACTAGCAGAAAAAATGCCGAGTAATACGTCATCTGATTATGGTCGTCCTTTTGCTGAAATCTTTAAATCATATGAATATGATTTCTTCAAAGTTGATCCTATGTTATTCAGCCCAGCAAAAGTGATTGTTACTAACGCAGCAACGGGTAAGAGTTTCACTGCTGGTGAGTTAAATCAAGAGCTACTTACACTTTCATTTGGTTTATAAATAAACATTCAGTAGCGGCGATGGCCGCTACTGAACTCTATTATCTATGACATATCCTCGTATCGTTATCTTCAATGACACTCACGGCTGGCATAGCGAGCAACTCGTCTCAGCCTTGGCTAAGTTAAGCATTGAAGCACTATGTGTTGACCTTGCTGATTGCGCCATTGATCTAGATCAACCATCCGGTCTATCAATCCCCGGATTTGAAGATCAGCTACCAGTAGCTGCCATTGTTCGAGGTATTGCTCCCGGTAGCCTTGAGCAGATCACACTGCGTATGGATGTCTTACATACCTTAACGGAGCTTAATGTACCGGTATTTAACCCTGCCAGTGCCATTGAGCATACCGTCGATAAAGCACGTACCTCATTACGTTTACATTTAGCCGAATTAAGTACACCTCGTACTTGGGCCTGTGAAAACAAAACCAAAGCAACAAAAATTGTTAAACAACAGTTATCACTAGGCCGAACATTAGTCATCAAGCCCTTGTTTGGCTGCCAAGGAAAAGGCATAGAAAAAATTTCCTCCCTAGCTGATTTTAAGGCTATTGACGCGGTTGGCGATGCTTTTTACTTGCAACACTATATAGAGCCATTTAAACAAGGTGAGTGGCAAGATTGGCGAATATTAGTGATCGATGGCCAAGTTTGCGCCGCCATGTCGAGACAATCGCAGCACTGGATAACTAACTTCGCTCAAGGTGGCAGTTGTTTGCCAACCACGGTCACTCCAGAAATGGAACAGCTTGCTATTGATGCAACACAAGCAGTGCAAGCAGACTATGCTGGCGTGGATTTAATTAGAACATGTGATGGCAGTTATACCGTGCTTGAAGTAAACAGTGTTCCAGCTTGGAAAGGCCTTTATCAAGCGACTAATATTGATGTGGCCGGCCATCTCGCTCAAGCCTTAGCCAGTCGAATAAACACCGTATCAACAAACCAGTCAAAATCTGATCATGCTGTCTAGTCAAGAAATAGCAGAATGTGTTCAATGGGCATGTGAACAAGAAGTAGCAGCACCAAAGCCGGGCAATGTGAATTGCTTTAGTGGAGGTCATAATATGCAGGTTGAGGATTTCCTTCTCAGCGCAAAAGCTATTGCACCCGTCTTAGCCAATCCAAATTTGACCGTAGGTGAGTTAATTTTACAAGCGATTCAGGCAACCCGAACTGTTGTTAACTGTAATACCAATCTGGGCATCGTTTTGTTATTTGCACCATTATGCCGAGCTATTCATAACTGTCGCACATTCGAACAATTACCCGAAGCGTTAACTCGGGTTTTAAATACATTGACTATTGATGATGCAAAAGCGTGTTATAAGGCCATCCGTTTGGCGGATGCGGGTGGGCTAGGAAAAGCTGAAAAACAAGACATAAAAACCACACCGATTATAAGCTTAAAGCAGGCAATGGCACTAGCTCAAGAGCACGATACCATCGCCAAACAATATCTCAATAATTACCATGAAATTTTCTATATTGGCTTGCCAAATTTGACATCGGCGATTAATTGTGAGGAAAGTATTGAATGGGCTACCGGTTTAGCGTATCTTAAGATTATATCAAGTGTTCCGGACACGTTGATTTGCCGAAAGCAATCACGTGAACATGCTAACGCAGTGAGTAAAAAGGCTAAAGACTTAGTTAAAAAAATGAACAACAGCTATAGGTTAAGTCATTTAAAAAACGATATCATTGCTTGGGATAACGAATTAAAGAAGGAAGCAATTAATCCTGGAACTACCGCAGATTTGACCGCAGCGACGCTGCTGTTATACGCATTCCAATCTAAGCTTTCTTCACACAGAATTTCAGTATCATGATGCTTTTTTTAGCGGATAGTACTGAGCAGGACATACGTTCCTTTATCACGTATAACCTCACCTTAAATAATAAGGCGGGGGTAAATGGGTATTTTTAACAATTTTTTTGGAACAGGAAAAACTAACATGCCAGTAATCGATCGCGTACTCGTAGGTGAATCTTTAGTCATTGAAGATGGTGACTTAGATAATGTCTCTCACATTGACTTGCTAATGGGCCCTCGTGGCTCTGCTGCAGAAGATGCATTCTGCCGCACGATGACAGACCAAAAAGCAGGTGTTAATGGCTTATTAGCCGTTGTTGCACCTAACCTTATGGTTAAGCCACCAACAGTAATGTTCAATAAAGTTACTATCAAAAACATGAAACAAGCCGTACAAATGTTCGGCCCAGCACAACGTGGTGTTGCCATGGCTGTTGCTGAATGTGTTGAAGATGGCACTATCCCAATGGCAGAAGCTGATGATTGCTTCATTTGTGTTGGTGTATTTATTTCACCAACTGCTGATAGCGACCAAAAGATCCAAGATTGGAACTATCGTGCAACGAAAGAATCAATTCAACGTGCTGTAGCTCGTGAGCCAAAAGCGGCTGACGTTGTAGCACAATATAAAGCTAGTGAACATCCATTTGCAGCTAGTTAAGCTGTAGATTGCTCAAAACACCGCTCTCTCATTGAGAGGGCGGTGTCCTGTTTCAAAAGTCACTAATCACTTTAGTGCTTATCTTGCCCTTGTGCAACGCGCTGGCAACTAATGTTGCATCTATGTTTTGTTTGGCTAATTTAGCCAAGTCCTCCTCATTCCGAACTCCTCCTGCCGCAACTATCCTGCTATCTACCGCTAACTCTCTCACCTTAGCTAACAAAGAATAATCTGGTCCCAAGCCAGAACCTACATAATCCAGATTCATCACGATCACATTTTTGGGCCAGTTCTCAGCCCGTTGAATAAGCTCTGATTTTCCTAAAAAATCGCCATGTTGATAATCTAACGATAAAATCCCCTGCTCTTGTATTAATGGCTCGGTCATTAAACCGATATCTTCTAAAGTCTCGCTAGCCAGAACAACTCGTATTCCATCAATATTTGCAATTGTCTGCCAGTCTTTACGTGTCCGTATGCCGACATCTAGCCAAAATTCAATATCAGGAAATCGCTCATGCAACGTGCTATAAAGTTCAGAGTCAAAATTGTGCTCGCAGATCGCATCTAAGTCTGCAATATAGATTTTTTTAAAATCATGCCATGCCCGTAAATCCGTAATCACTTCAAATGGATCACAGGAAGACGTTAATATTGATTCCAAGGGTTGATAATGAGCACGGTCACCTCCTCTCGCATAAACAACAATTCCCCCCATGACATCAATGACCGGTATAATTTGCACAGTTCTTCCTTCATAAAATCCAAATGAAACTATTCGTTTACGAACATATTACCAGTGGTGCCCTAGCGGCTCAGGATCTGCCTGAAAGCCTCGCTCAAGAAGGCGACTCAATGTTGACGACTATTCTGCAGGATTTAGCTGAGCAGCCACAACTCGAATTATTCATATTACGAGACTCACGTCTAGCTGAAATTGATTCCTTACCTCACCATAGCTCATGTGAACTTTTCTGGGTACAGAACACCGAACAGTTTGACCAACAATGGGAAGCAGCTATACAACAAGCCGATAACACACTTGTTATTGCACCAGAGACCGACGCTCAACTTACAAAAATACAACAAGATATTAGTGACCGAGATAAAACCTATCTTGGCTCATCGCAAAAAGCAACGCTTATCAGCACCGATAAATTACGTTGCTCGCAGCATTTATTAGCGCATGATATTGCAACAGTAAAAACACAAACCGTTACCCAATGGCAAAAATATAGCGTTGATAATGCTGATGGCTTCGTCATTAAGCCGATAGATGGTGCAGGCTGCTTGGATACGATGCTTTTCCAAACAACGGATGAGGCTGATGACTATCTACAGAAAATGTCGCCTGACCAGTTATTATCATTAATTGTACAGCCCTATATCAAAGGCTCGGCTGCCAGTTTAAGTCTATTCATTTCCGATAACATGGTGAACTTACTGAGCATTAACCGTCAGAAAATTAAACAGCAAAAGTCTCAACTTATTTTTTGCGGCTGTGATGTGAATGCAATTTCAGCAAGCGAGCTCTCACAGCGTGATGCCCAGCAAATTGCCGATGAAATTTATAAAGCTCTTCCAGGTTTATGGGGCTTTGTTGGCATTGACCTCGTATTAACATCATCGGGCCCTATCGTAATAGAAATTAATCCTAGATTAACCACATCCTATATTGGTTTAAAATCAACACTTAGTTTCAATCCAACAGACTTGCTTATCAAACATATGCACGAAAAAACACCTACAAGGCTTGCCTCATAATGACCACACAACTACCTTACATTACAGGCTGGGATATTGGTGGCGCCCACCTGAAAGTAGCACGCTGTGACAATAAGGGCATAATCCTCGACGTCATCCAAATTTCCAGCCCTCTTTGGCAAGGTATAGAACAGCTCGAATTGGCCATTCAAGCGGCTCAAAAACAACTTGGCAACCACGACGATATTGCTGCAATTACCATGACTGGCGAGTTGGTCGATATCTTTGCCAACCGTCAAGCAGGCGTAAATGAAATTCTCGCTTGTCTAAAAAATCACATCTCGCCAGACAAGATTCATGTTTATGCTGGTGATAGAAATTGGCTCAATATCACTGAAGCTGGAAATCATTGGCATCAAGTTGCCTCTAGAAATTGGCAAGCAAGTGCAAACTTTGTGGCGAACTTCATTGAAAATGGTGTGTTTATAGATATTGGCAGTACTACCTGTGACATTATTACTATTAAAAATAACACGGTATGTACTCAAGGACTGGATGACCATCAACGTCAACTATCACGAGAATTGTTATATACCGGAGCAATTCGAACGCCACTGATCGCTTTGACAAATATGGCGCCTTTTAATGGCCAACTAATAAGTCTCGCCGCCGAGGTATTTGCGACTACTGGTGATTGCTGGCGCCTACTAGACAAGCTCGAAATCACATCAATACAAGATATCAGCTCAGATGGATTACCATGGCTTAAAACTGATTGTGCGCGACGATTAGCCAGATTACTAGGCACCGATGCGGAAGAGCCTTTATCTCAACAATGGCAGCAACTTGCACAATGGTTTGCTGAACAACAAATACACCAAATTAGTAAGGCTTGCTTGCATGTGCTATCGGCTCATGCAGATTTACCCACGGATACTCCTATTATTGGTGCAGGAGTGGGGCGTTTTATCGCCCAGCTATGTGCGCAACGACTTGACCGACCATACCTTGATTTTAGTACTTTGATCACCCCAAGCTTAGCTACAACCGCTGACCATGCTCCAGCTGTAGCAGTTGCACTTCTAGCACAGCAGCAGTTCACGTAAAATATAACCTCTATGACGTCCAAACTCCCTCCCCTATATCTAGATCTTCCTTATCAGTCAGATAGTGCTCACTATTTTGAAGCTGTTCGTCATTTACCTTGGCCTATCTTTTTAGATAGTGCTAATACCCAGCTTGAAACTGGTCGTTATGACATTATTGCCGCCGACCCATTTATTAAGCTGGAAACATACGGGAAAAGCACAAAAGTAAGTTATCGTAATGGAACTATCGAGCAGTCCAGTGAAGATCCTTTTAACCTCTTGCAACGGCTGCTTAAACCATTAAAGCATGAAGCGTGTGACTTACCCTTTACCGGCGGTGCTATGGGCTATTTTGGCTATGATTTAGGTCGGCGTCTTGAGGCTATTCCAGCTCAAGCTAGCGATGCAGAAAATATCCCTGAAATGGCTGTTGGCATCTATGACTGGGTTATCGTATCTGATCATCAACAGCAACGCTGTTATCTTGCCAGTTTTGGATTCGCTCCCGATACTAAAGACAACTGGGCCGATTTATTACACCAAGTGCAAAATCATTCTGTCGGGTCGGATAACGCTACTTTTGCCGTCACCGGAGAATTACGAGCTAATTTTGATAAACAACGCTATCAACAAGCCTTTAATAAAATTAAAGCCTATATTGTAGAAGGCGATTGTTATCAAGTTAATTTAGCTAAACGGTTCGAGGTAAGTGCTGAAGGCGATCCTTGGCATGCATACAAATTACTACGTCAATACAATGCTGCACCATTCTGCGCCTATTTTTCAACGGATACGGCTGCCATTCTAAGCTCATCACCAGAACGTCTATTACAGGTAAATGGAAAACGAATTGAAACCAAACCTATCAAAGGAACTCGCCCTCGGGATTTAAATAACTCAGATCGTGATCAGCAGCTCGCAATAGAGCTGCAAGGCAGTATTAAAGATCATGCTGAAAACTTGATGATTGTCGACCTTTTACGTAATGATCTAGGTAAGGTCTGTGTGCCTGGCTCAATATCGGTACCCAAACCTTTTGAACTAGAATCTTTTGCAACAGTTCATCATTTGGTGAGTACAATTACTGGCACCCTGAAAGATGATGAAGATCCGGTATCGTTATTAAAAGCCTGTTTCCCTGGCGGCTCTATTACTGGCGCGCCAAAATTACGAGCAATGGAAATTATCGAAGAACTTGAACCTCATCGTCGTGGTGTCTATTGTGGCAGTATTGCCTACATCGGCTTTGACGGTAATATGGATAGCAATATTACTATTCGCACCATGGTCTATAGTGATAATCGTCTCCGTTTCTGGGCGGGGGGGGGTATAGTAGCCGACTCCAACATTGATGCCGAACATCAGGAGATCCTGGATAAAGCGGCACCCATGTTCAAACTCATAGAACAATTAAGTTAATCATGCTGGTAGTGAAGCTAGGTGGCAGCTTATATAACACCGTTGAATTGAAACAATGGTTAAGCGCTTTAGCAGACTATAGTCAACAGCAATCCATTCTCATTGTGCCAGGTGGTGGACCTTTTGCCGATCAAGTCAGAACAGCACAATATCTACATCACTTTGATGATCATCATGCCCATCATATGGCTATCTTGGCCATGGCACAGTTTGCACTGCTTATTGCTGGCATAGCACCACAATGTCAGCTGTTTCATTATCCTAAAAACACGGAGTCAACACCTCCTAGTTTCTCAGTGTGGTTGCCTGACGAAAAGTTACTCTCCATTAAAAATCTCTCGCACAGCTGGTCCGTTACCGCTGATAGCCTTGCTTTATGGCTAAGCCAACAACTTAACGCTGATGAACTTATCATTATCAAACGTGTAGAAGATCTGAATTTGTCGCTTGCAGATTTAGTTAACAAGCAAGTTTTGGATGCGGAGTTTCATGCGAACTATCGAGCTAGGCCAATAAAATCGAGACTTTTACATTATCAAGATTATGCCAACTTCGAGCAATATCTAAATAAGGGCCACGTTATCTCATGAGCCATATATCTCAAACTTATTCAGATCTGCTCGCTCAGCTGATGCAGTTAGCTAATCATCAATCAAGTTTATCTCTGCCACAAATACTTGATACACCAACAGACAGTGCCGAGGTGTTTTCTTTTTGTAAGGCAGTAATGGATGAAGGTCAGCGACACTCAACCGAGCTCTGGGCTGCCCATATGACACCAGCAACTTCTTCGGCTAGTATTTTAGGGCAAGTTCTGGCGGGACTACACAATGGGAATCTACTCTCGGCACAGCTATACCCATTGTTACAACAAATAGAACAACAGTTAATCAGTTGGTTTTGTCAGTTGTTCCAGCAACAATATGGCCATTTTACCGCTGGTGCCACTTATGCCAATCTCGAAGCGCTATGGCAGGCGCGCGAACAATGTTCAAACCAAAGCAAGCTCGTTTATGGTAGTCATGCAAGCCACTACTCTATTGCTAAGGCTTGTCAGATCTTAGGTCTACAGTTTCAAACCATCGCCACGGATGAGAATGACAAAATGTTACCTGCGGCATTAGAACAGGCATGCAAAAAACAAGCACCGCTTGCTGTTGTTCTCACCGCAGGTACATCCGCATGTGGTGAAATTGATCCACTGAAAAAATGCATCGCGATCTGTAAAGCTTATGGAGGCTGGAGCCATATCGATGCCGCTTGGGGCGGAGCCCTAGTCTTATTAAAGGAACATCAGGCTTTATTTTCTTCTATGACTGAAGCTGACTCACTCTGTGTTGACCCACATAAAGCATTTGGCCAGCCAAAACCCTGCGGTGTATTGTTATACCAGCGCCCGCTGCAATCACTGTTTTCAGCTGAAGCGAGTTATCTAACACAGCAACCACTACAATCCCTACCTGGCTCCTATGGTGGTGAACTGTTTTTACCCTTGTGGTCCAGCATCATGTTCAATGGCGTCAGCAGTCTACGTAAGCAGATAGAGCAACGCTTATCACAAGCAGAGCAATTTGCAATGCAACTAGAGTTACGATCAGACTGGTGGATACATCATTCTTGCACCGGCATCGTCTGTTTTCAGCCAAACACGACTATCAACAAGCTCGATACACTCTTAGCGTTAGGTTATTTATCACGAGCGAAGGTAAATGGCAGGAACGTCTACCGTGCGGTATTTTCCGCCCCTAATACTCAAGCAGCAACACTAATTACTGCGCTTGAGCCTTTTTTATAATCTGTTTCTGTACGCTATCAAAACGACGTAACCATGAAGGCAAGGTATTCAGCGGCGCCGGCCATACATTACTTGCTTCAAGCGCTGCTTGCTTACTGTCGTAGACACCATAAATAACTGCGTACCACACTCGGCCATTACGTAGGCTTTCAAACTCAGCGACTTCACCCGTCAGTGCATATTTATCAATAAACTCACTGACCTCTTCATGTTCCCATGAGCCCATCAACTGAAAAGTATAGTTCGTCGCTCGTTGTTGCAAAATCCAGTCTTGCTGATGCCCTTCTGTCTGCTCTGGAATCCATTTATTATCTGTGTTGCCGGCCAACTCCGTGATAGTTTTCACCATCGTTGTTTCAGTGACAGTTGCCTCAATCGAAGCATTTACCTCAACGGCTTCAGTCAGAGGAATTTCATCAACCAAGGCCTGCAATTCATCCCGTTCTGCCTGTTCGGAGCTAATCACAGGATCATCATCCACCACTACCGTAGCCAACTCCTCTGATTTTAAATATGGCAAGTCAATGACATCGACAGACTGTTGTTCAGTATCGAATAGCTGGTTCACTTTATCCTGAAATATCAATAAAGATATAAGAGAAATAGCTAATATACTCAAACCCGTCCAACGTAACATGCCTGAAAAATTTATCTTTACTGGTCGGATTAGTGTCGGGCTAATTCCCAATAACTTCTGGTGTGCTAGATGATTCAAAGCGGCAGGATTGCCCAATGATTGTCGATAAAAACGTTTTGTCTCTTTCGCCGTAAACGGAAGCTCACCCTGATAACCGACACTGGTCAAACGCTGCATTAAATAAGCCGCCACTTCTGTTTCACTAAGCACAGGTAAGTCGACTATCTGCATTCGTTCTTGCAACGCATTCA
Organism: Methylophaga sp. 42_25_T18; assembly: GCA_002163085.1. GTDB lineage: Bacteria > Pseudomonadota > Gammaproteobacteria > Nitrosococcales > Methylophagaceae > 41-12-T18. The sequence goes on along the minus strand of MAAJ01000001.1, from coordinate 491,287 downwards.
ATGTCGTCATTTCTGACTTTGCTGAGAGTATTGCCTGTAACAAATATGTTCCATCCTGCTGCCATAACAGCCAGTTTGTTACTTCTTGAAGCACTTCCACTGGTAATTTATCGATATCATCAATCAGCAATAATGGTTTGATGTTAATTTTTTGTAATTGAATAAGTCTGTTTTTAAGTAATGTGGCAGCATCATTACTCATGCTTATTTCTCTTTCATCAACACCAAATATTCGTAGACATTGAGATAAAAGAGACGCGACATCTACTACTGATTTACTTGCAATAAAGCACACTCGTAGGCCATCGTCCGATCGAGCCTGTAACTGTGTTAATAAGCAACTTTTCCCTGCGCCCGGTGCTGCGACTAAAAAACCAATTTGGTTGCTAGCCTGGACTAAATGAAGCAGTAAATTGAGACGTTGCTCTATTTGCTTGCCACTATAAAATGAATTTGCATCAACAGCCTCATTATAAGGAGCTGACTGTAGCGCCAAACGCGAAATATAATTCGGCTCGGCGGAAGGGGATGCAAGTTCACTCATAACGTCGCAATACTCCTAATGCTGAAAGGACTCCAAGGTCTTAGTCAACATGTCCGGCGAATAATCATCACTAATGACCGCCTTGCCAATACCTTGTAATAAGACTAACCGAATTACTCCATTTTGAACTTTTTTATCTACAGTCATCAATGTCATAAACTGCTCAACAGTCATTCCTTGCGGTGTTGTTATTGGCAAACCTGCTGCCACCAATAAGGCTTTAATTCTCTCAACATCTTGTGCTGGCAACCAACCCGATCGTTGAGACAAATCTGCTGCCATCACCATGCCGCAGGCTATTGCTTCACCATGCAACCAATTGCCATAACCCATGCCCGTTTCAATGGCATGACCAAAGGTATGGCCAAGGTTCAGTAATGCTCGCACGCCATGTTCACGTTCATCAGCAGCAACCAAATTGGCTTTATCGTCACATGATCGCTCTATTGCCTCTGCTAAAACATCAGGCTCTCTTGCTCTTAAAGCCGGCATTTTCTGTTCAAGCCAGGTAAAAAATTCAGGATCATTGATTAATCCATACTTAATTACTTCTGCTAAGCCCGATGATAACTGACGATCTTCAAGTGTATTTAAACTATTGGTATCAGCAATAACACATTGCGGCTGATAGAACGCCCCAATCATATTTTTACCTAAAGCATGATTGACCGCTGTTTTACCGCCAACCGATGAATCAACCTGAGATAACAAGGTGGTCGGGATCTGTATAAAGGGAACGCCACGTTGGTAACAGGCAGCAGCAAAGCCGGCCATATCACCAATCACACCACCACCCAAAGCAATCAACGTCACTTGCCTAGAAAAATGAGACGTTAATAGTTGATCAAAAATCTGATTCAACACCTCTAAGGTTTTATATTGCTCTCCATCAGGTAAAACCACCGATTCACAACGATAATCGGTTAATACGTCTAATACTGACTGTAAATACAGCGGGGCAACCGTCTCATTAGTGACCACTAACACTTCATTGCCATTAATATGCTGAGTAAGTAATTCAGGCTGTGATAATAAATCGCGACCTATATATATCGGGTAACTACGTTCAGCTAACGCAACTTGTAACGTTTTCATCATGTTTAATCTTATTTTCCTAATTCTTCTAGTTGTTTTATGACATCCGAAACCGTATGTTGTATTGATTGGTCTCCGGTACGTAAAACCACATCTGCAACACTACGATAGAGTGGGTCACGTTTCTCCAATAAATCAATAATTTGTTGTTGAGGGTCATCTGTCTGCAATAAAGGGCGCGTTTTATCTTTAGCCGTACGTTTTAATAATTGCTCTTCTGAAGCTGCTAAATAAACCACATGACCCTGAGCTCGCAATGCACGTCGATTATCTTCGGCTAAGATCGCACCACCACCGGTGGCAAGCACGATATCTTTTAAGGTGGTTAACTCTGCGATCACTTTTTGTTCCCGAGCACGAAAGCCTTCCTCGCCTTCCATCTCAAATATCCATGAGATAGATACACCTGTACGCTTCTCTATCTCTTTATCGCTATCAAAAAAGCTACGCTTGAGTGATTTTGCCAGTTGCCGACCAATAGTCGATTTACCGGCCCCCATAGGCCCAACCAAAAATATATTGCCTGATATCACGTGATTTTCAACTCTTTCTTACCCCGAAATGCTCTAAAAAAAAGCCGGATCAGAGATCCGGCTTCTTCATATTATAAAATATTTAATTAAAATTTAAGGCTTTCTTTAATGATCTTAGGTGTGACAAAGATCAATAACTCAGAATTATCATCAATATCTTTAGTCGTTTTAAACAAAAATCCTACATATGGTAAATCACCAAAAAAGGGCACTCGCGATGTAGTCTTTCTCTCTTCTTGCTCATAAATTCCCCCCAAAATCACTGTTTCACCATTATCAACTATAACTTGAGTTTCTACTGCCTGAGTTCTGATGCTAGGGACAGCAAAAGCTGCATCAAAAACTGCCTCATCCTTATTCACTTTTAAATCCATTACGATATGATCATCTGGTGTAATTTGAGGCGTAACTTCCAGTCTCAATAGCGCCTCTTTAAAGGATACTGAGGTTGCACCACTAGAACTGGCTTCTTGATATGGAATTTCAGTACCCTGTTCTATTATAGCCGTTTGCTGATTTGAAGTAATCACCCGCGGACTAGAAATGACCTCACCTCGACCTTCTGCTTGTAAGGCAGACAATTCTAGCTCAAGTATCGCATTAAATGGTAGCTTTGCTAATGCTAGGGCAAATGTTGGTGAACCAGCAGCAAGTCCAAAATCCACATTGAGACTATCAGTCAAGTCACCCTTGGGTTGAACGATAGTTCTACCCGTCACCCCAAGGTCATCAGCACTTCCAGAGAAACCCACTCCCGCAGTCTCACTATGTCCAGAGGCACCAAATTTCACCCCTAAATCTTTGGTGAAGTCATCATTAGCAATTACAATTCTTGACTCTATTAAAACTTGACGCACAGGAATATCCAGTCTTTCTATTAATTGTGTGATCTGAACCAACTGATCAGCAGTATCACGGATTAATAATGAGTTTGTTCTTTCGTCGACGGTAATACTACCTCGCTCGGAAATAAACCCCGTTACCTCACCAGAAGCACCTGACCCGGAATCACTCTCAAGTATCGTCGCTAACTCAGAGGCTTTGGCAAAATTTATTTCTAAAATCTCTGAGTACAACGGCTCTAATTCAACCAGTTGTTTCTGAGCTTCTAATTCTTGTTTTTCTCGTGCTGTAATTTCAGCTGCGGGTGCAACTAACATGACATTGCCATTCTGGCGCATCGCCAAACCTTTGGTTTTTAAAATAATATCCAAAGCCTGATCCCAAGGCACATTTTTCAATCGTAATGTCAGATTCCCCTGCACGGTATCACTGGTAACCAGGTTCATTCCGGTAAAGTCGGCCAATAACTGTAATACCGCACGAACTTCGATATTTTGGAAATTCAGTGAGAGTTTTTCTCCTTTATAACCAAACTGATCTTTACGATCAGCAGATTGCACATCGATCACCACGGGTTTGACTTCGATCACCAATGTATTATCCGATTGATAAACCAAATGTTCGAATTTACCCGATGTTGACAGAATCAATTGGGTATCATGGCCGCTTTGTTCACTTTCAATAATTTGTACCGGCGTTGCAAAATCCACGACATCTAAACGCCGATGTAAGTTTTCAGGTAAAGCAACATCAATTAAATCCACCACAATCGTGTCACGTTCTTGGTGAACATCAACGATTGCACCTTCTTTACTAAGAAGAATCATCAGTCGTGCTTCTCCTTGCTCTCCTCGACGGAAATCTATATCCGTAACTTGAAACTCTTCACCACCAGCCTTGGCAATATTTTGGCTGCCGCCACCAATCGTCACCATGACCACATTCCCATCTTGCTCTATCGTGTATGGTGCTGTCTTCACAAGGTTGACGACCATTCGCGTACGGCCTCCAGCTTCTACCGTTGATACACTTTTTGTGAGACCAATATTCACTTGTTGCGTCTTTTTATCTAATTGATTGGTCACGCCAGCAAAATCCAGGACGATACGAGCAGGTTCATCGATAGCAAAGCTATCTAACTCATCGACCGTCTCCGAAAATGTCAGCACTATTTGTGCCTTGTCGCCTGGTAAGGATGAATAGCCGATTGATTGCAAATCTGCTGCTACACTAAAACTTGCAAACAACATCAAATATAATGTTATTAAGCTCTTAGTAACCTTTGTCATAAATAAAGCCCTTATACTCTGGTTATTATTACCTTGTTCGCATGTCATGAACTGTTGCTTGTGCATCATTGTTCCATCTTTGCTAGTCATGTTATTCATATGCCTTTAGTTTACTTCTACAACAGAAAGAGATGAGTCTCGCTCTATATATCGTCCCTTTCCTTCTAGCACGATCTCTTTCAATTTAATTTCGGTCTCTGAGATCGACAAAATCTCACCGTTATTTTGTCCTATATAATTCCCAACTTGGACACGATGAATCACACCGTCCGACGAGCGAATCAGCGCCCAAACACTTTCCTGTTCCAAAGTCCCAACTAACTGTAATTCTGTTAGTCCATAGGATTCCAATGCTTCTTTTAAGCGATGCTCATCTGGCCTAATACCATTATCGACAATGATCTCTTCTTCTTCAACAGGCATCTCCACCACGGTACGTACAAATGGATTTCTCAGATCTGCAGCGCTATAACTAAATTTCTCGTACGGCTTCATCACTGGTATCGGAGCAATATCTGCCTTTTGCTGTGCTTTGATCTTGGCAACATAAGCACTGAGGTCATCTTTTTCATGCTGGCAGCCAGTTACTACCATTAAAGTAGTAAATATCATCAATATTTTTAATTGATTCACCATATCATGTCATTCCTATCCATTTACTCTTTAGCATCCCATCATTACTCAGACTCTTGATCAAAATAACGATATGTTTTTGCCGTAATACTCAAGCTCATTTTTCCGCTATCCTTACCTAATGGCAGCATCGTCAGATTATGTAACGTTACAATTCGAGGTAATGCAGCAATGCCACTCACGAATTCACCAAACTGATGATAAGTTCCCGTTACCTTCATTGCTATCGGTAACTCGGCATAGAAATCAACGGGACGCTCCCCTCCTGGTTTAAATAATTCAAATTCCAAACCATTAATTAAGCCCGTGCGTGAAATATCAATAAGCAAGTCAGCAACTTCACTTTTTCTTGGTAGTTGTTTCAACATAGAAGCAAACGTAGTTTTCATCTCTACCATCTGTTTCTTATAGGCTTCCAAATTTATTGCTTTGGCAGTTTTAGCCTCAAATTCATTTTTTAATTGCACCTCTTTTTGCTCAAGACCTAACAATTCCGCTTGTTTATCCTTAATAATAAAATAGTAACCACCACCCCATATCGCAAGACAAAGCAATATAATGGCTAGTAACTTTACTATAAATGGCCATTCACCACTTTCGTTAAAATCTAACTCGCTTAAAGATAGTTCCATCTAACTCTCCCCATCTTCTTTTTTGGGTTTAGACTCATTCACGCCTAAGGTGAATTTTCTTACCGCATCAGCTGACGATGATGTACGTTTGATTACTGTTAACTTAGATTCATCAAACTCTGCGTTATCATCAAGTTTTCGCATAAATACCGATACACGCGCATTAGATTGAGCAACCCCATCTAACGTTAGTGCCTCCCCTTGACGGGCAACTTTTTCAAGGTGAATACCTTCCGGTACCGTACGAACCAAGGCATCAAATACTTTGACCACTTTCGGCCTACTTGCTTGCAACTCCTGAATCACTTGCATTCTTGCCAGCAGTCGATCGCGCTGCTGCTCTAGCGCTTTTATTTCTTTGATCTTTTTATCAAGTTCGGTTATTTCCGTCTTTAAATACGTATTTCGATTATTCTGCTCATCGAGAAGACCATTAGCAAACACAATAACACCGTATAAAATAATAGCTGCAAATATAAGCCCGGCAACGACAGCGGTAAAAAACTGTTGCTGACGCTCCTCTCGACGCTCTTCTCTCCACGGCAGTAGATTAATCTGAGCCATTAGTCAAAGCTCCTCATTGCTAACCCCGAAGCAATCATCATAGATGGCGCGTCATTGCTCAAGGCTTGTATCTTCACCTTTGAGCCCAAGACCATGTCTGCAAAAGGATTCGCCACTGATGTAGATGTGCCAGTCTCTTCTTCAATCATGGCATCAACACCTTTGATAGATGCACATCCTCCAGCGAGAATAATATGATCTATTGATTGATACTGTGTTGAAGCTGAAAAGAAAAACTGCAATGCACGCGTTACTGTTGTTGTCATTGAACGCTTAAAGGGCTCTAATACCTTTGGGCCATAATCATCTGGTAGGTTATTTTCTTTTTTGGCTCGACCCGCCTCTTGATAAGACATGCCGTAATGACGCTCAATATCTTCCGTTAACATTCTGCCACCAAATGTTTGCTCACGTGTGAATACAATTTTGCCATCGACCAAGACATGTAATGTTGTTAACGTCGCCCCAACATCGGCAATCGCAACCGTAAGTCCCTCGCCATAATGCGGCAATTGCTGTGCAATTAAACTATAAGCATTTTCCATGGTATACGCTTCAACGTCGACCAGTTTTGCTTTTAGCCCAGCATTTTCTAATACTTCAGTACGCGCATCTACATTTTCTCTACGTGATGCTGCAAGTAAAACATCGACCGCATCTACATCCGCTGCAGAAGCCCCTAATACCTCAAAGTCTAAACGTACTTCTTCTAATGGATATGGAATATAATTTTCAGCCTCGAGCATGATCTGGTCTTCCAGTTCACGCTCTGATAGATCGGCAGGAAAAGAAATTGTTTTAGTAATCGCAGAATTGGCAGAAACGGCAACAGACGCTTCTTTTGCCTTTGAGCCAGAACGTTTTATCGCTCGCTTCAGAGCACCAGAAACCTCTTCTTTATTTTCAATTCGGCTTTCAACAACTGCATTTACAGGGAGTGGTTCAACAGCATATGACTCGACACAATACTTGTTGCCCTTTAATGCAAGCTCAAGTACTTTAACTACTGATGAACTTATATCTACCCCGAGTAGAGGTAATTTTTTTCGTCCAAACATGTATTGTCCTAGTTCCAGTGTTCCAAAAAATATATTTACAGTTACAAGCACTACTTAAAGTAGTTTCTTAAGACTATAGTGCATGACAATCAAAAAAACAATAGACAGATACCGCGAACCTAGTTTGTAATTTTATATATACTTTATGTACTTAATACCTTATTTGGGTTTCCAACACAGTCTTATGTTCCGTTTTTTTCGTCAACTGCTGACCTTAATCATAATCTCATCCAGCCTGATTGCAATAGCAATTGCAATTATTTATTTCCTTTTAGCACCCAAACTACCCGATGCTGAAGTACTAAAACACACTCAATTACAAGTTCCCTTGAGGATCTTTAGCGCTGAAAACCGCTTGATTGCTGAGTTTGGCGAAAAAAGACGTATTCCTACTGAATATCATGAAATTCCACTCCCTCTCATTCACGCGATATTAGCCTCTGAAGATGATCGTTTTTTTGAACATCCTGGTGTTGATTATCATGGTTTATTGCGAGCGGCATACTCACTTGCTACTACCGGTGCTAAAGCGCAAGGCGGTAGCACCATCACCATGCAAGTTGCTAGAAACTTCTTTTTAAGCCGCGAAAAAACCTATCTTCGCAAACTGAATGAAATCATTCTTGCGCTTGAAATCGAACGAAGCCTTACTAAAGAAGAAATTCTAACGCTTTACCTAAACAAAATTTATCTAGGTAACCGTGCCTATGGTGTCGGTGCTGCAGCCAATGTCTATTACGGTAAACCGCTGCAAGAACTCAATTTACCGCAGTACGCCATGATCGCCGGCCTACCAAAAGCACCGTCAAAATTTAATCCTCTAGCCAACCCTGAACGAGCTCAATTACGCCGCGACTATGTACTTCGTAGAATGTGGGAAGTAGGCTTTATTGAACAGCATGATTATCTCACTGCTATTCAAGCACCCGTCACCGCCAGTTTTCACAGTCGAGACGTCGAAGTATATGCTCCCTATGTCGCTGAAATGGTACGTACACAACTGATCGAACAGTATGGCGATGACGCCTACAATGCAGGTTTAAATGTTTACACAACGATTCGTGCTGACCATCAACATGCCGCGAATACAGCCTTACAATCCGCATTACTAGCTTATGACAAACGTCATGGCTATCGGGGCGCTTTAAGTAATTTCGACATTGCAGAAGAAATGTCTGCCGAGGATTTTGAGCAATCATTATCCGCTTACGACAACATTGGCCCTCTATATCCAGGCCTAGTCACTGCTGCCGATGATGAATCTGCCAATGTATATATAAAAAATCATGGCTTTGTTGAGCTTAAGCTTTCTTCAATTAGTTGGGCAAGAACACAGCTATCAACTAACCGACGCGGCAAGGCGCCAAAGAAAACCAATGAGGTTTTCACTACTGGCGACTTAATTTACTTGCATGAAGACAATGAAAAGCAATGGCAATTGGCACAATTACCTGAAGTCGAAGGCGCCTTAATTGCCGTCGCTCCATTTGATGGTGCTGTTACCGCTTTAAATGGCGGTTTTGAATATTTTCAAAATAAATTCAATCGCGCTACCAAGTCTCGCCGCCAACCAGGCTCAGGCTTTAAACCTTTTATTTATTCTGCTGCTTTAGAAAAGGGGTATACCGCAGCAAGCATCGTGAACGATGCACCTGTCGTATTTGACGATCCAGGCTTGGAGAATACTTGGCGACCAGAAAATTACAGTGGCAAGTTTTTTGGTCCTACTCGCTTAAGAGTCGCATTAACAAACTCACGAAACCTGGTTTCCATCAGACTGTTAAGAGACATAACGGCTAAGTATGCAATTGATTACGCCCAGCGCTTCGGTTTTGACACCTCGCAAATGCCTAAAAACTTATCTTTAGCCCTTGGTAGCGGTAATGCCGCACCATGGGATATGGCTCGAGCTTATGCCGCACTGGCTAATGGTGGTTACCGTGTCGAACCTTACATCATTCAACGTATCGAAGATGCTAGTGGCAATATTGTTATGCAAGCACAACCCGATACCGTTTGTGAATCCTGCATCACAACAGCAACGAATGATATAAATAATGAATCACTGGGCTTCACCCCTGCTAAACGAATTATTTCAGCTCAAAATGCGTATCTTATGAATAGCCTGTTACGCGATGTAGTTCGTTATGGTACCGGTAAAAAAGCGCTTTCCTTAGGCCGGACAGATCTTGCAGGGAAAACAGGCACGACCAATGATCAAGTGGACGCATGGTTTAATGGTTTTAATCCAGAATTAGTCGCCATTGGTTGGGTAGGCTTTGACTCACCAAAATCACTAGGCAGGTACGAAACAGGCGGCCGTGCAGCCTTACCCATGTGGATTGATTTTATGAAAGTAGCATTGAAAGATGTACCGGATGAACCATTAAAACAACCCGTGGATATGGTGACAGTTAAGATTGATCCAAAAACCGGATTGTTAGCTCAGCCTAGTGCTGGAAATGCGATATACGAAACATTCCGTAAGCAATATGTTCCTGATGAAATGGTGCCCGTAACCACGGCAGTAAATAACCAAAATACTTCGGAGCAAAGTACGCCAGTCATTGATCTATTTTAATCATTAACCTTACGTTAAATTATTTAACGCGTTTGGCTTGCTGCCCAACACTCAATTCTCTTGCCGGATAATGGCCATTCAACAGCCTTAACTGCTGCATAGGGCTATTACTAATTCGTGTTTGGGCTGCCCAAGTGGAATAACTGTCGTGTTTAGCCACAGTAACGACATCTAATTTCAACGCTTTTGCCAACTTAAATTCTTCTGTTTTTAATGCGTGAAAGCTGTTGGCCGTATTAATAAACTCGAGATCAAACTGAGAAAATGTTTTGCTTTCTTTTACACTCGAAAAGAAAATAAAAGCACGATCTTGTAAATAAACAACTGCAACTCGAGCCTGCTTATTTTGTACATCTACTAATCCGGTATAACCTTCTAAACCATGTGAACTTAAACGTTGTCCCGATTTTAGTTTCGAAATTTTTAAACGCTGTTTGATAAAATCTTTCGGTGAAACTTTGCGGTTAATATCCGCAACTCCCATTTCTATCATCGCTTTTCCGCCAACTGAAACTGCTTGCAAACTTTCTGGTTTATTAATAATTTGCCAACCTACCGGAAAATCAAGAGCAAAGCCCATATCACGATGATAAAAATGATTCTCTGAGCGGATCCCTTGTTCTTCACTATCACCAAAGGTCATTCCCTGAATACGTTGCAAATATTCTGCTCTGGCAATCTTGCCCTTTTTTACATGGGCATACTTATCTGCAGAAGCAATAACTTCCTGAAGTCGAGTATCGTTATCAGGATGGCTAGCAAATAAACCGTGATAACCTTTAGCTTCACGACCTTGTTTTTTTGCTTGTGCAGCAGCAAAGGTTTCTTGTGCTTTTAATACTCGAATAACATCTAACATCGCCTGAGGTTCATAGCCTGAACGAGCTAAATATTCAGCCCCTAGGCCGTCCGATTGCAACTCGTGCTCACGTCCATAACCGCTTAATAAGGCGCCACCTAGAATATTAAAGATCTCCTGTGATGGCCCACCTCTTAATTCCGGGAATAAAATCGCACCGATGGTATAGCCAAAATTGGCAGCTTGAGCAGCACTTTGCTGACGCACACCATGGCGAGCAGTTACATGACCAATTTCATGACCTAATACCGCAGCCAACTCCGCCTCTGAATTCAAATAAGCCATCAATCCACGAGTGATATAAATATATCCCCCAGGAAGGGCAAACGCATTAATAACCGGCGAATCAAGCACGGTAAAACGATAAATCAAATCTTTACGATGACTAACAATAGCCAAACGATCACCAACTGACTGAACATAAGCTTGTACCGATTCGTCTTTATATCGACCATATTGCGCAATAATTTTGGGATGGTTAGTGCGGCCAATAGATAGCTCACTATCTTCGCTCAACATGACAAAGTCATGCTCACCAGTAACCGGGTTTTGGGCGCAAGCGGCTAGAGACAAAAACAAAAAAGCCCCTACCAAACGGCAGAGGCTTTTTGTTAATTCACGACCTGTACGATTTAGTACAAACATGTTCAAACTAATCCTTGATTGACCATACGGGCCTTATAATTATTTACCGTATTTTTGACGGAATTTATCAACACGGCCAGCAGTATCTAACATTTTTTGCTTACCAGTGTAGAACGGATGACATTCTGCACATACATCCAAAGTCAAAGCGCTGCTACGTGTTGAGCGAGTTTTAAAGGTATTACCACAGCTACAGGTAACATCAATCTCGTTATATTCTGGATGGATATCCGCTTTCATATCTGTACTCGTCTATTAATATTACTAAAAATTTCACCACAGATTTAAAATGTGGGCTTGTGAACCGCGTAATTTTACTGATCAACTATCATTACAGCAAGCTTTATTTCGCATCAATTATAACACCGCAATGCTTACTTTTACTTTTCTGCTACCAAAAAGGCTTGATTACGAAAACCCTGCTGATGATCACCAAGTACAGATTCCTCACGATACACTCTCAACTTAAGACCTGAAAACAAACTTAATAGTTCATTATCGGCTAATAAATAGTCAGGGTTTGATGGGCCGGTCTGACTGACCTTGTCTCGACAATGGGTTTGATAAAAAAGTACTCCACCGGGCTTTAGTGCATCAATCAAAGTTGCACAAAGCTCACGATCTAGAAAAAAGCTTACTACCAATACATCTAAACTCTGTGCTTCCGGCGGATTATCAATAACATCCTGAACCTGTGCGTCTATCGCTAGCTTTTGATTTTTTGCCTCTAGTTGTAGACGTGCTATTGCTACCGATGAGAGATCCCACGCCACTACATCCAAGCCGGACTTAGCCAATAACTTAGCATTGCCGCCCATACCACACGCTAAATCCAACGCATTACCTGATGATGGCAACAGGTGTTGATTTTCTATCAATACCGTGGCCGCCGTTGCTTCACCTTCTCGCTGGCTATAGATGGCATCCCATTTTGTTTGTAGCGACATGCTTATCTTTTCCAAAATGCCGGCGTCAATACAACTAATAAGGTAAAGATTTCTAGACGGCCTAATAACATGGCCACACACAACATCCACTTAGATGGCGAATTGATATCACCATAATTAGCGCCGACTTCACCTAAACCCGGACCTAAATTATTCAAACATGCCGTCACCGCAGAAAATGAGGTCACGACATCTAAACCCGTTGCCATCAAAAATAAATGCATGATGCTAAAACAAAATACATACAAAGCAAAAAACCCCCAAACAGCACCAACCACTTTATTGGGTAAAGCTTTATTATTAATTTTTATCGCAAATACCGCATTGGGGTGGATTAAACGTAAGACTTCACGATAGCCCTGCTTAAATAGCAACAATACTCGAATGACTTTCATTCCACCGCCAGTTGAACCTGCGCAACCGCCGATATAGCTCGACATCAACAATAAAATCGGTAAAAATCCAGGCCAGAGATAATAATCCGTCGTGGTGAAGCCTGTCGTGGTACCGATTGAAACTGCTTGGAATACCCCCTGATGTACCGCCGTCCATGGATTTTCAAATGTATGGGTAAAAAATAAATACACTGCGGTGACCACTGAAATTATGGCTAAAATCGATAGATAAACTCGCAACTCTGAATCTGCCAGATAATGGCGAATGCTACGGTGTCGCCAAGCAAGAAAATGTAGTGAGAAGTTCATCCCTGCCAACAACATAAATACCACGGTAATCATTTCAATAGTGGCACTATCAAAATAGCCCATACTGGCATCATGGGTAGAAAAGCCCCCTATCGCAACCGTAGAGAAACTATGGCCAACTGCATCAAACCAACTCATCCCGGCCCAATGAAAAGCTAAGGCACAGGCAACAGTCAGAGACAGATAGATGTACCATAAGGCTTTGGCTGTTTCGGTAATTCGTGGGGTTAGTTTGGAATCTTTCATCGGACCCGGAGTTTCAGCACGATAAAGCTGCATGCCACCGACACCAAGTAATGGCAATATGGCTACGGCCAAGACCACAATACCCATGCCGCCTAACCACTGTAAAAATTGGCGATAAAACAACACTGCCTTTGGCAGGGAATCAAGCCCCGTTAACACGGTTGCCCCTGTCGTTGTTAAACCAGACATAGATTCAAAAACCGCGTCGGTAAAGGACATCGCAGGGTAAGTAGTTAGGAAAAAGGGTAAGGCTCCAGATAAGCCCAAGGCTATCCAGAACATCACAACGACAATAAAACCGTCACGAATTTTTAATTCTTTACGATGCTGTCTTACCGGGAACCAAAATAAACCACCTGTTACCAGTAACACCACAAAAGCCGTTAGAAATGCTTGATCGGCGCCATCTTGATAGAATAAAGAAATAGCGAGAGGTGGCAACATCGTGATACTAAACAGGCTTAACAAAATACCCAAAATGCGCTGTATGGTCAGGATCTGCATGACTATCTGCTTTATCTACGTTATTTAATGAAGTGTTCGACGATAATACGCCCACACCATCAACATGAACAGTGCTATCAACAGTATCGACCATCGACCATAACTCACATAGGCTGTTGCTCCCTGCCGCGGCTGTATTTCTCCCGATAACACGGCTTGTTCAAACTGTGCAGTTTGACCGATTAATTGGCCATCAAAATTAATCAATGCCGAAATGCCATTGGTTGTGGCTCGCAATACTGGACGCCCCGTTTCCAGTGCTCTATTTTGTGAAATCTGCAAATGTTGATGCGGTGCAAAAGAATCACCATACCAAGCATTATTAGTCGCATTAACCAATAGGCTAGCTTCCGGCACAGTTGTTAATACTTCGGCCGAAAACGTATCTTCATAACAAATCGATATGCCAATATCGTGACCTGCAGCGTGCAATAAGGCTTGGTCTTCTTCTCCAGAAACAAATGATGACATCGGTAAATTAAAAAATTGAATCAAACCACGTAACCACTCAAGAGGAACATAATCACCAAAGGGAACGAGATGACGCTTGTGGTAAAAGGCCTCTTCTTGGCCAAGTAACAGCATGCTGTTGAAATAATTGCGGCTTTCTTGTTGCATCACCGGCAGGCCTAATAAAATATCAGTGTCGTTCTTTCTAGCTAATTCAGCTAAGGGATCTAAAAAATATTCTTTTGCTTGATGATGGAAGACAGTCACTGCATTTTCCGGCCAGATCACCAAGTCACTATCCCAGTTTTGCTCAGTTCGAGCTTGATACAATGCCAACGTTTTAAATAGTTGTTCCGGATTCCATTTTATTTCTTGAGGAATATTGCCTTGGATCAAGCTGACTTTAATTGCTTCACCCTCAGGTGTAGTCCATTGATAAGACTGCAATGCACTACCGCCAGCCCAGATCGCAATAATAGGCAATACTAACCACCATCGCCGAGTCTGCACCAGCACCAGCAGTAACCCAGCGGTCAAAGCAACCAGCCAAGATACGCCCAATACACCAATGACTGGAGTATAACCGGCTAAAGGCCCATCAATTTGACTTATGCCTAACTCTAGCCATGGAAATCCCGTCAAAAACCAGGCTTTAAACCATTCAAAACCCAGCCATGCGACCGGCAGTAACAACACCATGTCCAAGCTCGTTAACATCGGCCCACTAATGCGTTTAATTAGCCAAGCTAAAGCAGCAAGATATAAAGCCAAAAAACAGACAAATAAAGCAGTTAATAATCCCGCCAAAAACACACTGGCCAGACCAAAATCATGGATGGCCACATAAATCCAAGACACGCCTACGCCGAACATGCCTACGCCAAACAGAAAGCCTCGCCATGCAGCTTGTCTGGCCGAGATACTTTGCCAACTAGCAAAAAGTAGAACCAAACTGACAATAGCCAGTGGATAAAAGTGAAAAGGGGAAAAGGATAGCGGCAAGATCGCCCCAGCTATCAAAGCAACAGCATTCCCTTTCTGTCCTAACCAGCCTTGAAAAACGGGGGTTTGCATTATTCCGTATCATCTTCCTGTTGTTCAGTTTCAGGCAATATTTCCATTTCCAGCAAATGAACACGACGATTATCGGCTCGCACTACGGTAAACTGGAAGCGTCCAACACTGACCTCTTCATCTCGCTCTGGCATATGACCAAATTGATTCACCACAAAACCGCCAACAGTATCAAAGTCCTCATCATCCCAATCCATATCAAAAAACTCATTAAAGTCTTCCACCGAGGTTAAAGCTTTGATGGTGTAATTAGTCTCACTGCGTTTAAGAATTGGAGCATCATCATCGATATCATGCTCATCTTCAATCTCACCCACGATCTGTTCCAGCACATTCTCAATGGTAATAATGCCGGCTACACCGCCATATTCATCCACCACGATGGCCATATGGTTTCGACGCGCTCGAAACTCTCGGAGTAAGACATTCAAACGTTTACTTTCAGGGATAAAGACTGCCGGACGTAACAACTCGCGTAAATCAAATTCAAATTTACCGTTTGCAACCACAGCAGATAACAAATCTTTTGCTAATAAGATTCCAATGACGTCATCACGATCATCATCCATCACTGGGAATCGGGAATGAGCCGTCTCGGTAATTAATTTTAAGGTATCTTCGGCAGTTGCATCTTTAGAAACCATTACCACCTGAGAGCGTGGAATCATAATATCGCGAGCCTGCATATCAGAGACACTCAAGGCGCCTTCAACAATGGCCAAAGCTTCCGCATCTAGAATATGACGCTTGGCTGCTGAACGAATTAAATCGATAAGCTGCGCTTGATCTTCGGGCTTAAGAAAAATATTACTTAATCGTTTAACCCAAGATTGTTTATTGCTTGAACTACTCGGTCGTCCGTCGCTCATTTGCTGCTCTCTTGATCAAGATAAGGATTATCAATATTCAATGATTGCAAAATTCTTACTTCTAACGCTTCCATCTGTTCCGCTTCGTCCGTTTCAATATGATCATAACCTAATAAATGTAAACAACCATGAATCACCATATGCGCCCAATGATCGTTCACTGCTTTCTGTTGTTGTTGTGCCTCAGTTTCGACCACAGCGCTACAGATAACCAAATCACCTAGTAGGCGTGGCTCCATAGGTATAGGTGCTTCAAATGGAAACGACAATACATTGGTCGGTCCCGTTTTACCACGATAAGTAGCGTTTAATTCTGTACTTTCATCAACATCAACTAAGCGCACGCTGAGTTCGCAATCTTCCTGAACTTCGACTAAAGCCGCTTCAACCCAACGTTGAAAATCTGTTTTTTGTGGCATATCGCCATCACAAGCAAGCTGTAAATCAACCGTTGTTACCATTTTATGATTTTTCAGCCTTTTCATAAGCCAAAATAACTTTTTGTACCAAGGAATGCCTCACAACATCTTTCGCTTGAAAAAAGGTAAAACCTATACCCTCAACACCATCTAAAACTTCAATTGCATGGCGTAGACCTGATTTTTGTGATTTTGGCAGATCAACCTGAGTAATATCACCAGTAATAACGGCGGTCGAGTTATACCCCAAACGCGTCAAAAACATCTTCATTTGCTCTGTGGTGGTATTTTGCGCTTCATCCAAAATAATGAATGACTCATTTAACGTTCGACCACGCATATAGGCAAGCGGTGCAACTTCAATCACATTACGTTCTATTAACTTGGCAACGCGTTCAAAGCCCAGCATTTCATATAATGCATCATATAAAGGACGTAAGTAGGGATCAACTTTCTGAGTTAAATCACCAGGCAAGAAACCTAAACGTTCTCCCGCTTCCACCGCAGGACGTACCAATACAATACGACGAGCAAAATCACGCTCTAAGGCTTCTACTGCACACGCCACGGCTAAATACGTTTTACCGGTACCCGCAGGTCCAATACCAAAGTTAATATCGTGCGTCATTACGCGTTGTAAATACGCTTGTTGATTTTCACCGCGCGCTTTGACCAAACCACGCTTGGTTTTAATCACTATCTCTTTTTTCTCTACCGGCGCATGTGTATCTTCAGCACCCATTTGGCGTATCGCTAAATGCACTTGTTCAGGCACTAATACAGTGTCAGCTGTTTCAGCATAGAGCTCATGGATCACATCCTGCACATCAGCCAATTTTTCCGCTTTACCAACAATCTGAAATTTAACACCTCGATTATTAATTTCAACACCAAAACTTCGTTCCATCATTCGAAGGTGTTCATCTAAATGACCGCAAAGATTGGCTAATCGAGGATTGTCTGCAGGGCTTAACTCAAAACTAATACTATCCCGCACGGGAGAAGTTGTCGTCACTAATAAAATTCCTAGAAAGGTTAGCTGATATTGCTATCAGCCAGTAATTCACCACGTAGCGAATTAGAATATGCTTCGATAATGTTTACATCAACAAACTTACCGATTAATGATTCATCGCCCACAAATACCACCGAGCGATTATTTTCACTTTTGCCTATCACTTCGCCGTCATTACGATCCGCTTTTTTCTCTACTAAGATACGCTGTGTTGACCCTAGCATTGCTTGACTATGCGCCGCTTCCAATTCTAATAAACGAGTTTGTACTGTTTGCAATCGTTGTTTTTTAACCTCCGCAGGCACAGAATCAATAAAGGCGGCGGCAGGTGTCCCCGGTCGGGCGCTATAAATAAAGCTAAAGGAATGATCAAAACCAATATCATTGATCATATCCATCGTTGCTTGAAAATCCGCATCTTGCTCATCAGGGAAACCGATAATAAAATCACTCGACATACTAATATCAGGCCGAACTTCACGCAGGCGGCGAATTTTTGCTTTATATTCCAAGCCCGTATGGCCACGTTTCATCATCGTTAAAATGCGATCTGAACCTGACTGAATGGGAAGGTGTATGTGACTGACCAGCTCTGGCACTTCGGCATAAGCCTCAACCAAACTGTCGGAAAACTCGACCGGATGCGAGGTGGTAAAGCGTATGCGGTCTATGCCATCAATCGCCGCTACATAATGAATTAATAAGGCTAAATCAGCCGTTTCATCATCATCTAATTCGCCGCGATAGGCATTAACGTTCTGGCCGAGTAGATTGACTTCACGCACACCTTGCGCAGCAAGACCTCGGATCTCAGTCAATACTTTATCAACAGGGCGGCTGACTTCCTCACCTCGGGTATAAGGCACCACACAGAACGTACAGTATTTACTACAGCCTTCCATAATCGATACAAACGCCGTAGGACCATCGGCCTTGGCTTCTGGCAAATTGTCGAACTTTTCAATTTCTGGAAAAGATATATCTATTCGTGGTTTGCGGCTCTTTTTGACATCATCCAACATACCAGGCAGGCGATGCAGCGTTTGCGGGCCAAAGATCAAATCAACATAAGGAGCACGCCGACGAATCGCATCGCCTTCTTGGCTTGCCACACAGCCACCTACGCCAATAACGAGATCTGAGCGCTCATCTTTCCAGCGCTTCCAACGACCTAATTGATGGAATACTTTCTCCTGTGCTTTTTCGCGAATCGAACACGTATTAAGTAATAATACATCCGCATCTTCAGCTACATCAGTAATTTCCAACTGATGAGAAGCGGCGAGGACATCGGCCATTTTTGATGAATCATATTCATTCATCTGACAACCAAAGGTCTTTATATAGAGTTTACCGGCCATGAATTTTCATTATAAAAAAGGGTAGATAGAATACTCTTTTTATCATTGCAGCACAAAACAAGTGATTGTTTTTGCTGAAAAGACCCTGTTATATTTGTTCCCTAGTCAGATAATTTCAAGGATGATGTTTATGACAATCAAAAACTGGCCGGTCAATGAAAGACCCCGAGAGAAACTATTACAACTTGGGGCTCACGCCCTATCTGATGCCGAGTTACTCGCTATTTTTCTACGAACGGGCGTTACCGGTTTATCTGCTGTTGATCTGGCTCGTGACTTACTTAATGCCTTTGGCAGCCTGCGCGCATTGCTTGAAGCGGATCTAAAACAGTTCTGCCAGCAACATGGCCTTGGCCCAGCTAAATATGTGCAACTTCAGGCAGTAATGGAAATGAGCCATCGCCATATGGAATCTACATTAATGCGCGGTGATGTCTTAGTTGATGCCAAAACGACCAAACAGTATTTACAGCAACGCTTGAGGGCTTACCCTCACGAGGTCTTTGCATGTTTGTTTCTCGACAACAAACACCGAATGATAAAATATGAAGAGCTTTTTCGTGGCACTTTAGACGGTGCGACTGTTTACCCTCGCGAGGTAGTAAAACAAGCACTTGCTCATAATGCCGCTGCTGTTATTTTTGCTCACAATCACCCTTCAGGTCTCGCACAACCAAGTGAAGCCGACTATCAAATCACCCAGCGGCTAAAAACAGCGCTTGAGCTAATAGATATTCGTGTTTTAGATCATATTGTGATTGGTGATGGCGAGTCAGTGTCTTTTGCTGAAATCGGTAAATTATGACGCTATCGTTGTCTATCTGTGCATTCAAAACTAAAGAAACAAACAGGGACGTTGATTTCAACTCGATTTTAAATCACACCGAAAACGGATATTTAATTGCGTCGTGATATTGATAACCGGTTACCTCAAAGTCATCCAATGTCACCCATGTTTCCAAATCTTCCAGCGATTTAATATCAGGATTAATATGTAATGCCGGTGAGTCAAAAGGTGTTCGTTTGAGCTGAACATCACGCATCAGTTCCAGTTGATCTTCATAGATATGGGCATTGACTATCTTGTGGAATGCCTTGCCAGCCTTATTTCCTGTGATTTGAGCCATGATCTGTAATAAAAAGAACACTTGGATCTGATTAAAGTTCAAACCCAGAGGCACATCACATGAACGTTGATACGAGCTTAAATATAACGTGTCACCTAACAGTGAAAAGGTATGAGTATGCATGCACGGTCTCAAACAGCCCATATCAAATTCACCCGGGTTATAAAAGCTAATGATTTCACCACGGTCATCAATGCCTTTTGACAGATTCGTCACTAACTTGGCTAATTGATCTAATGTGCTGCCATCTGGTTTAGCCCAGCGACGACCCTGCACACCATAGACTCGGCCCATATCGTCAGGGCCTTTACGATGCGAATTATTCAACCACTCTTGATTCTCGTTGGAGTTTGCATCCCAGGTCTTTGTGCCTAAAGCACGAAAATCAGCGGCATTATCATAACCGCGGATATAACCCAATATCTCAGCAATGGCTGACTTCCAATAACTTCTACGGGTAGTGATCAATGGCAACTGATTATTAGCCACGTCATAAGTTAAATCAGCATCAATCACCGTTAAACAACGTTTACCGGTACGCTTATTTTCTATCCATGTGCCTTCGTCAATAATTCTCTGGCACAAGTCTAAATATTGTTTCATGACAGCCTCTAACACTTTAAATCAAATCAGCGGCTACTTTACTACAAATCGTATTTTTGCATCCTGTAAAGCAACGTATCGCGACTTACGCCCAACAGCCGTGCAGCACGTGAACGGTTACCGGCCGCCATTTCCAAGGCTTGCTCGATCAAATCCAATTCTACCTGAGCCAATTTAATTCCCGTAGGCGGTAAAGTAAAAGCATGATTACTCGCCGCTGCTTCGGGTAACATTTCCACCGGCAAGTCTTCTGGGCGAAGCGCTTTGCCAGGATTAAGCAATGCCATGCGCTGACAAAAATTCATTAATTCTCGGATATTGCCTGGCCACGCATAAGTTTGTAGACAATGTTCGGCTTCCTTTGAATAACGCACCACCGCGTTAGTACCCGCAAACTCACGACCAAAATGTCGCAACAATAAAGTGATATCGTCACTACGCTCTCTTAATGGTGGCAAGGAGATCGGCACAACGTGCAAACGATAAAATAAATCCGCCCGAAAATCGCCGTTATTAACCGCTTGTTGCAAATCAACACTGCTCGCCGCTATGGTCCGCGAGTCAACCTTATGTAATTTATGGCTGCCCTTAAGCTGACATTCTCCGGCTTCTAAAAACCGTAAGACCTTTGCCTGTACAGCTAGTGGCAGAGTATTAACCTCATCCAAGAAGACGGTCCCGCCTTCCGCTGCCAGTAATTTACCGCGATGCACAATATGTCCCTCAACATTGCAATAACCAAATAAATCTTCTTCAACACCGTCACTTGGCACGGCAGCACAATTGATGGTGACAAACGCTTTGTCTCGACGCCGACTTTCTTGATGAAAGGCCTGCGCTACTAGCTCTTTACCTGTCCCCGTTTCACCATAAATTAAAACACTGGCATCACTAGCCGCGATAATAGGAATAGTGCGAAGTAAATGGGTGATTTGTGGTGATTGACCTAATATCTGCTTCATATGTAATCCATCCTACAAAACATGATGCTCATGACTGGTATGGTTATCGTGGGCATGATGATCCATAGGCCAAAATGCCGTAGCTAATGCCATGGCAATAATCAATATCCCTGCAATTTGTCGTAAATGTTTGGCTCTAGCCATTGAAGCCAACAAGCCAGTAAACAGCCCCGCGCCCATTACAGCTGGCAAAGTACCAACACCAAATGCCAACATGACCATTGATGCCTTAACCGGCTCACCGACTGTAGCGGCCACGGCTAAAGCGGCATAAACCAAGCCACAAGGCAGCCATCCCCACACCGTTCCTAATAAAAAGGCCTGTTTTAATGTCCGTACCGGCAATAACTTTTGACCTATGGGTTGAAGCCTTTTCCAAATTGGTGCGCCCATACGCTCCATCTGAGCAAATTTAGGAAACCAACCGCCTAAATATAATCCCATCGCAATCATGACCATGACCGATAAATAACGTAGAACCAAATGGCCATTAAATTCGATCAAGGGTGAGCTCAATAAGCCAACTATTGCCCCGGCAATGGCATAACTTAGTAGACGACCTAAATTATAATTAAGCACGTAGGGAAACATCTTGCGCTGATTTTCGCGTACTTCCACGGGCAAACTGAGCGTTAATGCCCCAATCACTGAACCACACATTGCAATGCAATGCACGGTGCTAAATAATCCCAAAAGAAAAGCCGTAATATATGAACTGGTGATGGCTTCCATCAACGTTAAACCTTAAATTTATTTCTCTGTGGTCGACACAGTAACATGCACGAAAATGTCATCTTTGTGTCATTTCACACACATTATCATCATAAAACACACTTTTTATATACAAAAGAACGATATCTTTGCATCGTTGAATTTTTTGGAGCTCATTGTGCGTTATAAATTTTTGTCGTTATTCCTTCTCGCAGCGACGAGTCAATCCGTCTTAGCTGTACATGTCAGTTTGCCAACTATTTCAGTCTCAGGTGTTTCTGCTGAAGATACGCCCTATGCCCTTCCCATATTGCCCAACAACTCAGCTGACACCGGTGACTTAGTCAAACGTTTACCGGGCGCCAATGTTAATAAAAATGGCGCCATTACCAGCATCGCTCAATACCGTGGTTTATTTGGTAATCGGGTTAATGTGCTGGTTGATGGCACCAATCTTCATGAAGTTGGCCCTAACAGCATGGACTCTCCACTGAGCTATATTGCAGCGTCACAAACAGCTAATGTTGCAATTTACCGAGGCTTAACACCAGTAAGTTCAGGTATCGAAACCATTGGCGGCACTATGACGGTCACTTCAAACCAGGCTGAGTTTACCAGTGGTGACGAGGTCGAATTTCATGGTCAAGCTAATGCAGGTTATGCCAGCAACGGCCATACACGTCAGACTAGCTTAACGGCTAATGTTGCCAATAGAAATCACCGTCTACAAGTTAGTGGCAGTGCAGATCGGGGTGACGACTCTGACTTTGATGGTGGCAGTCTTCGCACTACTGAATTTGAACGCGATACTGCCAACATCAGTTACGGCTTCCAAGATAATGGTTTTGCAGCTGATTTATCCGTGAACCACCTGGATATTGGTGAAACAGGCACACCGGCTTTGCCGATGGATATCATCTATGTTCGCGGTGAAACCTATCGAGCCAACTTTAAAAATGAATTAAATAATGGTGCAACGTTATCAGCCCGTTTACATTATCAAGATCTTGCACATGAAATGAATAACACCTCATTTCGTAATCCCGCACTAACTCGTTTTGTAACACCTGAAGTCACGGCTGGTGGCATAAGCGTTAGTTACCAACAAGATAGCTGGACCGTGGGTGCGGACGTTGATCAATCGACTAACGATGCCACTTTATTTAATCCTAATATGGCTGCTTTTGAAATTGAAAGTTTTAATGATGCTGAACGTGATCGTTATAGCGTCTTTGCCGAGTGGTCAGGACAGCTAGATGAGCAATGGAAATTGGATGCCGGCGCACGTTATAGCCTAGTTCAAATGGATTCAGGTGACGTATTCTCATTTGCAGGTGCACCAGCAGCAGTTGGCGTATTAAGAGACCGTTTTAATGATGCCGATCTTTCACAAGATGAGCACTTAATTGATCTCGTAGCAGCCTTCACGTATGCCTTTTCTGATGACCTTGATTTCGAAGTGGGTCTAGCACGAAAAACACGAGCACCTAGCTATCAAGAACGTTATTTATGGGTGCCATTAGAAGTTACTGCTGGGCTTGCTGACGGCAATAACTATGTCGGTGATGTGAACCTTGATCATGAGGTCTCTTACCAATTTGAATTGGGCTTAGATTGGCATACAGCAACTGCTGGCTTATCACCTCGTGTGTTTTATCACCACATCAACGATTATATCCAAGGTGTCGCCGGTATCACAGATGCAACCACCAATATGGTGAGTAACGCCAATGGTGATGCAACACCACTACAGTATAGTAATGTTGATGCCAAGCTATATGGTATTGATGCTAACTGGTTTATCAGTTTGACCAATGAATGGCAATTAGACGGAACAGTGAGTTATGTGCGTGGCCAACGTCGTGATACTAGCGATGACCTCTACCGTATCTCACCATTAACTGCCCGCACCATGTTAAGTTATGTTCAAACTAATTGGCGTCTTGGTTTTGAAGCAGAAACGATTGCCAAGCAGAATAAAGTGTCTGCTGAAAATGACGAGAAAAAAACCAGCGGTTACGCCTTATTTAATCTTTCAGGTAACTTCCAACCTACTGACAATGTCGTACTTTCAGCAGGCGTAAACAATATTTTTGATCGTTATTATGAAAACCACCTAGATGGTTATAATCGTAATAATACTAACGAAGATCTTGCAGTCGGCGCTCGTATACCGGGTTTAGGTCGCAGCGCTTATATCAATGCGAACGTAAGCTGGTAGAACTTAAGTTCAAAAGCCCCACGACTAAGTACTCGTGGGGCTTTTTTTATTTTAAAACTTTTGCCAATTGTTCCGAATTGGCCACTAAATCAAACTTTGCTTCACGTTGCTCATCGGCTTCGGTGGTATAACGAAATGAAATCATTTTTCCTTGTTTCATTTGCGTAAGCAACGAAGCTAAACCGACTGACGCACGAATAGGAAAATCCACCACTTCAGGTCGTCTATCTGAGCTTAATGTTTGATAGGTTTCAGCATCTTCACCTAACAGGACAAAGATATCCTGCTCAGCCACTTCCGAATGACTAAATTGCCAATTAACGTCAGTTGAATTTTCGTCAGCCAAAAAATCGTAGCTCACTGTCTGTTTTTCGCCAGCTGCCCCACCACAAGATCGTTTACCTTCCAGCTTCACCGGCTGCTGTTTATCAATTTGCAACACAATGAGCTCATGATCGGCAAAGCTGTCTGACACCTTATCAGTTAGCATAAAACTGCCCCATAACTCACCATTCTTCAATTGATGAATCATCAAGGTATCGCCCGTTTCACTGCTTAAGGTAATGGTGTCCGCCGCTAAAATAGTGGTAGAACCGAAAAAAATAAAAAGACCAAATAGAAAATGTAAACGCATAAGTTGTCTCCTTACATCGTCGGACAAACAGTCTTGAATTTGGTTCTTAATACTTCAGCCAGATACTTGCAAGTTGATGCCTATCGCCTGTAAATATTCTTTTTCTTGAGCAAGATCTGTTTCGGTCAACGGATGCCGCTCTAGCCAATCTTTCGGCAAGCTCAGTTTTAACGCTTTTTTTGTCAATTCCAAACACACGTAGGTATCGGTTTTCTCTGAACGTCCACGATTAAATACCATCGCTAAACGTAATAATACCGTCAAGCGTTCTGTTGCTTGCTGCAACTCATCAGGTAACCGTTTGATATATTTTTTAGGAAACTTCTTGCGTTGTCCCCTGATCATCACAGCTAAAGCATGCTGTTCTTCGCGAGAAAAGCCAGGTAAATTCGAATGCTCAATTAAATAAGCCGAATGTTTGTGAAAGTTTTCATGTGAAATAGACAAACCAATTTCATGCAACCTTGCTGCCCACTGTAATCGGTTTACTAACACGTCATCATCAAGTTTCCATGCTGTAGCCACTTGCTCAAACATTTGTTTTGCCATGTCAGCAACACGATCCGCATGCACCTTATCAACCTGATAACGTTTAGCCACTGCAGACACAGTACGATCACGTTCATCATCATGTTGAATACGACCTAATAAGTCATACAACAAACCTTCTCGCAAAGCACCATCCGACACGATCATGCGCTCTATGCCCAATCGTTCAAATGAGGCTCGTAACACTGCGACCCCCCCGGGCAATACTGCCGCGCGTTCTGCACTCAACCCTTCAAGTGACAGCGCTCTAACATCACCGGCATCGATCATCGCTGCTATCAAGTTATCTAGCGATTCTATGGTGATCACACCATTATCTGACCAGCCTTGTGCCTTCACGATATTAGCAACACAACGAATAGTTCCGGAGGCACCTACAGCCTCAACCCACCCCGTTTTTTGGTACGGTCGTTGGATACTGCGTAAATACGAACTTACGGTCAGCATCGCTATTTTCATACGTGCCTTACTGATAATGCCGTCTTTAAAATAGCGTTGTGAAAAACTCACGCAGCCCATATTGATGCTCTCTCGACGCAAGCCAGAAAAACCTTCACCAATAATGAACTCGGTACTACCACCACCAATATCCATCACCAATCGGCGTGAATCATCAAACGCCAAGGCATGGGCCACGCCTAGATAGATAAGTCTCGCTTCTTCTTGACCAATAATGATTTCAATTGGGTGACCTAAGGCTTTACGAGCTCGAACTAAAAACTCATGACTATTTTCAGCGACTCGTAAGGTATTGGTACCGACTATCCGCACACTACCGTGAGGTAAATCTTTGATGCGCTCACCAAAACGTTGTAAACAGGCGATAGCGCGATCTTGTGCTTCTTCAGATAAATGGCGACTTTCATCCAATCCTGCACGCAATTGCACCATCTCGCGCAAGCGGTCCACGACTTGGAAGTGGCCATCGCGCAGACGCGCAATGATCATGTGAAAGCTATTCGAGCCCAAGTCGACAGCCGCCAGTACATTCTGTTCTACCGCTTGTTCCATATTCACCAAAAATAATGCTAATGATGTGGGCATTTTGCATCACATTGTTACTGGGGGCTAGCATCTAATGCTAATAACCTTATTTATTTCAAAAAGTAAGCAACACTTTTTTCGCATAAACGTGACTTCAATCACGCTCTCTTAATGCACCGTAGATTAATAATATTAAGCCGTAGGAACATTATCAGATGAGAGACTAAAATCGTTACTACCCGAGCACAATGGGAACCTTATGCGGCGCTGGTAGCAGTAATTGGCATGCGGGCGTTACCAACTGGGAGTCAAGCAGCCGATAGTTGTAGTACACTCAATCACAGTGCGTTAAAGAGCCTAATGATTACTGTTGATAAAAATTTTCATCCTAGAGGCCGTAATAAATAAAAGCATAGAAACATCTCTTTTCAAGCGGGGATATTATGGAAAAAGTACCTTTTTATAAAAAGAAATGGTTTGTAGGCACCAAGGTCCAAAGAGATCTTGTTATTTATATAATCTGTATGTGCCTGCTCTCCCAACTGCTGGTAATTAGCAGTGACCTCACCGAAGAGAATTTAATTATTGAGCCATATGCTCAGTACTTTACCGTTCTTATTCAGATTACTTTTTATGGCTGTATTATATATGGCTTACGGCTTACCAATTGTATCGCAGGCCCACTTTCTCGCCTTAAAATACATATGGATGAAGTGGCCGCAGGAAAAACTGATTCTGAGCTCCATTTTCGTAAAAGTGACTATAATTTAGATCTTGCGGAATCATTTAATGCTGTTCTAAGAAACAGAGTTCATAAAAATAATGAGGATTCATCCTCTTAGTTTTAAGACAATGCTTTTAATCTAATGATTTAAGCACTACAAAGTTGCGACTATATCGTCACGCTCTAAAACATGTATTAAACAATGGTCACTTCAGCTATTGTTAGTGCGAATTTACTAATACAGCGTGGAAGAACAATGACAATAACAGGTGAATGCTTCTGTGGAGAAATAAGCTATCAAATCAATGGAAGTCTGCGTGATGCCAAGTCTTGCCATTGTTCACGTTGTCGAAAGGCATTTAGCTCGCAAGCATCTGCTACGGCTATGGTCGAACCTAGTGAGTTTAAGTGGCTCACTGGCAAGCAATTATTGTCCTCGTACCTTAATAAGCAAGGTTTTGGCTTTCAGTTTTGTCGCGTCTGTGGTTCAACATTATGTACCGTGTACAAAGGTGAAGTATTTCAAGTAACCTTAGGCTGTATCAACGGTGATCCCGAACTGGAAATCGGCAAACATATTTTTGTTGGTTCAAAAGCAACATGGGAAATCATGCCCAACGATGTGGTGCAATTTGACGAAGGCCCTCCCAGTTAGAAGGGCATTTCTTATTTTATCTATTGACGTGTTTTAGTCTTTTTTCTGCAAAATCTTTTCTATATTTTCTACACTTAAATGGCGTACATCTTTGCCTTCCACCAAGTAGATCACGTATTCACATACATTCTTAGCATGGTCCCCAATTCGTTCTAAAGATCGTGCAGACCAAATTAGATCTAATACCCGTGAAATGGTACGAGGATCTTCCATCATATAAGTAATCATTTGACGGAGTATGCCTTCATATTCTTCATCAACTTCTTTGTCTTCACGCGCTACGGTTAACGCCGCATTTACATCTAAACGTGCAAAGGCATCCAAGGCATCACGTAACATCTCGCTAACATGTTTACCTAATGCCGATAATTCTCGGTAACTTTTCTTTGGCCGATCTTGTTCTGATAGATTTAACGCTTTTCTAGCAATACTGCTAGCCTCATCACCGATACGCTCTAGATCAGTAATTGTTTTTAGAATCGCAATAATCAACCGTAAATCACTGGCCGTCGGTTGGCGTAAAGCAATGATCTGAGTGCACTCTTCGTCTATTTGTATTTCAAAGTCATTAACGAGCTGATCTTGCTCCATCACTTGTCGTGCTAAATCAACATTGGCCGTGATTAAGGCCTCTAATGCATCCGCAACCTGTTGCTCCACTAAACCTGCCATGGCTAACACGCGTGAACGGATATCCTGCAACTCGGTTTCAAATTGTTGTGATATATGTTGTGATTTATTTGTTGCCATAGTGTTCTCCTAATCCGCTTAACTCAACCGTATCGGCCAGTAATGTAATCTTCTGTTTGTTTCTTGGCCGGATTGGTAAATAACTCATCCGTTGCTCCAAATTCAATTAACTCACCCATATACATAAACGCCGTGTAGTCCGATACCCGTGCAGCTTGCTGCATGTTATGAGTAACGATCACGATGGTGTATTTATCTTTCAACTCATAAATAAGTTCTTCAATTTTTAAAGTTGATAGCGGATCCAAGGCAGACGCAGGTTCATCCAACAATAAGACTTCTGGTTCAATCGCAATGGCTCGGGCAATCACCAAGCGTTGTTGCTGACCACCAGACAGACCCATTGCCGATTCATGCAAACGATCTTTCACTTCATCCCACAATGCTGCACCTTTTAATGATTTTTCTACTACTTTATCTAAGGTTAGCCGCTCATTAATACCTTGCAACCGCAATCCATAAGCGACATTTTCATAAATTGATTTAGGAAATGGATTGGGTTTTTGGAAGACCATACCAACCTGACGACGCAGATCAGCTACATTCACGGCGGGTGCATTGAGGTTGTTACCCTCTAATAACATTTGACCTTCAATACGCACACTATCAATCAAGTCATTCATGCGATTAAAGCAGCGTAGCAAGGTCGATTTACCACAACCACTGGGGCCAATAAATGCGGTGACCCGATTCTTGGGAATGGTCATGTTTATGCCATGCAAGGCCTGCTTATTGCCGTAAAAAAGGTTGAAATCCTTAACCTCTAAACAGGTTGTTTCATCTGCAAGGCTAACCTTGGCACCTCGATGAATGGACTCAATATTAATTGCTCGTGCAGCCGGTGCTGCTTGTTGTTTAACTGCTTCCATTTTTAACTCTCACTTGCTTTATAGTTTTCCCGCAGGCGATTACGAATTTTAATCGCTGCCAAGTTCAATACGATAATAATGACGATTAATAATAAGGCCGTGGCATAGACCAAGGGACGTGCGGCCTCTACATTTGGACTCTGGAAACCCACATCATAAATATGAAAACCTAGATGCATAAACTGTCGGTCTAAGTGCAAATAAGGGGCGATATTATCCACTGCCAAAGCCGGTGCTAATTTCACCACGCCGACCATCATCAACGGAGCAACTTCACCTGCCGCTCGCGCTACAGCCAAAATCAACCCAGTCATCATTGCAGGTGCCGCCATCGGTAAAACTGTTCGCCAAAGGGTTTCAGCTTTAGTTGCACCCAAAGCCAAACTGCCTTCACGAATCGCACGAGGAATACGTGACAAGCCCTCTTCAGTCGCGACGATCACTACCGGCACCGTCAATATTGCCAAGGTGAGTGATGCCCACATCAATCCCGGTGTGCCAAAGGTTGGCGATGGTAGACTGGCTTGGAAAAATAATTCATCAATATTGCCGCCCAAGAAATAGACAAAAAATCCCAGACCAAAGACACCATAAACAATCGAAGGTACACCGGCTAAATTGTTCACAGCGATGCGAATCAAACGAATAATCGGACCTTGAGTGGCATATTCTTTCAGGTATACCGCAGCAATAACGCCAAATGGGGTTACCAATACCGCCATGATCAGCACCATCATCACCGTGCCAAATATGGCGGGGAACACACCACCTTCAGTATTCGCTTCGCGAGGATCACCTGACACAAATTTCCATATCTCGTGACCATACACCACAAGTTTTTCAAATACGGTCATCGCATTTGGCCGAAGGGCTTGCACCACTTTTGCTAGGGGAATTTCCACTTCGCGACCATCTGACATCACCACCATCATCTGATCTCGATTAAGCTCTTTATACAATGCCGCCAGCTTATTTTGTAAATCTTTATAAGACACGTCTAACAGCTTTTCTGCTTCCGCTAATTCAGCAAATTGAATCGACGTATCGGCGACGGATCTTAATTCCAGTTTGCGTTTTTCCAGACGAAGCTCTTCCAAGCCGGCGTTGATCTTGCCCATCTCATTTTTTGCCAGCGATTTAATGTCACCGACCAGATTATTGCTTCGTATTAAGCGGTGTTGCAGTTCAGCAAAAGCCGCATCACCACTAACAACAATTTCACCTTGTTGCTTTACCGACGACAAATAACCATAAAACTCACCCCACTCTCGTCGCTCTATCGCTAACAATTCGGCTGGATAGCTTACTTCTCCCATCCAGGGCTGATTGATCCAACGAAAATCCAGACCAAAATAATCACGGTTACCGACTTTGATTAATAGTCGCTCTGCACTGGCTTGGCCTTCTGGTAGCTCAATACCCACTCGACTTAATTGTTTCGCGCTAACAACTTCGCTATCAATCGCCTCACCCACTAAGGTAATGACCTCTTTACCCGGTTCGGTATAAGGAATAGCCATGATATCGGCAGGCCAGAAATGACTTAATCCACGCACTGCAATTAGCAATAATAGACCGACCACCATGACTAAACTGATGCTCACTGCACCTGCATTTAGCCACACCCATGGCGAGCCACTTTTCATCCAAGAAGAAAATGATTTATTCGACATTCTTTTAAATACCCTTCTACAGACTGCTGTATTTATTACGTAAACGCTGGCGAATCACTTCGGCCACCGTATTGAAGATAAAGGTCACCATGAACAACACCAATGCGGCTAAGAACAGCACTCGATAATGTGAGCTCGCCACTTCCGCTTCTGGCATCTCAACCGCGATATTGGCGGATAAAGCTCGGAAGCCTTCAAAGATATTAAAGTCCATGATCGGGGTATTACCGGTGGCCATTAAGACAATCATGGTTTCCCCTACTGCACGGCCAAGACCGATCATCACCGCCGAAAAAATACCGGGGCTGGCCGTTAACAACACCACCCGTGTTAATGTTTGCCACGGTGTTGCCCCTAAGGCTAAGGAGCCAATGGTCAAATGTTTTGGTACACCAAAAATGGCATCTTCGGTAATCGAGAAAATGGTCGGAATAACGGCAAAGCCCATCACTAAACCCACCACTAAGGAATTACGTTGATCAAAATCAATACCGACCTCATTCAACCATTGCGGCATATTGCCATCAAATAGCCAAAGCTCTAATGTTGGACTCATCATCATTGAGACAACGCCAACCATGATCACCACTGGAACTAGAATTGCCGCTTCCCAACCATCAGGAATTTGATTACGCAGACGACTTGGAATTCGACTCCATAAATAGGCCGTCAATACCGTCATCACCGGCAACATAATCAATATGCTGAATACACCTGGTAAGTTACCTTCGACAATGGGTGCCAACCAAAGGCCGGCTAAGAAACCAAGAATTACTGTCGGCAAGGCTTCCATAATTTCAATGGTCGGCTTAACCACTTTTCGCATACTGGCCGACATAAAATAAGCCGTATAAATCGCACCAAAGATACCCAACGGTACCGCCACTGCCATGGCATAAAAGGCCGCTTTGATGGTGCCGAAAGTCAGCGGTGTTAAGCTGAATTTCGGCTCAAAATCATTACTGGCTGACGATGACTGCCAGATATGTTCTGGCTTATCACGACTTTCATACCAAACTTCTTCCCATAAAGAATGCCAAGACACTTCGGGATGTTCGTTATCGATGGTTAATAATTTGGCTTGGCCTGAACGGGTCACACTTAATAAGCCATTGGCACGCGGTGATAAAGCCATCACAGCATCATCAACTACCAGTGGTTCAACCAACAGTGTCCGTTCTGCCGTGGTGTGATAAATCCCGACTAAACCATCCGCATCTAAAGCGACAAATCCCTTACGAGAATACTCTGGTGCAATCGCCACAATTTCTGCGTATTGCTCATGAAAGCTACGCACCTTATGCAAGGTGTAGTTATTGTCTTGATCTCGAACAGGGAACCATTGATCGATCTGACCATCACTACGGCCAACCAGAATTGAAATACCACCGGTTAAAAATTCCACGGTGGTGATGGCAACACCAGCAGGCACCGCTTTTACATGTTGTACTAATCGTGGTGCTGCGACATCGGAGATATCGTAATAAGCAATCATGCCCGTGTTATCAACCAAATACAGCTCACGTTGATCAATATCCATTTGCACATGAGTGACTTGGGTTAAAGCTGATAACGCCACACTGCTGCTTGTCTGTTCGATGGTAAACAGATCTTCATCCATAAAATCTTGTTCACGAACGATACTATTTATTACCAAGCGATGATCGGCAGTGACCGCCGCCAAGGTGGTTTGTTCTTCGTTACTTTGCACGCTCAATAACTGTAATGCTGCGCCATCCGCATCAACCACCAGCAAATCCTGATCTAAGGGATAGTCAATCCTTGGGGTGATTAAGCGTTTATCTTCGGGATAACTAATTTTATAAGCTTGTTTGAAGACTAAGGCGCGGCCATCGACAAAGCCATAAGCAAACACACCGGTTGATGGCGCCCCTTTGCTGAAACTACTGATATCGACATCGCTTGGTAATGGTAATTGCGGCTCTAACAGCGTGTGACCATCCTGTGCAGCAAAGAACCGTACTTGACCTTGCATATTCAGACTCAAGGCCACATCGTTATATTCATTTAAGGTCAAATAGCTGCTGCTATTAGCCTCAACTTCATATGCCGCCTCAACATCCATCTGTGCACCGTGGAATAAAGGTATCACCACTGATAGCAGATAAAAGAAGATCAAGACGATGGCAAAAATAACTGCCATACCGCCCACCGCCACACCATATTTAGCACAGCGATCTTTAAACTCACGCCAAGCGCGCCGACGTTTTGCTAACGGGGAACCTAGTGCGGGCAATACACTGTCTTTTAAAGAATGTTCAATCATAAAATCTCAGATATAACGTAAAATTCTTGTTCTTTATTAAAAGCAAAATGCCCTGCACCAAATCTATGGCACAAGGCGTTTCACTTACGAGAGATGATGCTTAGTTAAGCTTTTCCAGCTCTTTCTCAACAACTGATAGCGGTAATGGAATGTAACCATCCTTAACCACTACTTTTTGGCCTACTTTAGACATGATCATCTTAATGAATTCACGATCAAGCGGTGTTAATGGTTTGTTAGGTGCTTTGTTCACGTAAACGTATAGGTAACGTGATAATGGATAAGTGCCGTTTGCAGCATTTGCTTTAGACGCGGCAATAAATGGCGTGCCTTCTTTCTTCGTTAACGCAACCGCTTTAACACCCGATGTTTTGTAACCAATGCCCGAGTAACCAATACCATTCAGAGACTTGGTCACGCCTTGCACCACAGAAGCAGAACCAGGTTGTTCATTTACATTATTTTTATAGTCACCTTTACATAAGGCTTTTTTCTTAAAGTAACCGTAAGTACCGGATACCGAGTTACGACCATAAATTTGGATATTACCCAAGTCACTACCTAGTTGTTTCCAGCTAGTGATGTCTTCTGCGTTACCACACTTACGTGTTGCCGAGAAAATCGCATCCACCTGAGGAATCGTTAAACCTTTGATGGGATTATCTTTGTGTACATATACCGCTAAGGCATCAATCGCCACCCGAATAGGTGTTGCTTTGTAACCGTATTTTTCTTCAAACGCAGCATTTTCCTTGTCTTTCATCTTGCGGCTCATAGGGCCGAAGTTAGACGTACCTTCTGTTAACGCTGGTGGCGCAGTAGAAGAGCCCGCCGCTTGAATTTGAATGTTCACGTTTGGATATTCACGTTTGAACTCTTCCGCCCAAAGTGTCATTAAATTAGCCAAAGTATCAGAACCCACGCTCGACAAGTTTCCTGAAATACCGCTCGCTTTTTGATAATCAGGTAATGCTGCATCAACATCAGCAAAGGTAGCAGCAGAAAATGTCATCGACATCACAGCACCCAAAATTGCAAAATTCTTCTTGAACATCGTTGTTCAACTCCCAAGTTAAAAATGAATAAACTCAAACTACGGGATGCAGTATCACTAAGTTATGTGACACCAATATGAACAAAACATGACAGTTTTATGACGAGGGGTGAAATATATATTAGAGAAATGCTAAGCACTTACATTTAAACGTTTTTTAAGTAATAATCGAGTTTTCACTTTTTATAGGAAAAAGACAGAATGTCATTCAAAACCACATGGGAAACCAATGGAATACTGTGGGAATTTGAGGGGATAGTTCCTTTCTCCGACCTTAGAAAGGTGAATGTCCAATTTTATGAGGATCCCCGCTCTGATCATGCTTACTACCAGATCTTTGATGGCAGAAACATTGCTCGCCTTCTATTAACGGATAGTGAACTGACAGAATTAGCCGTCTTAGATGTAGGCGCAAGCATTTCACTTCCTGACTTAAAAATAGCGATGGTTATAACAGATAAAAACGTCATCGCTTTGGCTCAAAAATTCATCGATATCGTGTTACAGCTCAATAGCAATTGGGATTTCAAGTTCTTCGCCGATATTAAGGAAGCTAGATCCTGGATTGCTGCTAATAACTAAAGTTTTTAGCCCTCACATTGGGCTAACATGGTATTACAATTGATTTATAACGATTTATTCAAGTTTGATCCTATTTTTCAATTAAAACTTTTGCTACCGGAGGCTCAAAAATGAAAAGCTTACTCCTCTCCCTATCCGTCTTATCTCTATTTGTCTTTAATTCCGCCTTTGCCAACCAAGCCGACAGGTCTGACAAAGGAGCGCCCTCTTTTGACCACGCAGAAATAAGTGATTTCCAAATCGCAGGTGGAAAAGACAAACCCAAAAAGAACAAAGATAAAGCTAAAAAGGCTATGAAAGAAAAAGTTGAACTCGATGATGATGTCGACGAAATGAAAAAAGACAAAAGCAAAAAGGCCAAGAAAGAAAAAGACGAACTCGATGATGATGTCGACACCGATGAAGATAGCGACAAACTAAAAGGCATAGAAAAGCAAACTGCTAAAAAAGCCGATCAAGAACAAAAAGAATTAGATAAAGGCTCAGAACAAGGCCAAGCATCACGGGAAGAGCACAGGAAAAAATGGTGGCAGTTCTGGGGTGATGAAAGCGAAGAATAGTAATCCGTCGGTTTAGTACCCCGTTTTTATCGCCACCGAAAAGGCTATGTTTTGCAGATGAAGTGGATAAGTGTTTGAGCACAGCGAGTTTTTATCCACGCTGCAAAAGATAGTCTTTTCGGTGACTAGCGATAATGTCGGGGGCCTTTTTCTTTGGTTCGTTTCTTTTGGGCAAACAAAAGAAATGAACGCCCCGCGGCAGCGAAAATTAACAACTGCAAGCTAATAAAACTTTCACGTCGGTATTACCACATAGAACTCCCGCTCTTCTGAAACTTGAACTTTATTTGTGGTTACCTTTTGACTCCAACCCTAACCTTTTAAGCCGACCTTTTTCTCGCCAAACAAATACTGCCGCGACAGGCCAGAGCGCACAGACTATCAGAGCGCCACCATAAGCCGCTATATAATCGGTAAACCCTAAAACACCTTCTGTGTCACTCTCATTTGTAGCTTTAGCCTCTAGTAAGGAATCAAACATGACTTTGTGACCATACAAAATATAACCAAAGACAAACCAACATAATGTAAACAGATCGATATACATAACAACTCCATTGCTTTTGTAGGTAAATCCTAAGTGACGGAGTCTGAATACACAACTAAACCACGACCCATCACCTGAAATCTCCACCTCATTTCAATTTAATACCTGTTTCCCATAAAAGGAAACTATCCTCTTAATTTTAAACTGGTTTAAATTTTGCTTTATGTGAACCAAACAACTCACATAGGGACATGTTCTATGATTTCAGTTAACAATAATATTCAATCAGCAATCAACTCATCGCTTTCTAGCAAAACAAATGAACTGATCGAAACAGCCAAACAAACTATTCAAGAAGCTCAGCAGACTACGGTTCAAAGTAGTAGCCAAACTACACTGAGCACTAGAGGTGAGCGGCTTGCAGCATTAAATCAAGACTTTGATATTGTTAACCCCAATTTCACTATTACCGATGACTTTCTTACTCGATTGGCTGAGCTTAACTTTATTTCATCAGGTGAATTAGCCAGTCTTCAACAAGAGGTTAGCGTCAACAATACGTCAGACTCTGAAGCAGATTCATCACTAGCAGGTATAAAACAAAAGACAATCGATATTATTGAGCGCTTTAAAAACGATGGGCAAGCTGACAGTTTAGTGGCCATCCTCAATAAAGCTACCGATATTATTGATAATTTTGGCAAGGCGAGTAGCCCTGATATTTCTACTACCATCGCGCAGCTGGACTATCAGCTAAACAAGAATGAAGTCGCAACTCTAACGGACCAAGATAAAGCCACCTTAAGCGAGTTAAAAACCGTATTATCCATCGCAGAAAAACTAAACCCTCAAAGTCGTACCGCATCTAATATTGATACCTACCTGCAACAATTTTCTTAATGACGGCGTTATTATTCAGGCTCACACCCTTTAATTCGCATTCAGCAGTACTAATAAGTACAAGGGCAGACTCAATAATTTATGAGTCTGCCCTTGTTGTTTTAACCTGTGAACTTACTTCTATTACGGCTTAATTTGTATAAAGCTCAATAATTTCCCTATTCCACAAATCGTCTTTGCTATCACCTTGATTTTCTTCATATACCTTATCTAAGAAAGCCACCGCTTCCGCGTTACCTATATCAGCTATTGCTTTGATTGCCATAGCTCGATCTTGCCATAATTTACTATCTGAATAAATTGATTTCAAAAACTCTATTTCTTCATCTGCACCTAAAATCCCCAAAGAAGATATAGCTGAAAGTCGAATATACTCAGGTTTACTTTTTGCCATTTCTACTAAAGCTGGAATGGCAGATTTGTTATTGCCAAACCCCAGCTGATAAACATCTAAATATTTCACGTCATGTGGAACATTTTGTGTATCTGAACTAGCAGGAGTTTCCGTATTGATTTTTTTAATCAATGTTTGCACTTCACTATCAGATATTTGTCTGCCAAACATCTTAGCGTTTATCTTAGCTGCAAGTTCTTTGACCACTAAATCAAGAGGCTCATTAAAAGTAGGCTGTATGATTTCATCAAAAGTCCAAACAGGCACTTTTCCTCGTTTAATAAATGTTGCAACTCGCTCTTTTCCACTATCAGTGACTATATCGCCACTCAACATAGTGAATGTTACAAAAGGAGAAAAACCACTAGCGCGATGATTTCGTATCACAAATTTATTTATTTCAATGTCTATACCATCTGAACTAGAAAGGCTGGTATTGATACCTCTTGCTTTTAGTTCTTTCTCGGTATTCGTCTTTAAAAATGAAATAGGCTCAATAGTGTTGCCATCAATCTTTAGTCCTGCAGGTAAAACACCGTAACTAAACGTTTTGCCTTCTTCGGAACGCTTATCTTGGAGGTTGAAATCTTTTGGATCGGCCTTAGCTTCGTTTACAAGCTCTTCATAGCTAATATTCGATGTTGAGGGGCCATCTACGTTATAAACTGCAGGTGCACATGCTTGTATAAGGGCTGACATCAAGATGATGCTCCCTAATTTAACTATATTTTTCAAAATAAATTCCCTATTAAGTGTTGATTAATCTTATTTTTATTTCATTACGAATCGATGAGCTTCGTAATTTCCCAAAAAATAAGTACAGGGAGTCTATACCAAGGTGAAAAATAAGATCAATGTTTGTCTCTGCAACCAAAGATACAATAAAAGGGAGCAGTGCCCTTTAATTTCTCTTAAAAAAGAATATGTAATAGAGCCAAGTAAAGATAGGAAGTAACAACAAAATCCAAAATAATTTCATGTTATTTTTATATGAATCAACCAACATGTAATACCAAAGAATAAAAAAGCTACCAATTACAATAAAAGCAACAGTAACCAATAAAGGATTACTTGTTCTGGTATTTCCATCACTAGGAAGTACACCAACACTTTGTAAGATCAAGCCACCTAAAATGGGTAGCGTTAAATAAAATAAAACTTTCGTATTCATAAAGAACTAATTCAGGTTTTCTCGTATAAAATCAATGTTTGTTTCGGCAACTACAATTCCAAATGTAGACAGAAATCTCTCTGTCCTAGCAAAAAATTCTAGCTTAATCCCTTATCGTGAGACGATTCACAGGAAAGTCACAACTAAACTCAGAGCCCTCACCTAGCGCACTCGTTATAGTCAGCTCAGCCTCATGTCGATTTAAGACATGTTTAACAATTGCCAAACCCAAGCCCGTGCCACCCGCCTCTTGTGCTCGACCTTTATCTACCCGATAGAAACGTTCGGTTAGGCGCTCAAGGTGATGTTCGTCTATGCCTTCACCCTCATCCTTGACCGTGATATGTCCACCCTGATTATCGACGGCCCAACTGATAGTAACGGTTGTTTTTGCTGCGGTATATTTAACGGCATTAAAGACTAAATTGGAGACGGCGCTGCGAAGCTCATCTCTGTCAGCATGTAAGTGCAATTCACTGTTGATTGTTAATTGCAGATCATGACCATCAAACTGTTCGATTTTTTTAGCATCTTCTACTATTGAGTTTAACAAGCCATTCATTTCTATAGGCTCATAGTTCAATTCTTTTTCACCGGTTTCTAAATGCGACAAGGCTAATAAATCAGTAATCATCACGTGCATACGCTCAGTTTGCTCTTGCATGGTGGGCAAAGCTGCACCCCACATGTCGACTGGGCTATCTTGATTAAAGGTTTCTAAATAGCCTCGCAGCACAGTGAGCGGCGTGCGTAATTCATGTGAGACATTCGCCACAAAGTCACGCCGCATCTGTTGCAGTTTTAAGGTTTTGGTGATGTCTCGTGCAATAAGCAAACGACCACTGGTCATATAACGCACGACTTTTAATTCCAAGCGTATATCAGCATTACGTGGCGAGGTGACCACGATTTGATGCTCTTCTTCTATCGGCGCAGCCAAGATCGTTTGAAACTCTGGCGTGCGAATTACATTTTTTAGTCTGACATGACTGTCTCTCGGCCAAACAAGTCCTAATAATGATTCGGCGGCTTTGTTTGACCAGATAACGAGACTGTCATCACCTAATACCACTACCGCATCAGGTAAGGCGGCGGTGGTTGCCTGGAAGCGTTTGAGATAACCGGCGAGTTTCTTTTTACGATCGCGATTCTGCTTACGTACCCGCTCGATTTCACGACAAACATCATCAACCACACCTTCTGCACTGGGTGCCTTGGTTGTTTTTGGACTTCGCACCCAGCGATAGAGTTGGTTCCAGCTGCGTTGTAGCCATAAGGCATAAATTAAGACTGCAACAAACATCATTGCCATCATCTGATCAAACAGCAAACCAACAAAACCTGAGATGCTAAGTACTGCAATCAGTCGCCAATTGTCCCAACGCATCATCGCTTATGTCCGCCTAGCTTTCTGCAAAACGATAACCCACCCCGCGGACGGTTTGTATCAGCGTGTCATGACCTGTGACCTCTAAGGCTTTACGCAGGCGACGAATATGCACATCAACGGTACGTTCTTCGATATAAACCGTATCACCCCAAACCTGATCTAATAATTGACCACGGCTATAAGCACGCTCTGGTGTTTTCATGAAAAAATGTAATAGACGAAACTCGGTTGGCCCCAATTCAATGCGTTGGTCATTAGCTGAGACGCGGTGACTTTTAGTATCTAATAACAATCCAGCAAGGGTTAATTGCTTAGTATCGTCGGCATCATCGGGCCGATAACGACGCACGACCGCTTTAATGCGAGCGATTAATTCTACTGGTGAGAACGGTTTGTTAACATAATCATCAGCGCCAACACTCAAACCTTTAACCATGTCTTCGCTTTCGCCTTTGGCTGTCAGCATAATCACCGGAATATTAGCCAAAAATTCATTGCCTCGCAGGCGACGGATAAACTCGATACCATCCATGCCCGGCAACATCCAATCGAGCAGGATAAGATCGGGTTGCTGTCTATTTAAAGCTTCAAAGCCCAGCTCACCATCACTGACCAATTCACACTCAAAACCTGATTGTTTTAAGGTAAAGCCCAGCATTTCGCGTATCGCTTTATCGTCTTCGACTACTAATATTGTTGTTGCCATGGTTTTTGTTCCGTCTATAGGAATGATCAAAAGACCCTAATCATACTCATCAAATATTACAGTTTTATAACAGCTTGCCATGCTGTTGAACAATCGCAGTATTACATCACTGCCTGCACACAACGTAAAATGCCATATTCGTATTCGCCGTCTAGCGCATCAAACACCGGTTTAAGTCGGCCTTTTTCGAGATCTTCTTGTGATTCCATCATGGCGACAATTTCGTTATATGCAGCATCTGATAAGCCGGTGACATCTCGTACATCTAATAGACCAGCTTCAATCGCATCAGCCAAATGCGTGTAGATGGTCGTACTTTTCACATCACGTTGTTTGGCAATCTCATCAATTTTTAGACCTTGATCAAACAATACTAAGGTTTCATTCACCGTGGCGCTGAGATGATTGTTGAGTAATTCTGATAAGGGGAATCTGACGATTTCAGCCACAAACTGCCGGCCATAACGTGTTAACTTTTGCTCGCCCACCCCTGATACACGACTAAAGTCATTTAACGTTTGCGGTCTGATTTTAATCATGTCCTGCAAAGCAGCATCGGAAAACACCACATAGGGTGGCACACCCAAGTCTGTAGCCAGCTCGGTGCGTAATTTTCGTAGCGCCTGCCACAAATCTTCGTCTTGTGGTCGTACCAAACTTTTTTGTTTTTTGCCTGAGCTGTGTGATTTCTCTTGTTTGACTTGTTTTCTAAGCTCTAATGTTTGTTCACCACGCAATACTGTTCGACATTTTTCAGTCAACACCAGGGCACCATGGCGTTCAATATCAATATCAATAAAACCCAAGGCGATTAACTGGCGAAATACACTGCGCCATTCAATGCCTGATAATTCTGTGCCTATGCCAAAGGTACTTAGCTTATCATGGGCATTACGTTGGATGCGCTCATCGTTTTTGCCTGACAAAATATCAATAATGTAGTTCACACCAAAACGCTGATCCGTACGATAAATGCACGATAAGGCTTTTTGGGCCGATTCAGTGCCATCCCATTTTTCTGGCGGTGTTTGACAGTTATCACATTGACCACAGGCCTTATCCAGCGTCTCATCAAAGTACGCCAATAGAGATTGGCGTCGGCAGGTAATCACTTCACATAAGCCCAACATCGCTTCTAGTTTGTGATGTTCAACTTGTTTATGTTGTTCATTGGCATTGGAATCTTGCATAAACTGTCTAAGGGTAATGACATCTTGCAGGCCATACGCCATCCACGCATTGGCTGGCTCTCCATCTCGCCCTGCTCGACCCGTTTCTTGATAATAAGCTTCGACACTTTTAGGTAGATTTAAGTGAGCAACAAAACGTACATCGGGCTTATCTATGCCCATACCAAACGCGATGGTGGCAACGACGATCACGCCTTCTTCACGCAAAAACCGTCGCTGGTTATGTTGTCGGAGTTCTTGCGGTAGACCCGCATGATAAGGCAAAGCGATTCGCCCTTGATCGCTTAGCCATTCGGCCGTGGCTTCGACTTTTTTGCGTGATAGGCAATAAACTATGCCCGCATCATTGGCAT
The DNA here is from genome assembly GCA_002163085.1 of Methylophaga sp. 42_25_T18. Taxonomy (GTDB): domain Bacteria; phylum Pseudomonadota; class Gammaproteobacteria; order Nitrosococcales; family Methylophagaceae; genus 41-12-T18. Next base: position 448,886 of record MAAJ01000001.1, on the reverse strand, counting down.
GATTCGTTTCTATAAATGACCACAAGCGCTGTTTGGCATTATTGCCTTCTGAAATTGCATAATGAATATTAGGTCGGTCAAAACTAGTAAGAAATACATTAGCGTTATCTAATTGAAGTTGGCTGATGATTTCTTCACGGGTGCGCTGGTCAGCCGTGGCCGTCAAAGCAATGCGTGGCACCGCAGGATAACGTTGATGTAGAATTTTCAGCCGTTGATATTCAGGTCTGAAATCATGGCCCCACTGTGAAACACAGTGCGCTTCATCAATGGCAAATAACGATAGTTGGCACTGATCTAAGAGGCTCAACATACGGTCCATCAATAATCGTTCTGGCGCCACATAAACCAGATCTAATTCGCCACTGAGCATCAATTGCTCTATCGCATGAACATCAGCCGCTTTGACACTGGAATTAATAAAGGCGGCATTCACCCCAAGTTGCTGCAAAGCATCGACTTGGTCTTGCATCAACGCAATCAACGGCGAAACGATGACCGCACAACCATCACGAACGAGGGCGGGGATCTGATAACACAAGGATTTACCACCACCCGTTGGCATCAATACCAAGGCGTCGTTACCGTTAATTACCGTTTCAATTATATCGTGCTGACTATGACGGAATTGTTCATAACCAAAGGTAGCTTTAAGAACTTGTTGGGCGCGTTCCATAGTCAGTATCTATATTGAATTAAACAAAAATGCGGTTTTAAAACTCATTTAAAACCGCATTGGATGTAACACATGAGCACATGTTGTTTACTAAATCATAAAGCCTTTAATCATATAAAACATGCAGGCCGCCAATACTGCTGCTGCAGGCACCGTAATGAGCCATGCCGTAATAATTTTTTTCAATGCATCACGCTTCACATATAGATGTTTTTTATCTTCTTTAAGTGATTTTTTCGCTTTTTTAATGACATCTTCTTCATCATCAATTTCACGATAAAGCGTTGATATACGTTGATAGTCACTATCTGTTCTATCTTCTTTTTTCTCTATCGATTTTAATTCAGCTTTTAAGGCTTGCAGGCGTTTTTTCTCATCACGAATTTCAGCTTTATCTTGTTCAATTTCATATTCAATGCTGGTGGTAGAGTCCAACCACTCACGCAAGAAGCCCACACCAAAAATACCACCAATCGCAATATGGGTAGAACTTACTGGCAAGCCTAATTGGCTAGCGATAATCACGGTGATGGCTGCCGCCATCGCCACCGAGAAAGCACGCATTTGATCTAAATCGGTGATTTCACTTCCCACTGTTTTAATCAAACGTGGGCCATATAGAGCCAAACCAAGCGCGATACCCAGCGCACCCACTGCCATGATCCAAATTGGAATACCCGCTTTAGCTGAAATACTACCGGTCATAACGGCATCATAAATCGCTGCCAAAGGCCCAATCGCATTGGCCACATCATTAGCACCATGGGCAAAACTCAATAACGCGGCAGCAAAAATCAACGGCACAGTGAACAACAAATTAACGCTAGCACGGTTATTTTGTAATTTGCTCAACTTGCCTTTCAGTGATTTTTTTATCCAGAAGAAAACCACTACCGCAACAACCACACCCATAATGGCCGCTGTAGTAAAGGTCGGTTTTTTAGTGACTTCAATGGTGAAGAACGTCATGTCGTTGACCATACCGATTAATGAAGGCCAGATCTTCTTCAGTCCTTTAAGCACTAAATAAGTGACAAAGGCCCATGACATGATTGCCACATAAACCGGCACCCATTTATAGGAAGCTTCTATTTTGTTGTCTTTGAAGATAATGGTTTTTTTGATGGCAAATAAGAACGCGGCCGCAATCACGCCACCAATAACCGGCGAAATAACCCACGAGCTAGCGATTTTTCCCATTGTGCCCCAGTCAACAATGCTAAAACCCGCCGCTGCAATCCCTGCCCCCATCACGCCACCGACGATAGAGTGCGTAGTCGATACCGGTGCTTTTGCCATTGTCGCCAAGTTGAGCCACAAGGCTGCGGCTAATAAAGCCGCCATCATCGCCCATAAGAAACTATCGGTATCATCACCAAAGGCGTTGATATCGATAATGCCTTTTTTAATGGTTGATACCACCTCACCACCAGCAATAAAAGCACCACCAGCTTCAAAAATGATAGCGATAACTATCGCGCCGCCCATGGTTAAGGCTTTAGAACCTACGGCTGGGCCCACATTATTGGCGACATCGTTCGCACCAATGTTCATTGCCATATAACCACCAAAAACAGCGGCAATCGCTAAGAAAACACTGTTGGTCATGCCACCACTGGTGCTAAAACTGAATGCTAGAACGCCAACCAAGAAAAACAGTGCAAAGCCGATACGTGCGAGCTCAGTATGACTTTTTTTCATCGCTTGCTTTTCAAGTTGATAGATATTTTTAATTTCCACAGTGCACCGGCTCTTGTTAAGTGATCGGATAATATTAAAGTGCAAATGTTACCGTTTTATGACAGCAAATTTCGACAAATTCGTTTTTTTTATCGATTGATGAAACAATCGGCCTAGTTGATAGTCAATGACAAGACGACTTTAAAGACCCAAATAACTCATGAAAAAAATTTTATTCTTATTACTCTTTTTTATTACATCTTCGATAAATGCGGGGCCAGGCTTATTACAGAGCCTAGGCCTGAATGACGACTTTGATGTTCCGCCTAGTGTAGATGAAGCGTTTAAGTTCTCTATTGAAGCTACTGATGCTGACCATTTACTTGCTCGCTGGCAGATTGCGGACGGTAATTACCTTTACCGAAATAAAATCAACTTTGAGATAATCAACAATAATGACGTTCAGTTATTGCCATTTTCTTTGCCTGCTGGCGAAAACAAAATGGATGAAATCTTCGGTTTAAGTGAGGTTTACCTCCAAGATACAGACGCAAACCTTCCCCTTAACCGCAAGCTTGGTAGCAGTTCAGAAATCACACTAAAAGCGTATTACCAAGGTTGTTCTGAAACATTCCATATCTGTTATCCACCTACAACAAAAGAAATCAAACTGACTTTGCCTGAACAAATCGGCGAAAGTAAGACTGTTGAACTTGGGGTAAACACACAAACAACGATAATTGCACCACTATCGGAACAGGATCGCTTAGCGCAAAGCCTCGCCCAAGACAGTCTCGCTAAAATCTTATTGGGCTTTTTCGGTGTCGGTATATTGCTGGCTTTTACCCCTTGTGTCTTCCCGATGATTCCCATTCTTTCCAGCATCATTGCTGGTGAGGGTGAAAACATTACCACTCATCGCGCCTTTATCTTGTCAGTAACCTATGTGCTGGCTATGTCGGTCACCTACACCACCGCGGGTGTCTTAACCGGATTATTAGGCGAAAACCTGCAAGCCACCTTTCAGAGCCCATGGATAATCGGCAGCTTCAGTGCCGTATTTGTCATCTTAGCCCTGTCGATGTTTGGTTTATTTGAATTACAGCTGCCTCATTTTATGCAACGTCATTTACATAAAATGAGTCACCAACAACAAGGCGGTACCTTAATTGGTGTCGCTCTGATGGGCTTAGTATCTGGTGTGATTGTTGGCCCGTGTTTAGCGCCGCCCTTAGCCGGTGCGTTGATTTTTATTGGTCAACATGGCGATCCGCTATTAGGGGGTGCTGCCTTATTTGCGCTGAGTCTTGGCATGGGCGTTCCTTTGATCGCCATTGGTACCTCCGAAGGCAGCTTATTACCGCGTGCAGGTGATTGGATGAACACCATTAAGTCGGTATTTGGCATTTTAATGTTGGGCTTGGCTATTTGGATGTTAGAACGCATTATTCCCGGCTGGATAGGGTTATTGCTGTGGGGTGCTCTGCTAATTGTTACTGCGATTTATCTAGGGGCACTTAATTCACTGGGCATCGATGCGAATGGCTGGGCTAAATTTTGGAAAGGCATCGGCTTATTACTCTTAATCTATGGCGGCCTATTAATAGTTGGCGGTGCCAGTGGCAGTCATAATGTGTGGCAGCCTTTAAATATGGTCAGTTCGGGTAACAGCGCTGCCAAAGAAAGCGCGGACATGCAATTTACCCAAATCAATAATCTCAGCGAATTAAATCAATTTCTAGCGCAAACAACACAGCCCGTTATGCTCGACTTCTATGCTGATTGGTGTGTGGATTGTAAAAAGATGGAAGTCACTACTTTTAGGAATGCTGAGGTCAAGGCAGCAACCGCTAACTGGCAATTACTGCAAGTCGATGTCACAGCAAATACGGCTGACCACCAAGCGTTATTAAAAGAATTAACCGTATTTGGTCCACCAACCATATTGTTTTTTGACCCCCTCGGTGAGGAATATTCACAACATCGTTTGGTGGGTGGAGTCACGGCGGCGGCACTGATAAAACATTTTGACAGTCTACCAAAGTAAGCTAAAACAGCGTAAATGATCTATTTCGACGAATTTAGCCACATTATTGTGCATTTTTAGCTCAAAAAGCTGGACATTGCTTACCCTCTGGTGCAGAATTCGCTCTAAATTCTTATCGATTCAGACGCGAACTTCACGATGGCAAAAATTTTAGTGCTGCATGGCCCCAATCTAAACCTGTTAGGTACCCGCGAACCTGAAATTTATGGTTCTGATTCATTGGCCGACATCGGCGATAGACTTACGGCCCTTGCTGAAGCTCAAAACCACCAAGTCGATAACTTCCAAAGTAATGCTGAACATACACTGGTAGATGCTATTCATACCGCGCGTACCGACGGTACTGACTTTATCATCATCAACCCAGCAGCCTTTACCCATACTAGCGTTGCAATTCGTGATGCTTTAGCTTCAGTAGAATTACCCTTCATTGAAGTTCACCTCTCTAACGTTCATGCCCGAGAAGAATTCCGGCAGCATTCCTTTTTATCGGACATTGCTGTTGGCGTGATTTGTGGTTTGGGCGCTCAAGGTTATGAGCTCGCTTTGCAAGCGGCGATTACACATATTAATAAATAAGGTTATTCCATGGATATTCGTAAAATAAAAAAGTTAATTGATTTAATTCAAGAATCTGATGTAGCCGAAATCGAAATTAAAGAAGGTGAAGAGTCTGTTCGTATTAGTCGAGCCAGTGCCACGGCACCAGTTATGATGGCGGCTCCCGCTATGCCAGCGCCAGTAGCTGCCGCTGCCGCTCCGGCTTCTGCACCTGGGACCACAGCTACAGAAGCGGCGCCAGCAGTAAATACGGATAACGCAGTTAAATCACCGATGGTCGGCACATTCTATCGTTCATCATCCCCTGAATCAGCCTCATTTATTGAAGTCGGTCAAACGGTGGCGGCTGGCGATGTAATTTGTATTATTGAAGCAATGAAAATGTTTAACCAAATCGAAGCTGATCGCAGCGGTACTGTTAAAGCTATTTTGGTTGAAAACGGACACCCAGTTGAATTTGATGAGCCGTTAGTCATCATTGAATAAGCACCCTGTAACAACTGTATCAGCAAACTGACTCTGCTCATTCCAAACTGTGGATAAACAAACACCATGATCGATAAAATTGTCATTGCCAATCGAGGGGAAATTGCCCTTCGTGTACTTCGTGCCTGCCAAGAGTTAGGCATCAAAACCGTGGCTATTCACTCCGATGTAGATCGTGATTTAAAACACGTTCTCCTTGCTGATGAAACTGTATGCATCGGACCTGCGCCATCTATCGATAGTTATTTGAACGTACCCGCCATCATTAGCGCGGCTGAAATTACTGATGCCACCGCGATTCATCCTGGTTATGGCTTTTTGTCTGAAAATGCGGATTTTGCTGAACGCGTAGAACAAAGTGGTTTTATTTTCATCGGCCCTAAATCAGAAACCATTCGTATGATGGGCGACAAAGTATCGGCAATTGCCGCGATGAAAGAGGCTGGCGTGCCATGTGTGCCAGGTTCTGACGGTGCTTTAGGGGACGACAACGAAACCAACATTCGCTTAGCTAAAGAAATTGGCTATCCAATTATCATCAAAGCATCAGGTGGTGGTGGTGGTCGAGGTATGCGTGAAGTACATAGTGAAGCGCATTTGATAAATGCCATCGCTTTGACTAAGAGTGAAGCTAAGTCATTATTTGGCAATGGCATGGTTTATATGGAAAAATTCCTTCAAAACCCGCGTCATATTGAATTCCAAGTATTAGCCGATCAACATGGCAATGCAGTTCATTTGGGTGAGCGTGACTGTTCGATGCAACGTCGTCACCAAAAAGTAGTGGAAGAAGCCCCTGCACCTGGTATTACACCTGAGTTGCGAGATCGTATGGGTAAAATCTGTTCAGATGCCTGTGTTCGAATAGGCTATCGTGGTGCAGGTACATTTGAATTCCTATATCAAGATGGTGAGTTCTATTTCATTGAAATGAATACACGTATTCAAGTAGAACATACGATTACGGAACAAATTACCGGAATTGATCTTGTTGCAGAACAAATCAAAATTGCTTCGGGTGAGCCATTATCGTTCACGCAAGACGATATTGTTTTAAATGGACACGCGATTGAGTGTCGTATTAATGCAGAAGATGCTAAAACATTTATGCCTAGTCCAGGCACGATAACGCATTACCATGCACCTGGTGGTATTGGAATCCGTATGGATTCTCATGTCTATAGTGGTTACCGTGTGCCGCCTAACTATGACTCAATGATCGGCAAACTTATTGCCTCTGGCCCAGATCGTAAGTCTGCTATTGCACGCATGCAAACAGCGTTAAATGAAATTGGCATTGAAGGCATTAAAACTAATGTCCAGTTACAAAAAGACATTATGGATGATTCGCATTTCCAAGAGGGTGGCACCAATATTCACTACCTTGAAAAGAAACTTGGTCTTTAAGGTAGAACACCGTTCAAATGGCTTGGATACAATTTATATTCGATAGTAACCCTGACGCAGCAGATCACCTATCCGATCTGCTGACAGAATGTGGGGCCAGCGCTATCACTTTTGAAGATAATGCTGATCAACCCTTGTTTGAGCCCCCCATTGGCACAACACCCTTGTGGTCAGCGACACGCGTTATCGCCTTATTTTCCGCAGATGTTGATATTGATGGCACCATCCAATTATTAACCGATTTGCTCGCTCCATCTGCTGTGCCAAAATACCGTGTTGAAGCCGTCGAAGATAAAGATTGGGAACGCGAATGGATGGATAATTTCCACCCTATTTGTTTTGGCGAACAATTGTGGATATGTCCGAGCTGGCACTCGCCACCTCAAGCGGATGCCATAAATATCATGTTGGATCCTGGCTTAGCGTTTGGCACGGGGACTCACCCGACAACTGCCCTATGTTTAAACTGGCTGGATCAAGCGGATGTCAAAGACAAATATGTTATTGATTATGGCTGTGGCAGCGGTATTCTGGCCATTGCTGCCGCCCTGCTCGGCGCTAAAAAGGTTATCGGCATAGATACCGACCCTCAGGCCTTAGAAGCGACACAAGCTAATGCCGAGCGTAATGGTGTAACCATCGATACGTATTTCCCGGATGAGTGTCCGCTAGAACCCGCTGATTTGTTAATTGCCAATATTCTTGCGGGCCCTTTGCAGTCCTTAGCTGAGCTGTTTGCCAATTTAACTAAGGCTAATGCGCCCATCGTATTATCAGGTATCTTAGAAGAGCAAGCACAGGATGTGAGTTCGACGTATCAATCGTGGTTTGCTATGCAGCCCCCAACTCAAAAGGAAGAATGGATTCGACTTATTGGTCAACGAAATGACTGAGTTCCCATTCAAAATAGGCCCCTACACGCTGCCAAACAATCTATTCCTAGCGCCCATGGCTGGTGTGACCGATAGACCATTCCGCCAGCTTTGTCGTCGTTTAGGTGCCGGCATGGCAGTATCAGAAATGATTACTGCTAATAAATCATTATGGGCCAGCAAAAAATCCTTATTACGGGCCAACCATGAAGGTGAACCCGAACCGCGTAGTGTGCAAATTGCCGGTGCCGATCCTAAAATGATGGCCGAAGCGGCGCAACATAATGTGGATCAAGGTGCTCATATTATTGATATCAATATGGGTTGCCCAGCTAAAAAAGTGTGCAATGTGATGGCCGGCTCCGCGTTATTGCAGCATGAAACTTTGGTCGCCGAAATACTTGAATCCGTCGTTAATGCGGTCGATGTGCCGGTGACCTTGAAAATAAGAACGGGTTGGGATATTAATAACCGCAATGGTGTGGCCATTGCCCGCATTGCTCAAGAGTCAGGAATACAGGCCTTAGCCGTGCATGGTCGTACCCGTGCCTGCGCCTATAAAGGCGAAGCCGAATTCGATACCATTGCTGATATTAAGTCCCGAATTCAAATTCCAGTGATTGCCAATGGTGATATTTCAACCCCTGAAAAAGCCAAGCGGGTCCTAGACTACACTGGTGTTGACGGCTTGATGATAGGCCGCGCCGCCCAAGGCAATCCATGGATTTTTAGGCAAATAAACCACTATTTAACTCAGGGTGAGCATTTAGCAGCACCTTCAGTAAAAGAAATCAGAGAAACCTTGATCGCGCACCTGCATACCCTGTACGATTTCTACGGTGACTACACAGGTGTCCGCATGGCTCGCAAGCATATTGCTTGGTATAGCAAGGGGTTACGTGATGGCAACCCTTTCCGCCAGCAAATGAATACCTTTGAACAGCCGCAACAACAGCTCGATTTCACTAAGCAATTTTTCGCTCAACTTGAAGATAAGGATACGATGGCCGCATGACTCACGCTTTAGACAAACAGTCTGCTAGCAACATCGATCATGCCGTGGCTGATGATCTGAAACACCCTCCATTAAGCGTATGTGTAGAAACCGCATTAAAAGATTACTTTGAGCAACTCAATGGACATTCAACCGCTAATCTTTATGACATGTTAATGGCCGAAGTAGAAGCGCCTTTGTTTAAAGCGACCTTATTACATACCAACGGCAATCAAAGTCGTGCCGCCGAAATCCTCGGTCTTAACCGCGGCACACTACGAAAAAAATTAAAAACTTACGGCTTATAAAGCCGCGCAGCAATCAGGAACTCACATGAATAAAATCCAGCGCGCACTTCTCAGTGTGTCAGACAAAACCGGTGTATTAGAACTCGCTCAGGAATTAAACCGTTTAGGTGTTGAATTACTCTCTACCGGTGGTACCGCTAAGTTATTACAAGAAGCCGGCTTACCGGTAAAAGAAGTATCCGAACATACTGGCTTCCCAGAAATGATGGATGGCCGCATCAAAACCCTACACCCCAAAATCCATGGTGGTTTGTTAGGACGTCGTGGTACCGATGAAGCCATTATGGCTGAGCATGATATCGCTCCGATTGATTTAGTGGTGGTGAACCTCTATCCATTCGAAGCAACCATCGCTCGTGATGACTGCACCTTGCCAATGGCAATTGAAAATATTGATATCGGTGGCCCAACTATGTTGCGCGCTGCGGCTAAAAATCATGCCTCTGTCACGGTATTGATTGATCCCGCTGATTACGCACGCGTATTAACGCAGCTTGAAAAAACCGGTGGTGTGGATGATGCAACGCGCTTTGACCTAGCGGTAAAAACATTTGAGCACACCGCGCATTATGATGGCGCTATTGCTAATTTCTTGGGGAAAATTGAAGACGATGGTGAAACCGTTAATTTCCCTCGCACCTTTAATAGTCAATTTAATAAAGCACAAGAGATGCGTTACGGTGAGAACCCGCACCAAAAAGCGGCCTTTTATACCGAAGCTGAACCAGAAATTGGTTCTATTGGCGCTGCCGAGCAATTGCAAGGCAAAGCATTGTCTTACAACAATATTGCCGATACTGATGCAGCATTGGAATGTGTCAAAGCCTTCCCTGAGTCGCCAGCATGTGTGATCGTCAAACACGCTAACCCTTGTGGTGTTGCCATTGCGGATGATCTATTAACAGCTTACGATTTAGCCTATCAAACGGATACTACGTCTGCGTTTGGTGGCATTATCGCCTTTAACCGCACGTTAGATGCTGCCACCGCGCAAGCAATTATCGACCGCCAATTTGTTGAAGTTATTATCGCGCCCGAAATCAGCGACGAAGCTAAAGCCATTATTAGCCAAAAAGCCAATGTCCGACTATTATGCTGTGGCGCCTTACCAGCGCAACAAAGTGAAGGTTTGGATTTCAAACGTGTCACCGGCGGTTTATTAGTCCAAGATCGTGATACTGCCTTAGTCACCGCTGATGAACTAAAAGTAGTCACCCAAAAATCGCCTAGCGAAGAGCAAATGGTAGATCTACTATTTGCTTGGCGCGTGGCAAAATTTGTTAAATCTAATGCCATTGTTTACGTTAGCAAACAACAAACTGTGGGCATAGGTGCAGGCCAAATGAGTCGAGTGGTTAGTAGTCGTATTGCCGGCATTAAAGCCGAAGATGCAGGCTTAACCGTTCCTGGCGCTGTGATGGCCTCTGATGCCTTCTTCCCATTCCGTGATGGCCTAGATGCAGCAGCAGAAGCAGGCATAAGTGCCGTTATCCAACCGGGTGGCTCAATGCGTGACAATGAAGTTATTGCCGCTGCTGATGAACACGGCATTGCTATGGTATTCACCGGCATGCGTCATTTCCGACACTAAGATAGAATTGGCTTGATATGGATCCAAGCGACGCACTCAAACATTTTTTAAATTTTAACCGCACAAGGATCGCGCGGTTACGAGCGTTATCCCCTATAGCTCAGCAGCCTTTTTTTGAGCTACTTCCACTCATATTTCATACTAATTCAACCGCCCTGCCTGGATTCATCAATAAGCAGATCCCTGCCGGAATCAGCGACTTTCAACCTAAAGATGCTGATCTGGATGCGGCGCAAAAGTTTAATAATAGCTTTGCTTTTAAACGACAGGCCTTAAGACACTACCCTATTTTAGGTGTCTATCTTATTAATGATAATGGTGGCATCAATTTTCCTGATAATGCCAAATTTGATTTATGGTTAGTACATAGCAACCAAGAAGCTGAACACGATCAAAAGCTACTAAAACAAAAACTCATTGCGGTGCAGAGCTGGGCGGAAAGTTTATCTATCTCACTACATGTTCGTCTCATCAATGTGGACTCGCTGAGCCAACAGCCTCTCACCGCATATGACTTAGATCGATTTTATCTACATGGTTTAGTATTAGCCGGCAGCATACCGCTCTGGTGGGGCATATCACCAGAACAAGAAGCAGACTACCAACAAGTAGTGCAGAAGCTGAAAGAACAACGGCGGCTCAGCCAGAATACCTTTATTGATTTCGGTAAGCTCCCCTCGGAAATCGATGCTCAAGATCTATTCGACCAGAGTTATCAGCTTCTCAACGCTGCCATGGATCGTGGCATGGAATCCACGCTAGATTTACTCTATCAACAGCACATACTGGAGCTATACCCCAATATTCCATGGCTAAGCCAAACCTATAAGCAGACGGTGTATCAAGGAAAACGTGATCCCTTACAACTGGATTGCCGTGTACTTAAACTTCATGCCATAACGGAAGCATCATCAACCTCCGTTGAGCGACTTTTTCTGGCACAACAATCTTTATATGTTTTATTTAAAGAACGTCTGTCACAAACCGTTGCCCATGCCCGTTATCCATGGCGACGAGATTTTTGTAGAGACCTTGTTTATTTATGGCAATGGTCAGAAGAGCAAATAGAAGCATTAGATAGTCGCTCAAAATCTCATTATCGTCAGTGTGTCAGCGAATATGACCAAGTTCGTAGCCTTTTATTTGATGTTGGCCATAGTATTGTCACCTTTGCTGCCCAACAAAATTTAACGGTTGAACTTCAGAAAAAACAACTCATACAAAAACAGCAATTACATAATGTTGCGCCCGATATCGTCAGTCACTTACCTTTCGCCTTGTTACCGGCAAGCCCTGAAGAACACGTGTACTTACACCGCACAACCCAAGCTCAAGGCTGGGCGGTCAGTGATAGCCCGATAACTACAACCACGCCGCCGTTGTATCAAGCCGACTCATTGCTGCAAGTCTTAGCTTGGGCCATCAGCAATCAGATTTTGGCAAAGTCAACTCGACTTAAAATTGCCGATGAAACCGGTAAAATTGCGATCAATACGGTGCTGCAATTAGTGCAGCTATTATTAAACTCACCGATTGCTACATCCATCGGGGCCGTCACCGATCAATCTCTAGCCAGTAAGGCTGAACTCAAACAAGTGCTGATATTTGTAAACCTTGAACAACGCCCCAAGGATAAGTTAAGTCAGCAAGGCCTTGTGCTCTCAAGTTTGAACAGTGATCCACTCAATCATGCCGTTAACAGACAAAGCCTAGTCTTAACGGTTGAAGCCCTAGCTTATACCTCATGGGGCCAGTGGCATTACCTAACTCAGCAACAAGTCGATTCACCACTACAAATGTTAGCAAGTCTAATTCGCTGGCAACCTACGAATATCACTGCGGGCGCCCTATCCTGCTGGTGCCCATCAGAAAGCCATGGCCAAGCAATTAGCAAACGTATATCAACGCTATACAGCGAAGTGATAGCCCACTACATGCTGAATTCGGCCAGTGGTAATTATCACCTTAAGATTTCTGATCAACACTACCGTATCCAGTGGCAAGCTGGCCGCTGTGATGTCCGTTTATTAGCCAAACAAAAAGAATTAGCACAGACTTTAGCCACGGCTAATACTGAGTTTTCTGCCAGCAAATTTGATCATTCAATGACCAATAGTGTGTTATTGAATCAATTGTTACGGTTACAATCGCCCGATCAAATTACTTTATTCCTCCAACTCCATAAAAAAATTATTACCCTTTATTTGATTGATGAATTGGGCAATATCATTAAACAACAGTTTGAAGATTTGACCGAATCCACCCTAATCACGCATTTCTATCATTTTCTAAATACGATTAAGCTTAAAAATACTATTAGTCGCTTACGTTTTTATCGCCTCAATAAAAAGAAAGATCACTGGACGACGAATGCCATAGCGATTCAAACACCACCGGCCCAAGGTTATCTGCCCGTTACCATTGAAATGGAGTCGGCCAATGACAATGCACAATGTAAAATCTGTTGTGGTGCAGAATGTTTTCAAGGTGCGGCCGATGATAAACGTTTATTTGATGGGGTCAGAGAACTAGTCTTACGTTTACGTAAATCTCATCAGCGCTACCCGCTTTACATTACTGAATTGACCTTCAATCAAGAAAATAATCTGACTACAAACCAATACTTATTACAAAAACAAAGACTAGAACACCTACTTAATAAAGACTGACAGCACATCAACTCTTTCGCTTTCTTGAAAGCTCTTTTATTATGTATCGTTGAAATGACATTTCTAGAGATAGATCATGATTAAAGTTGGTATTGTTGGTGGCACCGGTTACACCGGCGTAGAACTACTTAGACTCTTAGCTGGCCACCCAGAAGTCTCGCTTGAGATTATCACCTCGCGTAGTGAGAAAGGCATGCCTGTCGCCGAATTGTTCCCGAATTTACGCGGACATATCGACCTAGCATTCACCGAACCAGACATCGATTTACTGGCTAACTGTGACCTAGTCTTTTTTGCTACACCACATACTGTGGCGATGGCACTGGTGCCTGAGCTTATTAAACGTGGTACCCGTGTCATTGATCTATCTGCAGATTTCCGCCTACAAGATGTGGCGGTTTGGGAGCAGTGGTATAACACGCCCCACACCTGCCCAGAATTAATTGCACAAGCCGTCTATGGCTTACCTGAAGTGAATCGGGCGTCGATCAAAACGGCTCAACTCATTGCCGTGCCCGGATGTTATCCAACAGCCACTCAACTAGGATTTTTACCCTTATTAGAAAATAAGGTGATTGAGCCTATGCATTTGATTGCGGATACCAAATCAGGTGTCAGTGGAGCGGGGCGTAAAGCTGCGATAGGCACCCTTTTAACTGAAGCATCTGAAAACATGAAAGCCTATGCAGTAGCTGGCCATCGCCACCTACCTGAGATAGAACAAGGCTTGGCTTTAGCCGCTCAACAATCGGTAGACCTCACCTTTGTGCCACATTTAACACCGATGATACGAGGCATCCATGCAACCTTATATGGTCGTTTAACCCAAGATGTCGACTTACAGGCATTGTTCGAACAGCGTTATGCTGACGAGCCTTTTGTTGATATATTGCCTGCCGGCTCTCATCCTGAAACACGTAGTGTGCGCGGTGCTAACATCTGTCGTATAGCCGTCCATCAACCAAGAGATGGTGATACCGTTGTCATACTGTCTGCCATCGATAACCTGGTCAAAGGCGCATCAGGTCAAGCGATACAAAATATGAACATTATGTTTGGTTTTGATGAAACCACCGCCATCAATCACATTGCAACGCTACCCTAGCCATGTCTTCACTCGCTAAACACGTCATCAAACAACCCAAGCCACTTCGGTGGCTGGGGTTTATTTTGGCTATTATCGGCACTACCTTAGCCATTCAGTGGTATGTCAATCAAAACAGTTCCGTAGCCCAACAGCAACTCCTAGCAGAACTAGAGCACCTGCAACTAACCCTAGAGCAGCAACTGCATATTCAGACAGCACAAAATCAGCAACTCAACGAAAGTAATGCCAAGCTTAATATCAAGCTGACTGAACAACAACATCATCTAGCCATTCAACAGGCCACCGATCAACAACTGCAACAACAAGTAGTTGAGTTGCAAAATGACCTTATCAATCTAAATAAAGAACTGGTGTTTTATCAAACGGTCACCCAAGGTAATAGCTCTAGCAAACTGCAGATTCGAAACATACTACTCCAAGCGGATGAGCATTCCGCCGATACCTTTCGCTACCGCGTTGTCATCACTCAAGGGCAAAAAATCACCAAAGCGCTAACGGGCGCAATAACCATTAGCACAACAACAAAACGCAATGGCAAAACCGAAAACATCACGGTAAAAGAACACTCGCTCAATCTACGTCATGTGCAAGTAATTGAAGGTCAATTAAAAATAACCGACAATATCGAACCAGAAAAGATTATTATCACGATTAAGCAAAAGAAAAAGAAAACTGTGTCACAAGTTTTTGACTGGAAAGTTGAAGGCTCGTACTAACTGAGGTGAGAGATGTTCAAGAAAAACAAACGCAAAGGTAAATCTACTCGTATTGATACGCTGATAGGACAACATACTCACCTCAAAGGTGATATCAGCTTCAGTGGTGGCTTACGCATCGATGGCAGCATTGCTGGCAATATCAATGCAACGGGTGATAACGATTCCGTGCTTACATTAAGTGAAATGGGCACGATTGAGGGCGAAGTAAGAGTCCCCAACCTCATTATCAATGGCACTATTATTGGCAATGTCTATGCTTCTGAGCATGTCGAACTAGCGCCAAAGGCTAAAATCCAAGGCAATGTTTATTACCACTTGCTTGAGATGGAAATGGGCTCGGCGGTCAATGGTCAAATGATTCATATGAATGACCCTGAAGAACAAATTCTGGATCTAGAACATCATATAGTCGACGATAACAATAGCTTCCAGCTAGAACAAAAAGACTAAGTATTTAACTTCGCTTTATAGTGAGCTATTTACCCTCATTATTTAAGCGTCGTCAGGTCTGGCTGCCCACTTTTTGGGGCCTGATCGTCTTCACCGTGGTTATTGCCACCGTGTTTAATGTCATGTTTCGTAACATTGCTTTTTTCTTAGCTCAAAATCAACCGATAAATGGCCAATATTTAGTTGTCGAAGGCTGGCTCGCTGAACCGGCATTATTAACCGCTATTACCCAGTTTAAACAGGGGGATTACCAACTGCTCATCACCACCGGCGGTCCCGACAATAGGCATGTTAATCCTATTCATGCTACTTATGCCGAACAAGCCAGTGCGTTTCTAGTCAAACATGGCATTAATACTGATCAATTAATCACCATTCCTACCCCTGCTTCAGCTCAAGATCGCACTTACCTTAGCGCTGTGAAGGTAAGAGATTGGTTAAGTGCAAATAAATCGAGTCATGCCTCGATCGATCTTTATTCTGGCGATGTACATGCCCGTCGAAGTTATAGCCTCTACAAAATGGCATTTGCTGACAAAGCGAACATTGGCATTATTGCTGCTGAGCCCAATAACTTCAGCTTAAAGCACTGGTGGCGAACGAGTGAGGGAGCAAAATCTGTCTTAGCTGAAACTGCAGGGTTCATCTGGATTAACTGCTGTTTTTCGCCCGGCGCTTATGGCTCCCACCAAGAGAAATGGGGTATTTATTAATATTCCATACTGGTACTCTCAGGAATATCAAAAGCTTCCCCTTCTAATAAAGCACGTTTTGCCAATAGTCTTTCTGTCATAAAAACGGACAAAGGTTTTGATCTTTTAATTGGTTCGAATATCCGGGTGGCTTAAGATCCATAAGCTATACCTACGCGCTGATCTATATCTATAAGGCGTAATACGAATCAAATCAGGATCATTATCGACAAAAAAACAGGTTTTCACTCAGGATGGGATAATAAATCTTTGTCATGCCAGAGCAATAAAATGAAACAATTTAAAACCATTTATCAACGAGCGGTAGAGCGTAAGGACGGCGAGGAAAATCTCAAAGCCCTTTTTCCTGATAATATTCATTCAAACTCTACATTATCGCGAGTGTCTGATGACTTCTACTTAGCGGCGATGACTAAGGCGGTTTTTAAGGCTGGTTTTGTCTGGAAGGTCGTCGACCATAAATGGCTAGGCTTCGAACAAGCTTTTTGGAATTTTAATGTCGATCGCTGTGCGTGGATGAGTCCTGATGACATTGATAAGCTGATCGTCGATGAACGCATTATTAGAAATCATCAAAAAATCATGTCCGTCTTAAGCAATGCGGCCATGATCCTTGCGCTTCGTGAAAGTCACGGTTCTGCTGGTCAATTTATTGCTGATTGGCCCTGTTCTGATTTTGTGGGTTTATTACAATTTCTAAATAAAAATGGTTCACGCTTAGGCCCTAGAACCTGCCAATATTTTCTTCGTAGTCTAGGTAAAGATGGTTTTATTCTTGGTGCTGATGGTGTTGCGGCGTTAATTGATGCAGGAGTGGTTGACCGCTACCCAGTGAGTAAGCGTGATATGAAGCAAGTCCAAGATGCATTCAATACTTGGCAACAATCATCGGGCCTTTGCTTGGCCGATATTAGCAAAGTTTTAGCCTTATCTGTTGATGTCGGATAAACCTTGAATGACTATGCAGACTTTTTCATTATCCGTAATGCATCTTGCTCTAATTCTTGAAAGTTAGTCACTGGTTTTCTGAAGAAATGTTCTGATACTTTCATCTGCTGCTGCAGATCTGATGGTACACCATAGCTCGGTGAGCCAGAGCAAATAACAAATGCTAATTGTTTCTTCCGGCTTATCGCTTCACGTATAAACTCATCGCCGTCTATACCTGGCAAACGTATATCAACAATGGCTACTTCAGGTTGTTCTGTTTCCAACAAATCCAGTGCTTGCTCAGCCGTTTCTGCTTGCACCACACGCCATAAGCTGTCTTCAAAGTAATCCGCAAAACTCTGTCTTACCACATATTCATCATCCAAGATTAAAATGGTATTCACGGTTGTTCTCCATTGCTATTACACGGTAATCGGATGCAAAACCGGGCCCCTTTACCCAGCTCTGATTCAACAGTCATTTCACCACCATGATTCTCAGTGATAATGAAATAAGACACACTTAATCCCAATCCTGTTCCGATACCCACGGGTTTTGTCGTGAAGAAAGGTTCAAAGATTCGTTTACGTACTTCGTCGTCTATACCTGGTCCATTATCTTCTATAGCTATACACACACTATCATGTTCCTGATCAAAATAGCTATGTACGGTAAAGGTAGGCTGTGCCACTTTCGCCTCTTGCATCGCTTCAGCACCATTGCGAAACAGATTTAAAAACACTTGTTGAATTTTCGCTGCTTCACACGGCAACAAGGGAATATCAGCAGCATAATCTTTAATAATAGAGATAGACTTGAAATCAAATTGTTTTTTTAAATCATAATCCGTTGCTGAGAGTTCAATCGATTTATCTAATAAATCATTGATGTTATGGCTGGAAGATTGTGCATCGCTCTTACGAGCAAAACTAAGCATATTTTCGACTATGCCAGAGACACGTTCGCCTGAGTCATTAATGGCTTCCAGCATACGCAAGATACCTCGCTGCTCCATAAAAGCATGAATCACTGTCATGTTGGTACCCACACTCTCCGCTACAGCCCGATTGGCTGGAATGTTTTCTAGCGTCAAACGATTGGTCATGACATTGGCTGTTTGCATCATTCCGGCAAGTGGATTATTGATTTCATGTGCCATGCCTGCTGCTAAACCACCTACGGAGAGCATTTTTTCCGTCTGAATCATCATTTCTTCGATACGTACCCGTTCAGATACATCATCTACTCGAATTACTGCCCCTTCCAATCCCTTCGCAATCAACGGATAAATGATGACATCTTCATAATAAGTTGTGTCATCTTGTTGATAGGATCGTTTTAACTCAATCACTTCACGTTTGGTCGAGATCGCCTTATTAACACCTCTCATATCAGAAGCGAGACGAGGAAATACCTGCACCAATAACTGACCTATCGCATCCTTATTTTTTACTCCCGTTACCCTTGCCGCTTCAAGGTTCCATTCAGTTACCGTCCCCTCTTTATCCACCCCAATCATGATCGAGGGCATAGAGTCGATAATATTGGCCAAGTAACTCCGCAGTTGATGAAGTTCAGTTTCCGCTTGTTTACGCGCCGTAATATCGCGAATAGAGCCCACTAAGTTTCTTTTGCCGGTAAGGGGGTTAATAAATGAGGATTTAATGGTGGAGAGCGTGTGTGTTTGACCTTCACGGGTAAATTCTTCTTCATTAATGTCTACATCATTTGAACCGAGGATTAGATCATCATGCGCCCAGAAAATATCGGCTTGCTCTTTCGAGAAAAAATCATAATCCGATTTACCTAATAATTCTGAGCGTGGCTTTTTCATCATTTCACACATGGTGTCGTTTAAAAGCAGAAAACGATGTTTTTCATCCTTAACAAAGATGGGGTCGTAAATGCCATTGATCACGCTTTCCAACAAGATTTTAGAGCGTTCGACCTCAACCTCTGACTTCTCCTCATCGCTTAAATCAAAACCGTAAGCGATCACGCCATTAACCTGGCCATTCTCATCACGCGTGGGGACTTTGCTGATTTTTAACCATCGAGTTTCGTTAGTACCTGAGGGAGTGTGTAGCTCAACATTATTAAGTTTAGGCTTGCCGGAGTTAATGACTTGCAAATCATCTTTATAGAAAGCTGCTGCTTGTTCTTTAGGAAAGATGTCTTCGGTACGCTTACCTTCAAAAAAAGCAGGGGCATAACCGTCTAGTGCCGCAGCCGCATTATTAACACGTAAGATACGATTATGCGCATCTTTATACCAGAAGTAGATCGTACCCGCATTAAAGATCGTCTCATACTCAGCTAGCTGCTGACGCAACCGTACAAGCTCACCTTCCAGTTCCGACTTAGGTATTTCATTCAGAGACATTATGCACACTCCGAGATACTCTGAGACTATTTAACACCCAAATCGACCTTATTGTCACTTTTTCAGTCGTTTTCAGTGCAAACTATTGACTGGTTTTATCGTATAGATGAGGCTTATGCTAAATAAACAAGAGTTATCTTCATCACCATGACCTCCGACACTTACGGAAAAAAACATTGGCTTTGGCAAATAATCCCGCCTTTTTCAATGTTAGGTATTTTATTTGCCACTGATAGTGGTCCGGCCTTGATGTTTCTTGCCGGGTTTTATTTTTTCCCTGCGCTTTTTAGTTTTATTTCTATCATCGCTAAACTAGCCAACTTCAAACATCGAAAATGGTTTTTATTGCGCCCCACTCTGGTCATTTTAGTATTAGTTGCTCTTATCTTTATTGCACAATGGTCTTACCAAGCTGCTTTAAAAAATGCCATTTCTGAAGCAAAAACCATTGAATCAGAATGTAGAAAAATATTAATCTGCCCAACGCACCCCGAAGGTTGGCAGGCCAATGGCGCGCGTCTGAATAAACAGGTTGTTGGCGGCTGGTTAAAATACCCACTCTCTTATCATTATAATGCCACCCGTTTTTCTATCCGTATCTACCAAGGCCCTGACCTAGGAGCTTATATCTCTGGCGGAGTGGACACACCCTTTTCTGTTACTTCCTATCATGAATAAGGCTTTTTATCAGTTAAATACACGAGTAACTCTCGACTAATACTTGACTAAATTACTCAGAATTGGATAATTATGGGATAAGTATTAATTTTTTGGAGTTTCCCCCATGACTAGTGAAGTACCTAGCCCTGTTAATTTTACTGATGCAGCAGCCTCTAAAGTCAGCTCATTGATTGCTGAAGAAGGCAATGATCAACTTAAACTACGTGTATTTATTACCGGTGGCGGTTGTTCTGGCTTCCAGTATGGTTTTACCTTTGAAGAAGAAATCGGCGAAGACGATACCCAAGTTGAAAAAGACGGCGTAACCTTGTTAATTGATCCAACCAGCTACCAATATTTAGCTGGTGCAGAAATAGATTACACGGATGGCATTGAAGGTTCACAATTTGTTATTCGCAACCCTAACGCTACCTCTACGTGTGGCTGTGGTTCTTCATTTTCAGCTTAAGCCTTAGCTTCTATCTCGACAACTACCGGTTTACCAAGGACGGTTTGAACCGAATGATTCCTCTTCTCCTTAGCTCGATATAGGTTTGCATCTGCATCAGATAACAAAAGCTGTCCATCTGTAGCGCCTTTACCATCAAAAAATACGCCCCCGATTGAGATAGTAATGCAACTATCTACTGTGCTTTTTTCATGAGCTATCTCTAAATCTCGGACAGCTTGTCGGATTTTATCGATATATTCTTTAGAACTCGCAACATCTTTGCTATTAAATATAATGACAAACTCTTCACCGCCAACTCTAAATACAAAGTCATTCGCCCGAGCCAACATGCCACTAAATACTTCGGCTATTCCGGTTAATACATTATCACCAGCTGCATGACCATAAGTATCGTTATATTGCTTAAAGAAATCGACATCTAACATCGCGATAGTAACGGGCTCTTTATTTCGCTGAGCAATTCTAGTTGCACGATCCAAGGTATCATCTAAAGTTCGTCGGTTTAATAATCCCGTTAAGGTATCGGTAATTGAAATATGTTCCAGTGATTTACGGTTTGTTATGTCTCGCGCCAATAAACGGAAACCAGAATAACTGTAGTCACTGCCTTGCATAGGCAGAACATCAATGCCTAGCCACTTTGATTCACCTTCATTGATAAGTTTAATCTCACCATTCCACGTCGCACCAGATTTCACATCCTGCCACATTTCATTAAATAGAATGTCTTCGCCAGCAAAAAATACATCTCTAATCTGATGATTTATCAAATCTTCCTTGGTCATAGATAGATAACGACTTAAATGATTACTTATCTCAAAAATTTTACCTTCATCGTTTATGGCAGCAATCATGACATTTTGATCAATCAAAAATCGATATTGCTTTCGATTAGCAGCAATTTCACGTAGATCTTTAAATGCATGCCAAAAGAGAAATGCTGCAACGATGCCTGCTGCTATTAAAGAAATACCTATATAAATGGCAGAAAAAAAGGCATCGTTTGTTGCCTTTTCATAAAGCTCAGAAGCTTTATTATCAGCGAACAACGAAAGCTTATTTACAGCAAGAATTAGCTGATTAAATACTCTCGTTTCGTCGTCAGAAGAAGTTGGCAAGGTAATGTCACGCGCATAAACACGTAAAGATAACCACTGTTCGTACAAATGAATGACATTATCTACATCTCTTTTTTCGCCAAGGTAATAAGTAGCAATGTTTTTCAGACTGCCTCTATTAGCAGCATCCTGTTGACCAACCTTGCGGAAATCGATGTTATCGCTAACAGATGAAGCTAAGTGGATTTGTTGTACTGAAATTTTAAACGTTTTTAATTCGTTGCTTACCCGGTATGGGTGTTCGTACATATTTTTGGTGGTGAAATAGTTATTTGCCAGAAAGTAGATACTGGAAATGCCGATCAGAAACATCAAAAACATAACGATCGCAAACTGATACTTAAAATGTTTTTCCATGCTCTTTTCCACCTATGGTTAGATTGGAACAGAAAATCAGATTAACAAAGTTTTAACTTAAATAATAACGCTCTAGATAAAAAGCTGCCAGATTTCATCACAATTTGTTACTTACAGATAGATATTAGCGGATGCTTGCTGGAATTATTTACCGATACAAAAGCTGCCAAAAATCTCTCCAAGCAGATCATCCGCTGTGAATTCACCGGTAATTTCACTTAAGGCCTGCTGAGCGACTCTTAAGTCTTCAGCTAACAATTCGCCTGCTCCCATGCCCTGTAACTGACTTTCACCGGCTAAAACAGACTGCTGAGCTTGTTTTAACGCCTCTATATGTCGCCGTCTAGCTAAGAACCCACCTTCCGATGTCGAGTTATAACCCATCACTTGTTTTAAATGATCTCGCAAGGCATCAACGCCTTGATTATGTTTTGCAGACATTGTCACTGTTGGATAGGCGCTATCATCATTAAAACCAATATCTTCAGAGCTCAAATCGGCTTTATTTCGGATCACAGTCAGGCGGTGAGCCTCAATGAAACTATCGGCTTGTTGTTTAAGTCCTTGTTCATCGTAGATGGCATGAAGTAGTTTTTCAGGATCTGCTTCGTCTGTTGAACTATCCACCATCAACAATACCCGGTCAGCCTGCTCAATTTCTTGCCATGCGCGTTCAATCCCGATTCGTTCGACTTCATCAGAAGCACTACGTAAACCAGCTGTGTCGATAATATGAAGAGGCATGCCATCGATATGAATATGCTCTTTAAGCACATCACGCGTGGTACCTGCAATATCGGTGACGATGGCACGTTCACTGCCTGCCAATGCATTCAATAACGATGATTTTCCAGCATTTGGCCGACCAACAATAACCACGTTCATGCCTTCACGCATGATTGCACCTTGATTAGCTTCTTGTAACACAGCGGCCACTGAGATTTTTAAGTCGTTCAACATGGTTTCGACTTTGCCATCTGAGAGAAAGTCAATTTCTTCTTCTGGAAAATCAATCGATGCCTCGACATATATCCGCAGGTACGTTAGCTGTTCAAGTAAATCATGTACTTTCTTAGAAAAGACACCTTGCAATGAGCGTAAGGCACAACGTGCAGCCTGTTCCGATGCTGAATCTATCAAATCGGCAATAGCTTCAGCTTGAGCCAGGTCCATCTTGTCATTCAGAAAAGCACGTTCAGAAAACTCGCCGGGTCTTGCCGGTCTTGCGCCTAGGGCAACACAAGATTGCATAATAAGATCTAATACGACCGGGCCGCCATGACCTTGTAGTTCTAATACATCTTCGCCAGTGAAAGAGTGAGGATTAGGGAAGAATAATGCTATGCCTTCATCCAAAACCGACCCCGTCGGATCTTTAAAAGGTCCATAGTGTGCATAACGTGGTTTAGGCTGAAAACCTAATATCACTTCTGCAATCGCAGCCGCTTCTTTACCCGATACACGTACAATGCCAACGCCCCCTCGTCCAGGGGCAGTGGCAATTGCAACGATCGTTTCCATTTTTAGCTTAGAGCGCGCCTAGCTTACGTGTGATATGCCATTGCTGGGCAATCGATAAGAGGTTGTTCACTACCCAATACAAGACTAATCCAGATGGGAAGAAAGCAAAAAACACAGTGAACACAATTGGGAAGGCTTTCATCACCATTGCTTGTGCTGGATCTTGAGGCGCAGGATTTAAACGCTGCTGAAACCACATGCTAAGGCCAAATATCACTGGCAAGATGAAGTAAGGATCCATCGCTGTTAGGTCATTTAACCACCAAATAAAGTCAGCCTGACGTAATTCGATACTTTCTACTAATACCCAATAAAACGCTAAAAATACCGGCATTTGAACCAATATAGGTAAACAACCGCCTAATGGGTTAATTTTCTCAGTGCGGTAAAGGTCCATCATCGCCTGATTAAACTTCTGCTTATCATCACCATGACGTTCTTTTAAACTGGCTAATTTTGGTGTTAATTTTCGCATTGTTGCCATCGAGCGGTAACTCGCCGCAGAGAGGCGATAAAATGCCAATTTAATCAACACTGTCAAAAAGACGATTGACCAACCCCAGTTATTGGTTAGCTTATGAATCCACTCCATTACGGTAAACAATGGCTGCGAAATAATCGTCAACACACCAAAATCAACGGTTAAATCTAGATTTTCTTTAATCACTTCCAAACGTTGGTGTTCTTTGGGCCCTAAATACATGCGGTATTTGGCTTGTTGCACATCACCACTATTGACACTAATCGCCGGCATTCTTATACCTGCAGTGTAATTGCGATCATTGATAGACTTACCGTAGAAACCAATTTCTTGCTCACTGGCCTCTGGAATCAACGCGGCAACAAAATAGTGCTGGATCATTGCTGTCCAACCATCTGTTGCTGAACGGTTGAATGCCGCATCTTCTAAATCATCAAAATCAACCTTTTCATACTCATGACCTTCACTGGAGAAAACAGCACCCGTATAGGTATAAATGAAGCCAGAATCTTCTTCTGGGCGTACACGATTAAATTGTGCATAAGGATAGGCAGAGAAGGTTTCACCCGAGCCATTTTCAACTTGATAATCCACCTCAACGACATAACTATCACGCTTGAAACGATATGTTTTAGTCACGCGCAAACCATCGTCAGTCTGCCAATGCAACGGCACAACTAATGACTCTTCACCATAAGCCAATTCATACTGAGTTTGTTCTGCAATATAGTGGTCGTAGTGTGTAGGCGCCGATGAATTAGAGCGCAGACCTGACTGGGTGACAAAGAAGTTTGTCGCTGTCTCGGCCAAAAATTGAACAGGCACATCAGGTGTGCTGGATTCGACGGGATATTTCAATAAGGCCAAATCACGAATGTCGCCACCCTGCGTATCGATATATAAATCCATTACGTCAGTTTTAATATGGATCTTATCGGCGCTGATAACTGCAAGACTTTGATCGAGCTCTGGCAAGCTACCCGTGCTCGGCATCGACGGTAAATCATCTTGCTGGTCAACAATAACGGTAGCGGCGGGTAAATCACTTTCTACTGTTGCAACTGCTGCCTGTTGTATTGCTTGTTGTGGACGAACATAGTCTTTCTGCCATGCCTCCCACAATAATAATGAGACAATAAGTAAGCCAAAGATGGCAAAGGTTCTAAGATTATCCATTGTGATTTTTTGTCTTTAATTCTGGAACAGGATCAAAACCACCCTTGGCATAAGGGTGACAACGAGAAAGTCGGCGCAGTCCAAGCCATGTGCCGCGAACAGCACCAAAACGATTGATTGCATCCATCATATAGTGTGAACATGTCGGCTGAAAGCGACAGTTCATGCCTAATAATGGACTGAAAAGAAGCTGATAAGCGCGAACAAGGCTGATCAGGATTTTTGCCATTGTGTCACCACTGTTAACCAATGTCGTTCTAAAGCAGTTCGGATTTGTTCCGAATCACGCTGCTTAACTTCGGCTCGCGATAACACCACAATATCTATATTGGCAAAGTCAGATTGATTCTGTCGAAAGGAATCACGAATAATCCGCTTTAAACGATTGCGATGACAAGCAAGCTTAAGATGTTTCTTGGCGACGGCTAAACCCAGTCGAGGATAACCCACTGAATTCTCTACCGTTAATACTGTTAGGCCACCGCCAACTGTGCGTTTGCCTGAACGAAATACCCGAGAAAAGTCTCTCGGGCTATTCATTCTCATGGCTCGGCTAAATTTTGCCAAGTCATGCCCCTCTATAATAACTAGAGAAGAATTAAACTGTTAGGCTTGCGCGACCTTTTGCGCGACGAGCATTAATGACTCGACGACCACCAACAGTTTTCATACGTGCACGGAAACCATGTGTACGGTTACGCTTGATATTACTAGGCTGAAAAGTTCTTTTCATTTCAACAGACTCCACAAAAATAAATGGTTTTTTGCTGCTAGACAGGCGACCCCAAAGATCAGCCTCGAGCAAAAGGGCTGAAATTATAGTGTTTTTACACTCCCTGAGTCAAATTATATATGTGATAACAATAAATAATTTTTACTTGCTAAAACCGGCCTTTAAATATAACTTAAGCGGTCTTGCTTTGAGCGGTATACTATAGCAGCAAAAGCACCTAAGCGCGACAAACATTTACTTTAAATAATATTACCAATCAAGGAGTTACTGTGTCATCACCCCTTTGGGAAAAATGCCTAACCCATCTCGAAGGTGATCTTTCGGCACAGCAGCTGAATACCTGGTTACGCCCATTACAAGCAATTGAAACAAGTGATAGTCTGCGCTTGTTAGCGCCCAACCCCTATGTGCAGGCTTGGGTGCAAGAGCAACTCGAGTCGCAAATCAACAGTTTAATCCAATCGTTAAGCCAAGGTTCAATTAGTACAGTCAACATCGAAGTCGGCACTAAAGTAGCGGAACAACAACCAGCAAAGACAGATCCTGCTACAACGCAAACAGCACCAGCCGCGGCCGTTGACCGAAGAAAAATAGCGCCGGCCCCAGCGATGGGCAGTCCAATCAACCCTTCATTTAACTTTGATTCCTACGTTGAAGGTAAATCAAACCAGATAGCGCGCGCAGCCTCTTTACATGTTGCTGAAGCACCTGGCACCAGCGGTTACAACCCGTTGTTTCTTTATGGTGGCACGGGCTTAGGTAAAACGCATTTGATGCTTGCTGTCGGCAATAAGATTAAGAAAGATAATCCCCGAGCGCGCGTCATGTATCTATCGTCTGAGCGTTTTGTTCAAGATATGATCACCGCATTACGTAACAATGTCATTGATCAATTTAAAGCTCACTACCGCAGTGCCGATGCTCTGTTAATTGATGACATCCAGTTTTTTGCTAAAAAAGAACGCTCACAAGAAGAATTTTTTTACACCTTTAACAGCTTATTAGAAGGCCAGCGGCAAATTATCTTGACCTGTGATCGCTTCCCCAAAGAAGTTGAGCACTTAGATGAACGTTTACAGTCACGTCTAGGCTGGGGTTTAACTGTCGCGATTGAGCCGCCCGAACTTGAAACGCGTGTGGCGATTTTGATCCAAAAAGCACAACAAAATCTTGTTACCTTACCTGATGATGTCGCTTTCTTTATTGCTAAGCGGATAAAATCCAATGTGCGCGACCTGGAAGGCGCCTTACAACGTGTTATGGCGTTCTCTCGTTTCACCCATCAGCCGCTATCAATCGACATGGCGCAGGAAGCCTTAAAAGATCTGCTAGCTTTACATCAAAAACTGGTGACATTGGAAAGCATTCAAAAAACAGTGGCTGAATATTTCAAAGTCCGTGTATCAGAACTGCTTTCCAAAAAACGAACCCGCTCTATTGCTAGACCACGACAAATCGCCATGGCCTTAGCCAAAGAGTTAACCAATCATAGCTTGCCAGAAATTGGGGAAGCATTCGGTAGACGTGACCATACCACTGTATTACACGCTTGCCGAAAAGTGGCCGAATTAAAAGAAACTGATCCCCGTATTGCTGAAGACTACCGTAATTTACTACGCACCTTGTCGAGTTAAACCGAGAGAATATCCATGCAATTTACTGTTAGCCAAGAAACGATAGCCCGTCCACTACAATTGGTCTGTAGTATTGTTGAACGTAGGGCAACCCTACCGATTTTATCGACCATTTTAATTCGTGCTCATGGCAATCAATTGTCTATGACCAGCACCGATATGGAACTTGAAATGATTGCCACCTTACCGGTCGCAGTCGAAGAAGAAGGCAAAACAGCTGTTTCAGCCCGTAAGTTTCTTGATATCTGTCGCGCCTTGCCGAGCAATGCCACTATCAGCTTTAAAGCACAAGACAATAAGGCGATTGTAAAAGCGGGTAAAAGTCGCTTTTCTTTATCAACGTTACCGAGTGAAGACTTCCCGGATAGTGAAGGTGCTAACTATGTGGATGAAATTTCTCTACCGCAGTCAGCATTAAAAGCGTTATTCGATGAAACCAGTTTTGCCATGGCCAGCCAAGATGTTCGTTATTACCTCAATGGTTTGTTGCTAGAACGAGAAGACAATATTCTACGTGCAGTGGCTACTGATGGTCATCGTCTCGCTTTGGGTAGCTTAACAACGTCGACGCCCTTAGCTGAGAAAAGCAGTGTTATCGTGCCTCGCAAAGCCATCTTAGAGTTAGGCCGTTTACTCAATGATAGTGATGACAGCGTCACGATTGCGTTTAGTAACCAACAAATTAAAGTTGAATTGCCTGATTTACATTTCACCTCAAAACTCATCGATGGCCAGTTCCCGAACTATGAACGTGTATTGCCCTTAGGTGGTGATAAAGAAGTGCTTGCTGATCGTGAGCAGTTAAAACAGGCTTTATCGCGTGCTGCCATTTTATCTAGTGATAAACACCGCAGTGTACGTATCAACCTAGAATCAGGTTTATTCAAAGCAACAGTGATCAACCAAGAGCAAGAGTCTGCCGAAGAAGAAATCGGCGTTGACTATGAAGGTGCATCGCTAGAAATCGCCTTTAATAATGCTTATTTACTTGATTTGCTCAACGCCATTCCAGATGAAAAAGTAAAAATGGTCTTCAGTGATGAAAATAGTAGCGCCTTGATTACACCGGCAAATGAACAACTTGAACGACAGTATGTTGTTATGCCGATGAGACTTTAGTTAACATTAAGAATTAAATCATAACGCTTAGAGTATATTCTGACAGTGTCCGCTTAGTGCTGTGAGTTCAACAATTTAATAAGAGCCGCGTGATCGATCTAGACTCCCTTTGGAGTTAGGTGCTCTTCAATACTCTCTAGCCACGGCCCTATAGCGTCATTCCAGGTGGGTGAGATTTTCTGTATAAGGACTAGTGATTTTTTTGTTTCTACAAAATCTCCTAGCTGGTCATATGCCTTAGCCAGATACCAATGTGCCCATGGCTCATTAGGGTGACTTATTGTCCATTCTTGAGCAGTAAATTTTGCTGCTACAGCGTCTCCTTTAGCCAGCATTTCTTCTAACTCGGCACTTCTTTCTTTATGTTTTATCTTTTTCCCAATAGCCCCACCTTCTTTTGTGAGCTTATTTAGTGCATAGAAGAAATAAAACGTGAAATGTAAAACAACTACTACAAGTACAACTAAAAGCCATTTTATGTTTTGAAGTTCAGATAATATTTCTTGCGGTAATTCTTCCATTTTTTTATCCTGATAACTGTGTTTAACAACCCCATAGGCGCATTAAACATTTTTTGGTGTGATTAGTTTAGATCCACTTTCCACTATTACACTTCCAGCACTTATTTTCTGGCCAACGCCATTTTAGAATGTTATTGCTACGCCATACCTGTTTGGCACCACATTTTTTACATGAAAGAGTGTAGATATAGAATAAGATGTAGAAGCCAAATGCAAGTCCAGCCCAATAATGCCAACCAGCCTCTGACACCCAAGTATTAATGTGTGAAGGTGGTTTGCTTAATATTTTATGAATTACTGTTAGGGTAAGCTGAATAGACAATAAAATTATTAATTTTTTCTTATATTTATTCATTTCCAACATCCATTTATTTTTTGTATTCCTAACGTAATTTTGAATAGCTTGTTAGAGCGGTTAGTCATGCATTGACCATATATTAAAAAACTTCCATTACAACACTAGAAACTAAATAGCTGGCAAGACATACCAACAATAGATAAACAATTAGCGATATAAAATTAATACCAACATATTCCCACCTTTGCTCTCTAGAAGATCTGACAACTCTATTGATATAAAAAATCAACATGCACGGCACTGAGAGTATTAACAATAACCAAGCTGGCCCGCCGTGAAGTGAAAACATTGGAAATGGAAACAGTACGCCAAGAATAGTGAACAACACTGGGAACCAAGTAAAACTAAATATATATTTTACTTTACTGGTATAAATCCATTTTTCACTACGAAACATAGTGTTTGTCCATTCCGTTGGGATAAGTCGCTATAGTCCCAACTTTTTATGAATTAAGCAATTAAGTGACTGTCCGCTTTGGGTCGACCGGTTGAACTCACAGTCGAAAGCTGTCAGATAAAATCTGAATTAGATACCCTACAAGTAACCGTATAACTTATGACTTTGTAGTTCTAATCAATGCCTCAACTCGCCCAAGACCACTTTGTTTTCGGTCACTTTCTGTACGACATTCGAGTAGTAATCATCGCGGAATTCGTCAATAACTTGGGCCACCATCACTTCATCAACGCCACTGCCTAGCAAGACTTCTTCCGTTAAACGTAAACTGGTTTCCAAGGTTTCAGATACTGTTGTGGTGGCGCCATTAATAATCAAATCAGCACAATGCTGTCTATCTCGAGCACGAGCATGAATAGGCATGTCTGGATAATATTGGCGGACTAAGGCCACCAAACTATTAACTTGATCTGGGCTTTCTAATGCAACCACAATCATTTTGGCTCGCTCGGCACCGGCGGCTTGTAATACTTTGATTCGGCTAGCATCGCCAAAAAATACTGGAAAACCCTGTCCTCGAGCAGCTTTAACACGTTCAGGACGCATATCAATCGCAAGATAAGGTACGCCCGCGGCACCTAATAATGCCGCTATACGAGCACCTACACGGCCAAAACCGGCAACAATAACATGTGATTCCGAATCCTCGACGAACTCAGAAAAATCTTCGTTTTCTTCTGTGTCTGGTGTATAAAACCGAATTAATAATACATTGGCCGCTTTGACTACAAAGGGTGTTAACACCATGGTCATCGCAATAATCAAGGTCAGCATTTGGCTTAAATGTACCTCCAGAATACCTGCCACTGAAGCCGCGCTGAACATCACAAAACCGAACTCACCACTTTGCGACAGCAAGACACCACTCTGCACGGCAATATCATGTCGCGCACCACTGATCCTCACCAATATGTAGATTACCGAGGCTTTAAGGCTCATCAAGCCCACCGTTAATAATACAATCGTACCTAATTGTTCCCATAGCAGACCAAAATCAATACTCATGCCGACGGTCATAAAGAATAAGCCGAGCAAAATTCCCCTGAAAGGTAATATATCCGCTTCAATTTGGTGGCGATAATGTGATTCCGCCAACATAACACCGGCAAGGAACGCGCCTAATGCCATTGAAAACCCAACCATTTCCATGATCCAAGCCACGCCTAATACCAACAATAAAGCGACGGCAATAAAAACTTCAGGATCCTTACTGGCGACCAAGCGACCTAAAATAGGATTAAGCAAATATCGGCCCGCAAATAGCATCGCGATAATAACCAAAACTGGATAAAACAAGCTGGTACTTTGCTCAGCTGTGCTGTGATCTCCGCCAGCTAAATAGGCAATTAAGGCTAATAGCGGTACCACAGCAAGATCTTGTAATAATAGAATTGAAAAAGACATTCGGCCCATCACGGTCATGATGCCGCCACGTTCAGACAATAGCTTCAAACAAAATGCGGTGGAAGATAAGGCCAAACCAAAACCAATAATAATGGCACTTTGTTGAGCAACACCTAACCAAATCGCAATGCCATAGATCAAACCGGCGGTTAGCAATAGCTGGCCAATGCCTAAGCCAACCACCAAACGCCGCATCTGCCATAATTTGTCAGGTTTTAATTCTATACCGAGAACAAATAGCAGAAAAATAACGCCAAACTCACCTAAGTGACGAATTTCTTCAACTTCGGTGATAATACCTAAGCCCCACGGACCTAAAATCACACCGGCCGTTAGGTAGCCCAATATGGCACCTAAACGTATTGCGTGAAAGATTGGTACCACCATCACTGTGGCTAACAATAATGCCAAGATATCTATCAAATATTGTGAACTTGCTTCTTCCATAACTACATCTAAAACCTAATTCAATATCATCTGTTAAACGGCAGGCTTGGCGACTTGTGCCAACATTAATTCAAGCCCAACTTTATATTGTTCGACGGCAAGTTCCGCCTTATCTTCTGCCGCCAACACTTCGGCCAATACTTGATGCGTCTCGCCGCGCGCACCACGATCTAAACTGGAACGCAAATAATCTTCCGCTTTGGCCCACAGACTACTCGCTTTTGCTAAACGCCCTAACGTTAACAATAAATAAGCATTGTCTGCATTATTTTTTAACCACGACTCCGCGGTTGCCAACCGTTTTAACAAGTCTCCATGTTGGATTTTACCGTATTGATAAACCAATATGTTACTCCATTGTTTAGCCAAGAAGTTCTCAATCAAACTGACTGCCGAAGCAAGTTCACCTTGCAGGATCTGCCCCTCAACGTAAGGAATTAATAAGGCTTCACCCTGCCGCATTTTCGTTGGCGCTTGCTGCCATAAGCTTGCCATTTGTTGCCAGTCTTGGCGCGACAATGCCGTTTGCAACTGTTTGACCGTAGTATCATTTGATAAGGCTTTCACTGCCGAGGATTCAAGCACATGACGCTTACGTAAGTCCGGCAATACATTTTGCACTTCCTGCCACTGCTCCATATCTAAATACAGTTGCTGCAATAGCTGTAATACATAAGGGTGTTTAGGTGACATTTCACGTAAATGCTGCAGGGTCGCCAAGGCTTGTTCTTTTTGGCCTGCTTCTAATTGCAGCTCCGCCTGCACCACACCGACAGCGATATCCGAGCCAGCCGTTGTTTCATGAGCCAGACTTAAATAACTATCTCGACGATCAGAGGCATCTTGTTTTTGCGCCGCCCTTGCGGCGGCTAAATAATGTAATAACGGAGTATCACTATTACTCGCATGGCGAACCAATAGCCGTTCAGCTTCAGCCCAGCGGCCCTCTTCTAAAGTAATTAAACCTCGGGTCAGAGCTTGTCCAGCACGTTTATGTTGTTGTGCCACATTCCATGCTGATAAACGTTTAGGTGTTTGTTTCAATATCACCATGCTGCGCAAAACAACATAACCCGTCACTAGTAGCAATAACATGGCAACCATAAAGACGATCAAGGACGTTTCTAAACTCCATTCTCCATATTGCAATAAAACAAAACCTGATTCATAACTGGCCGCCCAAATCAGACCAGAACCTAGAGTCAATGCAATCGCAATGGCTATCAGGGTTTTCATTGCTCATTACCTTGTAGCTTCAACCAGGTCAACGATGCAGAAATATCAGGCAACGCCGTCTGAATAGTGTGCTGCTGTAAATCATGCAACAGTGACGACATTGCATCTTTCTCATCTCCAACGAAATACTGTTCCAGCCAATTGACTGCTGCATTAATACTGCTGGTAAAAACCGGCGCTTCACCGCTCAATAATGCAAAACGTGCACTTTGCAATTGCAGACGAAAATTTTGATATAAAAAATAACGTTGCTCAGGTACCAATACTGCAGCTGTGCCATCTTGTTTATGTCGGATCACCACCATCGATTTAACTTGAGCCCACATATTTTGTAATGCTTGTTGCCAATTGTCAGCCTCCACAACACCGCTATCCATTTCTTGTTGTTGAGTTACTTCTGGGCCCATCCAAATTTGCAAAGAATCTACCTTATTAAGCGCACTTTGTAATTGCAAGACCATGCCTTCCACATCAAGCTTAGCAACGGCGGCCAAAGCCATTTGTTCTTCAGCCAGCAATGCTCTTAAAGAATGTAAACGAAAATCACCCATAGCTTCCGCGCGTTCATCGGCCAAACGCAATGCATATTGTGCACCTTCAACATCGTTTGCTAATAACAACCGTTGATTAGCCACTGTTAATAGATATTGTAACTCGGCAATGGCCCACTTCCATTGCAATTCAGCACTGCCTAATTGCTGGTTTTCTTGCACGGTTGTGATGGTATCCGTCAATTGCTGTTGTGCAGACTCTATCACTGCAAATTTGGCTTTAGTATTTGAAGCTTCAGATTGCAGGAACTGTTTAAGTTCAGATGATTGCGCTGCTAATTGTTGCGTTTGAGAGAGCTGCTGACTAAGTTGCTCTACATTTGATTGTTGCTGATACCACAAACCATATGAACCGACATTCGCTAATAACAGGACAGCAACCGCTAGCCAAACTAAATTCGACTTTTTCGTTTTTGGCACTTCGTTTTCATTGACCAATTCAGCTTCCAACACGTCATCCTCATCATTTTGTGGTTGTGATTTGTCTGCCATTTAACTCTCCATTTCTACCAATCGCTGCATGATCGCATGATCATTTGCATCCGAACTGACTATCACCTTTTTAAACCCTAGCGTGAAAGCATGCTGTTTGATCCGTTCACTTAAGACAATTAATGGTGTTAATAACACCTCGCCAATATCTTGTTTTAACAGCACAGTTAAATTCGTCACGCCTGCTACACTGGTACATACGATGATATCCGCAGTGAGCGCCTGCTTGCATTGTTCATCGGTGGGACTTGCTAAGACTCGTTCATAAACTTCAATATAGCTAAGTTTAGCACCTCGTGCAGTCAAGGTATTCGCCAATAATTCACGTCCACCTCGGCCACGAACAATAACTATCTTGTTGTCCAACACATTTTCAAGCTCAGGCATCATTAATACACCCTCACTACCAACCGCTTGTGAGGGGTGTGATACATCAGTGACACTATATTGATTTAGCACTTCTGCAGTGCCTTTACCTACCGCAACAACCGTTGTCGATTCAGGGATTTCACGCTCGGCATCATTGAAAAAATACTGAACTGCATTGCGACTGACAAAAATGATGATATCCGTATCGAGTAGACGGTCATTCATCTCTGAGCCACCATCAAGTTTATTTATTTGAATAACGGGAAAGGAGATTGCTTCACCACCTTGCTGAGTGATCATATCTGCTAAGGTCTCAGCCTGCTGCTGTGGCCGAGTGACCAACACATTCCGGCCGGATAGTGGCAAATCAGCCACCATAAACATCGGCCAAGATCTTATCGGCACCTTGAGCCAACAAGTCTTCCGCTAAGGTTATGCCTAAGATTTCAGCATCGGCAGCCTTGCCTCGTATTTCAGCACGTAATATCTCGGTACCATCGGGACGGCCCACTAGACCACGCAACCAGATTTCATCATTCTCCAGCAAGGCAAAACCCGCTATCGGCACCTGACAACCACCAGCCAATCGTTTATTTAAAGCGCGCTCAGCACTCACCACAATCCAGGTTTCAGGACAACGCAGCGGTGCAATCAGAGCATTCACTTCTTCGTCATCCACTCGCGTTTCAATGCCTACCGCACCTTGGCCAATCGCTGGCAAGCTTTGCTCAGGTGTTAATCTCGATGTAATTCGGTCATCAAAGCCCAAACGTTTAAGACCGGCGGTGGCTAAAATTATCGCATCATAATTACCGGCATCCAGTTTCGCTAAGCGAGTATTCACATTCCCGCGTAGTGGTAATACCTCTAAATCAGGTCGATACGTGCGAAGTTGGCTTTCACGTCGCAGGCTCGATGTGCCCACCTTGGCCCCCTGAGGTAAGTCGTCTAACGATTGATAATTATTGGATACAAAGGCATCACGCGGATCTTCACGTTTGCAGACCACTGGCAAATGTAACCCTTCAGGAAAGGCCACTGGCACATCTTTCATTGAATGCACCGCAATATCCGCATCGCCAGCCAACATTCCCTGCTCTAACTCTTTTACAAATAAACCTTTCCCGCCTACTTTTGCCAATGGCGTATCCAAGATCTTGTCGCCCTGAGTGGTCATTTTTATCAACTCAATTTGCAAGTCTGGGTGCAAGGCCAGCAAGGCATCACGCACAAATTCTGCTTGCCACATGGCAAGTGGGCTTTTACGGGTGGCGATTCTAACTATTTTATTGGTCATATATCCGGTTCTTTGTAGAGCATGTATAACAATTAAATTAATAGCTGAATTCTAGCATTTCCCCATTGATTAACGAATAAGCGCGTTATAATGAGCGCTTTAATTTTGCGTTCAAAGACATACAACCATGACCACCGCCAATAAAAAACTGTCATCTGCACGTTTGACTCAACCTACCAATGCCTTTGTTGAAGAGTTCACCGCATCGGTTCAATTTGATCAACGCATGTATCAGCAAGATATTCAGGGCTCGGTTGCTCACGCCACCATGCTGACTAAAGTTGGCGTGCTGACCGAAGATGAACGCGACCAAATCATTGCTGGTTTAGAAAAAATCCGCATTGAAATAGAAAACGATGAGTTTGAATGGTCCATTGCCCAAGAAGATGTGCATATGAATATCGAGGCACGTTTGATTGCCTTGATTGGTGAAGTCGGTAAAAAACTACACACGGGCCGTTCTCGTAACGATCAAGTCGCCACCGATGTTCGTTTGTATTTACGCGAAATGATTTCACCTATCCGCAGCGAACTAAAACGTCTGCAAATTGCATTACTCGATGTCGCTGAACGTGAAGCAGCAACCATTCTGCCCGGTTTTACTCATCTGCAAACAGCACAACCAGTGACCTTTGGTCATCATATGATGGCGTGGTATGAAATGTTAGTGCGTGATGCTGAACGTCTAGATGATTGTGAAAAACGCGTCAATTCATTGCCTTTAGGTGCCGCGGCGTTAGCCGGCACCACTTTTCCGATTGATCGTGAAATGACCGCTGAATTATTGGGATTTGATCGCATTTGCCTCAATTCACTAGATGCCGTGAGTGATCGTGACTTTGCCATTGAATTCACCAGCTTTGCATCATTATTAATGATGCATTTATCGCGTTTTTCCGAAGAATTAGTCATTTGGTCATCAGCCCAATTCGATTTTGTCGACCTTGGTGATGCTTTTTGCACCGGCTCGTCGATCATGCCGCAAAAGAAAAACCCCGACGTACCCGAGTTGATCCGCGGTAAAACCAGCCGTGTTTACGGCAATATGTTCAACCTGTTTACCTTAATGAAAAATCAGCCCTTGGCTTACAACAAAGATAATCAAGAAGATAAAGAGCCATTATTTGACACGATCGACACATTATTAGGATCGTTACGTGTATATGCCGACATGATGGGCGCAATTACCGTCAAAGAAGACGCTATGCGTAATGCTGCTCTGCGTGGTTATGCCACCGCGACCGACTTAGCTGATTATCTGGTACGTAAAAACGTAGCGTTCCGTGATGCGCATGAAGTGGTGGGCCTCTCGGTAGCCTATGGCATCAAACACAATAAAGATTTGGCCGAACTGAGCCTAGCAGAATTACAGCAATTCTCTGACCAAATAAGTGAAGATGTCTTTGACGTGTTAACACTTGAAGGTTCAATCGCTGCTCGAAATCACCTTGGTGGGACAGCACCAGAACAAGTCAAAAAAGCAATTCGATATGCACGTTCACAACACCAGAAATAATATTTTACATTCGTAACAACTAAAAGCCTTGGTGCCTGCCAAGGCTTAAAATGTATGCTCACAAGCAGACAATCCTCTAAACAACATTAAAAATCACTTCACTGTCACATTCTGTTCAGATCTCTCTAGCAGACAGTAGTCGCCCAAGAAAATAACTGTTAGCATGACCTTGCGCTAAATTACTCATTGAATTCAAGGATGTTTTTATGGATAAGGTCGACCCCACAATTAACATGTCTGGCGAAAATAGTAGCACTTTAACACCTAAGTCATATGAGTTTGAATTTACTGGTAGCGGCAGTGAATATTTTAGAATTTGGATCGTTAATATCTTATTAACCATCCTCACTTTGGGCATCTACTCAGCATGGGCCAAAGTGAGAACCAAGCGTTATTTTTATGGCAATACGCATTTAGCGCAATCCAGTTTCGATTATCTAGCCAACCCTATCACCATATTAAAGGGCCGCCTGATCGCAGTGGCTATCCTAATGACTTATATCGGCTTAGCGACCATTTACCCTATTTTTGAGCCCCTACTTATACTGACATTATTCATCGTTACACCATGGCTGATTGTTCGATCGCTCGCTTTTAACGCCTTAAACAGCGCGTATCGAAACATTCGCTTTAATTTCGTCGGTAACACTGGGCAAGCCGCTAAGGAATATATTGCTTTCCCTCTACTTATTCTCTTCACCTTTGGCTTGATCCTGCCTTATATCAGATACCGACAAACACGCTTTACGGTTGATAATCATCTGTTTGGGGATACTCGCTTTAACTTCATAGCGACTAGTGGTGCCTATTACAAACTGTTTGCTATTGTCTTTGTTGCGATGATCGCTATTGGTATTATCGGCTTTATGCCAATGGCAAACCTTGGCGAATTAAAAGAGGATCCCGAAGCAATGATGGCGGCCATGGCAGTCTATTTACCCTTTATTTACATCGCCATGGGATTGGTTGGCGTTTATGCCCAAGTCAAACTACTCAACCTATTATTTAGTAATGTCACCATCGCCGATCACCAATTTGAATCCTCATTAAAAGTAGGTCGCATGTTATGGCTACATATCAGCAACTTGTTAGGCATTATCGTGACGCTAGGGCTGTTTTATCCTTGGGCCAAAATAAGAATGGCCAGATACCGTCTACAACAACTAAATTTCTTAGCGGCTACTGATTTAAATTCATTCACTGCTTCACAAAGCGAAAATGTGTCCGCTACCGGCGATGAAATAGGCGACGTCTTTGCCGTAGACGTAGGCTTCTAATCACGATGATTCAAGGCAATTTTTTTGATGGCAGTGATTCCAAGCTTCACGCTGCAGAGCTCACACTCTCTGGCGATACAGTTATTGTGCATGACTCCGTCAGCCGGCAGATATTATTGCAAATTGAAAGTGCCGCCCTAGCCATCAATGCTAGGGTCGGCAATTCGATCCGAGCCATAACATTCAACGATGGCAGCAAATTTGAAACCAATGATAATGTCGCGGTGGATGCTCTGCAAGCCCAAATCGCCCCCTCTAAACAGCAATGGTTATATTGGTTAGAAAACCATTATCCGATGATGTTTGCCATGCTGGCCTCAATCATTATCATCGGTTGGTTGAGCGTTCAATATGGCATACCAGGTTCTGCAAAGTGGGTGGCGCATCAAGTCCCCGCCGACCTTTATTACGACACCGGCGAAGAAACCCTGAAATATATGGATAAAGCGTTTCTTGAACCAAGCACGCTATCAATCAATAGACAGCAGACATTACGCAACACCTTTTTATCTCAGCTTGATGAACTAGAACTCGACATTCCAATACGTATTGAATTCCGCCAAGGTAACCTTATGGGTGCCAATGCCTTTGCCCTGCCTTCCGGCATGATCGTATTTACTGATGAACTGGTTAATATGGCCTGTGATGATCAAGAATTAATCGCTATTTTTGGCCACGAGCTCGGCCATATCGAACATCGTCATATGATACGCAGTGTGCTGCAAAGCTCATTCATTGCCATCGCTACGGTCATGTTAATCGGCGATGCATCGTTTTTAGGTGAAGTGATTATCGCCTTACCAGCCTTCTTGCTAGAAATGAATTACTCCCGTGGTTTTGAACAAGAAGCGGATGCCTATGCATTAGCATTTATGCAGCAGAAAAATATCACACCCGGTTTTTTTACTAGCATTATGAGTCGCCTAGAACGCTCACCAAATCCTGATGATGTCGAAACAGTCGATGCTGAACAAGAGCCGAGTAATCTCGAAGGCTATTTCTTAACACACCCTCTCACTGAAGAACGGATTAAGCAGTTTGGGCAGCCGGCAATTCAATGCCCAGCAAAGTCGTAACTGGTTTTTCATAGAAACTTCATATTTTTCGGTTCTTTTCATCCTGAATGCGGTGATAAATTTCTTCACGATGAACGGACACTTCTCTCGGAGCGACAATCCCTAATTTGATTTGCTTTCCTTGTTCTTTTAAAACCGTTACGACTACACCATCACCAATAATTATTGACTCTCCAATGCGGCGAGTAAGTATTAACATTGTTTTCTCTCCTGAGTTGGTTTGCCATCTTTACGTTAATAAATTGCTTCCAACAACAAGTAGACTTCCAATCAATCAAATAATTACAGTTCTATATAAACTGCTGACCATTTACTTCATCTCTCGTCTTTCTATTAATACTTAATTTACTTAACCTTACGTATGCACTAAGGTATACATCAAACCTATGCTTTAGCGTGGCTATTTTGTCGGCATACGTTGACGCATAATATATGCATGGCAATACAAGACAACCTAGAACGAGAAATGCGAGCGTGTAATGCGATCACTCAGTATGAGCTCGAAAAACGTTCTGGCGTGCCTCAACCCACGATTCAACGGATTTTAAGTGGAAAAACAAAAAACCCTAAAATGGCAACCATCAACAAACTTGCCGCCGCGTTGGAAATCAACACCAGTCGGTTGATGGAAGAAGAGCATCTCATCAGGGAAGATCGAGTGCTGTATAGCAAAGCACCAGGGCCCAGCTTAGATAGCGAAAATGCACAAACGGCATCACAAAAAGTACCGTTACTTAATAAACAGCAAATTATCGCCTTAGGCACTGCAAGCTTAAACTCACCTCTGCTCAACAAAACCAATGCACTTGTGGCCACGCCTTCTGCGGTGAGCCGCAAAGCCTATGCTTATATAATGCAAGACCCTTCGATGAATAGCCCTTCAGAAGGAATCGTGCTCCCTCTCGGTCATACAATCGTCATTGATCCTGATGAAACCGTGAAGAATGGCCGGATTATTGTTGTAAAAGACAAACAGAACAATTTATTAATTAAAAAGTTACTCATCGATGGCCCCAATACCTACCTTACATCCATCAATACCCAGTTTGGCCCTATATTACTGACCTCTGAACACACTATCTTAGGTGTCGCAGTCGATGTTTTTCGTCGATTAATATAAACAAACCCATCCCCTCACTTTAGACTTTCACCTTACGACCCACAAAAATCTTCGGTAAGAGAATAGCTTATAGTCCTAAGCTGCCGGGATCATGCACGTTTAATCAACATCACAAATAAATACATTGACATATATATTGGCTGGCGTATATGCTTTATCTCAAGACTGAAAACCGCACTCAAACATCAGTCTAAAATAATGTAACTGATTTTTATTATGACAAGGATTGTTATCGTGAAAAAAAAAGATCGTACTGTTGATGTTCCACTCCTATTTGAAATTATACTCATTGCCGTCTGCCTGCTTATCGCATTGCTTTTATAGGCCCATCTAATTAAGTTAAAGGAGTCTAACCATGTTGATATTGTCTAGAAGACCAGGAGAGTCTCTCCTCATCTATCCTGATTACTTTTCTAAATATATGACCGTTGAAGAGTTTTTCTCAGAAAGACAAATAGTAATGAATATCCATAGCGTACAAGGTAAACAAGTCAAACTTGCGATTGATGCACCTGACAACTTGACCATTCTAAGAAAAGAACTGATGTATAAATCAGAATATAATCGCAAATTTAAATAAGAACACTTCCCTTCTTATTCACTTGCCAGTGTCATCATCTTTAAGTACCAAGCTGACTAACTTATGAACAATAGGCGACACCACCACGATAGCAGGGAAAGCAATCACGAAAGCAAATGCCCATGCTTTGAGCCAAATAGTGATGATATTACTCACTAGGCCAACATTAAAAATACTGATCACTAAAGACATAATGCATGACATCACCAGCGCCATGAAAAACGCAAAAACTAATTGATGGTATTTACGACTAAGCATCAAAACTCCTTCACCTCCTAATAAGCGGACACTACCCCCCTCAGGCGCGCCCTTGTATCGTTCTTAAAGAACGTCTTTGAGAAGTTTTCGCCCTCGATAAAATCTTAGCCGAAGACTATTAGATATTTTTGTTAAAAACAATTCTAATTGGGTTTCTCGGTTAAAGTAAGTCGATGTAATAAAATGGCTATAAAAGAGTCAATGAACGATAAAGCGAGACCTTACTTGAAAAGTACATTCGCGAACCCCATTTAATGTTCACATTAATTTTAGACGAAAATACGTTCATATATGGAATATAAAGACTATTACAAAATCCTTGAGGTCTCTCGTGATGCACCGCAAGATGAGATCAAAAAAGCGTATCGAAAATTGGCACGTAAATATCACCCTGATGTGAGTAAAGTGGCCAATGCCGAAGAAAAATTTAAAGAAGTAGGCGAAGCCTATGAAGTATTAAAAGATTCAGAAAAACGTGCTCAATACGATCAGTTTGGTAGTAGTTATGGTCAAGGCCAGTCGTTTAACCCACCTCCTGGTTGGGGCCAACATGCTGGCGCTTCTGGCAGTGGCAATTTCAGTAACTTCTTTGAAGGCATGTTTGGTGGCGGCATGGGCGGTGGCGGTGCGAGTGACAGCTTCTTTGCTCAGGGTGAAGATGTCAGTGCCAAAATCACGGTTTCATTAGAAGATGCAT
The DNA here is from genome assembly GCA_002163085.1 of Methylophaga sp. 42_25_T18. Taxonomy (GTDB): domain Bacteria; phylum Pseudomonadota; class Gammaproteobacteria; order Nitrosococcales; family Methylophagaceae; genus 41-12-T18. The sequence continues at coordinate 406,365 of MAAJ01000001.1, read as the reverse complement.
TTAATGGTGCTAAGAAATCTGTTCGCAGACCAACAGGCGCCAATCAAGGCGGCACCATTAATGTCAAAATTCCTGCTGGTATTACTCCGGGTAAAAAAATTCGTTTATCTGGTCAAGGTAAAGCAGGCATGGGTAGCAAGGCAGGTGATCTTTATTTAGAAATTAATATTGCACCACATACCCATTATCGTCTGGAAGATAAAGATATATACCTCGATCTTCCTATTGCCCCTTGGGAAGCAGTCTTTGGTGCTAAAGTCACTGTGCCTACCTTAGCGGGAAAAATTAACCTGACCATTCCTGAAAATGCCAAGAGCGGTCAAAAAATGCGGTTGAAAGGACGTGGTTTGCCCGGTAAAGAACCTGGCGACCAGTTTGTAGTCCTACAAATCATGACGCCGCCCGCCGACAGCGATAAAGCAAAAGCCCTCTATCAACAAATGTCGGAAGAGCTTAACTTTAATCCTCGTGAAAAATTGGAACAAACACTATAAACATTTAGGAGTCGCGATGAGCACATTGAAATCAACGTTAGTTTGGCTTGCAGGTCTGAGTTTATTGATTCAGGTTGCCGTTGCAGCATTGCCTTTTGATTGGTTTGGTGATGGCGAGATGCCCACCTTGGCACCCATGTTGGATCAATCTAAACCGGCGGTAGTGAATATTGCTACACGTAGCCATGTGCGAGTTCAAGATAATCCTTTATTAAACGATCCTTTCTTTCGTCACTTTTTTAATATTCCTAAACAACAACCTCGTCAGCGCACCAAACAAAGTCTAGGTTCTGGTGTTATTTTTGATGCTAAAAAAGGCTTGGTATTAACCAATAATCACGTTATTCAACGCGCTGATGAAATCACAGTTTCTTTAACTGATGGTCGTAGTTTTCAGGCCGAACTTGTTGGTAGTGATCCGGCTACGGATGTAGCACTGATCAAGATCCCTGCTGAAAACTTAACTGCCTTGCCATTGGCTGATTCGGCTCAATTACGGGTCGGTGATTTTGTTGTTGCGATTGGTAATCCCTTTGGTTTGGGCCAAACAGTCACATCAGGCATCGTCAGCGCCCTAGGTCGTAGTGGCTTAGGCATAGAAGGTTATGAAAACTTCATTCAAACCGACGCCTCTATCAACCCTGGTAACTCGGGTGGCGCCTTAGTGAACCTGCGCGGTGAATTAGTGGGCATTAATACTGCTATTTTCTCTCCCGGCCAAAGTGCCGGCAATATCGGCATTGGCTTTGCAATACCGAGCAATATGGTCAAACAAATTACCGACCAATTACTTGAGTTTGGCGAAGTGCGTCGCGCTTACCTTGGCGTGCAAATGCAAGATATCACTGAAGAGTTAGCCCAAGCCTTTGAAATTGAATCTGGACGCGGCGCAGTTGTAACTCGTATTGTTAAAAATTCAGCGGCTGATGAAGCCGGTTTAGAGGTCGGTGACGTCATTCTTTCCATTGATGGCATAACGCTGGCTAATGCAGATACCTTGCGTAATACCATTGGTTTATTAATGGTTGAACAAACCATTGAACTCGAAATATTACGAGATGGAAAAGAGAAAACCTTAACTGCCACAGTGAAAGAAACACAAAAACAAGTTCATCAAGGTCCGGTACACCCTAAATTAGCGGGTGCTACCTTTGGTGACATTGAAGAGTCTTCACCCTATTTTGGCAAAATAGCAGGCATTATGGTGTATTCCGTCAAGCGCGGTGGCCCATCATGGAACGCCGGCCTGCGAGCGAATGACATTATTACTTCCGTCAATAGACAGCCTATTGAAAGTTTAGAAGACTTCAAACCGTTGGCACATAATGGCAAAGAGTTATTATTAAATATCACTCGAAAGCAACGAGCCATGTTCTTATTGCTAAAATAAAAAAAGCCCGCTTCCAGCGGGCTTTTTTTTACGTTACTCTAATACTTATCATATGACATAACTAAAAATTCGCATGGCTAAATGAAACATTATTAACGTGTGAATTGTCATAGATTTTAGATTGAAAAGATAAGTTTGACCGTCGTTTTCTAACCGTACGCATAGTGCATCAAGGAACTGAACATGAGCGAACAAAGTTATTCCAATCCTCCAATCTCATCTCAATTATCTATACAACAAGCCGCTTTGCTCAAGCCATTCAGTTGGCTTGCTCAAGGATGGCAAGATATCCGCCGCCACCCACAAGCCAGTCTAGCTCATGGTCTTGCCGTGTCAGCTTTAATTTTGATAACACTGATCATCACCAGTATTCATATCTATGTGATTGCCGCTGTAGTGTCAGGTTTTATGCTGATCGGACCAATCATGGCTGCAGGTCTGTGTGAATTATCACGACGCGATGAAAAGGATGAGCCAACAAGCTTCGATGACTCCCTTGATGGCTTACGTCATTGCCAAAGCACACTAAACCATCTGGCAGGCATATTGTTAAGCTTTAGCGTATTGTGGTTTGTGATCTCAGGGCTAGTGTTATTTCTTACCGTCGGTGATATTGCGCCCTCGCTCGAACTCACTTTATGGGGTGATTTTTTAAGCTATGTAACACCCTCACAAATCGCACTCTATACCGTTGTTGGTGGTCTGCTCGCCAGTATCGTATTTGTGGTAACCGTCGTATCCGTACCTGCCATTATCGAAAATGACATCCCTGCCGTAGACGCGATGATCCTTAGTTTTAAAGTCACCATCGCCAATCTGCCAACCATGATCGTTTGGTCATCGTTGATTGTAATACTGACCGTTATCGGCTTTACCACGTTTCTAGTCGGCATGATTGTTATATACCCATTATTGGGTCATGCGACTTGGCACGCGTATCGCGATTTAGTTGAGAGTAAGACATAACAAAACAGGCACTTTAATAATCCATGCCGATAAAAACCTACACTTGCCCTTTAATGCTGTACCTTGTTTAATCTCGATTGTGTTTTTGTGTAAAACTACTGTGTGGAAGCAAAAGTTGGGGCACACTGAGCACTGATACGAACACCCACAGTATCACCTTCTTCATGTGATACATCTGAAGAGGCTAAACACAGAATTTTCTGGCCATCCGCCAACTGCAGGGTATACAAATATTCTGCCCCTAAGAATAACCGTCTCACCACCGTAGCTTTAATTTCACTATTGGCGTCAAAAGCAACATCACTGGGTCTCAGCTGAACCTGAAGCAAACCTTTGCTGCCAGAAATATAATCAGGCAACACCGGGCCTAATGCGGTATCAATCTGTTCGGTTCCATTAGGCGTGGCAGGCAACAATACACTCTGGCCAATAAACTTAGCAACAAACGGATCCTGTGGTTTGAAATATAAATCATGAGCTGTGCCCCACTGGGCTAGCTGACCTTGGTTAATCACACCTATTTCATCCGCCATGGCAAAGGCTTCCGATTGATCATGGGTAACCAAAATCGCGGTCGCATCATCCTGCTTTAGAATGTTTCTTAACTCTAAAGCCAAGCTTTGACGTAACTCAACGTCCATGCTGGAAAATGGTTCGTCTAATAACAAGATATCTGGTCGTGGTGCCATTGCACGAATAAGTGCAACACGTTGTTGTTGCCCACCAGATATTTCATGAGGGTAACTTTTTCTAACTGCTTGTAACTTGACCAGATTCAACAATTCTTCGATACGTAGAGCGCGTTCATCTGCCGGCATATCATGTAAACCAAAGCCGACATTCTGTTCTACGGTTAAATGTGGATATAAGGCAAAGTCCTGAAAGACCATGCCCACTCGCCGTTGTTGAGGTGGCATTGCAAAATCGACTGCCGCGACCTTGCGTTTACCTAAGACAATTTCACCTGAAACGATAGGTTCAAAGCCAGCAATCGCTCTTAATAGTGTTGTTTTGCCACAGCCACTTGGCCCTAACAAGCAGGCAATATGTCCCGCCTCAACCTGAAAGCTAATATTATTAATAACATCGTTATCACGATAACGAATTTTAACTTCGCTAACGCTAAGCTGTGTGCTCATGGCGTGATCTCGTAATGGAATAACTAAGTAATATAACCGGAATAATGCCTACAGCAACGATGGTTAATGCCGCCGGTGCGGCATCCGCCAAACGTTCATCTGAAGCCATTTCATAAGCCCTTACGGCCAAAGTATTAAAATTAAACGGTCTTAAAATCAAGGTAGTGGGCAACTCTTTTAGCACATCAACAAACACCAATAAAATCGCCGTTAACAAACTGCCCTTCAACATCGGCATATGCACTCGACCTATCGTCTGCAATGTTGATAATCCCATAGATTGTGCCGATTCATCCATCGATGGTCGAATGCGACCAAGTCCGGCATCAACCGTTTGTAATGATACCGCTAAAAAGCGAACCAAATAGGCAAAGATCAGCGCGACGATCGTGCCACTTAACAACAAGCCTGAAGAAATATCAAACTGTGCTCGCAACCACGCATCCAGCATATTATCAAAAGCTGAAAATGGAATCATCACTCCCACGGCAATCACTGCCCCTGGAATTGCGTAGCCCATGCCAGCAATATTAACGGCAAACTGCGTCGTTTTATGTTTGCTTACGCGCCTGCCGTAACCTAATAACAAAGCAATAAGCAAGGCTAATAACGCGGTAATGCCTGCTAAAATTAAACTGTTTTTCACCAAATCAATGTAACGAGCATCGATGATTTCTTCTGAGGTGGTCAGCAGCCACGTTGATAATTGCGCGACGGGTAATAAAAAGCCAAATAATAAAGTAGCAAAACAAACCCCAAAGGCTAGCCAAGCCATGTTTCCTGTTAATTGAATACGTTTTAAGGCTTGGTGGCGCTGACTGGTGTGGTGATACCGTGCTTGTTTACGCTGGCTACGTTCAATAATGATCAAGGTAAATACAAACAGCAATAATACCGCTGCCAATTGCGCTGCGGCGGCCACATCATTCAAACCAAACCAAGTACGAAATATGCCGGTGGTGAAGGTTGATACACCGAAATAATCGACCGTGCCGTAATCCGCCAAGGTTTCCATCAAAGCTAAGATCAATCCTGCAACGATAGCCGGTCTTGCTAGGGGTAAAGCCACCTTAAAAAAAGTACGCCACGGTCCATTGCCTAAGGTACGGCTCACATCCAATACACAAATTGATTGATTAAGAAAAGCCGCGCGAGTCAGTAGATAAACATAGGGATAAAGTACCAGCGATAACATCAGCGCCGCACCTTCAAGTGAACGTATTTCGGGGAACCAATAATCGCCATAACCCCAACCGGTCAGCGAACGAATAAAGGTTTGAACTGGACCAGAAAAGTCGAGTAATCCTGTATAGGTATAGGCAATAATATAAGCAGGCATTGCCATTGGTAATAACAATGCCCACTCAAAGACTTTTCTGCCTGGGAAGCTACACATGGCGGTGAGCCATGCCGTACTCACCCCGATTAACAAGGTACCTATTGCCACACCAAGCATTAACAGCAATGAGTTACTTACATAATCAGCGAGAACGGTATCAACAAGGTGCTGCCATACCTCGCCCGCAGGCACAAAGATGAAACCTGCGATAACAAAAATGGGCAAGCTCAAGCTCAATGCGATCAGCAAAATACCAGAATCTAAAGTAAAAAGCCGTCGCAAAGCGATCTATACCCCTGTTGTTATTATTTATTTAGCAATGTTATTTCCAACCTGCCCGATCCATTAAGCGTACAGCTTCAGGATTTAAAGCGCCAAGTTGATCTAAGTTGAGTGTATCTTTCTTAAATTCACCCCAAGATTTTAACTGTTCGCTAATAGCAATGCCATCACGGATTGGATATTCACCATTGGTTTCTGCATACCATTGTTGTGATTCATCACTGGATAAGAACTCAAGTAACTTCACCGCATTTTCTTTATTCTTACTTGCGGCCATTATCGCAGCACCACTGACATTTACATGCGCGCCACGATCAGCTTGGTTTGGCCAAAATACGGCAACCTTATCAGCAGCCGCTTTTTGTGCTTCATCCTTTGAACTTAACATGCCTGCAAGGTAGTAGGTATTCACTATTGCAATATCACATTGGCCCGATGCCGCCGCCTTAACTTGGTCACGATCGCCACCTTTAGGAGGACGAGCAAAGTTGTTAACTAAACCTGCTGCCCATGTTTCTGTTGCTTCAACACCATTAGTCGCTACTAATGAAGAGACCAAAGACTGATTATAAATATTGCTCGATGAACGAATACAAATACGACCTTTCCACTGTGCATCCGTTAACGCTTCATAGGTCGATAATTCTTCAGCTTTAACTTTATCTTTTACATACACAATAGGGCGAGCACGCAATGACAAACCAAACCAATGATTTTCACCATCACGATACGATGCTGGAATAGCCTGTGTTAATGCATATGACTCGATTGCTTGAGTAAGCCCAGCACTTTTAGCACGATGCAAACGACCGGCATCAGTGGTGATCAAAAGATCAGCCGGTGTATTTTTACCTTCAGACTCTAAACGTTTCAACAAAGCATCCGCTTTTGCCGTAATCAAATTAACCGTAACACCTGTTTGCTCAGTAAAACGATCTAATAAAGGCTTAATCAATGCCTCTTTACGTGCTGAATATAAATTAACCTCTTCTGCCGCATAGGCAGGCACAGCAAATACTGCTGATAACAAAGCTAACAATGCTTTCTGTTTCAGATTTAACATTTCAATTCCTGTTTGTTCTTTTTAATTCGAGGTGTGGCTATGTCGAATCGCTCATGCCTATTATTATAAGTGATAATGATTCGTATTTTGATAATATTTATCGGCACCGCAGGAATAACGATGAAAAACCACTTCAGTGTGAGATAGGCCAGCACGGGCCATTTATGTTTTCTTTTCTATTTAAGATGCTTGTTGCTTAGTCTTCGCAGCGAACTCATCCAAAAACTGGACAACCAAACTTGGGTTATAACCACGCACAAGTTGACGGTCAACAAGCACTAAAGGCACACCGCCGCCGCCTAAGTTGTCATACTCGCGCTTTGCCGTTGCCGACTTCTCAATGTCGTATTCAACGTAGTTAATTTTATTTCGCTCAAAAAACCGACGAGTTTTAGCACAATAACCACACCACGATGTTGAATACAAAACCACAGGCTCATACTTTAACGTTGAAAAATCACGCGGTGGATTCACCACGTCCTGCACCAAATTCAACTGTGACAAGCCAATAAATAGACCTAAGATAATCAGTAGCCGTCCCATATTCACCTCATTTATTCATCAATGCATGTTTGATGATAACTATTGCATATAGTTCGCGCTGGGAATTTTGTTTTTAGACAATGTTACTTTTTAAAAGAGATTTCGCTTATGGCGAGTCAGGGAAATGCGTGCCCATTTCCCTAACAACCCTAGGGCACCCCTTGTACTGGCCTAACGGCTTCACTGCGTTGCTCGCTTTGTCTGGCGTCTGGTTAAAACTCGCTACGCTCAAACACTAACCAGCCGTAATCCAGACAAACCTCTGCTACTCGTCAGTACAAAATGGGGAAAGTTGGGAACTGAACCTACTGTTGTGCTACCTCAAATGCCCTTATGCGAAGCCGAGCATCGCAAATATGGCTGGAATAGTAGGCTAGCTGTTTGAGCGTAGCGAGTTCTAGCCTGCCCAGCTATATTGAGAAGCACAGGGAACCCGTAGGGCAAGCATGGGCTGCCCTTTTGTTTGGTTCGTTTATTTTGGGCAAACAAAATAAATGAACGCCCTGCGGCAGCGGTATATATTAAACTCGGGCTTTAATCAGAAAAATAATCAATTTAAATCAAGCTGGCTGACCCCTTGATTCTCTTTTAGGTCTTCCAAGCAATATCCTTACTTCTTTTATGAATTATTTTGAAAACCATATTACCTTTATTTCCATTAATTTCGTAATTAATATTTAAAGTGATAAATTCTTGTTTAAGAACCTCATTAATATCAAGATTATTGTGATCAAACAGTCTAACTCCAGACGTATAAAAACTCTCATTATTATTGTTGTTGTTCAAATTAATTAGGTTGTTGACATCCAACTTATACTCAAAGCCTTTGTTTTTGCTTGTTATAATTGCATTAAAAATATAAATAGAACTCTCAGTTAAACTGTAGAATCTTAAAAAGGATTCAGGCACAGGGAAAGAGTTTGTTAATTTCCTGAAATGTGGGATTATCAAAATACCTTGATCGGTAAACTCTTCAGATTTAATAAAATCATTGACTGAAACTTGGCTTAGTAAGTGGTGAGTTTCCTCATGTTTAAAAGTGTCATAATCAACTAAACATCCACTTAAAATTAAGACAAAGATAAAACTAACAATTAATTTAATTACTTTTCTAATAGGCTTCATTATTTATCCAATGTGTCCACTTCGGGTCGAAAGTTGCCACAAGTAATTAATTTAATTATCTTTTTATAGCAAACTATTAAGTTTTCTTCTTAACCGGTCTCTTCCACCCAGCCACAGTCCTCTGAACAGTCTTAGTCAACGTCAAAGCCTCTGCCGCTGCATCCTTCCGTAAAGTAGTCCCAGCCCCAATCGTCGCACCCTCAGCAATGGTCACCGGCGCCACCAACTGACTATCCGATCCAATAAACGCATTATCACCAATCACAGTACGATGTTTATTCGCACCATCATAATTACAGGTAATCGTACCCGCACCGATATTCACGCCCTTGCCCATATCGGTATCACCAATATAACTCAGGTGGTTAATTTTAGATCCAACACCAATATTGGCATTTTTAGTCTCAACAAAGTTACCTACTTTAGCTTGTGCTGCTAACACTGTGCCTGGACGTAAACGAGCGAAAGGTCCAATGTTAACGTTTTCACCGACCGTTGCCTTATCAAGCATACTATTAGCTAAAATCTCGGTGCCGGCAGCGATAGTTGAGTCTTTGATAATACAGTTAGCACCAATAGTCACATTATCTGCAATCTTGACAGCGCCTTCTAATATAACGTTTACATCGATACTGACATCTTGGCCGATGGTCACATCGCCACGAATATCAAGTCGTGCAGGATCAGCTAAGGTCACACCTGCCGCCATTAACTTATTGGCTTGTAGTTGTTGGTAGTGGCGCTCTAATTCAGCTAATTGTTGACGGGTATTCACCCCTGCCACTTCGGCATTGTCATTACAACATACTGTGTTGATGGCTATGCCATCCGCTACCGCTAAAGCAACCATATCCGTCAGGTAATATTCACCTTGGGCATTATTGTTTTCAAGTTTTGATAGTGAGGCGGTTAACCACTGCGCTGGCAACACCATAATGCCGCTATTAACTTCTTTGATCGCTAATGTGGCTTGATCGGCGTCTTTCTGCTCGGTAATGCAAATCACATTAGACGCGTCATCTCTGACTATGCGGCCATAACCGGTCGGATCAGCGAGTTTAGTCGTTAAGATTCTTAAACTGTTTTTGTCACCACAGTTGATTAAGTCATCTAGGGTAGATAATTGAGTGAGAGGAACATCACCGTATAAGACAAGAACTTGATCAGCATCTGCAAACTCGTCTTGTGCTTGCATAACCGCATGGCCGGTACCGTTCTGTTCATGTTGCATAACAGAGTTAACTTGTTTACTTGCAAGCAATGGCTGCACTTGTTCTGCACCATTACCACAGACCACAGCTAAGCTTTGTGGTAATAGTTGCATGGCGGTATCAATCACATGCTCAACTAAGGCCTTGCCTGCTAATTTGTGCATCACCTTGGTTGTGGCTGATTTCATTCTGGTGCCTTTACCAGCAGCAAGGATGACAATACTTAATGACATGTTCTGTGTCCGATAGAAATGATTAATGAGCTATTCTAACAAAACTTAGGCAAAAAAAAGGCTGTCATCAAGACAGCCTTTTTTAATTCTAAGTAATCGTCTTAATTAATGACTTTTACCTGATTTTCTCATTCGCTCAATACTACGTAGTTGTGCCATCGCTTCAGCTAGTTTTGCTTGTGCTTCTGCAGCATCCATTTTTGCATCACTATCTTTCAAAGCACGTTCTGCATCAGCTTTTGCTTCTAATGCTGCTGCTTCATCTACATCAGTTGCACGCATCGCTGTATCAGCAAGAATAGTCACCACATGTGGTTGCACTTCTAAGATGCCACCAGACACGTAGAATTGTTCTTCGTTACCATTCGCTAACAATACCCGCACTTCACCTGGTTTCAGGCGAGTCAGCATAGGTGTGTGACGCGGGTAGATACCCACTTCCCCCATTACCGCTGATGCAAACACAGCTTCAACTAGACCTGAATAGATCTCTTTCTCTGCACTTACGATATCAACATGAATAGTCATCGCCATTGTCGTCTCCTAAAAGCCTATAGGCCTTTTGCTTTCTCAACAGCTTCTTCAATTGCACCTACCATGTAGAACGCTTGTTCTGGTAGTGCATCGTAGTCACCATTTAAGATGCCTTTAAAGCCAACTAACGTATCTTTCAATGACACATATTTACCAGGGCTACCGGTAAATACTTCCGCTACGAAGAACGGTTGTGACAAGAAACGTTGGATTTTACGAGCACGAGATACCGTTAATTTATCTTCTTCAGATAATTCGTCCATACCCAAAATCGCGATGATATCTTTCAATTCTTTGTAACGTTGCAATGTACCTTGAACGCCACGAGCAATGTCATAATGCTCGTTACCTACAACCAAAGGATCTAATTGACGACTTGTAGAATCAAGTGGGTCAATCGCTGGGTAGATACCTAATTCTGCAATCGAACGAGACAATACAACGGTCGCATCCAAGTGAGCAAAGGTCGTTGCAGGTGATGGATCTGTTAAATCATCCGCAGGTACGTATACCGCTTGGATAGATGTGATAGAACCAATCTTAGTTGAGGTAATACGTTCTTGTAATACACCCATCTCTTCAGCCAATGTTGGTTGGTAACCTACCGCTGATGGCATACGACCTAACAACGCAGATACTTCTGTACCGGCCAATGTATAACGGTAGATGTTATCAACGAAGAATAATACGTCACGACCTTCATCACGGAAGCTTTCAGCCATGGTTAAACCAGTCAACGCAACACGTAAACGGTTACCCGGTGGCTCGTTCATTTGACCGTAAACTAACGATACTTTGTCGATAACGTTTGAATCTGTCATTTCATGATAGAAATCGTTACCTTCACGAGTACGCTCACCTACACCAGCGAATACTGAGAAACCATCATGCTCAGTCGCGATGTTACGGATAAGCTCCATCATGTTGACGGTCTTACCTACACCAGCACCACCAAATAGACCAACTTTACCACCCTTAGCAAACGGGCAAACTAAGTCGATAACTTTGATGCCTGATTCAAGTAATTCATTACTAGCTGCTAGCTCATCAAATTTAGGCGCTTTACGATGAATAGACATTTTAACTTCTTCACCGATAGGACCTTTTTCATCAATTGGATTACCCAATACGTCCATGATGCGACCCAATGTTTTTTGGCCGACTGGAACTTGAATGGATTCACCTGTATTTGACACAACAGAGTCACGTTTAAGACCATCTGTTACACCCATCGCAATCGCACGAACAACACCATCGCCTAGTTGTTGTTGTACTTCAAGCGTAAGGCCAGATTCTTCAACTGTTAACGCGTCATATATTTTTGGCAAGCTGTCCCGTGGGAATTCCACGTCAACAACCGCACCGATAATTTGTACTATCTTTCCAGAGCTCATCTTGCTTCCTCTTTCAATACGTTCGGGCTAAACTTAATTTGCTTCAACCCAGTTATTTACTTATACCGCAGCTGCGCCGGCAACAATTTCGGAAATCTCTTGCGTGATAGCCGCCTGCCTAGCTTTGTTGTAAACCAACTGCAGATCATCAATAAGGTCACCCGCATTATCAGATGCGCTTTTCATTGCAACCATACGAGATGCTTGTTCACACGCGATATTTTCAACAACACCTTGATAAACCAAAGATTCGATATATCTAACTAATAAGTTATCTAATACATCTTTTGCATCTGGTTCATATATGTAGTCCCAGTGATGAGACAACTCTTCACTTGGCGCTTCAGGCTGGGCCGGTAATAGTTGCATGATCTTGTTTTCTTGAGTCATGGTGTTCACAAACTCATTAAAAACTAAATACAAGCTATCTATACGACCTTCTTCGAAGGCATCCAACATGATTTTAACCGCACCCACCAATTCATGGGGGCGTGGAGCATCACCTAATTGCACAGCTTGTCCAACGTGATTTAGCGGTAGTCGACTGAAAAAGCTAGATGCTTTTTGACCGATAGTACAGAGGTCAATTTCTAACCCTTTATCTGTTTTATCTTTAATGTCATTCAGTACTGTTTTGAACAAGTTATTGTTCAAACCACCACATAAGCCACGATCAGATGAGACGATAATGTAACCAACACGTTTCTCTTCTGCACGATCCTGTAAATACACATGTTTGTATTCTGGATGAGCAAAAGCCAAATGTTGGATTACATTATGAATCTTGTCTGAATATGGACGTGTCGCCGCCATGCGCTCTTGAGCCTTACGCATTTTACTCGCAGCAACCATCTCCATCGCACGCGTAATTTTCTGCGTGTTTTTGATGCTTGCTATCTGAGTCCGTATCTCTTTGCCGCTAGCCATTGCTTACGCTCCGATTACCAACTACCGGTTGTTTTGAAACTTTCAATCGCAGAACGGATACCGTCTGAGATTTCAGTGTCAAAACCACCTTTTTCGTTAATTTTGGCCATCAAATCAGCATGATTAGATTTCATGTTTGATAATAAAGCTGCTTCGAAAGAACCTACTTTCTCAACGTCCACATCATCAATGAAACCTTCGTTAGCTGCGAATAATGACACTGCCATTTCAGCAATTGATAACGGCTGATATTGTGGTTGTTTCATTAATTCAGTAACACGTTGACCACGTTGAATTTGGTTACGAGTTGCTTCATCAAGATCAGAAGCAAACTGAGCAAATGCTGCTAATTCACGATACTGAGCCAAATCAAGACGTGTACCACCACCCAACTTCTTAACAATCTTAGTTTGAGCTGCACCACCTACACGTGATACTGACAAACCAGCGTTAATCGCAGGACGGATACCAGCGTTAAATAAATCAGTTTCTAAGAAGATCTGACCATCTGTAATTGAAATTACGTTTGTTGGTACGAATGCAGATACGTCACCCGCTTGTGTTTCGATGATTGGTAAGGCAGTTAATGAACCTGTTTTACCTTTCACTGCACCATCCGTCATTTTTTCAACGTAATCAGCGTTAACACGTGATGCACGTTCTAATAAACGAGAATGGATGTAGAAAACGTCACCAGGGTAAGCTTCACGACCAGGTGGACGACGTAGCAATAATGATACCTGACGGTAAGCCCAAGCTTGCTTGGTCAAATCATCATATACAATCAGTGCATCTTCACCTTTATCACGGAAGTATTCACCCATTGAACAACCCGCGTAAGGAGCGATAAATTGTAATGCAGCAGAATCAGATGCAGCAGCTGCAACGATTGTGGTGTATTCCAATGCGCCATGTTCTTCTAATTTACGAACTACGTTCGCAATAGAAGAAGCTTTTTGACCAATCGCCACATAGATACATTTAACACCTGTACCTTTTTGGTTAATGATTGCATCAATTGCAATAGCTGTTTTACCCGTTTGACGGTCACCAATGATTAACTCACGCTGGCCACGGCCAACAGGAATCATCGCATCGATAGATTTCAAACCAGTTTGCAGTGGTTGGTCAACAGATTGACGAGCGATTACGCCTGGCGCAACCTTCTCAATCGGCGCTGAACCTTCTGCTGTGATATCACCTTTACCGTCAAGTGGGTTACCTAATGAATCGACTACACGACCCAATAAAGCTTCACCGACAGGTACTTCCAAAATACGACCCGTACATTTAACGCTGTCGCCTTCGGTAATGTGCTGGTATGCACCTAATACCACGGCACCGACAGAATCACGTTCAAGGTTTAACGCCATACCAAATGTATTTCCAGGGAATTCAAGCATTTCCCCCGCCATTACATCGGCTAGACCGTGTATACGTACGATACCATCAGTTACACCGACAACAGTACCTTCTGTGCGTGCTTCAGTTGCCCCATCAAAACTTTCAATTCGTTTTTTGATTAGGTCACTGATTTCTGCTGAGTTCAGTTGCATCTCTGTTTCCTCTATAACAGGCCGCTATAAAATAGCATTGGCCAGTCTATTCAGTTTACCCAAGGCAGATCCGTCAATAATCAGATCACCAGCTCGAATAATCGCACCACCTAACAAGCTTTCATCGACATCAACATTCAATGTCACATCTCTGCCTAGACGTTTTTTCAACGCCGCTGAGATATTTTTTTCTTGTTCAGTTGTTAATGCTCGCGCTGACGTAACGTCTGCGGTCATTATTTGTTCTGCTTCTTCGCGTAATTCTTCAAAAATTACCGCTATTTTATCTAACAATTGCAGACGATTATTTTCAGCCAATAACGCTAAGAAGTTCTGAGCATCGCCGCTCATCTCTCCTGCGATATCAGCAAACACACTGATTACCTGCTCATCACTTACTGCTGGGCTAGTAATTATGGATTGCATTTTTGGGTCTGCTACACATTGCGACAATATCGCAAGTAAGTCAGACCATGCCTTCAACTCGTTTTTCTCTTGTGCAATTGCAAATGCTGCATTTGCATATGGACGAGCGATGGTAATTGCTTCAGCCATCCTAAAATCCTCTAGATCCGGCCAACCAATTCTTCTAACAAATCGGTATGTGCCTTGTCATCAATCTCACGGCTAAGAATTTTTGCCGCACCAGCCAAGGCAACACTGCCTACTTGTAACCGAAGCTCGTCTTTAGCACGATTCGCTTCTTGTTCAATTTCTGCTTTTGCAGAAGTCAAAATACGGTCACCTTCAACGTGTGCATTGTCTTTCGACTCATCAACAATCTCATTACCACGACGCTGAGCTTGTGAAATAATCTCACTCGCCTGATCTTTTGCTTCGTGAATAACTTGTTGTGCACGTTTTTCGGCTAACTCTTGCTCATGTCTACCGCGTTCTGCTGCTGCTAGGCCATCCGCAATTTTTTTATTGCGTTCTTCCAGTGCAGCCATAATCGGTGGCCAGACATACTTCATGCAAAAGGCTACAAATAACGCGAACGCTATCATTTGGCCTAAAATTGTTGCATTAAGATTCATGTTTGTACCTCACTATTTATTGCAAAAATAGTCTTAAAAAGATGACTATTGTTATGCAACTGCAAACAGAATGTACATTGCTAAACCAACAGCAATCATTGGTACCGCATCAACCAGACCCATAACAATGAAGAACTGTGTGCGAAGCATTGGGATCAATTCAGGTTGGCGTGCTGCACCTTCCAAAAAGCGACCGCCCAAAATACCGATACCGACAGCGGCACCTAATGCGCCTAAGCCCATCATTAATGCGCCTGCTATATATAGTAATGCTGATTCCATGTTTTTCTCCTACAAGATAAATTAAGGTAAAAATTTTGTAACAATAATTCTAGTGTTCTTGATGGGCCATATCTAAATACACTACCGTCAGGGTCATAAAAATAAACGCCTGTAAGGTAATAATTAAGATATGGAAAATCGCCCAACCGATTTGTAACAAACCACCCAATGATGCCATCACAGCACCTGCGCTGAACATGATTGCAATTAGGATGAAAATCATTTCCCCTGCATACATGTTGCCGAACAACCGCAATGACAATGAAATTGGTTTCGCAATCAATGATACGAACTCTAATACAAAGTTAATCGGGATAAATAATATCTTTAAAAATAGATTCTTAGCTTCAAATGGTTGCAATGTTAACTCACCCATAAAGCCACTAACGCCTTTTATCTTGATCGTATAGAACATTACTAATGCAAATACGCCAATCGCCATACCGAAGGTAATGTTTGGATCGGTTGAAGGGACTACTTTGAAAAAGACTGCATGGGGATCCATACCAAATACACGTGCACCGATAAACTTAGCAATTTCAGGCACTAAATCGATGGGCAATAAGTCCATCAAGTTCATCAAAAATATCCAGAGGAAAACGGTGAATGCTAAGGGTGCAACGAGTGGGTTTCGGCCTGAAAACGAACCACGAACACTGTCATTGATAAAATCAATCACCCATTCAGCAAAGTTTTGAGCACCTGATGGCACACCAGCTTGTGCTTTTTTAGCTACGCTGCGGAAAAACCACATTAACAAAGCGCCTAATACAAGCGTCATGCCCATGCTGTCGACATTGATTGCCCAAAAACCCATATCTGCAGCTTCCTGTGCATTATGTGCCAAGCCCCACGAACCATCGTGATGCTGACCAAAGGTCAGGTTTTGCAGGTGATGCCTGATATATTCTGTAGAAGTAATCGTTTCACTAGCCATTTTTTGGTCTCAAGCTCAATTCGTGTTTCCAAATAACAAAGCAAGCTGAGTCACAATGAATCCAGTCAATAATGGCAGTGGCAAAAAAGCCAATACTGCAAATCCGACTACAAACATTACAATGGTTAATAACCATCGTTCTGCGACACACCTATATGCTTTGCGTAAATTCATACCAGCATCAGATTTCGCCTGTTTAGCGGCTGAAATCAGATGCCACCTTTGCAACAAAGTATTAGCTATTGCGATACTAGCGCCAAAACAGCCAGCCAACGCAGCACTTTCACCTTGCCACCAAAGGAAAAACAAAACTATTAGTACCAGCACTACAACCTGCATCTTCAAAAGATGATTTATTGGTTGAACTCTAATTCGACGGTCCATCGCAATCCGCTGGGTTTAAATTTGTCTTAATAAAACCCCGGCATTATATATACCAAGACTTTAACAGGTCAATGAAAATTATTGCTTTGCTTGCCTTGGAGTGCTTACTCGCACTATCCGGTCTCGCAAAATTCATTCTTGTTATTAGCTTAAATTTTCTTTAAATGCTGGGGGGCTTGTTTTTGTTTATCTGCGAGCAGTGTAGAAGATCTATCTTATAAATAGAACTCAAATATTCTGATTTCATTCATAAGTAAGTCTTATGACTTTATAACTAACTTACTTTAACCTTTTCACTAGTTTTTTGAGATCGTCAATATTGCGGTAATCAATCATCAGTTTGCCTTTACCACTGGCTGAATGTTTGACTGAAAAACCCTCACCTAACTTTTCTTTAATCAAATTTTCAACTTGGTCAAGCTCTTCTAGTACTACTGCTGACTTCTGCGGTTTTTCACTTTCTGGCTTTAATAACCGTCTAATCAGCTGTTCGGTTTCACGTACCGATAAGCCTTTTTCAACGATATGGTTGGCAATTTCAGATTGTTGCTCACCTTCTAAGGCCAGTAATGCCCGAGCATGCCCCATTTCCAAGTCACAATTTTCAACTAATCGTTTCACTTCATCATTTAAATTACGCAATCGTAATAAATTTGAAACCGCTGCACGTGAACGCCCTACGGCTTCGGCGGCTTCTTGGTGTGTCATTGAAAATTCTTCCCGCAAGCGATGTAAGGCATTGGCCTCTTCCATCGGGTTCAAATCTTCCCGCTGAATATTTTCGATTAAGGCCATCGCAATCGCACTGCGATCCGACACATCTCGCACTAAGGCTGGCACGGTATCAAGTCCTGCGATTTTAGACGCGCGCCAACGACGTTCGCCAGCAATGATCTCATAATGACCACCATTAACCGGCCGAACCACTATCGGTTGCACTAAGCCCTGAGCCTTAATCGAGTCCGCCAATTCCTCTAATGATTCTTGTGACATATCAACCCTTGGTTGATATTTTCCCGGCTGAATCATATCTAATGGAAAATATTGCAGGCTATCATCCAGGCTTTCTTCCTCATGTTGAACATCCGTCAACAAGACATCCAGCCCCCTACCTAACCCTCTTTTTTTGATTGCCATCGACTTACCTGCCCAATTATCGCTAATTACTTTTGTTTTGCTTTCGCATAAATTCGCTCGCTAACGCCATATAGGCTATCGAGCCTCGTGATGCCCTATCATAATCAATTACCGGCATGCCATGGCTAGGCGCTTCCGCTAAACGCACATTTCTTGGAATAATCGAGTGAAATACTTTGTCGGTAAAGTGCTGGATAAGCTGGCGTGATACCTGATTGGCCAAATTATTGCGGGCATCAAACATGGTGCGAATCAATCCGGTCACTTCTAGAGCTGGATTGGCTCGCTGCTTAACGCGTTCTATCGTTTTTAATAATGATGACAATCCTTCCAAAGCATAATATTCACATTGAATTGGAATAATCACGCCTTTCGCTGCCACTAAGGCATTCACTGTCAACATATTTAATGATGGCGGACAATCGATCAATATGTAGTCGTATTTTTCACGGGTTGATTCTAACGCTAGGCGCAAACGATGTTCACGTAACTTAACATCTAATAACTGCACTTCAGCTGCTGTTAAATCAGCGTTAGTTGGCATCACCGAAAAAGACAAATCTTCCGGTTTAACAATGGCATCAATTGCCTTAGCTTGCGTCATAATGACGTCATAGCTACTGACTTTCAGTGTTTCTTTATCCACACCACAACCGGTGGTGGCATTGCCCTGCGGATCAAGATCAATAAGCAAAACCTTTTTGCCGTTTGCGGCCAAAGATGCTGCCAAGTTTACTGTTGTCGTAGTTTTACCTACCCCACCTTTTTGATTTGTAACCGCGAAAATATTGCCCATTCACTCAGCCTTTAACTTTTAATCAGTCGCACCAAATGTCTTTGTCCTTCACAACCCGGGACATCCAGTGACACTACGTCTTGCAAGCTAAAGCCATTAGTGACTGCCTGCAATTCCTCCTCCGGATAGACGCCTTTCATTAATACCAAACAGCCTGCATCATCGCAGTGTCGGCCAGCTAAATCAATAATGTCGTCAATGGTTGAGAATGCACGTGCCGTTACCAGATCAAACTTGGGCAAATCAGCTTGCTCAACGCGGGAATGGATCACGGTTACACTTTCCAACGCCAACTCTGCTTTCGCTTGCTGTAAAAAACGCGTCTTTTTAGAGTTACTATCTAATAAGGTGATCGTCATCTCCGGCCTAACGATAGCCAGAGGTATACCGGGCAAGCCAGCTCCCGTTCCTACATCTAATAATGAATCACCAGATAAGTAAGGCTGAATAGCCAGACTATCTAAAATATGGCGACTGATCATTTCCTGCGGCTCTCTAACCGAAGTCAAATTAAAGGCTTTATTCCACTTGGCTAATAGTTGTACATAGGCAATGAGCTTAGCCAGTTTTTCATCTGAAACGTCTAGACCTAAGGTCTCACATCCCTGCTGTAGTTGTTGCAACATCTCTTTCATTAACTCGCTTTGCTTGATTTACCATTTTCATTTTGATTGCCACGTTTTAAATGGACTAATAATAGAGATATGGCTGCGGGTGTCACACCGGAAATACGTCCCGCTTGGCCTAGGCTATTTGGTCTTGCTTGCTGCAATTTTTCACGCACTTCATTAGACAGACCACGAACATTTGTATAATCCAATTCCTCGGGTAACAGGGTGTTTTCATTGCGCTTCAAGCGATCAATTTCGTTCTGTTGGCGATTAATATAACCAGCATATTTAGTCTTAATAACAACTTGTTCAGCCACATCTTCCGCCACCTGACGCTCTTCTACCAATAAGGTAAGTAAGCCAGCATAATCAACAGTTGGGCGACGCAACAAATCTAATGCTGAACTTACTTTATTTAACGGCTCACCTAAGACTTGTTCAGCAAGTGTTTGGTCTATTTTTTCAGGGCTAAACTTATAGGCTTCCAAACGCGCTGTTTCTTTAACGACAGCCTCTCGTTTACCAGAAAAAACTGACCAACGTTCATCATCTACTATGCCTAACTCACGACCTTTAGGTGTTAAGCGCATATCGGCATTATCTTCACGTAATAACAAGCGATACTCGGCTCGACTGGTAAACATGCGGTAAGGCTCTTGTGTACCTGAAGTAATCAAGTCATCGATCATCACGCCAATATAGGCTTCATCTCGACGTGGATACCATTGCTCTAACTCACGCACTTGTAAACCAGCATTTAATCCAGCGATCAAGCCTTGGGCGCCCGCTTCTTCATAACCGGTTGTACCATTGATCTGGCCAGCAAAAAACAATCCCGCCATATGTTTGGTTTCTAACCACGGGTTTAAATCTCGTGGGTCAAAATAATCGTATTCAATGGCATAACCCGGTCGAGTGATGTGAGCATTTTCTAGCCCCTTCATTGAGCGAACAATCTGATACTGCACATCAAAAGGCAAGCTAGTTGAGATGCCATTTGGATACACTTCACCACAGTTCAAACCTTCCGGTTCTAAAAATATTTGGTGAGAGGTGCGATCAGCAAACCGGACCACTTTATCTTCAATCGAAGGACAATAACGTGGCCCAATGCCTTCAATTTCACCACTGTACATCGGTGAGCGATCAAGATTGTTCCTAATCACCTCATGAGTCTGTTCATTAGTATGGGTGATATAACAAGAAATCTGATCCGGATGATCTGAACGTTTACCCAAAAAGGAGAATACCGGTGTTGGTGTATCGCCCGGCTGTTCCGTCAATATTGAAAAATCGATGCTATCCGTCGCAATTCGTGGTGGTGTACCTGTTTTTAGGCGATCAACTCGAAATGGCAATGCACGCAAACGTTGGGCTAAAGCGATGGATGCGGGATCACCGGCTCGACCACCTTGATGATTTTCCATACCAATATGGATCAGGCCGCCAAGGAAAGTGCCTACCGTCAATACCACAGACTTGGCTGAAAAACGTAAACCTACCTGAGTCACCACACCAACAACACGATCATTTTCAACAACCAAGTCATCAACCGTTTGCTGGAACAAATAGAGATTTTCTTGCGATTCCAACGCTGCTCGCACAGCCGCTTTATAACGCACCCTATCCGCTTGTGCACGTGTTGCTCGAACCGCAGGACCTTTGCTGGAATTTAAAATACGAAATTGAATACCGCCACGATCAGCGGCTTGAGCCATAATACCGCCCAGCGCATCGATCTCTTTAACCAGATGACCTTTACCGATGCCACCAATCGCAGGATTACAGCTCATTTGACCCAATGTTTCGATGTTTTGGGTCAGCAATAGGGTTCTGACACCCTGGCGTGCAGATGCTAATGCGGCTTCTGTTCCTGCATGGCCGCCGCCGACAACAATGACATCATAATGATCTTGGTAACTCATAAACTGATAAAAACCTGAAAAGATTGATCGGTAATTTTAACACGCTAGAATATTAACGGCTTGTTATTATTAAAGTTCCTAAGGTCTATTGCTCTTTCATCTTTGCCACTGTTGAAGCTCAAAACAGTTCAATCAAAGCACGAAGATTGAGGTTTTTCATCCTCAAGCAGAAGGGTTGGGGCTAGTTTTACGTCTAGCTGCAATCTACTGTATAAGATACTTTTTCCTTCACGCATTGTTTTCGATGCATTAATAATTATATTTAAACGGAATCCATTTAAATGAAAAAGAATCAGGGAATCATGCGCTTGTTCTATGCCTGCCAGTATTCATGGCAAGGCCTGCGTTCTGCTTTAGTGAACGAAGCTGCTTTTCGACAAGAGCTTGTCTTGTTACTCATTCTCGGTGCTGCCAGTTTTTATCTCGATGTGAATGCCATAGAACGGCTTGCCATGATCGTCAGCATCGTCTTTATCTTAATCGTTGAATTACTTAACTCGGCTATCGAATGTATTGTCGATCGGGTCAGCACCGAGCACCATACTCTCTCTGGTCGTGCTAAGGACTATGGTTCACTGGCCGTCATGCTTAGCGTATTAATCGCGATTGCTACTTGGCTAGTTATTTTATTCAGCTAGCTTTTTGATAGGCGCGGCCTATTAAATAAAGGCCAATAACAATCATCGGCAACGATAAAACTTGTCCCATAGTCAACCAGTTAAATGCCAGGTAACCATATTGTGGATCTGGAATACGTACAAATTCCACTAAGAAACGGAAAGTACCATAGCCCAGTAAAAATAAGCCTGATATCGCGCCCACCGGTTTTGACTTGGCAGAATACAACCATAAGATAATAAATAAGACCAAACCTTCTAGCACCGCCTCATAAAGCTGCGATGGATGGCGAGCTAAAGGTCCGCCATTAGGAAAGACAATAGCCCATGGCACATCACTGACTTTGCCCCATAGCTCACTATTAATAAAGTTGCCTATCCGTCCGGTCAATAAACCTATTGGTACCAAGGGTGCAATAAAATCACTCACCGTAAAAAATGATCGATTGGTCTTTTTAGCAAACCACCAAAAAGCGGTTAATACACCAATCAAGCCCCCGTGGAAGGACATGCCGCCTTGCCAAACTTTTAATACATTTAAAGGATGGGCCAAATTAGCAGGCAAATCATAAAACAAGACATAACCGAGCCGACCACCAACAATCACACCGATGGCGCCATAAAACAATAAATCTTCTACTTCCGTCACCGTCCAACCGTAACGTTCCGTGCGCAGGCGGCCTAAAAACCACGCGCCAACAAAACCAAATAAATACATAAGGCCATACCAATGTATCTGCAATGGCCCCAGTGATAAGGCCACCGGGTCGATCTGAGGGTAAATCATCTTAATCATTGTCCTTCAAAATTTTGCCGTCATCATAGCAAGCTCTGTTAAATAAGGGTAAAGTCGAATTGTTCAATATTGGTGCAATAAAAAAACAGGGCGCACCATCAAAGGGCAAAAGCACCTTGAAACACACGAAACAATAACGTACACCACTGATTTTTATAAGTTATTTTCATGGGCACCATTTTTGCATATTATGTTGCAGTCTGAATACAATGTGTTGCATGGATACAACAAAACAAATTCAAACGACTAAAAATAAATGTAAACGAGGAGAGAAAAAAATGAAAATGAATAAATTATCAGCATTATGCCTAGCAGGTACAATGTTAACTGCATCATCAATGGCGATGGCGTGGGAAAGTGAAAATGGTAGCCATGCTGTAGATTTTGGCGTTACATTAGCAAATGACTACATTTGGCGTGGTTATTCACAAACAAATAGAGCGCCTGCCGTTTCTGGTAGTGCTGACTATAGCCATAGCAGTGGCTTATATGTAGGTACATGGGCATCTAATGTTGATTTTGATGATGATGCTGATTATGAAATTGATATCTATGCTGGTTTCGCTAGCGAGTTCGGTGAATCAGGCATTGGCTATGATCTTGGTGTACTTCGTTACCTATACCCAGGAGAAGATTATGAGTGGAACGAAGTTTATGCTTCATTAAGCTATAGCTACTTCGGTGTAAGTGTTGCTCACTCAGGCGCCGTCTACGATAATAAAGATAAAGATGGTACCTACTACTCTGCAAGCTTTGATTATGACCTACCATGGTATGAGTTAGGATTCAGTGCTGGCATCGGTTATTACGACTACGACTCTGGTGTTGTTAACGTAAAAAGTGCAGAACATACCGATTGGCGCATTGGCTTATCTAAAAGCTACAATACTTTAGATCTAGGCTTAACCTACACGGGCATGGACAGTGATGCTGAGGATGATATTGGTAAAAATGCCTCAGACAAACTAACTATCTCGGTGTCAACATCGTTTTAGACATTAATAAAGGCCGCTGTTAAAGCGGCCTTTTTTATTTTAGAAGGAACAACCTAATGAAACAAGTAGTAGCGATTATCAAGCCGTTCAAGCTTGACGATGTGCGCGAAGCGCTTTCTGATATCGGTGTTCAAGGTCTTACCGTTTCAGAAGTAAAAGGTTTTGGTCGTCAAAAAGGTCACACTGAGCTCTATCGTGGCGCTGAATATGTAGTAGATTTTTTGCCTAAATTAAAATTAGACATTGCAGTTGATGATGACATCGTTGATCAAGTTATCGAAGCAGTTACTAAAGGCGCTAACACTGGCAAGATCGGTGACGGCAAAATCTTTGTTTACCCATTAGAGCAAGTGGTTCGGATTCGCACAGGCGAAACCGGTCCTGACGCACTGTAAGTTTTAGGAGCAATTCGATGGAAAATCAAATCTTCCAACTCCAATACGCTATGGACACTTTTTACTTCCTAGTAATGGGTGCCTTAGTTATGTGGATGGCGGCTGGTTTCTCAATGTTAGAAGCAGGTCTAGTTCGAGCTAAAAACACCACTGAAATCTTAACGAAAAATGTTTTATTGTTTGCAATCGCATGTACTGCTTATATGGTTGTCGGTTATGACATCATGTACGGCGGCGGCATGTTCTTAGTAGGTATCGACGGCGGTGAAAACTTAGTTGCTGATGCATTAGTAGCATCTGCAGAAGCCGGTTTTGATGGCGGCTCTGTTTATGCGGCTGCTTCTGACTTCTTCTTCCAAGTTGTATTTGTTGCCACAGCGATGTCTATCGTATCTGGTGCTGTTGCTGAACGGATGAAGTTATGGGCCTTTGCTGTATTTGCTATCGTGATGACTGCATTCATCTATCCAATGGAAGGTGCTTGGACATGGGGTGGAGCTGATGTATTTGGCTTATATTCTCTTGGTGATGACTTCGGTTTCCTAGATTTTGCTGGTTCAGGTATCGTGCATATGGCCGGCGCTGCTGCGGCATTAGCAGGCGTTATCTTGTTGGGTGCTCGTAAAGGTAAATACGGTCCTAACGGTGAAGTTCGCCCTATCCCAGGTGCAAACTTACCTTTAGCAACTTTGGGTACGTTCATCTTATGGATGGGTTGGTTCGGCTTTAACGGCGGTTCAGTGTTAAAACTTGGCGATATGGCTAGTGCTAATGCTGTTGCGATGGTATTCATGAATACCAATGCTGCAGCTGCGGGTGGTGTTATCGCTGCGGTTGTTATTGCTAGAGTTCTATTTGGTAAAGCAGATTTAACGATGCTTCTAAATGGTGCGTTAGCGGGTTTAGTTGCAATCACTGCCGGTCCTGATACACCAACTCCATTGATGGCGACCATTATTGGTGCGGTCGGTGGTGCTATCGTTGTATTCTCAATCGTCTTTATGGACAAGATTAAGATTGATGATCCGGTCGGTGCTATTTCAGTTCACGGTGTGGTTGGTTTATGGGGACTGTTAGCAGTGCCATTAACTAATAGTGATGCCACTTTCCTTGGTCAAATAGTCGGTGCTGCAACCATCTTTGTATGGGTCTTTGGTGCCAGCTTTGCGACTTGGTATGTGATTAAACTTGTGATGGGCATTCGTGTCTCTGAAGAAGAAGAGTACGAAGGTGTTGATCTTAGTGAGTGTGGTATGGAAGCATATCCAGAGTTCACCAACAACACTAAATAATAGTTTCACACTATTAAACTGACAAAGGGCAGTTCGCTTAGCGGACTGCCCTTTTTCTTTATGGAAAGCTTATAAAACTCTGCTATTATTTGACTCGTATATGTTCACACAACAGGATGTTAAATGAATTACCAACCACCTTCTCGAACCACCGAAACCTTAGCAGTAATTGCCCGTTTTCTCGGCTTAGTCATGTTAATTGTTGGCTTGTTTATCGGCATCAAAGTCATCTTTGAAGCATGGAACTTATATGATGAACCACAGCGTATAGAACGTTTTGCCAAGGCAATCGATCAAGGCTCTAACCTAGATAACCTAATCACTTCTTTTTCCCAGAAAAGACCTAGCAACGAAAGTGATGTAGAGCAGGTAACCGCAGCACAGCCTAGCACCCAACAACCGTCGCTACGGGTCAGTTACTTTCTTGCTTGGATAGTTGCAATTTTACTATTGATGGTGATTGGAGGCCTGGCATCCAGTGCAATTAGAACAGGCGGACAACTCGCTTTATATGACTTGCAAGTGAAACGCTTTGCTAATGAACTGATCAAACAAGTTCAAAATAGCTCAACAAAACAAGACTAATTACTGATGATAGGATTCACTCAGGCCGTGAACCGAGTCCACTAAACGCTGCATATTGTCAGGTGCGATCGTTGGATGTATACCATGACCGAGATTAAATACATGTCCGGTTTCCGCTTTGCCAAAACTGGCTAATACACTAGCCACTTCTTGTTCGACACGATCGGCAGATGCATATAAAACACAAGGGTCCATATTGCCTTGCAATGCCACCTTGTTACCAATACGTTGTCGAGCTTTGCCAAGATCGGTCGTCCAATCTAAACCCACGGCATCAACACCGGTATCGGCCATCAATTCCAACCATTGACCACCGCCTTTAGTAAACAAGGTAATGGGAACTTTACGGCCTTCAGATTCACGGTTCATCCCTGCAACAATCTGCTGCATATAAGCCAAGGAAAACTGTTGGTAGTTCTCCGTACTCAAGGCACCGCCCCACGTATCAAATAACATAATGGACTGAGCACCAGCAGCAATTTGTGCATTCAAATATGCGATTACAGATTTGGCCAGAACATCCAGTAAGGCGTGCATTTGTTCGGGTGCATCAAACATCATGCCCTTCACTTTAGCAAAATCTTTACTCGATCCACCTTCAACCATGTAACACGCCAAGGTCCACGGACTGCCGCTAAAGCCAATTAATGGTACTTTGCCATCAATCTCTTTACGAGTCAGGCGTATCGCATCCATAACGTAGCCTAGGCTATCTTCCATATCTGGTACGGCCAGTTTTTTAATATCGGCGGCGCTGCGAATGACCTTATTAAATTTAGGCCCTTCACCGGCAACAAAGTGCAGGTCCAAGCCCATCGCATCGGGAATCGTTAAAATATCAGAAAAAATAATAGCCGCATCTAAATCAAATCGATGTAGTGGCTGAAGCGTAACTTCACAGGCTAACTCTGGCGTTGTGCACAGGGTCATGAAGTCACCGGCTTTGGCACGAACTTCACGATACTCAGGTAAATAACGTCCCGCTTGACGCATCACCCAAACAGGTGTTTTATCAACTGGCTGACGTAATAAAGCTCTTAAGTAACGATCATTTTTTAATTCAGCCACACTGTTTCCCTCAAATAACGCTGTTTTCTTGTTATGAATATAAATAAGGCTCCATCATACCGAAAAACAATCTTTCGAATGATGAAGCCTAATATTTAACTGACGTAGATCAAATGTAAAACGCCTATCTCTTATGATTAAGACCTACACCTTTAAGTAATCTAAAATTCCTTCCGCAGCTTGACGCCCTTCCCAGACCGCAGTAACAACCAAGTCAGATCCGCGCACCATGTCACCACCCGCAAAGATTTTTTCATTGCTAGTCTGGAAACCACATTTGCCATGTTCAGGAGCAATTACACGACCACCATCATCTATATCCACACCAAAATCAGCAAACCATGGTGCAGGACTCGGGCGGAAACCAAAGGCAATGATTACGGCATCTGCAGCAATGATCTCTTCACTGCCAGCAACAGGTTGAGGACTACGACGGCCACGCTCATCAGGCTCGCCTAGGGCCGTTGTGATTACTTTAATGCCTTCGACCTTGCCATTGCCAACTACTTCTATCGGTTGACGATTCCACAAGAACTCAACACCCTCTTCTCGTGCATTGTTCACTTCACGGCGTGAACCCGGCATATTTTCTTCATCACGACGATACGCACATTGCACGCTTTCTGCATTTTGACGGATCGCTGTACGATTACAATCCATCGCGGTATCACCACCACCAAGCACTACGACTTTCTTGCCTTCGAGGTTTACATAGTCTTCAGGTTTTAGATTTAAAAACTCTTTATTGTTGGCCACTAAGTACGGTAAGGCTTCATATACACCTTCCTTATCTTCACCGGGGAAGCCACCTTTCATGTAGGTATAGGTTCCCATACCAAGGAAAACAGCATCGAATTCATCTAGCAAAGATTGGAATTCAATGTCTTTACCAATTTCGGTATTAAGCACAAACTCTACGCCCATACCCTCAAGGACTTCACGGCGACGCTGAACCACTGATTTTTCTAATTTAAATTCAGGAATACCAAAGGTCAACAAACCACCTACTTCAGGGTGTTTGTCATACACAATCGGTTGAACACCATTACGAATCAAAATGTCAGCACAGCCCAAACCAGCAGGGCCTGCGCCAATAATAGCCACTCGCTTACCGGTAGCGACGACGTCAGATAAATCTGGCCGCCAACCACTATCTAAGGCAGTATCAGCAATGTATTTTTCTACTGAACCGATAGTTACGGCGCCAAAGCCATCATTCAAGGTACATGCACCTTCACAGAGGCGATCTTGTGGGCACACTCGACCACAAATCTCTGGCAAAGTATTGGTTTGATGGGCTAGTTCAGCGGCCTGCTCCAAATTACCTTCGCTAATCAGTTTTAACCAGTTTGGAATGTAATTATGTACTGGACATTTCCATTCGCAATAGGGATTACCACACTCTAAACAACGATCAGATTGATCGGCAGAAGACTTAGCATCAAATTCGCCATAAATCTCGCCAAAGCCTTTAATGCGCTCGTCTGCTTTAAGTTTTTTGGGGTCAACACGACCCACTTCTAAAAATTGAAAAGTATTTTTCGCCATAATTATTTTCTTTCAAACTCGCGTTATTATTAGGCCGCTTTAGTTACTGCGTCTAACAAGCTATCCAATGCTGCTGCTTTTGGTTTAACTAACCAGAATTGTTTTAAGCGCTGCTCAAACATATCTAACAGTTGATTTCCCCAAACACTATTTGTTTCTCTAACATGATCTTCGATCATGCCTTTAAGGTGTAATGCATGCGCAGATAATTCGTCATTGTCGATGCGAACGAGTTCAACTAACTCTTGGTTATAACGTTCAGCAAAGGTATCTTCTAGATCGAGCACATAAGCAAAACCACCGGTCATGCCCGCACCGAAGTTCAAGCCTGTTTCACCTAATACGGTAACTACACCACCAGTCATATATTCACAGCCGTGGTCACCCACGCCTTCAACGACCGCTATGGCACCTGAGTTACGAACAGCAAAACGTTCACCGGCCATACCCGAAGCATACAATGTTCCGCCCGTCGCACCATATAGACAGGTATTACCCATAATACTAGCTTCTTGACTAGCAAAATCACTTTCAGGTGAAGGATAAATAACTAACTTACCGTCAGCCATACCTTTACCTACATAGTCATTTGCATCACCCTCTAGTCGCATTTCTAAACCACCGGCATTCCACACACCAAAACTTTGTCCTGCAGAACCGGTTAGCTGTACACGCACAGGAGCATCGTTCATACCATAGTTGCCATGATGTCTGGCAATCTCACCTGAAATACGAGCACCAATAGAACGATGGATATTGCGCACATCGTAGCTGAAGAAGCCGCCATTTTTATTAACAATCGCATCCTTCATATCAACCAGCATTTGTTCTGCTAATTCACCTTTATCATAAGGCGTATTATGTGGATCAACACAGTATTGAGGCTTATCTGCCGCAACACCTGCTGTGGACAATAATGGTGCTAAATCTAACTTTTTCTGCTTGTCAGTGGTACCCGGCAAGATTTCTAACAAGTCGGTACGACCTATTAAATCAGCCATGCTAGGCACACCTAACACTGCCAGCCACTCTTGGGTTTCACGCGCAACAAACTGAAAGTAGTTCATTACCATTTGCGGTAAACCAATAAAGTGCTGGGTACGCAGCTTATCATTTTGAGTTGCAACACCAGTTGCACAGTTATTCAAGTGACAAATACGTAAGAACTTACAGCCCAGTGCAACCATTGGCCCGGTACCAAAGCCAAAGCTTTCTGCACCTAAAATAGCCGCTTTAATAACGTCTAAACCGGTTTTTAAACCACCATCTGTTTGCAGGCGTACTTTGTCACGCAAATCATTAGCGCGCAAGGTTTGGTGAGTTTCACTTAGGCCCAACTCCCACGGACCACCCGCGTATTTAACTGAAGTCAATGGGCTTGCAGCCGTTCCACCGTCATAACCTGAAATGGTAATCAGATCAGCATACGCTTTGGCCACACCTGCAGCAATCGTACCTACACCCGCTTCTGAAACCAGCTTAACCGATACCAAAGCATCTGGATTCACTTGTTTTAAGTCAAAGATCAACTGAGCTAAATCTTCAATTGAATAAATATCGTGATGTGGTGGTGGCGAAATTAATGTGACGCCAGGCACTGAATGACGCAAAGTCGCAATCATTTGATTCACTTTACCGCCGGGTAGTTGACCACCTTCACCCGGTTTAGCGCCTTGCGCTACTTTGATCTGCAAAACTTCAGCATTGACTAAGTAATGCGGGGTTACACCAAAACGACCCGATGCAACTTGCTTGATTTTTGAAACACGCTCAGTGCCATAACGAGCAGGATCTTCACCGCCCTCACCCGAGTTTGAGCGACCACCTAAACGGTTCATGCCTATTGCTAATGCTTCATGAGCTTCCGGTGACAAAGCACCCAAAGACATGCCTGCACTATCAAAGCGTTTAAGAATTTCGCCGACGTTTTCAACCTCATCCAGCTCAAGAGGCTTATCAGCCTTTTTCAGCGCCAATAAGTCACGCAAAACCATGGCTGGCCGATCATTAACTAAAGCTGCATATTCTTTATAGGCATCGTAACTTCCGCCTTGCACCGCTTTTTGTAAGGTGCCAATAACATCGGGGTTATAAGCATGGTATTCGCCACCATGAACAAACTTCAACAAACCACCTTGTTCGCGTTTCTTACGAACATTCCATGCACGATCGGAAATTACTTGTTGATCCGTTTGGATATCATCAAAGTCTGTACCGCTAATACGGCTTGTAGTTGCAACAAAACATTTATCGACAACGGCTTCATTCAGGCCAACAATCTCAAACAATTGAGCACCACGATAACTAGTGATTGTGGAAATACCCATTTTTGAAGTGATTTTAAATAAACCTTTGTTAATGCCTTTTCGGTAACGACGCCATACTTCAGCGCGCTCTAAATCTTTAATTTCACCGGTATTAATCAGATCATTTAACGAGGCATAAGCCAAATAAGGATAAATTGCAGTTGCACCATAACCCAGCAAAACACCAAAGTGATGTGAATCACGAGTTGTCGCCGTTTCAACCACAATATTGGCATCACAACGCAGGCCAGACTCAATCAACCGATGATGCACAGCACCCGTTGCTAATAAGGCATGTACAGGTAATAACGCTGAGTCTATAGCGCGATCAGATAGAACTAAGATAACCGTACCATCACGAACCGCTTGTTCAGCTTGCTCACATAAAGCATCAATCGCAGCTTCTAGCCCTGCTTCAGCAGAATAGCTTAATGACAATGTTGTGGATTTATAATTAGCGTTAGTTTCACCCAAGGCTAACAATTGTTTATAGCGGCTTTCTGACAGCACTGGTGAGTCAACCACAACACGATCTGCGTGATCAGCTCTTTCTTCGAATAAGTTACGCTCTTGACCAAAACACGTTTCCAAAGACATGACGATGCTTTCACGTAATGAATCAATGGGTGGGTTAGTTACTTGTGCAAACTGTTGGCGGAAGTAATCAAATAAAGAACGTTCTTTTTGCGACATGATCGGGAATGGGGTGTCATCACCCATCGATCCTGTTGCTTCTTGGCCTACTTCACCTAGCACACGTAACACTTGGTCACGTTCTTCAAAGCTAACTTGGAACAGTTTTTCGTATACGGCTAATTCTTCACCTTCCAAGGTAGGCAAGGTGTCATCAGCGGCGCGATCTTCTAAGCGCTTAAGGTTGGCATCCAACCATTCACGGTAAGGTTGAGCCTTTTTAAGTGAGTCATTGATTTCATCAGGTAATAATAGTTCACCTGTAGAGGTATCAACAGCTAACATTTGACCCGGTTTTAACCGGCCTTTGGCAACGACATCTTCTGGTTTATATTTATAAACACCGACTTCAGATGCCAAAGTAATATGACGATCTTTAGTAATAATGTAACGCGCTGGACGCAGACCATTACGATCAAGGGTACAGCCTGCATATCGTCCATCCGTTAAGACGACGCCAGCTGGCCCATCCCATGGCTCCATATGCATGGAGTTATAATCATAGAACGCTTTTAAATCAGCATCCATAGTGTGATCATTCTGCCATGCCGGTGGAATCAATAAGCGCATGGCACGGAATAAATCTATACCGCCCGCCAATAAAGCTTCCAACATATTATCCATACTGGAAGAATCGGAACCTGTTAACCCCACTAGAGGACGAATATCATCCATATTCTCGATAAGTGAGGTCGCAAATTTTGCGCCACGCGCTAATGCCCAGTTCCGGTTACCTTGTACCGTATTGATTTCACCATTATGCGCAAGATAACGGAAAGGCTGCGCCAAACGCCATTGTGGCCAAGTATTGGTTGAGAAGCGCTGATGGAATACACAAATAGCGGTTTCCATACGTTTATCATTTAAATCTTTATAAAAGGTTGGCAGATAGGCTGGCATAACCAAGCCCTTATATGACACCACGTGTGAAGACAAACTAGTGATATAGAAAGCATCGTCATCGGTGACTGCTTTTTCAGCTAAACGTCGAGCAATATAGAGGTGACGCTCAAATGTGGCTGAGTCCATATCAGCAGCTGCATTCACAAACACATGGCGCATAATAGGCATTGATCGCAAGGCTTCTTCACCACAGGCACTTGCCGCATCAACAGGCACATCACGCCAGCCTAAAACTTCTAGACCTTGGGTAGTAAGCTCTTGGGTCACACTGTCCTGATTCGCT
The DNA here is from genome assembly GCA_002163085.1 of Methylophaga sp. 42_25_T18. Classification (GTDB taxonomy): domain Bacteria; phylum Pseudomonadota; class Gammaproteobacteria; order Nitrosococcales; family Methylophagaceae; genus 41-12-T18. The sequence continues at coordinate 373,579 of MAAJ01000001.1, read as the reverse complement.
TTAGCTCTATCATCATCTTGTGACAAGAAAACCATGCCAACGGCATATTGTTCCGCAAGCTTAAAATCTAACTCTTCAGCAATAGCGCGGAAAAAGCCATCCGGCTTTTTCATCAACAAACCACAACCATCGCCGGTTTTACCATCAGCACCAATCGCACCACGGTGGGTTAAGTTACCTAAAGCTTCAACCGCAGTCTCAACTAGCCAATGGCTGGCCTTGCCATCCATCTGAGCAATCAGACCGAAGCCGCAGTTATCTTTTTCAAATTCAGGCCTATATAAGCCTTGTGTCAATTCAGTTGGCTGACTCACGTCACATACCTTCATATTACTGTTAGTGCCGGTCTCCTCGCGAACCGTTCACTATGAGGAGCACTATCTTTATATCAAAAAGACGGCAAAATGGACCGAACAGTATAACTGCTGATCCAATGCCATTCAATAATAAGCATACTCTTAGCGCCACATAATTCCCCTACAAATTTCCATATTTTCAATAAAATAGCTAAAATGGCACGTTATTTTGATGAAACAGAACGGATCAATAATATGGATAAGCCTGTTGTAGGTGTTGTTATGGGCAGTAATAGTGACTGGCCCGTAATGCAAAAAGCGGTCGAACAGCTCGAAGCTTTTGGTGTCGCATTTGAGGCCAAAGTTGTTTCAGCTCATCGTACCCCCGATTTATTGACCGACTATGCGGTAACAGCCAAAGACAAAGGCTTAGCCTGTATTATTGCAGGTGCGGGCGGTGCAGCTCACCTGCCAGGCATGTTGGCCGCGCACACGACGCTCCCCATATTAGGCGTTCCGGTACCGTCTCGCTACCTTAAAGGCCAAGACTCCTTATTATCCATCGTGCAAATGCCGAAAGGCATTCCTGTCGCCACGTTTGCCATTGGTGAAGCTGGCGCTGCTAACGCTGCATTATTTGCGATTGCCCAACTTGCTACTACGGATTCGGCACTGGCAGGAAAACTAGAACAATTTAGAAAAGACCAGCACCAGGCGGTGTTGGACATGACGCTTCCTCCACAATAAAGACATGACAAATACAATGATTTTACCTGGCGCTACTCTCGGCATGCTTGGCGGCGGTCAATTAGGCCGTATGTTCACTACTGCTGCTCAAACACTGGGTTATAACGTGGTGGTCTTAGATCCTGACATTCATAGTCCAGCAGGCATCATTGCCGACCAACATATTTGTGCAAAATACACTGATGAATCCGCACTGCGTCAATTGGCCGAACTCTGCGATGCCATTACCACAGAATTTGAAAACATTCCTGCGACCACATTGGCTTTTCTAGAACAACAAACCGTTGTTCACCCATCATCGAAAGCATTAGCGGCCACCCAGAACCGTATCAATGAAAAGCAATTTATCGCTTCATTAGGTATTCCCGTTGCGCCTTTTATTGCGATTCGTAAAACAGCAGATATCGACACCGCGAAAACGACTATTCAGTTTCCAGCAATTTTAAAGGTTGCGACTTTTGGTTACGACGGGAAAGGCCAAGTTGTATGTCACACTGCGGATGACGTACGTAAAGCATTTGAATCTTTAGGCCAAGTCGAATGCGTACTTGAACAGCGCATTAATCTTGAACGTGAAGTATCTACTGTGCTTGCTCGCAGTCAGTCTGGAGAGATTAGTAACTTCCCCGTAGCAGAAAATGTACATGTGAATGGCATATTGCACTCCACTACCGTGCCTAGCCGCCTTCCCGAAGCGCAAGTCGAAACTGCAATTCAAATGGCCGATAAGATTGCTGATGGTCTAGCGTATGTAGGTGTGATGGCGGTAGAGTTCTTTTTATCTAAAGAAGGCGACATTCTGGTTAATGAAATTGCACCACGGCCGCATAATTCTGGCCATTTCACGGTAGATGCCTGTGAAACATCTCAATTTGAACAGCAAGTCAGAATGTTGTGTGGATTGCCGTCGGGCAACTGCGAACTGGTCTCACCCGTTGTCATGATTAATATTCTTGGTGACGTTTGGGGTAAGAGTAAACCTCATTGGGATAGCTTATTAACTCGGCCAGAGAATAAATTGCATTTGTATGGTAAAAAAGAAGCGCGTATTGGTCGAAAAATGGGCCACTTCAACGTCTTGGCCGCTACGGTAGAGCAAGCGACTAACATCGCTCATCAATCGTTTGATGACTTAAAAGCTGACTAGCAACCTACTACCTAATATCTATGTAAGACTAGTAGCTAAAATTTTGGCTCTATACTGTTAAATATAGTTGTCGACAAAACCTAAAGCCTAATACCTAGAACTTTTTCCCAATTCAAGGTAGATTAGAAGACTCTAGATAGTCTTGGTCAAGGTTTCGAGGTCGGCACAATTATGAATTTAAGCACAACTGAGAACAAAATAAATAGTCGCTATAACTTTAATTTTAGTCAGCACACACCGTATGTCTTCAAGCTTAACTTTTTATTACTCTGCTTATGCCTAAGCCTGTTTCTTGTCGGCTGCAGCGATAATAGCACTGAAAATGAAACCGCCCCAGTAACTGAAATTCTTGAACTAAATGCTGACAATATTGATGAATTTACCATCACGTTTGCCAATACCTATCTAAATACTGTTGATACACTTTTAACCGAGTTCAAAAAATATAAAAAAGCAAATGATCCTTATGGTTTCGCTCAATACAGAAACTACTATTGGACGCCAAAATATATAGAAAAAAAGGACTATTACCTTACCACTATAGAAAAAAACCGAGCTTTTTTAGAGACATCAAAGGTTAAACCACTATTTGATAAATTTGATAATCTCATTTATTACGGCATTGATTTAAAACGCAGTTTATTAGAAAAAGATAGAAAATTACTCGATGAAACCGTCGCCGCGTTGAAAGATCAAGAAGCCGTCGTCAACGCAGTGATAATGTCAGCTGGACTAGACGCCAAGTTCAAACAATTTAGAAAGGGCGGTAACCTCAGTAAGCCATCCGCCCCACTAAATATTATTTCAAACTAAGTTGATTCAACCTTCTCAGTAAAGCCGCATTCTTTTTGTGGGCAGACTTTTTCTGTACCACGGCTTTTGGTTGTTTTAACGGTCAGAATCGGCCATTGGCAATCAGGACATGCCTCTGTTAAAGGTTCATTCCATAACGCATAATCACAGTCTGGATAACCAGAACAAGAATAGAAAATCTTACCTCGGCGGGATTTTCTCGTCAGGATTTCACCCTTATTACACTGCGGGCAAGTTACCCCGGTATTGGTCGGCTGCTCCAATGACTCAATGTGTTTACATTTTGGATAACTGCTGCAACCAATAAATTTACCGTAACGACCCGTTCGCACCCATAAATCTGACTCACATTTAGGGCACTGACGACCTTCCACTACTTCTGGTTCAGTGCTTTCCGCTTCATCACCATCGATATTACGTGTGTAATCACATTCTGGATAAGCCGTACAGCCAATAAACCGTCCACTTCGTCCTAAGCGACTAGACAACTTTTTACCGCACTTAGGACAGTCTTCATCCAATAATTCTTGGGTGACATCGCTACGCTGTACTTCTTTATCTTTAGTTTCAACTTGCTCTTTAAATGGCCCCCAAAACTTACGCAGCAAAGGCACCCATTCGGCTTCACCGCGGGCAATAGCATCAAGATCATCTTCTAATGCGGCGGTAAAACCATAATCGACATATTGAGTAAAATGTTCTACCAAGAACTTACCCACCACGCGGCCAACATCGGTCGGATGGAAACGTTTTTTCTCTAGCTCGACATACTCACGCTGCAATAACGTCGAAATGATGCTGGCATACGTAGAGGGGCGACCGATGTCGTGCTCTTCCAAGCTTCGCACAAGACTCGCTTCACTATATCGCGGTGGCGGCTCAGTAAAATGTTGCTCTGGTCGTATGGCTTTTAAATCAACAATATCCCCAACTTCCATTGGCGGCAGCAAACGTTCATCTTTATCTGCTTTGCCATTATCATCCTTGCCTTCAAGATAAACGCTCATAAAGCCAGGGTTAACGACGGTAGAACCATTGGCCCTAAACGTATTGGCAGTACCACAACCTAAGTCAACAGCCACTGTATTCAAGGTGGCATGGATCATCTGACTCGCCAGCGTACGCTGCCAAATCAAAGTATAAAGTTTTAACTGATCGGCAGACAGATAACTCTTCAAGCTATCTGGCGTACGCAAAATAGACGTTGGTCGAACCGCTTCATGCGCTTCCTGTGCATTTTTAGACTTTGTTTTATATACCTGTGGCTTGCTTGGCACCGAAGCCGCACCATATTTATCAGCGATAAAACCGCGCAACTCATCCACAGCTTCTGCCGCTAGGGTAACTGAGTCTGTACGCATATAGGTGATCAGGCCCACTGCGCCTTCACCGGTATCGGTACCTTCATATAACTGTTGGGCAACACTCATGGTGCGCTGCGCGCCATAACCCAATTTACGTGAAGCTTCTTGTTGTAAGGTAGATGTTGTAAAGGGTGCTGCCGGATTTCGCTTGCGTTGTTTTTTATTAACCTTAGTAACTAATAACTTGCCTTCAGCAGCGGATGATAACGTAGCCACCACCTCCGCAGATTGCTCCGCATTATCAATCGTAAACTGTGATAATTTTTCACCTTTATAGTGAGTCAGTTTACCTTCAAAGGTTTTGGTTTCAATTGCAGCGTCAGCCTCAATTGTCCAATATTCTTTAGGTTTAAATGCCTCAATTTCCAGTTCCCGTTCTACGATCATCCTCAAAGCAGGACTTTGCACTCGACCAGCAGACAAGCCTCGGCGTATCTTTTTCCATAAAAGTGGTGATAGTGTAAAACCAACTAAGTAATCCAAAGCACGTCGTGCTTGCTGGGCGTTGACCATGTCCATTGATAGTTCACGAGGGTTACTGACAGCATCATTCACTGCCTGTTTAGTAATTTCATGAAAGACCACGCGATGGGTCTCTTTATTTTTGAGCACACCACGCTTTTTAAGCAGCTCAAATAAATGCCATGAAATCGCTTCTCCTTCCCTATCCGGATCTGTTGCGAGATATAATACATCGGCTTTTTTCATCGCCTTAGCAATCGCATCAACATGTTTACTGTTACGGTCAATGATCTGATATTTCATTGCGAAGTCGTTAGCCGTATCAACAGCACCTTCTTTTGGCAATAAATCACGCACATGGCCGTAAGAGGCTAAAACCTCAACATCTTTACCAAGATATTTTTTGATTGTTTTCGCCTTAGCGGGCGACTCTACAATAACTAATTTTTTTCCCATTTCTTTCGCAATAAATAAAGTGTTATTGAACAACAATGCCCTGTTAATACAGGCATACGAATAGTAATACTATAGGTTAATGTATAACCGCTTCCATATCTTCAAAGACCAGATCTTCCATCCAAGCATATGCCACTTCACGCCCAGGCTGATAGAACAATACCATCAGCACAACCCACTTCATTTGATCTAAATCTATCTCGTCTTCATCCAAGGCCAGAACACGCTCCACTACGACTTCTCGCGTTTCAGCATCTAATACACCAACCTGCTCTAAAAACAATAGATAACCACGGCAGTGCACATCCAGACGTTCCAGTTCCACATCACTAAAAAGGCGTATGGCTGTGTGACTACTGCTGCTTGTTGCTGAATCTTCAGCAACCACCGTCATACTTTCAAGCCAGTCAAACGCTTTATTAATTTCAAGCTGTAAAAAGCCAACTTTTTCCAATTCTAATTCAAGCGCATCTTTGTCAGGCTTCTTTGCATCATCCGTGTCGATATAATTTTCAAACAAATACAACAACACATCTAAAACATTTTCTTTCATCAATTTCCTTCCAGTTAGTCTTAATCAAGATCCAATTCGGACATAACGTCCGCCGGGCAATGATTCAACCTGACCTTGTAACTCTAGTAATAACAGCATGGATGAAACCACATCGGCCGTCAATCCACAGCGATCAATCAAAACATCAATCTGTATGGGGTCATATCCTAAATTTTCAAGTAACAACTGATAATCTTTATCTAATTCCTGAGGCTCGACATCATGCTGAGCAGAATTTTCGACTACTGGTTGTTGAACACCCGCTAGCGCACCCAGCTCTTCCAAAATATCATTGGCTGTCTCAACTAACTTTGCTCCGTCACGAATCAATTTATGGCAACCACGCGCCAGAGGGTTATGGATAGATCCCGGGATAGCAAATACCTCTCGCCCCTGCTCCATCGCCATCCTAGCGGTAATCAATGAGCCACTACGGATTGCAGCTTCTATCACTAACGTACCTAAAGACAAGCCACTAATGATTCGGTTTCGCCGAGGAAAGTTCTCAGCTCGAGGCGCCGTGCCCAGTGCAAATTCTGAAACGATTGCACCGCTATCAGCAATGTCATGCGCCAATGCTCGGTGTTTTGCCGGGTAAACCCTATCTAAGCCTGTTCCTACTACCGCAATAGTTTTTCCGCCAGCAGCTAAAGCACCTTTATGTGCGGCTGCATCAATACCAATGGCTAAACCGCTACTGATCGTAATGCCTCCTTGTGCCAAATAACGAGCAAATTCATAGGAGGTAGCCTCACCCGATACTGAAGGGTTTCGACTGCCAACCAACGCTATCTGCCACTGAGATAGTAAATTCACATCTCCTTGTACAAATAAAAGACTGGGAGGGTCAGAAATTTGCTTTAACAACTCCGGGTAACGAGAATCATGAAGAGTGACAACATGTCTATTGGGCTCATCCAGCCAAGCTAAGTCTTGCTCAACCCGATTCCAGTCTGGATCCAATAAAGCGTGCTGAACCTGAATAGAAACATCTTTCACTCTTTTGGGCTCTAAAAATAACGCTTCAGGCTCAGAAAACTGGGTCAACAATCGAGCAAAAGTCACCGGCCCAACACCAGCGGTTCGATGCAAAGCCAACCAACAAGCGAGAGAGCGTTGTTGCCCGCTGGAAAATCTATTCAGAATAAAATCCCTTTATTCAGCAGAGGTCACTTTGTCATTTATATGAATAGCGCGCGTTGCTTTCATCACAATCGCATAACTGACCTTTTCAAATATCTTAAAGACCATTGCCACCCCAGCATATTCATCCGGTAAAGTGACCGTAGCCTGTTTATCTTCTTTATTCGTTTTAGTATTAAAATAATCTTCTTCAAAAGAGCCCGCTAACACAGCATCCCTTACCGTATCACCTGCTTGATAAACAGATAAAACATGTCCAATTTCTAAGTCGTCTCGTGCACCACGGTTAAGCACTACAATTTGATATTGGCCCACTTGGGATACACCATCAAAGACTGAAATAATTCGACCCTCTAACTCTGTATCTAAAACTCTTGGAAGAAAATTCAAATTGTAATTTTCATCTTCAACCACAAGTAAACGATCGCCAATTCTTACTTCACGGTTGGTATATCGCAGCTCCACTGTAGCTGGATCGCCCATTTGTTCAACCAAAGCATCACCGGTATATATCGCCTCATAACCTAGAATTTCTTCGGTTTCCGGATCTAAATAAACCTTACCTCCGCGGAAAACACTATAGTGCTCTCCTTGCGTTTCATCTATGCCTCGCGCATACACTCTATCACCTGCACCAGAGATCAAACGCTCACCGGAACTCGCAACGATATACGGGGCTTGATCCAACACTTCTTCGCCCACCACTCTAGGTCGAGAAAGAAAAGGTTGAATTGCATCTAGCGGAATGGTTGGAATGGCTTTTTCTAAGACCATTTCTCGCACCTCCGGAGACATTTTGTATGCCTTTGACCCACGAGTAAGTTCCAACATGGGTTTACCATCTCGATAGACCAAAGAAATAATATCGCCAGGATAAATCAGATGAGGGTTTTCAATCTGAGCATTAACATGCCAGATATCTGGCCAATGCCATGGAAACTTTAAAAACCGGCCGGATATATCCCACAATGTGTCACCCTTGACGACCTCATAACGTTGTGGATGATCAGGGTTTAAAACCACATCATTAGCAAGCAAAGGCAAGCTCAATAATACCAACAACATACTTAATAAAAGGCGGCGTATCATCAAATAATCCTCATGGATGAACAAACGTAAGCTGTCTTGATCCAAGCTGGTTTTAGACAACAATTAAACATAGTGTGGTATAAGCGTAAACAGTAATCAAGTTATATGGCAACAATTAAAATATAACTAATTATTATTATTGACTAAATCTTATCGCTAAACGATGTATTACCGCCAGCTAAAGTAATCATTTATCTAACTATATAACCACGGAGAACAGCAATGAAACGACTCTTTTATATGTTATTCGCCACCCTCCTTCTGAACAGCTTTCACCTCGCACAAGCTGGCGATATAGCGGCTGGCAAGAAGAAAACGTCATTATGTGCCAGCTGTCATGGTGTAAATGGCATAGCGACACTACCCAGTTACCCAAACCTTGCAGGCCAAAATGAAGCATATCTAATTTCAGCTTTAACCGCGTACCGTGACAAGCAACGCAATGGCGGCATGGCGGCAATTATGCAAATGCAAGCAGCGAACCTAAGTGATGCCGATATCGAAAATATTGCCGCTTATTTTTCCAGCCTAAAATAATTCCTGGCGATTAAGGGCGCTATTCATAAGGTGACGTCTTAATTCTTTTTTATTTTCTATGTAAATGAACTACTCAACTGCGATGTACCGCATTACAATAGTCGAAACTCACGATCAAAAATATGGTCATATTAATAAATTTATCGCTTTAGGCTTAACCAATGGCATTACTCAACATTCTTAGTTTTCCTGATCCACGCTTACGTAATAAGGCAGCGCCGATTACGGAGGTTACCGATGAAATTCGCCAGCTTGCGGATGACATGTTGGAAACGATGTACGAAGCGCCTGGCGTTGGTCTGGCAGCCATACAAGTTAATGTAAAAAAACGACTTATTGTTATTGATATCTCAGAAGATAAAAGCCAACCATTAGTATTAATTAACCCCGAAGTGATTAGTAGTGAAGGTGAACGCGAACACGAAGAAGGTTGTCTATCGGTTCCTGAAGCCTATGAGATGGTCACTCGAGCCGATAAAGTTAGAGTAAAAGCCCTAGACCGTGATGGCAAAGAAATTGAGTTTGATGCCGATGAATTACTCGCCACCTGCGTGCAGCATGAAATAGATCATTTGGAAGGAAAATTGTTTGTTGATTATTTGAGCAACTTAAAACGCCAACGCATCAAAAAACGCTTAGAAAAACACCTCAAACAAAAACTTTAGGATCTCCATGCGCATTATCTTTGCTGGCACACCAGACTTTGCTGCCCAGACACTTGAGGCCTTATTAACTACAGAACATGAAATCTGTGCCGTTTACACCCAACCGGATAGGCCTTCCGGTCGTGGGCGTAAGTTAACCGCCAGTCCTGTTAAACAGCTTGCTGCTGACCATCACATCCCTGTTCAACAACCCCTTAACTTCAAAGCTGAAGAAGCCCAACAGATCCTCGCCGCTTTTCAAGCCGATCTAATGATAGTGGTTGCCTACGGACTTTTATTACCCCAAGCAGTGCTTGATACCCCAGCGCTAGGCTGCATTAATATTCACGCATCCTTACTACCACGATGGCGCGGTGCGGCCCCAATTCAGCGAGCAATATTAGCCGGCGATAGCGAAACGGGGGTCTGCATCATGCAAATGGAAGCCGGACTTGATACTGGGCCCGTTTTAGCTCAAGCAACTTGTCCAATTAATGACAATGACACTGCACAAGAATTGCATGATCGTTTGGCATTATTAGGCGCAAAAACATTGTTAGAAACACTGCCGGAAATACAGCTGCTACAGCAACAAGCAAAAAAACAGGATGACACTTTAAGTTGCTATGCTGACAAACTGAAAAAACAGGAAGCGGTTATTGACTGGCAACAACCAGCTATACGCATTGCCAAACAAATTCAGGCGTTCAACCCATGGCCTGTCGCTCAAACAACTTGGCAAGATAAGGTTTTCAGGATATGGTCTGCAGTTGCAATAAATACCGAGCATGCCGCCAGCATAGGTGAAGTCCTCGCGGTAAGTCGTGAAGGCATTGATATTGCCTCCAGTGATGGCGTCTTGCGTGCAACTCAAATTCAAGTTCCAGGTAAACGAGCTATGTCCGTCTCTGACTTTATTAATGCTAATACCATCTCAGTAGGCGAACTCCTTGGCTAAAACTAAACCCCAGGCGAATATGAAACACAGTGCCCGTGCATCAGCTGCTCGAGTTATTGCCGAAGTCGTACAAAAACAACGATCGCTTAACGCCGTACTTGCAGCAGCATTAATTCCGCTACCCGAAAATGAGCGTAGTTTATGTCAGCAGCTTTGTTATGGAGTTTTGCGCTGGCAACTTCAATTACAAGCGATTAGCCAACAACTTGTTCGCAAACCGTTAAAAGCGAAAGACGGTGATGTCGCGGCATTATTATTATGTGGCTTATATCAACTTCGTGATATGCGCATTCCGTCACATGCCGCTATTTCTGAAACCGTCAATGCCTGTAAAACGCTTGGCAAGCCATGGGCAACCGGACTAATCAATGCCAGCTTACGTAACTTCCAGCGCAACCAAGCAGAAATAGAAAAAAATATCGAGACTCAAGAATCGGCTGTTTACGCCCATCCAGAATGGCTGATTCAACAATTCAAACAAGACTGGCCAGATCATTGGCAGCAAGTTTTGTCTGCAAACAATCAACAACCACCCATGATGCTACGCGTGAATCGACAGCATCATACTCGTCAAGCTTACCTAGATAAGCTTCAACAAGCGGATATTCCCGCTAGTGAAATTTCCGCGTGTGATGAGGGCATATTGCTAGACAGCCCCCGCGATGTTTATCAGCTACCAGGATTCACCGAAGGGGATATTTCGGTACAAGACGGTGCCGCCCAACAGGTCATGGCATTGTTAAATATTACTTCTGGTTTACGTATTTTAGATGCCTGCGCAGCGCCTGGTGGCAAGACCTGTCATATTCTCGAGCAACACACTGATAATGAGGTGGTGGCCCTTGATATTGATGCCCGGCGGCTACAGCAAATAGAACAAAATACCAGCAGACTTAAACTTCAGGCCACGCTTATTGCGGCAGATGCTAGTGTTATTGACGATTGGTGGGATGGACAGCTTTTTGATCGCATCTTAATCGATGCCCCTTGTTCTGGCACCGGTGTGATACGTCGCCATCCCGATATCAAACTATTAAGACGACCAGAAGATATAAGCAACTTAGCGACCCAACAGAGTGTGTTATTAAATACATTGTGGCCGCTACTCAAGCCGGACGGCTTATTGGTCTATACCACCTGTTCTGCATTAAAACAGGAAAATGAACAACAAATTGCTGATTTCTTGCGCCAACATCCACAAGCAGAAGAGCACATTGCTGATAAACCGCCAGCTCAGCGCCGTACATATGGATACCAACGTTTACCTGGTGACGATGATTTAGATGGATTTTATTATGCCTGCCTCCGCCATCGTTAACTTTTTTTATCGAACTGCTCTACTGATGTTGTTCACAACATCGGTACTGGCTGATAACTTCAGCGTACAATCGGCAACGGTTAAAAAAATTGGCAATGGTTACGTTGTTAATGCTGAGATGCGTTACCCGCTAACATCACGAGTCATCGAAGCAATAGACAATAGTGTGCCAATTACTTTTCTACAACAACTGGAACTGATTAACTCGATTTCAATATTAGGTAAATATTGGCAATGGCAAGAAACGGTTTGGACAACCGAATTACGATATGAGCTTCGCTACCATGCATTGACTCAACAGTATGTTTTATTATCCCTAGATACACTCCACCGGCGAAACTTTCCAACACTAAAAAGTGCTTTGCATGCTTTAGGTCGAGTCCACAATCTAAGCTTACCGCCTGAACATTTATCCGAAGCTGAAGGTTTGATATTACACCTTCGTACTGGGCTTGATTTACATGCACTGCCAACCCCAATGCGACCTGGCGCACTCATTTCATCTAAATGGCAATTAACTAGCCCATGGGTGGCCGCAACATGGGAGTAAACCTGATTAAGCGGCTCAGCTCTGGCACCGCCCCATATTTTTCCCTAGCACTCTTATTGTTACTGCTTGCCTTCTTACTTAGTGCAGCAACACAAGATAGCTCTCGCCTCAACGATTTATTTATCCTTATTTTTGGTGTTGGTATCACTTGTTTAGTTTTGCTAACAGCGATACTTGGTCGCAGTTTGTTTCGCCTTTTCCGTGATTTTAAAAACAAGGAAGAAGGCTCTCGTTTGACCATTCGTCTGGTTAGCTTATTTGTCTTACTCATTTTAGGCTCAACCACAACGGTATATGGCTTTTCCGTGCACTTTCTTCATCGAGGCATTAATAGTTGGTTTGATGTTGAAGTCGAACAGGCTATTAATGACTCCTTAGAATTAAGCCGAGCGGCCTTTGGCATCCGCATGCGAACTTTATTACGCCAAACTCGATTAATGGCTGGAACATTAAGTCAGCTACCCGATAAAGACATTAACTATAATTTACGTGAACTAAATCAATTAAGTGGCGCAATAGAACTAAGTGTCTGGACCATTGACGGCCAACTGATCACTTCTAGCGTCGAAAACCCATCGATCATGGTTCCCAATAAACCCAATGATGGTATTTTCAGACAATTACAACAAAAAGAAAATTATATTGGCCTCGATCCTGGCAAAGATGGGAAATTACAATTACGAGCGGCCGTTTTAATTCCAAAACAGTCCCCAAGCCAGCAAGAACGTTTACTGCATGTTTTGTTTCCGGTGAATGAACACCTTAGTACCTTAGGAAAAACGGTACAAGAAGCCTATACCGACTATAAAGAACTTAATTACTTACGAAAACCGCTGGTCACCATCTTTACCTTAACGCTCAGTTTGATTGTACTGTTAACCGTATTAGCGTCTATCTGGTTTGCAATCTGGATCTCTCGTCGCATAGTCCAGCCTTTACAAGAACTATCCGAAGGCACTCAAGCGGTAGCTTCCGGCAATTACAATCAACAATTTACTGCCGCAGGCCATGATGAAATCGGCTTTCTAGTGCGCTCTTTTAATCAAATGACTCAACGACTGACACAAGCACGCAATGCAAGCCAACGTAGTCATCGTTTATTAGAACAACAAACTAATTACCTGACAACCGTACTGGGCAGTCTATCCAGCGGTGTAATTACCATTGATAACAAACATTTTTTACGTACCGCTAATGTGACGAGTAGTGAAATCCTAGGGCTCAATCTACAGCAACGTTTAGAAAGCCCCATCTCTAAGGTAGGTAGTCACAATCACAACTTGCATGCGTTCACCCGACTAATCGAACAACAAACCAAACAAACAAACAGCTGGCAACAACAGTTAGACCTGCAACTACAGACAGGTCAACAAACACTTATGTGTCGCGGTACGTCACTGCCCAATGAAGATGGTTGGGTCATCGTTTTTGATGATATAACCACTCTATTACAAGCACAGCGAAATGCAGCTTGGGGAGAGGTCGCTAGACGACTTGCCCATGAAATTAAAAACCCTCTTACTCCGATTCAGCTTTCAGCCGATCGGCTGCAACACAAATACTTACCGCTATTACCTGACTCTGAATCTGGCACATTAATTAAACTGACTGACACCATCATTCAACAAGTTGAAGCCATGAAAGAAATGGTTAATGACTTTTCAGATTATGCTCGCTCCCCAGGCTTACACCTTGCACCCAGCTCAATTGGCAATCTAATTCGTGAAGTATTAGCCCTATACCAAAGCAACCCCAACCATAAACTAACCCTATTGGATAACGACGATGACATAACGCTTAAAATAGATAGTAACCGCTTCAGGCAGGTGTTACACAACTTGCTTAAAAATGCAATTGAGGCCAGTGAAGAAGCAAGTCTGTCTGTCGATATCAACATACGTTATCAGCTTGTATTTCAAGATAAACGTGATTGCTTAGAAATCACCATTAACGATCACGGCCCCGGGATCCCCGTTGATATGATAAACAAGCTATTTGAACCCTATGTCACTAACAAAGCTAAAGGCACGGGCTTAGGTCTCGCTATCGTTAAGAAGATTATAGAAGAACATAACGGCAATGTATGGGCAGAAAATCTCAGCCCAACAGGTGTGAGTATAATAATGCGGCTACCACTAGAGGATATTAAGGCGTGAGTAACGATAAACCGTTAATTTTGGTTGTTGATGATGAACCAGATATACGAGAACTTATTAAAGATATTTTAGAAGATGAAGGCTATCAGGTAAAACTAGCGGGCAATGGTGAAGAAGCTCGTGTTGCGCTCGCTTCACAAAACCCGAGCCTCATTTTATTAGATATATGGATGCCCGATATAGACGGGATTAGCTTGCTAAAAGAGTTTAAACAGCAAGACAGTGAACTTACTATTGTCATGATGTCAGGTCATGGCACGATTGAAACAGCCGTCGAAGCAACTCGGTTGGGAGCCAGTGACTTTATTGAAAAGCCTCTGTCAATGGCAAAACTTTTGCGAAGTGTCGAGCTAGCTATAGAGCAACATGCCAAACATCTCGCCACTCAATCCCAGTTAACTCAAATTCCTATCGGTAAAAGCGCACAAATAAATTTATTACGTGATCAATCCCAACGTGTTGCCCAGCATGATATGCCGATCTTATTACTCGGTGAAGGCGGTACCGGCAAGCACTTTTTTGCTCACTATCTATATAGCCTCAGCAAGTTTGCCAAAGGTAAATTTATTGAACTTTCCGCCGACAGCTTTCCGGTAGACAGCCTCAAATTAACCACACTTGCGAATAATAACTGCCTATTTATCAACGATATTGCCCTGCTGAGCCATGATGCTCAAGCATTGCTTTTGCACTTATTAGACAGTGGCAAACTTAAAAATTGCCAATTGATTTGTGCTACTCAGCATTCTTTAGAAAAAGCGATTAGTGAACAAACCTTCTCAGAAGGACTGTTATATCAACTCAACAGCATTATTTTAGCGATTCCCGCTTTACGCGATCATGTTGAAGACATCCCTGAACTGGTACATTTTTTTGTTGATCAGCAAACCTCGCAGGCCGATCTTCCCTACCGCCATTTCTCTGTTGCAGCCCAAAACCGTTTACGTAACCACGCCTGGCCCGGCAATGTGCTTGAACTTAAAAATGTGATTCAGCGTTTATTAGTTCTAGGGGATACTGAAGATATCGATGTCGCGGATGTCGAACAAGTTTTCGATAGCGTCACCGATAACCTAGCTCAAAATTCTGCTGACATCATTAACTATGACTTACCTTTACGTGAAGCGCGCGAGCAGTTTGAGCGCATCTATTTATTAAAAAAATTACAAGAAACTGACGGCAACGTAGGTAAAGCAGCTAAACTAGCAGGTATGGAACGCACACACCTGTACCGGAAACTGCGGTCTTTGAGCATCGATACTAAACAGGTTTAGGACGATAATATGAAAATCCTTATTCTCGGCGCTGGTCAGGTAGGCGCATCCGTAGCAGCAACCCTTGCTCGTGAAGATGATGATATTACCGTTGTTGATACCAATAATGAGCACTTGCAGAAACTGCAAGATCACTATGATATTCGTACCATCCAAGGCTGCGCATCTCATCCCGATGTCTTAGCTCGGGCCGGGGCGGAAGATGCCGATCTTATCCTTGCTGTTACCAACAGCGACGAAACCAATATGGTGGCCTGCCAAATATGCCACACTCTGTATCGAACACCGACAAAAATTGCTCGTATCCGTAGTCCTGCCTATTTATCCCAGCCCGAACTGTTTAACAATGATGCCATCGCCATTGACATGTTGATCAGCCCAGAACAAATCATCACGGATTATATCGAAAGGCTGGTTAACCATCCCAATGCACTGCAGGTGCTCGACTTTGCTGAAGATAAAGTTCAACTAGTTGCCGTTAAAGCCTTCCATGGTGGCCCCCTAGTTGGAAATCCAATAAGCAACTTACGTCAACACATTCCCAAAACGGATACTCGTGTCGCCGCTATTTTCCGTGATGGTAGCCCAATTTTTCCTGAAGCTGACACCATTATCGAAGCCGATGATGAAGTATTTTTCATTGCCGCCACCAAAGACATTCGCTCGGTGATGGGGGAGCTACGTCGTTTAGATAAACCTTATAAACGTATCTTGCTGGCAGGTGGCGGTAATATTGGTGCTCGCCTAGCCAAAGCATTAGAAAATGATTATCAAATAAAGCTGATCGAAGCCAATCCAGCGCGCGCCGAAGCCCTGTCCGAAACATTAAGCAATACCATCGTATTATTAGGCGACACTGCCAACGAAGAATTGCTCATAGAAGAGGATATCGACAAGGTAGATTTGTTTTGTGCGCTCACTAATGATGACGAAGCCAATATACTGTCTGCTATGCTGGCAAAGCGCTTGGGGGCAGGCAAGGTATTATCATTAATCAACCGTGCCGCCTATGTTGATTTGGTTGAGAGCGGCAGCATAGATATCGCGCTCTCGCCTCAACAAGCCACTATCGGTAGTTTATTAGCCCATATTCGACGAGGAGACATTGTAGCGGTGCACTCACTGCGTCGAGGGGCGGCAGAAGCATTAGAAGCAGTTGCTCACGGCGACAAATCCTCATCTATGGTTGTCGGTCGACGAATTGATGAAATTGATTTACCGCCAGGCACCAGCATCGGTGCCATCGTTCGGGGCGAAGAGGTCATTATTGCTCATCACGATACAATGATCGAAGCGGAAGATCATGTCATTTTGTTCTTAATTCACAAACGCTATATTACTGAAGTAGAACGGTTGTTTCAGGTTGGCTTTACCTTTTTCTGATGAACTGAAAATGGAATCATCACTACAACATCACTTCCTTATCGCCATGCCATCTTTGGTCGACACCTTCTTTTACCATTCCGTCGTTTATATTTGCGATCATAATGATAAAGGCGCCATGGGTTTAATTATTAATCGTCCAACACAAGTGATGTTAGTCGACCTACTCTCTCACTTGGATATTAAAAACCTTTCTGAACACCTAACCAACACTCCGGTCTTATTTGGAGGCCCAGTAGAAAAAGGCCAAGGCATGGTCATTCATGATAGTCCTGCTGGCTGGAAAACCACTGTAGAGTTATCTGAAGGCATTTTCCTCACCACTTCAACTGATATATTGGAAGCCATAGGTACCGATAATGGCCCCCCTCACTCCTTAGTGACCTTAGGTTATGCTGGCTGGGGAGAAGGCCAATTAGAAAAAGAATTAGCAGAAAATAGTTGGCTTACCGTTCCCGCCACTGAAGATATTTTATTTGAAACCCCACCAGACAAACGCTGGAAAGCAGCGGCAAACCTATTAGGCATCGACATTAATTTAATCTCAAATTCCTCGGGGCATGCATGAGTCAACCACGAACGATACTGGGTTTTGATTTTGGCTTAAAAAACATCGGTGTTGCCGTCGGCCAAGAACTGACCGGCAGTGCTAGCCCACTTACTGTCATCAAAGCACGCGAAGGCATTCCCAATTGGGATGATATTCAAACATTGTTGCAACAATGGCAGCCACAACTACTGATCGTAGGCCTGCCACTCAATATGGACGACACAGAACAAGAAATGACGGCTTCCGCCCGCCGATTTGGCAACAGGCTAAATGGTCGCTTTCATATCCCCGTTGAATGGCAAGATGAACGGCTCAGTACGTATGAAGCTTTAGAGCAACTCGGTATTCACGACAAAATGCAGGCCAAACAACGCAGCGATGTCGATCGCATTTCTGCCCAACTTATACTTCAATCATGGTTGAACCAACAATGACTATTCCATCTACACAAGCTGATGTTCAGGCACTGTTAAATAACATGGCCGCAGAAATTCGCCTGTGCTTAGGCGATCGCCAACCATTACTGATCGGAATTCATACCGGCGGTGTTTGGGTAGCTGAACAGCTGGCTATCTTGCTCGGCACGGATTTCTTCGATGCGTCGCTAGGCACATTGAATATTGCTTATTATCGTGATGATTTCACTCGAATCGGCATGCATCCGCAAGTGAGCCCGTCAGATTTACCTTTTGCAGTGGATGATCGCCACCTGTTATTAGTGGATGATGTATTACATAGTGGTCGCACTATTCGTGCCGCATTAAATGAAATCTTCGATTACGGCCGTCCAGCCAGTGTTACTTTAGCAGTCTTAGTTGAACGCAATGGCCGCGAATTACCCATCCAAGCTGATATTATTGGTCAATCCATCAACCTCACTAAAGACCAGCAGATCAAACTCAGTAATGACGATGGTCTCAAATTGGAACTCAAAACAATGGGAGCCACTAAATGAGCAGTAATCAACTTACTGACAGCGGCCAACTGCGCCATTTCCTAACGATAGAAGGTCTTAAACAGCCTTTATTAACCGAAATTATGGATCGCGCTGAACAGTTTTCAGGCATTACCAATCGCCAAGTAAAAAAAGTGCCTTTATTACGAGGAAAAACGATCTTCAACCTGTTTTTTGAAAACAGCACCCGTACCCGCACGACCTTTGAATTGGCAGCAAAACGACTGTCTGCCGATGTCATCAACCTTAATATCAACACCTCTGCTACCTCGAAAGGCGAAAGCCTGCTTGATACCTTGCATAACCTTGAAGCCATGCATAGTGATATGTTTGTCGTCAGACATAGCCAGAGTGGCGCGGCAGAGTTTATTGCTCAACACGTGGCACCCCATGTCAGCGTAATCAATGCCGGTGATGGCTGTCATGCCCATCCAACCCAAGCCATGCTGGATATGTTCACTATTCGCCGCCATAAACAACACTTTCCCGATTTGCGGGTGGCTATCGTCGGTGATATTTTGCACTCTCGGGTCGCACGCTCCCAGATTCAAGCCTTATCAACCTTAGGTGTGGGCGAAATACGCGTAATCGGCCCCAAAACCATCTTGCCCGCTGACACCCAAACGCTTGGTGTTCATGTCTACCACGATATGGCAGCAGGACTTGAAGGTGTAGATGTGGTCATTATGCTGCGCTTACAACACGAACGCATGCAAGGTGCTTTATTACCCAGCGCACGTGAATACTATGACTGTTTTGGCTTAACAGATGAAAAATTAAAATTAGCCAAACCCGATGCCATCGTTATGCATCCTGGCCCTATTAATCGTGGTGTTGAAATTGCGTCCACGGTTGCTGACGGCCCACAATCAGTCATTCTCGAACAAGTCACCCACGGCATCGCAATACGTATGGCCGTCATGTCTATGACGCTTGGTGCACAATCAGAACAACAAGAGGTTCAAGCATGAAGCTTCGCATCACCAACGGTCGCGTTATTGATCCCGCCAGCCAGCTAGATGGGCAACACGACATTCTGATTAGTGGTGGCAATATCGTCGCCATTACCGAACATCATGATGATTTCACCGCCGATCAGACCATTGATGCGAGTGGCCTAATTGTTTGTCCTGGGCTGGTTGATTTATCTGTTCGTTTGCGAGAACCCGGACAAGAACACACGGCAACCATTGATAGCGAAACACGAGCGGCTGTTGCAGGCGGCATTACCAGCCTCGCCATACCACCAGACACAGATCCGGTAATCGATACACCGGCCGTGATCGAACTCATAGAAGATAGAGCAAAAAAAGCAGGTCGAGCAATGGTACATACCATTGGTGCCCTCACCCAAGATTTAAAAGGTGAATTCCTGGCAGAAATGGCGGCATTAAAAGCTGCTGGCTCTGTGGGCATGAGCAATAGCCTATCCCCAATAAAAAACAGTATTATCCAACGTCGAGCAATGGAATATGCCGCCACCCTTGACCTCACCGTTTTTATTAATGCATTTGACCCTTGGTTACAGGATAAGGGCTGTGTCCATGAAGGCACCGTTAGCACCAGACTCGGACTTCAAGGCATTCCTGAAACTGCTGAAACAATCGCCGTTTCCCGCGATTTATTATTAATTGAACAAACAGGAGTGCGCGCTCACTTTCACAATATATCTACAGCCAGAGCAGTAAAGATGATTCAGGATGCTCAATCTCGTGGATTAGCAGTGACTGCCGATGTCAGCGCCCATCATCTTCATCTATGTGAACACGATCTGGGTAACTACGATAGCCAGAGTCATGTCTTGCCACCGCTGCGTAGCATTCGAGATCGCGAACAATTACAACAAGGCTTACGCGATGGCATTCTCACCGCCGTCAGCTCCAACCATCAACCACTAGATGCTGATGCCAAACTAGGGCCTTTTTCTGAAACCACGGCTGGCATCTCAGGTTTAGAAACCCTACTGCCATTAACCATGAAACTCGTTGATGATGATGAAATATCATTAAACCAAGCGATTGCCTGTTTAACCCACCAACCTGCCGATATATTAGGCATCGAGGCTGGTCGTCTTACAATAGGTGGTCAAGCAGATATCTGTATTTTTAACCCTAATGCACAAAACGAATGTCAGCCAAATAACTTTATTAGTGCCGGTAAAAATAGCCCCTTTGCTGGTTGGTTATTTAATAGTGAGGTGAGTCACACCCTCTTTGCTGGCAACATCGTATTTGAAAAATAACACCCTAGCTTCAAACTTCTTTTTATATACAAGGAACTCGCTATGTCTGTAGTTAATAAAGTTATAGTCAGTATTGCTGCTGTATTTTTTGTCATTTCGATAAGCGCTTGCTCGCCAGAAGTTGGTAGCGATAGCTGGTGTATGGATATGAAAGAAAAACCTAAAGGTGATTGGACTTCAAACGATGCCAAAAGCTTTGCCCAAAACTGCTTCTTCAAATAATTAATGGCTGCTACAAATTTATACGCTTTAGATTTTGATGGTGTTATCTGTGATAGCGCTATCGAAACCGGCATGACCGGTTGGAAAGTCGCAAAATTAACCTGGCCTGAAATGCCGGACGAAGTACCCGCTGAAATAATGGCTCGCTTCCGTCAGGTTAGACCAGTAATGGAAACCGGTTACGAAGCCATCCTTATCATGCGGTTTTTATTTGAGGGTGGTGATGCAGAGCAACTGTTAAGCAACTTCAATAGTCAGATCACCCACCTACTACGTCGTGATGAACTTGATACCGACAAACTAAAACAACGGTTTGGTGAAACACGTGATCATTGGATTAAACATGATCTTGACGACTGGATAGCAAAGAACCCCTTGTTTGATGGCATTGCGAAGAAACTGCAGCAACTTGATGTACAAAATACCTACATCATTACCACTAAACAAGAACGCTTTGTCAGTCAGATATTTGAGAGCAACGGCATTGAATTTCCTGCTGAGAAAATTTATGGCCTCGACCGTAAACTCAGTAAACAACAAGTATTAAAAACCATAGCGATACAACATCCTAATCACGATATTTTATTTGTTGAAGATCGCCTGCCGACCTTGCTTAACGTTATCAATGATGAGCAACTCAGTGCCATCAAGCTCTATTTTGCAACGTGGGGTTATAACACCCAAGCAGACAAAACAGCAGCAAAAGAACTTGATCGAGTTAGTTCAATTAACCTTGATAAAATGCTGGCACTTTAAAGATTTAATAACTAACAACTAAGAGCCTTTAGACCACTTAGCAGACTATTAGGTAAATCAACCATGTACAGAACATCAATTTTTGTGGCACTACTATTTCCTCTTTTCTCATTCGCAGCCGAATATATGCCATATCCAAAGGCAGAGATCAGTAAAGAACAATGGCAAACGTATTTTGATGAAGTGAAATTAGACTTTGCGAACACTGAACGTGCATATTCTGAACATAACTTAGTCACATATTCCGATGACTCTACCCGTATGAATTTTGCTTTCACTATGGAGGGGCACCCTGCCCATCCTAGCTGGATAACTCGCCGAGTAATACAATCTGACCAGTCTGTCGATATGCAACAAATAGGATTTTTCGCGGGGGACGAACAAGCTTTCGCCACTTTATTCCAGCAATATGCTCACCTAACAGAACAAACTAAAAAGCAACTCAGGGCCGGTGCTAAATGATCGCCTAACAAGTTGCTCAAGTTTAATCCTCCAACTCACAAAACTAAGTATTCTTAGTTTAGATAAAGCAATTACTTAAGCTCTGAAGTAACAACCAATGACCCTTTCGCATTGCGTAGTAACTCAATCTCAATGCCGTAAATATCCTCAATCAACGAGGAAGAAAACATGGCCTCTGTCTCGCCATAACCAAGCAACTGTCCCTCTTTCATCAATAATAAGTTATCGGCAAACCGTGCAGCCAATCCTAGATCATGTAAAGCGATGATCGTAATCACTTCACGCTTTTCAGTTTCCTCTTTTAGACGTTGCATCACTTGCAACTGATGCCTTAAATCTAAGGCACTGGTGGGTTCATCAAGCAAAAATAACTCTGCTGAGCGAGCCATGGCCTGACAAATCGACACTAGCTGCTGCTGACCGCCAGAAAGCTCACTGATATAGCGTTGGGCTAGATGTTCGATTTCAAATTGCTGTAACAAGGACTCAACAGCGTTGACATCATCCTCACCAACCGACCATGCATTGAGTTGTTTCTGAGCCAATAACACCACTTCAAACACCGTTAACATGGCATTGGTAGAAAATATCTGCGGCATATAACAAACACGTTGTGTGCGTTCAGTCGCTGTTAACTCATTAATGTTTTCATTATTAATGCTGAGCTGTTCAAAATCAGCAGCAATCAAGCCAGCCAAACTACGAAAGAAGGTACTTTTACCTGCCGCATTGGGACCCAGTAACACTGTTAACTTGCCTCTCGGTAAGTCGGTGATCGACACATCCCTTAATACCTGTTTTTCGGGGTATGAAAAACTCAGATTCTTTATTGTTAAACTCAATGCCAGCTCCTTCTTTGCACCGTCAGGATCAAGCTAATAAAGAACGGAATGCCTATCAGTGCAGTAATAATCCCCACTGGATAAACCACACCGGTAGTAATCGATTTACTCACTATCGATGTAAGCGACATCATCAATGCACCACAAATTATCGACATTGGTAAAAAGAAACGCTGGTTTTCTCCGACTATCATGCGAGCAATATGTGGCCCCACTAAACCCACAAAACCGATGGTGCCGACAAATGAAACCGCTGTAGCCGCTAACAAAGACACTCCCAATAAGATTTCAATACGCAGTCGTTTTACATTCACACCTAAACTAGCCGCTTTGTCATCCCCCATCCGTAATGATGTCAACGCCCAACCTCGATAAACAAACACGGGGATAACACACAATAAGATAACGCTGCACACGGTGATATTCATCCAATTTGCTCGCCCTAGCGATCCCATCATCCAAAAGACAATTTGGCTCAACTGAGCATCGGTCGCCGTGTACTGCAATAAACTAAGCAAGGCATTGAAGGCAAATAATAAGGCGATACCGACCAGCACCATAGTTTCGCTTGAGGTGCCTCGTAACCGAGTGAATAAATAAAGAAATAATGATGTCGCGAGTGCAAAACTAAATGCACTGACAGTTATCAGCCCATCACCAAAAACTGGGATAGTTTCCACACCAACCACAATGGCAATAGCCGCACCAAAGCTGGCAGCAGATGAAATACCTAAGGTAAACGGATCTGCCAATGGGTTATTCAGGATGGTTTGCATTTCAGCACCAGCAGCACTCAACATAGCGCCGACTAATATCGCCATTAAAGCAGTTGGAATGCGAATATCCCAAATGATGATATTCAATCGTGCACCATGTGCATCGGGATTAAAAATCACCTGACACACTTGTGATAGTGAAAAATCACCGGGTCCCGTAGCAATATCAAAAAATACGCTGAGCAAAAGTAGCAAGGCCACTCCCATGATCAGCCAGATTTTTTGACGAGACTGTTTTAAGTAGTCAAAAGAAGCTGTTGTTGTCACTCGTTAATCCTTTGTTAGCGTCTCTTCTTGCCATTCAAGCGAAACACTCTTCAGCTCTTTTAACATACCTAGGTGACTAGAGATAATCTCTTTGACCGTATCTAGCCCCTCTTTTTCCAATGACTCACACTGTAGGTGAATCGTGTCATTGTTCAGGCTCATTGTGCATGTGCCCATTGAAAATATAATTTTACTAACGCCTTCACTGCTTTCTACTGTTACTTTTTTAGAAAAATGCTTGGCTAACGTTTGAGTGTACTTGTCGGCTTTTTTTGCCTGGACCGTAGTCTGAGCTTGGAACATTTCATTATCCTAATTTAATTTGAAACGGCGTATCTTCCTGATAAATCAACGCCATTGAAGTTTTCTAATAATTTGTCGAGCACGTGTTCTGGCTCTAACGCTGAAAATAGTTGTGGATGAAACCATTGCGCCATTTTTTGTATGGCGTAGATATTTAACGGTGAGTTATAAAAATGATGCCAAATAGCATGAGAACGGTGCGTCTTTATCGCCGCCATTTCTGCAAAACCAAGTCGACCTGACATAGTGTTAAGTGAATTTTTAGCAGCAGTAATATCAACACCTGGACCCAGTAGTAAACGCTTATAACTATCTTGATTTTCTACATCAAGCATCGACCCGATTGCCGAACCAATATAAACATCAAAGTTTGAATTGATAACATGTTCAAAACTAAGTTGCCCTACAGGCCCCGGTAATAAACCTTTCGCCACACTGATTCCACCAGCAAGTTCCGCCATGTCTGCAAACAGACCTTTGGCAACGGTCATACAACACTCTTGTCCCATATCAGCACGTAACTCAAACAATACTGAAGGATAGTCCGCCTCAGTAATAGTTGCGATGCCATCAGTGATTTTTTTCAGCTCAGAGTTATACAGATTGGCATACTGCTGAGCTGCATCTTCCCGTCCCATCACCTGTCCGACGATCTCGACACTTTTCACTGTGTTGTTTATAGGATCTTGTCTAAAGTCGATAAAGACAATCTGTATGCCTGCAGCTTCCAAACGATCAGTAATATGCTTCGATCGCGCTCCCGGCCCATGGCCATTTAAACCAAATATCGCCACATCTGGATTTAACAAGATGATCTTTTCCACGCTAACGCTTTCTTCACTGGCATGTCCAAAAGTAGGCACGGCATCTATCTCTGGAAAGGCTTTTTGATATTGCTGATAGCCCGCAGGATCATAAAGCCGAAACTCGTTCATCATGCCAGCCACACGAGAAATAGGCTGTTCAACGCCTAACACACCTAGGACAGCTAAAAACCGCCCCTCACCTAACACAACTTTGTTTGCAGGCTTATCCAAAGTGACTGTTCGGCCTGCTATATCAGTGATGTTAATCTCAGCATTCGCTGGTAAAACCGTCAAAAACACTAACATCATGACGACTTTATTTAAGGTGCTAACTAGCCTTTTTTGATTACTCACATCCACATACTCCAGAAACTAAAAAGCCCACCATCAAGGTGGGCAAAATAGGTCATTGTTTAATTCTACTTAGAACTCATAACTAAACGATACACGAACATCACGGCCCGGCTCTGCCAAGCCATAAGGGTCCGTTGTGTCATCACTTGAGTAGAACGTTCCTTGGTCATAGTAGTGCTTATCAAATACGTTGCTCACTGCTAAACCCACTTTCATGCGATCTGTTGGCATCCACTGCACATAAACATCATGCACACCATAACCGGCTTTATCATCTTGGCCATCTTGCACAAAGTCTAACTCTTCTACAAAACGTGCATTCCACCCCATAGTCCAGTCAAAAGACGGGCTGTATTCCAAGCCAGTTGTCCAAGTGCGGCCATATGCCGTACCCAAACCCATTTCACCACTACCTAATGGCTCACTACCTAATTCTGGTTTAGTTTCTGATACACCAATATTGGCTGTGACTTCATCCCAGAAATAGGCAAGACGTAATGCATAACCTGTTGACTCAACCGTGTCTAAATAACTGTATCGTGTAGCAGATCCAGCATCCACGACCTGCGTATTTTCAATTTTCTGTCTGAAAATTTCACCACTGGCAGCAAAGTTAGTACCTTCGTATTTAAAGCCTATCTCGATATTATCGGATTCTTCTGCTTTAAGTTCTCCGACACCAAAACCACCTGCTGTCGTATCTGCACCGTTATAACTTTGTAGGGTTCTTCCATTAGGTGAACCCGGAATTGGAAATGGAAGTTCTAAAAAGAAGGCTTCTGGACTACTCACACCTTTAAATGCTTGTGCATAGCCACCATGAAAGCTCAGACTTTCTGTCACGTTAAAGTTTAATGTCGCATTAGGGCTAAATTGACTATCATCGATGTCAAAACCATTATTATCTTCATAGTCGTAATCATCATAACGTAAGCCCACACTCACACTGAACCAGTCATTTATTACTACATCCGCTTGTGCATAAGCAGCAAAGACTTCCGTTTCTTCATCGTTTAAACCACTTGCTGACTTGGTAAAGTAGGCCTCGTCTTCGCGGTACTCAGCACCATAGACGATTTCATGTTCGCCAAACTTACTTGTATTTCGGATATCCACACCAATGCTTTCTACGCCACCGCCGTGATGCTCACCATTGTAGTAATCGGTAAAGACTGTTCCAAAGTTTGGAAAGACAACCCATTGATCGCCTTTTTTAGTCAAATAGCTATCGTTGTAATAAACGGTTGTATCCAAGTCGATGAGCGGATTCTCTGGATTAAAACCATAATTGGCAACCCATGATTCACGATGCGTTTTTTGGGGAACAGGAATATTTTGATACACAGGGTGAAATAAAGCCCCCATATTTGGCCTTGAATAACGCGTACCGTCATCATCATATTCTTCATAACTTAATGAAAGGTAGTGACCATCTGCAATATCACCACTTAGCTTGATACGTACATCTTGTTGGTCAATCTTGGTGTAATCGACTTCATCACCATTTCCATCTTCGTAGTTATCACTGGCATAATTAGCCGTGAAGCTCGCCAACACACCAAAGTCATCTGTTAGCATGCCATAAAGACTGACATGCTTTTTCCACATATCATTATTGGTGTGGAACGCTGTTTTCAGTAACGCACCTGCTCGCTGACCATCACGAACCATATCTTTAGCATCTTTTAGTTTAATGTGAATCGCACCGCCAAGAGCACCGGCACCATCCGTCGCATTACCCGCACCGGCTTTTACTACAACTTCTTTGATTAGTTCAGGCTCAACATTAATACGGCCTTGGTGATGGTAGATATAACCCGCTTGTGTCGCGCCATCGATAGTAACGTTTAATAAGGTATCTTCCAAACCACGTACATACACTTTTTGCGCGACAGGCAAACCGCCACCCACTGTTATAGAAGGCTCATGACGGAAAAGATCTTGCAAGCTTGAGGCTTGTGTCTTTTCAATCATGTCATCGGTCATCGCTACATTGAAGCCCTTTTCTGGCGCTCCCAATACTTTGATGGTTTCAAGAGATGTAGCATTTTCATTGGCTTGATTCTCTATTTCTTCCGCAGATGCGATATAGCTATTTCCCACAGCAGAAGCGACTAATACAGCCACCACCGTCCTCTTTATTAACTTTGATTTTTCAAACACTACAGTCTCCTAACAACTAATTCCCACCTTGCATATATGAAAGGCTATTTAAATGATAATGATTCTTGTTTATAATATCATTTTTATTGGAAACAGTAGTTTAGTGTGCTATTACTAGATAGCAAGCTGTTATGAATTTACGTCAACAGGGGTTGAACTGATAATCATGTTAGAACAAGAGATTTATATAAAGGACATTCAACCCTTGAATTCAACGCCGAGCTTTGTTCAACAGGCGGATAAATCCGGAGGCCTTTCTCCGATTATGTCTGGTCAGTTTCGTTACGATACTTTTCAAAGTGGCCTGACAACGCATGCTACTGATGCCGTAGAAGAGCAAGATGCCAATATTTCTAGTGAGCTACCTTCAGGTATCAGCTTTAATTTTTTATTTTCTGGCGAAATTGATTACTCCCTTGGTAATAAAAAATACCGCTTAAGCAAAGAAAAGGGGCAAGCCGTACAAGGCTCAATCATTGTAAATGATGCTAATGAAATTCTGACCCGTCATATGAGTGCAGGCATGCATGTCAGAAAACTTAATATCTTTGTTGAGCAGCAATGGTTAACCAGTCGCTGCCAAACTGCAGCTGATCACCAAGTCATAACAGAGATTTTTCATCAGCAAGATGTCTATTCTTGGCAGCCAGGGAAAAGTGCTATCGCAAAGGCAGAAGCACTAATACGACTCAATAATGAAAAAACACTTGCTCAAAAACTAACTTCCGAACATCTCACGATGGAGCTTTTGGCTATTTGTCTTGATGAAGTGTATCGACAAGTAAAATATGAACAAAGTGAGAAAAGCATCGGAATTAGGAGTACCAGTTTATCGCTGAAAGCTGCAATGGATAACAGTATAACTACGTTAAATTCACTGACTGAAATTGCTCAAGACCTTAATATGAGTGTCAGTACGCTTCAGCGTAAATTTAAGAAAAATTATGGTATGACGGTGTCGCTCTACATAAAACAGCGTCGCATGGATATTGCAAAAAAGTCCTTACTGCTTGAAGACTTAAGCATTGGCGAAGTGGCATACCAAGCTGGTTATAATCACACATCAAACTTCATTATCGCCTTTAAAAGAAGCTTTAAAATCACACCGGCAGCCTATGTGAAATTACACAAAATGCGTTAATCACTGCTTAACTACGTGCTAAAAAGTCTTTTGTTTTATTGATATAAGGATAGACCTCTCCCGGCTCGGGCAGGTTTAAGCCATTACAAAGTGGCAGCCAATCATCCCCTGGTTGCCACTCAATTAAACGTTCAACAGGCACATAACGTCTCACTTCCTCGTTATGTCTTTCATAAGCAGTGATGCAGCTATCGCGATCTTCCAAATCTTTGCAAAAAGTATTAAAAACGACGGAACGAATCATCTCGCCCCACTCACCCTGTGTAGATAGAATTTTAGGAAAGATCGTATCCTGACAACTTTTAAACCACGCTGCCGAATCACGAAAAGACAATAGTACTTTTGCTTCCGGGTACGCCTGCATCAACTCTTTGTAAAATGCGGTCGCCGGCCAATCAGTCACCGCAGAATAACCACGAAATAAAGACGCCCAGTCAGGGGTATCAGCCTGTGATGCAGCGTGCCATTGCGCGATATGATCGGGGTGGTCGGCAATGTTCACCATATGATAACAAGGCGCTTTCAGTAACATTTCCAACGCTACTTTTAACGACGTCGTTCCAGTACGGCCTAGGCCTGCACCTATAATTTGTATCGCCACTTTTTTCCCTCTTAACAAATGAACATCACTGTAAAATTGCTTTCGAGAGTACCTCAACACCCTCCCAAAATAAACTTTTGCTTACGTATATAGCTTAATTTAATGAATGTATTGTGTTGGATAATTGCCCATAAAGTCCGTTAGTGACAGGTCGTTTCAAAGGGCAGCTTCCAGCCCAAAGCGGACAGTTAGATTGGTTAAAATCAGAAGAAAGTGCATCCACAGATATAGATAAACTGAGGTCTGAACGATCTGGCATGACAGTGAAGAGGAGGAAATTTAATACTGAAGGTCTAAGCCTGCTCAAACTCAACCCAAAAGGTCATGCCTTTTTCTGGATTCTGAAACATGCCAATTTCACCATCCATGAATTCGACCAACTGTTTACAAATAGACAGGCCAATACCCGTACCTTCGGTGGCTGAATTTTCCTTATCTAAGCGATTAAATGGTTCAAATAAGGCAGGAAATGACTTCTGTGGAATACCATCACCTGTGTCACTGACAGATAACCTTACTTTGCCATCATTGGTTTTATGGGCTGATAAACTGATAGTCCCTTTTCCATTATTGTATTTAATGGCATTACTTACAATGTTCAGTAGCACTTGCGTGACCTTTTGACGGTCCGAAGTTATTACAAGAGGAGATGAGTCCTCAGGGGCCTGATTATCTAATGTAATGAATTGTGTATCTGCTTGAGATTGAAGCATGTGACAGACATCAGTGATAAGTGTATTGACATCAATATCTTCAATAGTGAGGACCAAATTACTTGTCTCAAATTTTGAGAAATCAAGTACGTTATCAATCATCCTTAATAATTGTTGACCGCTATTTATTACATAGGATAGTGACTCTAATTGGTCTTGAGTTAGCGGATGTTCAGTATCCATGGCTAATAATTGTGAAAAACCAAGTAGAGTATTCAATGGAGTACGAAATTCATGACTCATGGAGGAAAGAAATTTTGATTTAGCCTTGTTAGCAGACTCTGCAAGTTCTTTTGCCTTTATGAGCCTCTCTTCCATCTCCTTTCTTTCAGTCACATCTGTAGCAATACCCAGTATATATTGCTCATTATTAACACCTTCGAAACGTATCTTTTTTGTGTGTAGCGTCCTACAAATACCATCTGGAAAAGTTATCGTCTCTATCGTTTCTGAAAAGCCATCAAAGAATGCTTTTTTATCCATTTCCAGAAACATATCAACTTCATCAGGGCGATACTCTTCTAACGTTGTATAACCAATCACTTTATCTTGTTTTTCTTTCGGATACAGATTGATGAAATTTTGATTGGCTAACGCTATTCTGAACTCAGTGTCTTTTACAAAAATACAATCTGGGTTACTTTCAAAGATGAGATTATTAAACTTCTCCGCCTGCTCCTTTTCTTTAATTATTTCTTGGAGTTCTTTATAGGTTTTTTTCAGTTCATTTCTTATCTGCTTGTTCTCATCAATATCCGTAATCACTTTTTGTTCTCCAGCTCAATCTGGTGGACTTGCGGTTCATACTATGACCTTCGAGACTTGCCGTTATCGGCCCTTTTTTTGGGGGGCGGTAACGTAAATCTAAATATAGAGTATTTAAGCATTAACTACAAATAGGTTACTTAATCTGTTGTAAGTCTATATTTTTAGAGTTCCAGAAGGGGATAAAAGTTAAATTATTATTTGAATATATTATATAAATCATGGGTGTAGGTTAGAAACGTACTTACCGCTACCTATGGCCAGAATCAAACCAGCACTGTCGTGAAGGTAAAGGGGTTTAAGTGCCATTTGTCTATATTAAAATATAGACTGGGGTCATTAAACGAGTGACCGCTTTTGGCACATTAGCGACAGTTAGGCTATTTAAAGTACCTCCGTTCTTTAGCGGTGCCCCATATGATCGCTAGGGTCATAACCGAACCGTACAGCCATTAAGTCGAGAGATTTCAATCCGTGTCTGCTGTATCATGATTGCTATAGAAGTGTGGCTACGCTGCATAGGTTAATAAATATGCTCAGTTCATATTTGTTAAACAGTTAATAGGAAAAAAAATGAAACGAATAATGTTATTTATCTTGACCAATATCGCCATTATGGTGGTGCTGAGCATTACGTTGAGGTTGCTAGGTGTTGACAGCATCTTAGCTGAAAATGGTTCAGACCTTAATATTCAGGCCTTGGTCATACTTTCCGGTGTCATAGGGTTTGGTGGTTCATTCATTTCATTGTTGATCTCAAAATGGATGGCCAAACGTATGACTGGTGCGGTCGTCATTACCAATCCAACAACTAATATTGAAAAGTGGCTAATAAGCACGGTTGAAAAGCAGGCAAAAATTGTCGGTATCAAAATGCCTGAAGTTGCCATTTTCCCATCACCAGAAATGAATGCGTTTGCAACAGGCGCTAGTAAAAACAAGGCGCTTATGGCTGTATCTCAAGGCTTGTTAGATAACATGTCGCAAGGGGAAGTTGAAGCAGTAGTGGGCCATGAAATGAGCCATATTGCCAATGGAGACATGGTGACTTTGGCGTTGATTCAGGGTGTTGTTAATACCTTCGTCGTCTTTTTATCGCGTGTTGTCGGCCACATTGTCGACCGTGTGATCTTAAAAAATAATCAAGGCCATGGCATCGGCTACTTTATTACTGTAATGGTCTCTCAAGTTATCTTATCCATACTCGCATCAACCATTGTGATGTACTTTTCAAGAAAACGTGAGTTTATTGCCGACACCGGCGGTGCTGACTTGGCTGGACATCAAAATATGATCAATGCGCTTAAACGCCTTGGTCAAGTAGAGCCTGCAGCATTACCAGAACAAATGGCTGCTTTTGGTATTAATGACAAAGGTGGGATTATGGCGTTATTTTCATCACATCCGCCGATAGAAGCAAGAATAGCCGCTTTGGAAAAGCGAGCGCTGACGCGTTCATAAACCAAGCATTAGTTATCAAGCTGAAGTTCGATCATCTTTGCTTGCCAAGTTCTAAATCGAACCGACACGGACGTCAAGCTGGTGTAAATACACCAACTAAAAATTTGTCACAAAACTTCGATGAAAACGATAAGAAAATATCGAGATAAACAAGAAAAAATTGGCGGAGCGGACGGGACTCGAACCCGCGACCTCCGGCGTGACAGGCCAGCATTCTAACCAGCTGAACTACCGCTCCACACCATCCCAACCAAGGCTTAAGATAAAAGCCTGATAGCTGAAGAAGCGAGAAAGAATACAGTAATTTTTATAAAGATGTTAATGAATATTGATGGCTTTTCTTCAAATCAATAAAATCTCATTACTTTATAGGCACTTACTTCCAATTATTTCTTTTCGCTTGTTGTAGTTTTTCATAGCCGGCTAACAACATATTGTGTCGCTCAAAGCCTTCTAGGCTTAAACCTGGACAATGTAAGTTATGGAATACGGTCTTAGCTTCCACGATGGCGATGCCATCCGTTACATTTTGTTGGCCATACATCAACGCCAAGCCTTCCTCATAGTCAGCGTAGTCTCGGCCATCTTGCCACTTAATTTCTAACAAGGCTTTCACACAGCGATTGAGTCGCAATGATTCTTCACTGCCCTGATCCAATGCTAGGCACCAATCTATCCATTCCAATGCTTGTTCGTCTTGCAAGGCCAGAGACAACATCGTTTTGATTTCACCGAGGCGAACTTGAGCCCATAAAGTGCCAGGATCAGGCGCTAAACCAATAAACTGAGCCACCAAGGTTTGATCGTGATAACCTCCCTCCTCTAGACGATCTAATATATCTTTCCACTTAGCTGGATCACCATCTTTAAGTGTTAATAGATCTTCACGAAACAATGCGCCTTCGTTATTGTTTTCCCAGACTAATTCATCCACAGGGTAAATATCTGACATGCCCGGCACTAAGATACGGCAAGCATAGACATCTAAATGTTCATAATCTGAAATATAAATATCAAAACCCAGCTCATGGATTTTATTACTTAAATATTCAAACTCATCTGCGGTTGCTTCATCGTGATCCCAATCATTAAACTCAAAATCCGGTGTTTTACGGAAAAAGTCATTGGAAATATAACCACTAGAATCTATGAAGTGCATTTCTAGATTTTGTGGCGATGAGACTTCGTCTAAATCAAAGGTCGGCGGATGGAAAACATCTAATTGATCTAAGCCTCGCCCTTGTAATAATTCGGTAACGGTTCGCTCCAATGCTACTTCGAAGCTTGGATGAGCCCCAAATGAGGCAAACACCGAACCATCCTTAGGATTAATCAACGTCACACTCATAACCGGGAATTGACCACCTAAAGATGCATCAGCTACCCGTAGCCCATAACCATGTCCTTCCAGCTCGGTTAACGCCTCCTGAATTTTTGGGAACCGCGCGATGACTTCTGCAGGCACTTCCGGCAAACAAATTCCTTCAGCAATGATCTTGTTTTTCACATAACGTTCAAAGACTTCTGATAAGCCCTGAACACGTGCCTCGTTCTTGGTATTACCTGCTGACATGCCATTGCTCACAAAGATATTAGCAATCAGATTGATCGGAATATAAATGGACCTGCCATCTTTTACCCGATGATAGGGCGCTGCACAGATCCCACGCTCACCCGTGCCAGAGTTAATATCAAATAACCTCGCTGGTGTGAGCTCATTATTAGGATCAAAATGTGTCCATAAGGATTCATCCATCAAACCTTCCGGCATTTGCTCGCCCGTAGCATCAAACCAACGTTCATCAGGGTAGTGCACAAAGTCACTGCTGCTATGTTTTTCACCCAAATAAAAGTCAGCAAAAAAGTAATTACAACTTAAACGCTCAAAATACTCACCAAGGGCACTGGCTAAACATGATTTTTCGCTACTGCCTTTGCCATTAGTAAACATTAATGGGCAGCTTTTATCTCTAATATGCACTGAATACACATTGCTTATCGGGTTTAACCAAGAAGCTTCTTCGATATCAAAACCAAATGACTTCAATTTGGCCTGCATAGTGGCAATGGTCGACTCTAGGTCGCGATCTTTGCCTTTGATAAATGTTTGTTCAGTCATAATTTATTCTCATAAAAGTAACCCCCTGACCTACAGCAGGACAAGGGGTTAGATTTGTACTTAAAGTGCGTGCCAATAATTACATTGCTTCAGCAGCTTTTATCGCTTTTTTCACCAATCGTTTAGCAGCACCTTTCACAGTTGCAGCTTTAATTGCTTCTAGGTTAACCGGGTTACCTACGATGATTACCCCCCCCATAGCCGCTCCCCAATGAGGCGTACATTTAAAAATGTAGATACCTTCTTGCGTAAAGGTTCGCTGGTAATTTTCACCCATGCTTGAATGCCATCTTTCAGAGCCTTCCGGTACCAGACCTTCTATGGCTTGAGTATCGTGGCTGCTCATATTCTCCCAAGCAACGGTGTCTCCTAGTGCAATCACGGTGACCAATGGTTCATATTTCAAACCTTGTGCAGTCACAATATGCACTTGGCCACCACCAGTTGCAGGTGTTGCTACCGCCGCTACTTCTGCAACAACTTCTTCTGCAACAACTTCTTCTACAACAACTTCTTCTACAACAACTTCTTCTACAACAACTTCTTCTACAACAACTTCTTCTACAACAACCTCTTCTGCAACCGCCGCTTCTACAGCAACGGCTTCGGTAGCGACTTCATCAACAACAGCTTCTGCCACTTCAACTTGTTCCGTTACTACTTCCATTACTTCTGCTGTCGCACCGCTATCTTCTGCTTCAGGCATCTCTTCAGCAGCTTTTATCGCTTTTTTCACCAATCGTTTAGCAGCACCTTTCGCGGTTGCAGCTTTGATTGCCTCTAGGTTAACTGGGTTTCCTACGATTATTACACCACCCATAGCCGCTCCCCAATGAGGCGTACATTTATAAATATAGATACCCTCTTGCGTAAAGGTACGTTGGAAATTTTCACCCATGCTTGAATGCCACCTTTCAGAGCCTCCCGGTACCAGACCTTCTATGGCTTGCGTATCGTGGCTGCTCATATTCTCCCAAGCAACGGTGTCTCCTATTGCAATCACGGTGACCAATGGTTCATATTTCAAACCTTGTGCAGTCACAATATGCACTTGACCGCCTCCCATCACTGGTTTGTCTGCTGAAGCAACGGGCTCAACAACCTCTTCCATTGCAGCTTCTACTACTTCAACCTGTTCTGTTACAACTTCTACATCTACCGGCATCTCGACTTCTTCCGTCACGATATCAATAGTTTCAGTCATCGCGGGCACGTCAATCTCTTCTACTACGGGCTGAATAACAACACCCGCCGTCTTAGTGTGATATCGATCAGTATCACCGCTCTTTAATGCCGGCCAGATCGCAAGAACCACAAAAACAATAAGGGCCACATGAACAAGCACAGCTATCACTGCTTTTGTATTGTTCATTTTTTCTCTCCTAAACTTTTATAATTATTTCAGCTAATAATAACATTCAGATGTTGACTGGCATATACGAAAAATACCGTCACATGAGATAATTATGCTGATTTCACTCTGACATTTTCACATCAAGGCAAGTCATTCATGAGCATAGAACAAACTTTACTACAGCGTAGCAACTCAAAATGTGAGCTTTGTAGTTCAGAATCAGGTTTAAAAACCTATAACGTTCCTCCCGTTGATACAGCTGATGCGGACCACGCAATTCTTGCTTGTGACACCTGTCGAAATCAATTCGTCGACAATGCAGAACTAAATGCCAACCATTGGCGTTGCCTCAATGACAGCATGTGGACACCCGTTCCTGCGGTTCAGGTTATGGCTTGGCGTTTATTAAAACGTCTAGATTCAGAAAACTGGGCGCAAGACCTACTTGATATGCTCTACCTGGAAGACGATGTTCAAACATGGGCTGAAGCCACAACATCAGCTGACACTGAAGACCTTGTTGCTTCCAAAGATAGCAACGGCACACCCCTTGTTGCTGGTGACTCTGTCACTTTAATTAAAGATCTTGATGTGAAAGGTGCGGGCTTTACGGCTAAACGCGGCACCGTTGTTAAAAACATCTCTTTAACAGATAACCCAGAGCATATCGAAGGTCGAGTCAATGGCACACGTATTGTGCTTTTAACCAAATTCCTTAAAAAGTCTAACTAAGCTTTAATTTCAAACAGATAGACATCAACAAAAATACTTTCTTGCTAATTGAACGTTGTTTAATTACTATTCTGAACATTGTTTAATATTTATTTTAATCACCGATTAATTAAAGAGCGGTAACTTCAATGGCAAGACGTAATGATCATTCACGAGAACAACTAAGAGAAATGGCCTTACTTGCCAGTGAAAGTATCATTAGTAGAGACGGTGTCGATGGCTTATCGACACGCAAAGTCGCACAAGAGATCGGATACTCGGCCGGCACCTTATATCAAGTGTTCAACAACTTTGATGATCTGGTTATGCAATTAAACTCTCGCACATTAAGCCGTCTGCAATTACAAATGTCACAACAACAACGACATGATGCAAGAAACCGTCTTAAGCACTATGGCTATTGTTATCTTAGATTTGCCCACCAACAGCCCGAGCTTTGGCACTTATTGTTTGAGCACCGTGCAGCAAATCCAGAGCAGCGCCCCGAAGAGTTGCTTAACAATATTGATGCATTATTTAATTTGGTTAAAGTTGCCTTAACCGAGTTACAACCAACATGCTCTGAAAATGATCTTACCGTTACCGCCAACTCTTTATGGAGCGGCATTCATGGCATTGCAGTATTAATGTTAAAAGGAAAATTATTTGATGGTGATCTGCAATCAGCAGAGCAAGCCGTTAATTGTTTAATGAATAATTTTATTCAAGGTTGGACCAGTCAAGGAGAAAGACATGCTTAAACTATTCAAGGTGAAAGGTTTTTTTGCCTTTATCGCTGTCGCCTTTATCAATGCTTTTGTTGATTTAGGCCACAAGATCATTGTTCAAAATACCTTATTCAAATCCTTTGATGGCCCAGAACAAGTCATATTAACCGCTGTAGTGAACGGTCTTATCCTGATTCCCTTTATCTTATTGTTTAGCCCAGCAGGGTTTATCTCAGATCGTTTCAAAAAACCTATCGTCATGCGTTGGGCTGCACGCTTTGCCGTATTAGTCACCTTAATCATCACCCTCAGCTATTACCAAGGTTGGTTTTATCTCGCTTTTGCCATGACCTTTGTTCTTGCAATCCAAAGTGCCCTATATTCGCCAGCTAAGTACGGTTATATCCGTGATTTACTAGGCAGTGATAAGTTAAGTGAAGGTAATAGCTGGACTCAATCGGTATCAATGATTGCCATATTAAGTGGCATCGTCATGTTTTCTTTGATGTTTGAAAACATTCTTGCCAGCCACAATATCAACACAGCCGATCCTCAGGCCATCATTCAAATCATTGCCCCGCTTGGTTGGCTATTAGTGATCGGCTCAATTATCGAAGCAATTTTTGCTCAACGTTTACCTGAAACCCCTGCTGGTGATGCTCAACAACATTTTGATATAAAAGCTTATTTTAAGGGCCAGCTTATTAAAGAAAATGTGCGTGAATTGTGGTCTCAAAAAAGCATCTTGCACTCTATTTTTGGCATTTCCGTTTTCTGGACCGTCAGCCAAGTGTTATTGGCCGTATTCCCGTCTTTTGCCGAATCTACCATGAACGAAAGCAATACTTTTGTGATCCAGTCGGTGATGGCATTAACCGGCATCGGCATTATGGCCGGTTCGATGATTGCCGGTTACCTATCTCGTAACCATATTAATCTCGGTCTCGTACCGATTGGGGCTATCGGTTTTGCCATCAGCTTAACCCTACTTATGAATGTCGAATCACTAAGCAGTGCTGCATTAATATTCTTTGCCTTTGGTTTAAGTGGCTCAATAATGATTATTCCCCTTAATGCTTTGATTCAGTTTTATGCCCCCGAAGAAAAACTCGGCAAAGTATTAGCCGGCAATAACTTTATTCAAAATATCGCCATGTTATTTGGTCTATCTATGACCGTCTTATTCTCCTTGGCCAACTACGATGAGAAGTGGTTACTCACGCTATTAGCAGTAATAGGTATTATCGGAGCAATTCACGCCATTCGCACCCTGCCGCAAGCCTTAGTTCGAATTCTGATCTCTGCCTTAATAAAAGGAAAGTACCGAATTCAGGTCCAAGGCATCGACAATATTCCGGCTGAAGGCCAAGGCATGTTGCTACTTGGCAACCATATCAGCTGGTTAGACTGGGGCATGATTCAAATCGCCTGTCCTCGCCGTGTTCATTTTGTCATGGAGCGTGCAATCTACGAACGTTGGTATCTAAAATGGTTCTTAGATATGTTTGGCGTGATCCCTATTTCGCCCACTAAAAGCAAAGAGGCCTTAGAACAAGTAAAACATTACTTAGAAAATGGCGAAGTGGTATGTCTATTCCCTGAAGGTATGATCAGCCACACAGGCCAATTAGGTGAATTTAAACGGGGCTTTGAAAAATCGATTGATGGCACCAATGCGACAATTGTTCCGTTCTATTTACGTGGCTTATGGGGTAGTCGCTTTTCCCGCTCTAGCTCACGCATCCAAGAAAATCGTCGCCACGGTTTAAAACGTGATGTTATCGTCGCATTTGGCCAAGAATTACCATCGGCGAGTAACGCTGCAGCCGTGAAACAAAAAGTCTTCGAATTATCCATTCACACGTGGAAAAGTTATACCAATAGCCTGTCCAGCTTAGCGTCCGCCTTTATTGATACCGCTAAATCATCCTCCGGTGACTGGGCCATTACTGAAGCCACCGGTAAACCGATCAGTTATCGTCGCTTATTAACCGGCACCTTATTATTTAGCCGTTTTTTCAAACACACGGACGGTCAGAACTTAGGATTATTAGTGCCAACAACGACGGCTGGTGCTATGAGCAATATGGCCGCCCTGATGGCTGGTAAAACTGTCGTCAACCTGAACTACACTGCATCTAGTGAAGCCGTCAGTTCAGCGATCAAGCAAGCTGAAATTAAAACAGTCGTAACCTCAAGACAGTTTGTGAAACGTCTCGCGGCTAAAGGCATGGACTTCGCACCGTTGTTAAAACCTCTAAAGGTGATCTACCTCGAAGATCTCGCTAAAAAAATCACGATGCCTCAACGTTTGAGCACAATGGCCTTGGTCACTCTATTACCAGCCCGTAGTCTAAAATGGCTTTATTGTGAACGCCGTGAATTAGAAGACACAGCTGCAATACTATTTTCATCCGGTAGTGAAGGCTCACCTAAAGGCATTATGTTAAGTCATAGAAACATCATGGCCAACTTAAAACAGATCGCCGATGTTTTGAATATCCGTGATGACGATACCATCATGGCGACCTTGCCGTTATTCCATGCATTTGGCCTAACTGTGACCTGCTTTATGCCGTTGATTGAAGGCATACCTGTTGTTTGTCATCCCGACCCGACAGATGCCGTTGCCATCGGTAAAGGTGTCGCGAAATACCGTGCCACCATGCTATGTGCCACCGCGACCTTCCTGCGCCTCTACAGTCGCAACCGCAAACTAGTACCGATGATGTTTGACAGTTTACGTCTGGTCGTGGCAGGAGCAGAGAAACTGAATCCAGAAATACGCGAACTCTTTGAAGGTCGCTTCCATAAATCAATCTTAGAAGGCTATGGCTGTACTGAAACCACACCTGTTGCAGGGGTGAATATTCCTGATTACCTCAGCACCCAATCTTGGAAAGTTCAAAAAGGTAATAAACCAGGCACCATTGGTTTGGCCTTACCCGGCTCTACGTTCCGCATCGTTGATCCGGACACCATGGAAACTTTGGATGTCGATGAAGAAGGCCTGATCTTAATAGGTGGCACCCAGATCATGAAAGGCTATCTCAATAATCCTGAAAAAACCGATGACGTCATTGCCGACATTGATGATGTTCGTTGGTATAAAACCGGTGATAAAGGAAAACTGGATGCCGATGGCTTCCTAACTATCGTTGATCGTTATTCTCGTTTTGCCAAACTCGCCGGTGAAATGATCAGCTTAGGTGATGTTGAGCAGCGTGTTCGAACAGCATTAGCGGCACCAGAGTTACCTTTGGTCGCCATCAACTTACCGGATGAGAAAAAAGGTGAAAAAGTCATTTTATTATTAGAAGGCGAACACGATCCTCAAATCATTAAACAACAACTGATCGATGCAGGTATGCCGGCATTGTTACTGCCTGCCAATATCTTTTCAGTCGATGATGTGCCAATGCTTGGCAGTGGTAAAACTGACTTTGCCACTAGCCGTAAACTGGCAAATGAACTAGCTAACGCCTAATCAAATAGCGAGTAGCACTTCGGCTGCTACTCGCTGATTTACTCTTGTGTGTAACATCCGTTGCACCAATTTTGTGCTTCTTTATGCAATTAAAGCGATGGCAACACTTTAATAAACGTATAATTAACGAACGATTTAATCCAAAAGCATAAAAGCGAACTATATTTTACGCTTTCTTCTCGATTATCCCCCCCTGCTTTACCGCTATATATTAAGAGACAACATTTATGACCTTTGCCGATTTAGGCCTATCCCCTGCTATCCTTGAGGCTGTTGCCGAACAAGGTTACGACACCCCTTCTCCTATCCAAGAAAAAGCTATTCCTGCCGTACTTTCTGGCAAAGATGTGATGGCAGCCGCACAAACAGGTACAGGAAAAACAGCTGGTTTTACCCTGCCTTTATTACAACGTTTATCTGAATCAGACAATAAAGTTCATGCCAATCAAGTGCGGGCATTGGTATTAACACCCACTCGTGAGCTTGCGGCTCAAGTATGTGAAAGTGTTAACAACTATGCTAAAAACTTACCAATCAGCTCAAGCGTTGTCTTTGGTGGTGTAAAAATTAATCCACAAATGATGCGTCTTCGCCGCGGTGTTGATGTGCTTGTGGCCACGCCGGGTAGGTTGCTCGATCTGTATAACCAAAATGCCGTTAAATTTAGTCAACTTGAAGTATTAATCCTCGATGAAGCTGATCGCATGTTGGATATGGGTTTCATTAACGACATTAAAAAGATAATCCGCTTTTTACCAAAACAGCGTCAAAACTTACTGTTTTCGGCGACATTCTCCGACGATATCCGCAACTTAGCCAAAGGTTTGGTTAATAACCCTATCGAAGTATCGGTCAGCTCACCCAATACCACGGTTGAAACCGTCGATCACTGGATTTGCCCGGTCGACAAAAAGAAAAAAATCGAATTGCTAGGTCATTTAATTAATGACAATCAATGGCACCAAGTTTTAGTCTTTAGCCGCACCAAACATGGCGCGAACAAACTCACCAAAAAACTTGAAGCTGTTGGCCTCACTGCTGCCGCCATTCACGGCAACAAAAGCCAAGGGGCACGCACCAAAGCACTGGCTAATTTTAAATCCGGTAAAATCCAAGTGCTTGTCGCCACCGATATTGCCGCACGTGGTTTAGATATCGACCAACTTCCTCATGTGATCA
The DNA here is from genome assembly GCA_002163085.1 of Methylophaga sp. 42_25_T18. Lineage (GTDB taxonomy): Bacteria > Pseudomonadota > Gammaproteobacteria > Nitrosococcales > Methylophagaceae > 41-12-T18. Next base: position 331,732 of record MAAJ01000001.1, on the reverse strand, counting down.
ACTTTGATTTACCTGACATCCCTGAAGATTATGTGCATCGCATCGGTCGAACAGGTCGAGCAGGATCGTCTGGCGAAGCGATTTCATTGGTATGTGCCGATGAGATCAAACAACTATCTGATATCGAAAACCTGATCGGTGAATTATTGCCTCGTAAACTAATTGATGGTTTTGAACCCACTCACGATGTACCGCTATCACGTTTAAGACAACAACGACCGAAGAAAGCTAAAAAGCCGAAAAAACCACACGCAGGTCATCGCGATGGACAACGTTCAGGCGGCAATGCCCAAGGTCATAAACCGAGTGGCAATAGATCTCAAACACCGAGACGTGAACCAGCAACTAATTCTCGACGTAGACGTAGTTCAGGAAATAACAAGTAACATTAGTTAACTTCCGTAAAAATCGTCAAAAGTGTTAAAAAAAGCCCAAAACGTTTGTTTTGGGCTTTTTTATTTAAGACGTTTCTCTTTTAGTTTTACGACCTTGGTCACCTGGTCGAGTATCACTATCTCTTAACACTGGGGCATCAGCCTCATTTTTTTTATCTTCTGCAGCAATTAGTTTTTTAAACCCAAAAGCTACAATCGCAATGACAACAATAATAGCGACTGTTTGTATATCAAAATCCACTTTAACGAAACCTTGTCTATAAATTAAATGAACGGTGTGAAGCGTGCGATTAGGGCGACACTTACAAAGACCTAGCGATGCGTATTATAACTCATAAGGCATAATCAGCTTAGGTCTTAAGCCGAGTGGCAATAAAGCGCGCGAACCAACAAATAACTCTCGTCGGAGACGTAGTTCAAGATATAACTAGGCGTCAGCTATGTGCCAAAAGCGGCCATTCGTTTAACGGTTGAGTTAAGATTTCTCCATTTTTTGGCGGTCATTTTTGAATGATTTGTTATGAGCCATGGTTGTTTTTACGTTCTAATTTATTAACTCAGCAAAACCAGTTAATTCAACTTGATTCGACGAATCATATACCAATACATTGTAATGTGTAATTCCTTCATGCTCACTTCTGACTGTGAGTACTACAGTTTTATTTTCGTACTGATGGGGTGCTTCTATTGTCCCTGATATTGTTGATTCATCTTCTTCTATTGTACAAAGGACGAATTCAGAGGGAACATCTATACTGGGTCCCTCGGTTAAAAACCATCCCCATCCATAAACTGGTTTTAGATTTAATTTATGCACTGGTTAGGTTGCTCTCTATACGGTTTCATACAATTCCTTATGTTTTATACGGTTCTGATTATCAGAACAATTGTCTCAGTTGACCGCTTCGGGGTGAACACCGACCTTTGAGTAAACCGTCGTTTTCGATAAGTCATATTCAACACTCCAACCTTTTACTCTAAAGAGAGTGTGTTGCGTCGACCGGTTGAACTCACAGTCGAAAGCGGCCGAATTACTGCTACGAGGAAAGACTCACAAGTTTATGGCAAAGCGCAATCATGTCACTGGCTTCTTGTTCAGTTAAGCCCGTTGCACAAAAGGCGTTATTAGTGATTTCAGCACTTTGTAGAGATATGGCGCGCCCTGCTTCGGTTAAGACGATGCTCTTTTGACGCTCATTATCCACAAGCACTTTTCGATGAATAAGACGCTTTTGTTCCAAGCGCTTCAATAGCGGCGTCATGGTTGCTTTGCTCAGCCCTGTCCTTGCCGCTACTTGGCTGATTGAGATCTCATCTTGTTGCCACAAGGTCATGAGCACAATAAATTGTGTATAGGTCAGATCCAAAGGCTCGAGCAAGGGTCGATAAATACTGGTTAGCTGACTTGATGCAGAATAAAGCGCAAAACACAGCTGTTTATCTAATTTGGCGACAGACAATTGAGTCTCTCCAAAGTCTTTGAAAACGACAATCTTGCCTGCAAATCAACAAACATTCAAATATTTAGTTGACTTATAGTTTGCCCGCTAATAATATGCCCACTAATCAAGTTGGCTTATAGTCAAGAATTTCAAGGGTGAATTAGATGGAAGAGACACATATTGCATCACTGACTGAATGGATTGAATTCATGAGAGGAAAGGTTTATGAAGAACCCAGCATTTTAACCTTGCACCAAACTTATAAAGAGTGGCTGGCAGAAAACCCGAGAGGTTATGTATGCTGAACCTGTAACGGTCAGGAAATGCAGCCTCGCTTGATTGATGCATAGCAAAGCGAGAGAAAACACTCTGACCATCTACCTTTACGACTAAACAACTACTTCAATAGGATTTAACCATGATTAAAAAAATGATCAGTTTGAGTGCTTTATTGCTATTAAGCCAAGGACCTGTAGCCAGTGCCGAAGAAATGCCTAATGTCGTTGATTCGTTTGAGAATGTTTTTGGCGTAACGGAAGGAAAACGACGCAACCACACCAAAGGATTTTGCTTTAATGCAACATTAACACCTCACGACGAAAGCATTAAACAATTCACTAACAGCCAACTATTTAGTGAAGAATTAAAGGTTATAGGTCGTCTATCTCACGGGGGGGGGAGCTACCTTGCTGCGGATAATAAACCTGGTAAATATGGAATGGGGCTCTCTATTACAACACCATCGGATGAGCTACACATTATGGCTGTGAACACGCTCGACTTTTTCCCTGTAGCGACACCAGAAGCCTTCGCCGAACTAATGTATGCAAAATCTCAAGGTGCTGACGCTGTTAATGCGTTTAAAAAAGGAAATGTCGAGTTACAGCGTTTTGCAGCACATATGTCTAAGAAAGAAACGAATTTAACGCCTTATGAAGGCCATACTTACAATAGTGTTAACAGTTTCTATCTCGTCAATGATGATGGAGACAAAACCGCTATAAGGTGGGCTTTTGTTCCTAGTCAAAATGAATCTATTGTCATAGAGGCTGGACAAGACTTTTTCTTTGAGAATATGCAGCATAACTTAAATGACCACGATCTCGTTTGGGATATGGTCGTCACCATTGCAAATGCTGACGATGTCATTGATAACCCCGCAATAGCATGGGAAGGTAAGCACAAGAAAATTATAGCTGCAAAACTCAACGTGCTGTCTCTCAGCACTGATGAGCAAGGAAAATGTGACCGTATCAATTTTGATCCACTGATCTTGTCATCAGGCTTCGAACCTTCTGCAGATCCGATGTTGCAAGCCAGACGAAATGCCTACGCAATTTCGTTTGTAAGAAGACTCTCGGAAAAGAAAAAAAGTGAGTAGAAAAACTACTTTTTATTAGCTGCTGCACGTAAAGCAACGCCGTAGGCTTTATTTGCCCAGACATTCATTTCATCCAAGTTTTCAAGCGCATCTTCTGGCGCCTGAAAATAGGATAGTTTCATTGCTTTGCCTTTTTTATTATAGGAAAACGCTTCTAAACCTAAGTCTGTGAAGTCATTTTTGCTTTCTTTGTCGGCTTTTAAATAAAGCGTTTTATCGGCAATCAGGCCAAACATTAAACCTTCTAAAAAAATGCCGTGGCCGCCAAACATCCGTTTTGAATAAACAGGGCCAATGGACTGCGTCATTTCAACAACATAGCTAGCAAATTCTGTATTTTTAGTCATTTTCTTGTTTTTACTTAGGAAAATTAAGATCGGCGTATTTTATTATCAATAACATTAAGTTAATGGTCGGCTTAATGATATTATTTTAACCAACTTCAGCTCCATTTTACCGCTAGAAAACAAAATAAAATTTATTTAAATATCAGAAAGTTATACACATCAAGCACGGCTTTACAAACATACTATAATTTAGATATTATTGATGCAAGATATTGCTAAATTTTTGTAACTTCTAGGAGATTACAAATGACGCTTTCTTTAAAACAAAAAATCACTTTCGCCGCTGTTCTACTCTGTGCTGTACCTCTAATTATCTCTGCTGTGCTGACCAACTCTATCGCCAGCAATCACGCCAATACCGCATTACAAGAAGCTTCTCAGCAACGCCTAGTTTCATTAAGAGATGTCAAAAAACAGCAGATAGAAGATTATTTTTCCACCATTAACCATCAATTATTAAACCTATCAAACTCAGCGCTTATCTCAACCGCCGTTAACGATTTTAGCCAAGCCGTAAAGTCCTATGCTTACGAATCAAATCAACTTGAAAAGCACGCCATTTCCAATCAACTTAAGCAGTATTATGACAATGACTTTGCCACTCGCTATCGTCAAAAAAATGGGGAAAATGCCCAGCTTGATTCAAATGCCTTATTACGTCAGCTTGATATCGATGCATTAGCATTACAAAATACCTTTATCGCCCAAAACCCAGCGGCTCTCGGAGAAAAAGATGCGTTAACAAATGCTAAGGATGGCTCCCAATATAGTTTTTATCATTCTAAATATCACCCCTATCTACGAGATTTCCTAAGCCGATTTGGCTTTTATGATATTTTCTTAGTCGATTCACGGAGCGGCATGATTGTTTACTCTGTCTATAAAGAACTCGATTATGCTACGTCGCTTAAAGATGGTCCCTATGCCGATAGCGGTATTGGTCAGGCATTCAAAGCCGCCAATAAATCGACAGAAAATACCTATACTTATATTGCCGACTTCGCACCTTACACACCCTCTTATGAAGATGCTGCCAGTTTTATCGCCGCGCCTATTTTTGATCAGGGGGTTAAAAAAGGCGTTTTGATTTTTCAAATGCCTGTCGATCGTATCAACCAAATAATGACGTTTGATGGCCAGTGGACGCAGGCCGGACTGGGGGAGTCAGGCGAAACCTACTTGGTTGGCCCCGACATGAAATCTCGCAGTGAAAGTCGTTTTTTAGTGGAAGATAAGCCCGCTTACCTAGAGGCATTAAGACAAAATAAAGCGATTAATTCAGATCTCATTGCCTTAATTGATAAAAAAGACACCGCATTAGGTCTACAACCGGTAGAAACGGTGGGTAGCAAAGCAGCATTATCAGGCAAAAAAGGGTTTGATATTTTTCCCGATTATCGTGGCATAAATGTCTTATCGGCATACTCTCCTCTCTCTATTCCTGGACTAGACTGGGCTTTATTAGCAGAAATTGATGAAGCTGAAGCCTTTTTACCTGCCAATGAACTTTCAAAAACGCTCTGGTTATCCGGCATGCTCATCCTTGTTGCCATTGTTTTGTTTGCCGTCATTGTTGCAGTCAAATTTTCTACGTTATTAGCTAATCCCATTTTAGATATTTCACAATTCATCTCTCGCGTTTCATCAACACTAGACTTAACCAGCCGCTTAACGATAAATCGTACAGATGAAATACGGGATGCCGCTGACTCACTTAATGATCTACTGAAAACCTTTCAACAAAGCTTGCTCGAAGTCACTGACGCCAGCAACCAAATTGCCGCCGCCTCAGAACAAACCTCGGTCATTACCTCTAAAACCAGCCAAGCCATTGAAGTGCAAAAAAATGAAACCATCCAGGTTTCTTCTGCCATGACAGAAATGGTTGCCACCGTAAATAATGTTGCCATGAATACAACGCAAACGGCACAGCACTCTGAAGAAGCCAATCTTCATGTCAGTGAAGGTGCTGAGTTAATGAAAAAAACCATATCTCTTATTCATGCATTAGCAACAACGATTGAAGAAACCAACAAATCTATTTCTCAGTTAGAGCAGCGTAGTATTGATATATCTAGTGTTTTAAACGTGATAAGTAGTATTGCAGAGCAAACAAACTTGCTTGCTCTTAATGCCGCGATTGAAGCGGCTCGGGCAGGTGAGCAAGGTCGAGGTTTTGCCGTGGTTGCTGATGAAGTAAGAACATTAGCCAGCCGAACTCAACAAGCTACCGGTGAAATATCAACAATGATCGATCTATTACAACAAGGTTCAAAAGATGCGGTTAAATCGATGCTCAAAAGCCAAGAGCAGGTAGATAACGCGGTTAAACAAACAGATGAAACCGGAGAACAACTTACTCTTACTTCTAACTTAATTCAGCAGATCAATGATATGAGCAGTCAGATTGCAACCGCAGCTGAGCAGCAAGGTGCTGTTTCTGAAGAAATTAACCGAAATATTATTCAAATTAATGACATGACAGATCAAACAGCTGAGGGTGCACATCAAACATCAATTGCAAGTGATGAATTGGCACGCTTAGCGGCGGCATTAAATATGTTGGTGCAACGATTTAAGGTCTAAATAAAACCTTCTTCCACAAACCATTGTTAAAACGCTTCGACAAAATTACCATAATAAATGTCTTTCTCTACCAGGGCTTGAAACGCTTTCGTGCTAGCAAACGTTGGCCACTGCTCCACGGTTTCCTTGGCCGTATCAGCATCAATCCAAGTCAAATGCCAACAAATTTGTTCCGGCTCATCTGTTTTAGTTAATACTTGATGAGCAGTAATAACTTCGCCTCCAGCATTCATTTCAGAAAATATACGCTTACTTAAGGCTATAACTTGGTCGATATTTTCTTTTTTGACCCGAAATACGGCAAATTCTGTACATGGTGTCATTCGTTGTCTTTTTTCTTTTGGGATGATTTAGGCGCCAAGCCCATATCATCAAGCCTGAATAAGATTTCGGTCTTTTTCTCTCGAGCGATTACCTGCCAATGTTTATCTTCTTGAGCGCCGATAATGGCATAGATAGAATTCAAGCCTGTTCTTGGCACTGTTTTTTTTAACTTTTTATAAAGCTCGAAGGGGTCAATCGCCATAAATTCATCCACAGAGTGAATACCAACTTTGGCAAGGATCTCTTCACTTTTTTCACCGAAGCCTTTTAAGTCTTTTATTCTCACGTCAGCTTTAATCATCGGCTGAGGCATATTTGGCAAACACTTCAGCACCGGTCATATTGTCTGTTTTATTGATAAAGCTATAATAATTTGGTTTTTCGTCAATAAAGATCTGGTGATCCATTTCAAAGGCCTGATCGTCGTCAAACAGCCCGGCCGGCATTATGTATTGCTGTGATTCGAGAAAGCGATAAAACAAGTGCGTGCCACAGTTATTGCAAAAACCTCGTTCAGCCCAATCTGAAGATTTAAACGCCGAAATAGACTGAGAACCGGTGAACTGCACATCGGTTCCACAATCCACACCAACAAAAGGGCCTCCCGTCCAATTTCTACAGTTAGAGCAATGGCAAACACCCACTTTTGGGCTTTGCTGTTGAACCGACACCTGAACATTGCCACACAGACAACTTCCTTTCGCATTAATTACATCAGACATTTTTGTTCCTTTATGTAAACGTTCGCTCCATTATGGCGATGACTACTGACAACATACTGTCAGTAAGGTGTCAGCATTATGATTTTTGCTCCTGAATATAGTTGCTCAACGAAACGTGCTCGGGCATGGCTGAAATTTCAGTTGCGAACGTCATACCTTCTATACGGTCTACTCTGAAGTTTCGATACGGCGTAGATTAAAATTACTTAGTTCTCGTTGAACGTTTTTTTGTAGGTTTTGTGGTGTCACTGTCTTCAGTTCTAATGAATGACATTGGTTAAATTTTGCAAAATCATAAGCCGTCTTTGCAAAATAAAAAAGAAAATGGTCGATATCTTTTATCGCCTTTTCAAGGTGTAGATGAATGATTTCAAGCACGCCGGTTTTGCGATGGGCTTTGCAATCAATCCTTCCTACCAGCCGATCACCATAGAGTATAGGCAAACAAAAATAACCGAACCGACGCTTGTCAGCCGGCAAATAACATTCGAGCCGGTAGTTGAAGTTAAATAATAGCTCAACGCGTTCACGGTGGATAACCGCATTATCAAAAGGAGAAAGAAATTTTAAATTTCCGGGTTTGATATTAATTCTGCTATCTAAAGATTCACTAGAAGCATAAATAGCAGCTTGATTATCTATGTTTATTTCCGTGATGATGCCTTCTTGTCTTTTTTGTTGTAGCACCGAGAAAATGTTTTTTCGAAGTGGACTCCCCGGCCTTAAATGTGTGAGTTGTTTAAGGCTAGTAAACCCGTTCGCCCTCATTGAGGTATTGAGCAAGTATTCAGCAAATTCTAGTGGGGAGGGTTCTCTGAGATCAATATTGTCTGGTAGAACTCTGTCTGTTAAATCATAAACCTTTTCCATTCCCCTTCGCTCCGTGACCATCAGATCACCTTGCATGAAGAGTTTTTCCAGAGCCCGTTTACTCGGTTTCCAATCCCACCATTTACCGTTTTTTTCGCTGTTTGACTCAAAGTTTCTTGCTTGTTGTGGCCCATCAATACGAATGCGATCGTAGACATAAGCAATGTGTTTTTTATCGATATTCTTATAGTGGCCTGATTCGCCCCGTTTGATCGATAACATTTTGGGTAAGCTAAAACGATAATCCCGCATAGGTAAATAAGAAGCGGCGTGAGACCAATATTCGAATGCACTTCGTTCTCGCACTAGCTGATTAAGGTTATTGGACTGGTAATTGGGTATCCGACTCCACAGTGTGTGATGATGTGCCCGTTCTACAACAGCAAGCGTATCTATCTGTACATAACCAAGATGCTCCAATGCGTTCTTGCTTGTTTCTTTACCTCGACCAAACGGATACTGCTTGGTCAGTCCTTGATGAAACAAGGCCATTTTTCTCAACTTTTTGTACATGCTTGGGCGCTCTATATTGAAGCTGAATTTTTCGCCAAATCCTTACCGGCAACGGCCTTTATTCATCTTTTCGTCGGGCATCATTATTCCCTTCGTTTAAATATCAACTGCATTATGCATTTCACTACTGACAACATACTGTCAGTAACGTTTTAATGTTGTGAATTTTGCACTTGAACATAGTCCGTTAGCGATACATGCTCGGGCAGGACTGAGGTGTCAGTTGAAATGCTAATATCTTCTATACGATCTACTCTGAAGTTTCGATACGCCTGTCGTAAAAAACACCAAGCGCCAAGCGTCCAAACTCCGCCCCAATAAAACAATCCAAGCGGGAAAATAGCTCGGTCCGATTCTTGATCATCTAAGGATAAATAATGCAGTTGTAATTGCGTTTTGTCTTTTATCGCTGTGTGTACCACATCCCAATTTTTACGAATTTTTTCATCATAGAAACTATAGGGTGCAAGGGCGACCGACTCATTGCCCATTTTCAAGTCATGATCTAAGGGTAAAGATGCCTCAATTTTTGATAATAAAGAATGTGCTGCTTGGCTGAGGTTTTCACCGGTTCTAGTTGTAACTAGATTTACACCCAGCACTAAAGCTTCTAACTCTAGTGGAGTGAGATGTAAGGGTGGCAATTCAAACCCTTCGGTTAGCCTATATCCAACACCGGCTTCACCATAAACAGGAATGCCAGAAACCGATAGATCATCAATATATCGATAGATGGTTCTTTCCGACAACATCATCTTTTCGGCGAGCTGTTTCGCCGTCACTGGCTGATGAGCGCGTAATAGATTAGTTAACTGAAATAGGCGATCGGGCTTACTCATGATTTACTATTACTTACCAGCCTCATTACCATCCTTGCTGGTAAATAATCCGCCAGCAAAACCAAAGACTGCAAACAATACATTGGCCATGACTTGACCTTCCAACTTGCCACCGGCATATAACAAGGCAGCAATGATGATCACTAACAAGATCAAAAACACACTGGTGGTAAAGCGACCAAACCCTTTCGTTTTGGTTTTAAAGAAGCCGATTAAGGCTCCGGCGCCTAAGATAAAAATTGCCATCATTAACAAAATTGTAGGTGTCATCATGAATCTCCGTTTCTATTAAAAACATACATCATTTTAACCAGCTGGTGTCTGCGCGCTGTCAGGCAACAACGCCGACACCAATTAATCATTTTACTAAGGCTGAAAGTAACCCATAAAGTTCAACTCTTCTACTGCTTCCATTAAAGGTAAAAACCGCTCATCACCGCTTTCAAATGCCTGAGCCACGACCTTCACACTTTCCATTGTGTCCCATTTTGCTAGGTCAACAAATATTCTACTGTCGCCGATAGGGGATAAGCTTTCAAGGCCTAGGAAACCACTAAACCCTTTTAACGCCTGCCTTAAGTCTGCTCTTATTGTTGGCAGTTGAGCTACAAACTCTTCTTTAACGGTAAAAACGGCAACGTCTATTACATAGTCTGTCTTGTTCATCATGTTTCCTCTTTTGTGAATAATTAAAAAGAGTCTTCATAATAATAGGCGCTACTGACAGCATACTGTCAGTCTATATCTTAACGTTTAATTTTCAACCATAAGGGCAGTTTCGGCAGCCATTGCCACAACACGAACCTCGCTTAAGGTGATACCACTTGCTGAACACCATATAACCTTGTTCCATGGTGTAATCGATGCCGTCAATTAATTCATTATTATTTTTATATTGGCTGGCAATTTCGACCATTTGTTCACAGCCTTTTTCTTCAATGGTTTGATCAATGCGATCAGCAATAGCCTTCGCCAAGCAGGAAGGACAACGACAAGCCTGATCAAATTCAGCTGGCATAATATAAGGAAAATTATCACACCAACACGCTTGCTGAGCCTCATTAGGGCCACAGGTGAACTCTTGTTGGCAGACTGAACATTGCTGAGCCAAAATTATTAGCCTTGTTGTTGGGCTAAATGCCAGTTATCAATAATGGTTTTAATTTGATCCAAGCCATCGGTTAAGGCTGCAGGGCCAGGCTGTAAAATATTCGGTGATTTTATTTCGAACAGCTGGTCGTTTTTTACTGCAGCTATGTCCTTCCAGCCTTCACGCGCCCTGACATGTTCTGGATTAAATTTCTTACCGCACCATGAGCCAATAATGATATCTGGATTGCGATTCACTACCTCCCTATTATCTTCAATAATGCGACTTTTAGCTAAACTTTGCGTCGAAAACTCAGGAAAACACTCTTTCCCGCCCGCAACTTCAATTAATTCAGATACCCATTGTATGCCTGTTATGAGCGGGTCATTCCATTCTTCAAAATAGACTTTTGGTCTGATGGGTCTAGATTCAACCTGTGTTTTTATCTCGGCAATCTTGTGTTCTATGCCAGTAACCCAGTCTTGTGCTTTTTGCTGACAACCGACCATGGCGCCAACCATCAGGATCATGCCAAAGATCTCGTCGATCGATCGTTGATTAAAGATATGTACGGCTATGCCTTGGCGAATTAAATCAGCCGCAATATCGGCTTGTAAATCAGAAAAACCTAATACCAGATCTGGTTTTAACTCCAAGATCTTACCGATTTTGGCCGAAGTAAACGCTGCGACTTTTGGTTTTTCCTTACGTGCTTGTGGTGGACGTACTGTAAATCCTGATATGCCAACGATGCGATCTTGTTCACCGAGCAGATATAACAGCTCGGTAGTTTCTTCCGTCATGCATATGATGCGCTGTGGATAATAATCATTCATAAACGTTCTCTATTTAAACAAATAAACCGGCGGTATAACCGGACGACCATGCCCACTGGAAGTTAAAGCCGCCTAGGTGGCCGGTCACATCTAATACTTCACCGATAAAATACAAGCCAGACTGTTGTTTCGCTTCCATCGTCTTTGAGCTTATGCCATCGGTATCAATGCCGCCCAATGTTACTTCTGCCGTGCGATAACCTTCTGTGGCTGACGGTTTTAATGTCCAATTGTTTAGCTGGTCACCTATGATCATTAATTGTTTATCACTGAACTCAGCCAAGGGTCTATCTGCTTGTTCTGACCAGAACAGGCTTTGTAATTCTGCCACCAGACCTTTGGCTAGTTTTTTGGTTAATACTGTTCTTAATAAACTTTTAGCTTCTTTATGTTTAGTCTTGAGCAACCAATCCGCCACATTCAGCCCCGGCAGTAGATCAATGCTAATTTCATCGCCCGGTTGCCAATAATTGGAGATCTGCAAGATCACCGGACCGCTTAACCCTCGATGTGTAAACAAAATGTTTTCAGTGAACGTTTGTGAATGACAACTGACGTCTACTTCTAATGCCAGCCCTGATAATCGTTCACAGATTGCTTTATAACTATCACTAAACATAAATGGCACAAGCCCTGCTCGCCGCTCTGTCAGTTTTAAATCAAATTGCTGAGCTATGTCATAACCTATGCCACTGCCGCCCAATGATGGAATCGATAAGGCGCCTGTAGCTACAACAAGCGACTGACATTGTAGTTTCTGTTTTTCATGACCTTGTTTAATGTTGAGCTGATAACGGCTACGCTTGTCTTCATGTTGGTGTTTTTCTGAATGACCTTTTAATTCGATAGCCTCAACCGATTCGATTTCACTATGGGTTTTTATCTCCACCCCGGCTACGTCACACTCTGTTAATAACATAGCCAAAATTTCTTTTGCTGATTGTTTGCAAAATAACTGACTATGTTTGCGTTCTTCGTAGTCAATGCCATATCGCTCAACCATGGCAATAAAGTCCCACTGGCTATAACGATTTAACGCTGACTTACAAAAATGGGGGTTATCTGAAATAAAGTTTGTCGCTTCGACAAAATGGTTGGTGAAATTACACTTGCCACCACCGGACATTAAGATCTTCTTACCTATCTTATTGGCGCGCTCTAAAACCAAGACTCGACGGCCCTGCTGAGCCGCGGTAAAGGCACACATCAACCCGGAAGCGCCTGCACCCAGAATAATGACGTCATATGTAGTTGGAGATGGTGGCAATGCAGTTAATCCTAAAGACCAAACAAGGATCGTAAACGGGTCTGACGGACTTTACCAGTAAGCTATTCAGCTTTTATCGGTTGCTTAATTAAAAAACTAGCACGTGCTTGTGTAATGGCCTGTTTGAGTATTTGTGATGTTATCTCTGTTTTAGCTAGATAGTCATGTGCGCCTGCTTGTTTGCATTCGCGCGATAAACGCTCTTCTTCATCGGTGCTTATCATGATGAAGGCAGTGTTTTTAATCGCATCATCGCCTTTTAATTCTAATAATAATTCTATGCCTGAACGCTGAGGTAAATTGTAATCAACCAATACAATATCAAACGAGTCTTGTTTAATTAGCTTAAGGCTCTCATCTACCGTTTCAACTTCTACCACTTCACATGTGCGGTACTCTTTTTTTAGTGATCTTTTAATGCTCTCGCGATCAACAAAATCGTCATCAACAATTAATACCTTCATGCACTATATCAACCTTTCATTCGTGCACGACCACTAGGTAAGTGCACAATTTTCCAGTAGCTTTCCAAGACATTAACAATATCGATAAAGCCCTCGCCTGCCTCGGCCTTATTGTAATAACCCGCGGCGCGATATTTGAAGATGCTGGCAAGATCTGCTTCATCCTTTGAGGTTGTGAGCACAAACACAACGGTGCTGGCCAGATTTTCATCTGCTCGCAACTCCTTCATCAGCTCAATGCCGCCCATCCTTGGCATTTTTAAATCAAGCAACATGATAAAAGGTCTTGAAACCTCTCCAGCTCGCAACATTTCTAAAGCTTGAACACCATCAACCGCTCGAATGACTGAGTTGGCGATGCGATTAGTTTCAAAACTACGAATTATCGTCTCAGCATCAACATCATCATCTTCCACCAAAAATACGGTTACAGGATTTATCTCTTTTTCCATTAAGCCATCCCCTATTCATTAATATTTATTACCGGCTTCCGCTGTAACAGGCCAATGAATAATAAATGTAGTGCCCCGCTCACCTTCTGATTCTATCTCTATAGTACCCTCTTGGTAGTCAATAATCCTTTTAACCATAGATAATCCCATGCCACTACCCTCTACTTTATCTCGTGGTTTTAAAGTTTGAAACATCTCCATCGCTCTTTGCTGTAGATGTTTCGGAATACCTGGGCCATCATCTTTTACTTGGATGCAATGGACATCCACTTGGCGTTCATAACTTACGGTAATATCACCCGTGTGCTGATCATGATGTTTAATACTATTCGACAGTAAGTTTCTTAATACTATTTCAAACGGTACTACAGGGATATTCAAATCAACATCGGTAGCGGTATAACTAAAACCTTCAGGATTGCCCAATAATTCAAAACAATCTTTAACTAAAGCTGCCAAATTAATCGTTTTATATTCATAAGAGGTATGATTGAGACGAGAATAACTTAATAAATCGCTCAGTAACTTCATCATTCTATCTGTACGTTTTTGTACTAAATTCAGGTGCTCTTTAGATTCATCGGGAAGTATCTCGGCACAATCTTCTTCTATCCATGCTGATAACTGTTTAATGGCATTTAGCGGTGACTTTAAGTCATGTGATGCAATATATGAAAACTGCTCAAGATCGTTGTTCGACTTTTCTAAATGATCCGCTTTAATTTTTAGCTTCGCAGTGACTTGATCTGCGTAAACCAACGCCTTTCTATTTGCTCTCGACAAAAAGATAAAAAGCCCCAACAGCATGGTATCGATAATCAGCCCGCCGATAAGAATCATCGCTGGCTGGTTATTTGCTGAAGCATAGCGAAAACTTAAATCTGATTGAATATCAAAACGCCAAGTTCTGCCGTACATTTCTATACTTTCTTGCTTCATAAACAGCGGCTGTGAATCTTTATCTCGTTCATCATCAGCAAACAGTAGACTCTCGCCATCTTTAATTGCTAAATAAACCTGTCGTTTTTGTTTTGCCAGCGTACCTTGCATCAGTTTATACATAATAAAAGGGGCATAGGTCACTCCAGCACTCTTAGCTATGCGCTGCTGCATTGTGCTTGGGCTAATGCCGTTCTTATAAAAGGGGGTATAAAACAAAAAACCCGGCGTTTTTTTATCATCCTGCACCAAGGTGATCGGGCCTGTTAATTGTGCTGAGCCAGTGTCTCTAGCTTTGGTGATGGCCGTATATCGGTTCATTTCAAAAGCCATATCCAAACCTATCGCTTGCAAATTGCTCGCCTCAGGTTCGATATAAGTGATCGGCCAATATTCCTTATTATTATGTTGTGGATGTATATAAAAATTGGGTCTCATAAACCTTTGTTGTTCAAGATAAGCTTCTAGATCCGGTGGTTGAATATTGTAAATCACGCCCATGCCATTGATGCCGGGATAAGTTTGATCAATATTTAAACGGTGTGAGAACGCATACCATTGTTGGTGACTCACGCCTGCAGTATTCACGTCCATTAAAGCAACACCGCTCCAGAGCGCATTTTCATATAAGGCCATGCGTTCTTTAACTAGTTCTATAACCTGTTCTGATTCTCGTAGAAATTTGGCTTCTATTTTTTGATTTAACTGTTCTTTTGTAAATGACCACGCAACGATCGTTACCACCACTGAGAGTAGTACTACCAACCAATGTACCCAATGCATGGAACCGGCATTAACCAAGATCGTCCTATAATTTAGTCCCTTATCCTTCTTATTATCTTCTTGATTCATATCCGTCCACTTTTTTTTGGCTCTATTTTCTTACCAAGCAAATTTATATTCCAGACCCACAGCTATATTATTCACATCTGAGCGTCGATATTCATTAACCCGATATTCAGCCACTGCATGAACGTTATCAAACAAGCGAAAACCCAACTGGGCTTCACCCACAACCGGATGATTCGGAATGGTATTTGGTAAATCTTCATTAAAAGTATGATCGGCAAAACCACTTAAATATAAGCGATCTGATAAATAGGGAAACTTCATCAAAAAAGCATGTTCCAACTGCCACACATGTTCATCTTCATGATCAAACTGAATCGCATGCCAATTTATAGAATATTTAAGGTGAAGCTTATCCAAAAATCCGGAAATAAAATCAGATTTATTCAAAGCCCAACGTACGCCTAAACGATGCCGATCATTATCTGCACCTTGGCGAAAGTTTGATTGCACGGTTAATTCGAAAGGAGAATTTTCAGCTATTTGCCAACGAAGGTTTTGCTCGGTAAAAAAGGTATCTAAATCGGGCAATCGACCACTGCCTTTTTTATCACTAAAATTAGTCAGACTAAAATAAGAAAAACGATTGGCAAAGGTTAAAAATGCATTAATGGTGATGGTATTGTCATTGCTGACTTTAGATTGATACGGATAAACATTAACATCCACAAAGCCGCTTTTAATAAAGTCCTCTGCATAGCCTTTCGATACACACACTATGCACAAGATTAATAAAAGAAATCCTTTTGAAACTTTTCTAGTCATCAACTGCTTCCTTAATGATGGACTCTGGGATCAAAATTTCATATCAATAATTCGACAATAAAACATCCAGCGTAATTGATCCACCCCTTTTGCTCGAAAATAACAACTGGAAAAAACACATGCCTTTTATGAATCTAGCTCGATTCGCTATTATGACGATTACCAATATGAGAAATGGACTCAAATGAATAACGAATCAGGACCACCAACGTTTAATAAAACCACCATTGCCATAATATGGATAGCATTGCTGTTGGTGACTACGTTTATCTTTAATGATGTACTCAAAGATATTAATAACCCAAATCAAGAACTCAGCATCGCGGTGAACGAATATGGGGAAAGAGAAATTATTTTAGAAAGAAACCGTTATGGTCATTATTTAGCCACCGGCCAGATCAATGATCAATCGGTCGAGTTTCTATTAGATACTGGTGCAACCTTGGTAGCCATACCTGAACATATTGCTAAACGATTAAACCTAAAAAAAGGCCGTAGTTATCAATCACAAACCGCTAATGGCCTAAGTACGTCTTATGCCACCACGATCGATAAGCTCACATTAGGCGGGATTGTAATGAACAATGTGCCCGCCAGTATCAGCTCTGGAATGGAGTTTGATGAGATTCTATTAGGCATGTCATTTTTAAAACACTTACACATGACACAACAAGGAAAACTGTTAACCATTAGCGCGCCTGAATAAAGTTAGGCTTGGTGATAAGACACCACTCGCTCAACTTCATTTTTAGAGCCTAGAATAACCGGCACACGTTGATGCACACCTTCTGGTTTGATATCCATAATTCGTTCACGGCCAGTTGAACTTAATCCACCTGCTTGTTCAACGATAAAGCTCATTGGGTTGGCTTCATACATTAAACGGAGCTTGCCACCTTTAGTGCTGGGTTTATTATCCAAGGGATACATAAAGATGCCGCCACGGGTTAATACTCGGTAGACTTCCGCCACCATAGAGGCGACCCAACGCATATTGAAGTTTTTCTCCCGACCGCCATCAACACCTTTAATGCATTCATCGATATAACGCTGTACCGGCTCTTCCCAGAAACGTTGATTCGACATGTTGATAGCAAATTCGGCAGTATCTTCAGGAATCGTCATATCAGGATGGGTCAAAATAAATTCACCGACATCACGATCTAAAGTAAAACCATTTACGCCGTTACCGGTGGTCATAATCATCATCGTAGTGGGGCCATAAACACAGAAGCCGGCACAGACTTGCTCGGTTCCTTTCTGCATAAAGTCTTCAACGGTAGGTGTTTCTACCCCTTCTGGACAGCGAAGAATGGAGAATATGGTGCCTACCGAGATATTCACATCAATATTGGATGAACCATCTAAGGGATCAAAGGTAATCAGGTATTTACCTTTCGGAAACTCGTCTGGGATCTGAATGATCTCTTCAATTTCTTCAGAGGCCATGCCGGCAAGATGACCTGTCCAATTCAGATGATCAACCATCACATCATTAGTAATGATATCGAGTTTCTTCTGCACCTCACCCTGCACGTTCTCAGATTCTGCTGCACCCCCTAAGCCAATAATGCCACTACGATTAACCAAGTGAGCGATCTTTTTACAAGAGCTAACAATATCACTCATTAAACCGGTTAAAGAACCTGTTGAACTGGGATGAGCACGTTGCTCTTCAACAATAAACTGGATGATTGATGTTCCGATATCTGACATGAGGTGTGTCCTTTATTTCTACTGGGTGTTTAAGGACAAACTAAACCATTTATGTATGGCTTAGCAAGCATTCATAGCCTTAATTTCGATGGTGTAGCAATGATTGTTGAAATCCCTTTATAACTTTCTTTTCGCCTTAATGGCGAGTCAGGGAATTGAACCCTACTGATGGGCAATCCCAAGTGCCCTTATGCGAAGCCGAGCATCGCAAAGCAGTTTGGATTAAACACGACGAGTGTTTGAGCGCAGCGAGTTTTCGTCGTGTCCAAACTGATTGAGAAGCACAGGGAACCCGTAGGGCAAGCATGGGCTGTCTTTTTGTTTGGTTCGTTTATTTTGGACAAGCAAAATAAATGAACTCGGGCGTTAGTCCGAAATAATATTAAGCTAGCTGCTTGACTGATTCCCTATCCATTAGCTCTTTTTCTCCATGTGCTCCTTATAGATGTCCAAGATATCCATATAACTTCTCCCTCTTGCATGATCCATTGCACTATAACCATTAGAATCTTTGTCTGCTGGACTCGCTCCTTCACCTAATAATTGTTGTATCAAATTTATATCATGATCAGCCGTAGCATCTATCAAAGTAACTGTTAAGGGATCTATCTGCTTTTCAGTTGATAAAGGCATATTTGAGTTTTCAATTAAAAGCCCATAACGTTCTTTAACTTTATCCAACAAGAACGCGAACAAAAGTAAAGTTAAAAAGTAAACAACAGTTATATAAACTCCATAATTGATAATGATAACTATCGTCCCAAAATACATTCCCACATGTATTAAAAAATCCAATATGAATGAGCACAAGTAACCTAGACCTCTTGTGCTAAAACGTATGAAACCTTGGTCGCATGAGTCACATATCACAGGCTTTCCATGCTTTGCTTTATCTAAAGCATAATTATCTAAATAACCATTCCCACATTTAGGGCAACTCCGAAACCTTTGAGAAAACATTTAAATTATTTACCTCTATTCCTTTATTAGAGTATGTAAGACTTCAACTTTAAATCAAAAAAGCCACCTTGGTTTCCCTCGGTGGCTTTTCTTTGTATCGGTTTAGTTAAACTTAAAGCTTAACCAAAATCTCCCCCATCCCAATACCACCAAGATCCCCAGCATATCGTTGCACCCGTGAGAATGACTCTAGGCTAGCAAACTTGCTGTCTAACTTCTTAAATGAAGCCAACATCAATGGCAAAAATGCCAAGGTATGTGAACCACAGTCATTAAAGTTAGCTGATATACCTTGAGTAGGTTGTTGAGTTAACAACAAAGTACCGCGCTTCATCGCATAACCTAGGTGAGAACCGACTGAGCCTAATACTGCAATCGTACCTGATACCATACGTGTACCACAGTAATTACCCGCATTGCCTTCAATTAAGATCATGCCTCTACGCATATGATCACCGGTTCTATCGCCACTGTTTCCAGTGATAATAACTGTACCGCCTGTCATGCCATTTTTATAACCGGGACGTGCACCACCCACAAAGTCACCGGTATTGCCGTTCACTTTGATTTGGCCATCTTTCATTTCGCAGCCCGTGTATATGCCTGAGTTGCCAGTGACTTCCAGCTCGCCACCTTCCATAAAGTGACCCAAGTAAGCACCAACATTACCGGCTACGCTAATGCGGCCTGAGGTCATGTTGTGGCCAACAAAGTCGAGCTTGTCTGTGCTATTTTCGATTTGAATATTGGTGCTATCTTCACCACTTATTTCAAACAAGCTATCTACTCGAGCCGAGCTATTTCCTATCACTAACTCAAGCGCAGCAATTTCTGCTGCTGACTTATCAGCTAATGCATCTGGCGTTAATGGTGAGCAATCAATGCGCTGTGCAGGTGCATTTTTTAAAGTGAATGTTAATGCACTCATGCCATGATCTCCTGCAAATGGAAGTGGAATGGACCTAGTTTCCCGCCATAGTTACCAGCACTGATACGGCGAATGCCATTTTCAGCACCTAAGTCACAGACCGCTTGAATACCCACTCGCATGGCTTTATCAATATCTTCTTTGGTCAGACCATCAATAACAATTTCCATCACTGATTCAACCTCGGGTGATAAATCACTCTTGGTTTGGCCTTTAAGTGTTGGACAAAACGCATCGTTGGTTGACGCATTTAAGGCTTTGAATTTTGAACCTACTTTTGAACCAGATCGAACTACCCCGCCTGGGAAAGGCATGATCACATTGGGTATTTTTTTCATTTCTACAATGGCCGCTTCACAGGCTGCTAAAGCTTGTGCTTGCGATTCAGCTAATACTAAGAAGTTACCGCCTCCAACAGAATTATGAACACCGGTTTTTTCTTGTGCTAAAAACTCACCATCCATCACCGGAATACGCCAGTAACGTTTGCCATCAATCATTTTTGAAATCTGGAAACCATCACCGAAATAACGTAAGTTTTGACCTAAAGGTATTTCTTTTTCATCGTTATCTAAACCTGAAAACAAGGCTGATGTAGGTGATGTCAAAACACACTGGCCTGAACGTGTTTCTACTTGTTTAGCAAGGCTTTTTCCGCCCATCGCAAAAATCAATATTGATACACCAGGACGACCATCAGGGGTTTCACTGGCATCTAATACTTTTTCTATGCCTGCTTCACAGCCACACGCAATAACCGAGGTAGCAAAACCGGTGAATGCTTGGGCAGAAATCATTGCCCATTTGGCATTAAGTGCCGTGATGATCAATCGCGTGCCTTTCATCGGGAAGGCTTCTGCGAAAGTCTCATCAATTATTACGCCGTTAATAATCATAAAGCACCTCCTTTATGTAACGGCTGTATGGTAAGACTACCGCGACCATCATCCACAATTTCATCATTACTCATTTTGAAGTTGCCCATTTTTTGCGTGTGATAACGATCAAAATAAGGTTTTAATGCTTTTTCTATACTGATGTCATAGTCAGGTTTAACCACATGAGTAGTGCCCCAGGTGACGTTTATCAATTCACCATCTTTCACGACCATCGTGCCGTCTTTAAATACATAATCCGGTTTGCTGAACATTTTTTCACGATCTACATGATCGGTATAAACCGTAATATCAGCAGCACCACCAACACCTAAGTGACCTCTATCCGCCAGACCGACTAATTTAGCTGCACCAGCTCGAGTCATGATGGCAATTTCATATAAAGAATATTCACGTTCTAACGATGCTAAATGACTCGCTTTTTGAGCTTCTGGGTGCAAAGTCGATAACACATCATTACGGAATGTCTTATCCATCAACAATCTAATCAAATGTGGATAACTGGTAAACGGAGCACCATTTGGGTGATCGGTCGTTAAGAAAATTCGCCAAGGATCATCAACCATTAGGAATACTTCTAAACCAATCATCCATTGCAGTGCATTCACATAACTTTGGTCTTTGTATTTAAATGGCACCACACCACAACCAGCATCACATTCAATATCCATACACACCCATTTGTTCGGGTGAGAATGTGGGCTACCGGCAAACTGACGCATATTATCGCCAGAAGCCGTCACTGTTTGACCAAATAAGATTTGACCAACATCTACAGTGATATTTTTGTTTTTATTGATTGATTCTGCAATCTCAGCTGCACCCGATGAGAATTTAAAATCGCCTTCTGTGCCATAGCTATGGAATTGAATATGGGTCATATGCATCGGCAGACCATTAATTCCTTCCATTGTATCAATGGTTGTACCTAAGTTACCTGGCACACCTAAGTTACAGCCATGCACATGCAATGGGTGTGGCACACCTAATTCATTCACTGCTTGAGCTAATCGCATTAAAATATCACGCGGTGTGACGCCGTAGTATTTATTTTGCTCATCTAAATCTAATTTACGTTGGTTAAATTTAAATGCGTTAATGCCGCCTGGGTTTACCACTTTCACACCAATTGCTTGGCTGTGTGTCATTGTCCACGCTACATAGTTGTTTATCGATTCTTGGTCATTATTGGCTGCCATCATCCGTAACAGGAAATCATCACTACCCAGCATGACATAACCACCTTTATCGATGATCGGCGTATCATGCATTTCCATATGCGCTTGGCGAGCATTGATTGGCAAAATAGCCGGTTCAAACCCCGCGGTATATCCCATTTCGGCATATCGATAACCAGCCGTTAATGTGCTTGGTGCAGCATGACCACAGCCTGAACGCATTAATTCTGTTCGAGCAACAACATCAGCCGCATGATCTTCTGGCAACATGGTTCTAGCAATATTGACCTTACCGCCACCAATATGAGTATGCATATCAATCGCACCGGCCATTACTACTTTGCCACGCAAATCGATTTCTTCGTTTATCTTGCCATCAGTAGGTGCATCAACGATGCGACCATCTCGGATATAAATATCTTGGACTTTCCCATCAATACCGTGTGCAGGATCGTAAACTCTTCCGCCCGTTAGTTTAGTTAACATGTTTTTTCTCCGTGGCTACAGTGATTTTTCAATGGCTGACAACACTTCAAAAGTGCTGGGTAAACCACTGTCACGTAATTTTCTTAATGGTACTGATACCACGCTGTCTGTTCTAAATGCACGGCCTTCATGATCGATGCCCGGTGTGCCGACAGGAATAAAGACGTCTGGTTCTTGCTCAAATCGCATACCAGAACGTCCCAAGACCACCGTTTTAGCCGTTGATGGTGGCGGTGTTTGGTCGATATCAAAGCTTGAAACCCAAATCAAGGTATCCACTTCATCATCTGCCAACATACGATTGGTATCAGACAAATAAGGATCATAGTCTGGATAGCCACGACTAAAGTTAGTCCGCATTGGATAACCCGCTTGCCATGCCGATACCTGATTGGCGGTAGTATCGCCATCTTTTCCACCTAAGGGCAGACCACTACTGCGCGTCTCGGCATTTAATTCTTTCACCATTTCACAGACGTTTTGCACGGTCACTTCGGCGTGATCAAAGTCCAACATTGAAGCTGACCAGGTCACGACTGAATATTTAGCTTGTTGAAGCCGATCCGCTAATGTTGCAAGTTGACTAACAGGAATACCACCCACTTGGTCTGCTTGAATCGTTTTACCTTTAAGAAGCGCTCGTAACACTGAAATTACTTCTGGTAAATCAGCATCATCACAAGCAATGATCTGTGCTTTTTTCCCTTTTGGTGAGGTTGAGGCATCGCCTGAAGGTGTTTTACCCAAATAAACCACTTCCCGTGATTCTATTTCTTGGCCAAACATGCTTTCTTCATTCCAAACCATACGTTCAAAGAATCGAGGAAAACCAACTTCTATATCGCTACCCACCACCACTAATAAATCCACACGATTTCTAACTTCTGTCAGCGTGGTATTCATCCAACCGGTATCTTGTAAAACAAGAATATTTCGAAATGCTGCTTTGGAATGTAGGTGATCGATCGTGGCACGACTTTTATCTGCTAATGCCATAGCAGAACGTGCGCCATTAAGATCCGTTGCTAAACCAGCAATAACCGGTTGTTTACTATTTCGTAATAAATCTGTTGCGTGGGATATAGCTTGCTCTAAAGAAACTTCTTTTCCTTGAATACGTGCTTGGGTATCGGAAATTGGCGTTTCAAACCCTTTTTTAGTAATCGCATCGCCATTTTCTTGTACTGTAACTGTATTCCCTTCAACCTTGATAGTCAGATCATCAGAAGCAATACCACAAAATGGACTGGCAACCTCTTGCCAAATTTTAGCTTCGGTACTTTCCGTCATATTCGGTGTCCTTAATCATATTTAATAAATATTAAATTGTGTGGTAATAAACTGCCACAGCTCACCGGGTTGCCACTGAACTTCTATTTACTTCTATCAGCTAATGTATTTTATTAGCTACACGGCTAGAAGCTTACAGCCTGAGTTCCGGAAACGACTTTCTTTCACTAAGTCTTTGATACTAATTTCTTTATCGTAACAAGGCTTGAGCATACCTTAATCTTTAACAACTAACCATGCTTAGCACGCATTAACAATGAATCGATATCATTTTGACGTAATTGTTTTTGCAATGCATCGGCTTTAGCTCGACCGGTAACTGGGCCGACCTGGACACGATGCCAAGTATCTTTATTATCAATCGTGACCGTTTGAACTTTTGATTCAATACCTAAAAACGCCAACTTTGCTCTAAAACCATCCGCATCCGCTAACTTTTTAAACGAGCCTACCTGTAACAGATAGCTTACTTTTTCCACTGTTTTATTATTGATTGCTTGTTGTTGAGGCGGTGAGGTAACGATCGTTTTATTGACTGGCCTGTCATTATTTACCACCACTTCCATTTCAGGTAATAAGGTATAAAAATCAAAGGTGGGTTCTATCGTTTTTGATTTCTTTTCAGCATGTTTCTCTGCTGCTGTTTTTCCATGCTGTTCTGGGACGACATTATCTTTTAAATGTAGTAAAAACATCACAAAAACACCCACAGCGAAACTAAGTAGCATCGGGCCCCAAGGTAATGATTTTTTCTCTGGTGTATTGCGAGTGTTTCGTTTAGCAGCCACTAACAACTCCTCTACATTGATTCTGGTGCAGATACACCAATAACACCAAGACCATTCGCTATCACTTGGCGTACAGCAATAATCAAGGTTAATCGTGCCTGACTTAACTCAATATCATCAACAATAAAATGATGTGCATTGTAGTAAGTATGAAAATCACGTGCTAAATCCGTTAAATAATGCGCCAAAATATGAGGCGTATGATTCAATGCTGATGATTCTAATACTTCTGGATAACGCGCCAACATGGTTAATAGCGCTTTTTCATGATCTTCAACCAAGCGGCTCAGCTTGCTTTCCCCTACGGTTTGGTCCCAAACAAGATCACGCTCAGCTAATTGTCTCAATACACTGCAAACTCGTGCATGAGCATATTGCACATAATAGACCGGATTATCATTACTTTGTGACTTAGCTAACTCCAAGTCAAAATCCATATGTTGATCGGCGCTACGCAACACATAAAAGAATCTGGCAGCATCTTTACCGACTTCTTCACGTAACTGTCTTAGGGTGACAAACTGACCGCTTCGGGTCGACATGGCAACCTTTTCCGTACCTCGATATAACACGGCAAATTGAACCAATAAGACTTTTAGGCGATCTTTATCTTGATTCATTGCTGTTAACGAAGCTTTTACCCGCGGAATATAACCATGATGATCTGATCCCCAAATATCGATGACTTCATCAAAACCACGCTGGAATTTATTTAAGTGATAGGCAATATCAGAAGCAAAATACGTTGTTTGGCCATTATCTCGCACCACTACCCGATCTTTTTCATCACCATAATCCGTAGATTTAAACCACCATGCTCCGTCTTTTTGATAAAGCACATTGGCGGATTTTAATTGTTCTATCGCCTTATCGACTTCACCGGACTCAACTAATGATCGTTCAGAAAACCACTCATCATAATCACTACCAAAGTCGGATAGATCATCACGAATATCTGACAAAATTGAATTTAAGCCAGAATTAAACACTTTGCGGTAGCTTGATTCTCCTAATAACGCTTTTGCTTTTTCTATTAGGCCATCAATGTGCAGTTCTTTATCGCCACCTTCCGGTTCATCCGCAGGAATATCCGTAAACACCTTAAATGCTGACTTAAGAAACTCATCACCATGTTCGGCATGTAAAGTATCGGCAATATCTAAGACATAACTGCCTTTATAACCATTACTCGGGAAGGTTAAATTTTCACCACAAGCATCAAGGTAACGTAACCACACACTCGTTGCTAAAATATCCATCTGGCGACCAGCATCATTCACATAATATTCACGATGAACGCTAAAACCCACTGCAGATAATAAATTACTAACGACAGAACCAAAGGCTGCACCACGACCATGGCCAACATGCAAAGGCCCTGTTGGGTTTGCAGAGACAAATTCGACTTGAACCGTTTTGCCTTCACCAATGGTGCTTACACCAAACTTTTCTTTTGCCGCCAAAATTTCTTTGACAACTTGCAAACTTGAATCAGCAGATAAGGTGAAGTTAATAAAGCCCGGACCGGCAATGCTTACTTTGGTTATAAAGTCTGATTCTGGTAACGATTCAACTAAAATTGTGGCTATTTGCCGAGGATTCATTTTGGCCGGTTTAGCCAACATCATGGCAATGTTGGTTGCAAAGTCACCATGAGCTTTATCTTTTGTGCGTTCTATTTGTACATCAGGCAATTCGATCTCAGGTAATTTTCCCTGTTCCATTGCCGCTGTTAATGATGACGTAATAAAATTTTTAAGCTGGTCTTTCAAGATGGTGAAGCCTTACACAAAATTAATCGTGGCATTTTAACCGATCCTCTAGCCTGATCACATCATTGATTCTTGCTGATGTGAGTAAATCAAAGAAAGTCTTTGTTTATTGGGAATTTTTAAAGTAAATCGACGGGATCTATATCAATAGACCATCGTACTTTTCTCGCTAATTTTAATGCTGATATTGATTGAATGTGCTGATCTAATAACTGATGTAAGCAGCGTCTATGTTGAGTTGAAAGTAAAAGCTGGGCACGATATCGACCGGCTTTTTTCTCCATAATGGCTGGGACAGGCCCCATAATAATAACGTCTTGTTGTATCGTTTGATTAAAAATGGTCAAGACTTCCGTTAAAAACTGCATCGCTAATGTCTGATCTTTTTCTTCTGCTCGAATGACACATAATGATCCTGCTGGCGGCATGGCCATCTCAATGCGTTGCTGTAATAAATCATCTGCGGTGTATTGATATCCTTGTTTAATCAGGTTTTTCCAGAACTCATGTTGTGGTTGTTCCGTCTGTATAAGTACTTCACCTTCTTTTTCACCCCGACCAGCACGACCCGTCACCTGGGTAATTAATTGAGCTAAAGATTCCGTTGCTCTGAAGTCAGCACTATATAAACCCTGATCGGCATCTAAAACACCAACTAAAGTTACATCATGAAAATCATGACCTTTTGCCAACATTTGTGTGCCGACTAAGATTTTTGCTCCACCTTGTTTGATATCTGAAATTAAGTCAGTAAAGGCATTCACCCGTTGAGTCGTATCTCGATCAATTCTTAAAACGGGTGTTTTTGGAAATAAGCGTTGCAAAGAATGTTCTACTTTTTCGGTACCGGCCCCATAGTTTTTTAAATCACCGCTCTGGCATGTTGGACATTTCTCGGGTAATCGTTGAATTAAACCACAATGGTGACAAAACAAAATATTACGATGGTAGTGAACAACCATACGAGCGTCACAGCCTGTGCACGCAGCTTGCCAATTACACTCATGACACATTAATACCGGTGCAAAACCTCGTCGATTGATAAAAAGTATGACTTGATTATCGTTTTCGATATGTTTCTTGATGGTTTGTAATAATTTTTGACTGATTCCATTTTGTGTATCAGAACCACTACTATCGATTACACGAACTTTGGGAAGTTTGGCACCACCTGCACGTTTTGTTAACGAAAGTAGCTGATATCGCTTTTGACGGACGTGGTAGAGACTTTCTAAGGAGGGTGTCGCACTGCCTAAGATAATGGGAATGGCTAATTTCTTTGCACGGACTAAAGCGACATTTCTTGCATGATAACGAAGACCGTCTTGTTGTTTATACGAACTATCGTGTTCTTCATCTAAGATAATTAAACCAGCAGAGGTTAACGGCGTAAATACCGCTGAGCGTGTACCTATAACTATATCTGCGAGCCCTGCTTGGGCGAGTAACCAACCTTGTTTTCGTTCTCCATCTGAAATGGATGAATTTAAAACAACGATATTAACTGCTAAGCGTTGCTTAAACCGCTGTACAAATTGTGATGTTAGACCAATTTCAGGAATTAAAATGAGTACTTGTTTGCCTTCAGCCAGCATTTGTTCACTAAGCTGAATATAAACTTCAGTTTTCCCACTTCCTGTAATTCCTTGTAACAGGTAAGGAGTGAATTCTTGTCTTTTTTGCCAAACTGTATCAACAGCAATTTGCTGTTCTTCATTTAAGTCACATGCTGGTTCAATTTCAACAAGGGGTAGGGCTAATTTAGGTCGGGTAGATGAACGAATAATTCCTTTTGTTTCTAAACTTAGTAATGAGGATTTGCATTCACCTAGTTGTTGTTTGATTTGGCGTTGACTTAATCCTGTTTGATGCTGTTTAAGAAACGTTAAAATTTTATCTTGTTTTTTTCCTAATGTAACTTCGGTCAATTCCGATGGTTGTTTTTCATACCAAAAGGTTTCTGTTTTTAATTCTGCTGTTTCACCATGACGTAATTTTTTAGGTAGTGCTGCCTGAAAACAATCTCCGATAGGATGGTGATAATAAAAACTGACCCAGTTAATTAGATTAAATAATTCATCATTTAGTATTGGCGTTGAATCTATTTTTTCCAAAATAGGTTTTAATTTAGATATATCTCGATCTGCTTCAATTTCGGACACTTGAAGAACTATGCCGATAAGTTGTCTGGATCCAAAAGGGACTTTAACTCTAAGTCCTGGAGTCCAATCCTGATTATCTTCTGTACTTAAATAATCAAATCTTTGTCTCAAGGGACAAGGGATAGCAATATGAAGAATTTTTATCATTAAACAAATATAAATATATAGAAAGAATTAGTGATGATGATGTTTGATGCCTGTGGATAGGTGGATTATTCATTATTACGCAGTGTTTTCATAGTGTTAATCTTAAAAGTCTTGTGGGTAAGTTTTATGTCTAGTGTTAGATCTCTTGTGGATAAGTACATGAGTTATCCACAGGAAAAGTTATCCACAGTTTTTGATCTGTTTTATTTGTGTGCTTATACCGAAGTTATTAAAGTATGTTTTATAAAAGTTGTCATGTCTAAAAAGTTAGTTTTATGTTTACGTAACTAGAAAAAAATAGTTATTCAAATAATTTAATCATTAAAACAATATAACTATATTAAAAGAGTTTAGTGATGATGTTGTTTGATGCCTGTGGATAGGTGGATTGTTTTTAATTTATATTAAAATTCAAATAGTTAAAATAAAAGTAGTTGTGGGTTATTCTACTAATAGTAGAGTGATCTCTTGTGGATAAAGAGCGTACTTATCCACAGGAAAAGTTACTCACAGGTTTTGATCAGTTTTATTTGTGTGCTTATACCGAAGTTATTAAATGGAGGTATCTTTGAATTTAAGTAAGTATGGATGGTTTTTTAGTGCTGATTAAATAGTGACAAATGCTATGCTATGCATCCAATTTTCTTGGTGTTATTGAAAATGAAAGTAGCAATTATTGTGGCGATGGATAAGCAAGGCTTGATCGGCAGGAATAATGATTTACCGTGGAAATTATCGGCTGATCTAAAGTATTTCCGAAGAGTAACGATGGGGAAACCTTTAGTGATGGGACGAAATACCCATGAATCGATAGGTAGAGCATTGCCTGGAAGGAAAAATATCATTGTTACTTCAAATACTGATTACCAGGTAGATGGTTGCACCGTAGTGCCATCATTAGAGCAAGCATTACTGGCGTGTGATGATGCTGAAGAAGTTATGGTGATGGGCGGTGCGTCATTGTATGAACAACTTTTACCTGAGGTAGAAAGAATTTATCTTACTCATGTTGATGTTGAGTTAGAAGGCGACACGTGGTTCCCTCAATGGAATAAAGATCAATGGCAAGAAATTAGCCGTGAAGATCACCCCGCTGATGAAAAAAACCAATATCCCTATAGTTTTGTGGTTTACGATAGAGTTTAAGTTAACTACATTCTATGACGTAGTGGAGAGTAGTCGCAGTGCTGCTTGGGTGTGTTCCGCTGCTTCATGGCCAAGATCCGTTAGGTAGCCACCATCTTTCTGGCTAACTAGGCCTTTTTCAAATAAACGTTCACTGGCATCGATTAAGCCTTGTCGAGCTGTGTTATGGACTTTAATGCCTTCTTGTGTGGTATCGAGGTTATAACGAAGTAATACTTCAATTTCATCAATTAATTCTTGTTTAATAGTCATTAGTTTCCCTTACAAATTATCGATATCTCATTCTACACATATTAATTGCGATGATAGTTAACTTTATTTTGTTAACGGCACAGCATTATTGTTTATTTAATATATTGCTTGTCTCTGGTATCTTTCCGTCTTATTTAATTTCAAGTAACTAGCCAAATCTATGTCATTTTCGGTCGATCAGATAAAAGCGAGTTTATTCGCACTCCATACTAATAAAATATTTGAATTAACGGTGATAGCTATTATCGTATTCTCTGCGTTGGTAACAGGCGCTAAAACCTACGAGATTGATTCAACGGTAGGTAATATCGTTGTATGGTTAGACATGTTTATCACCCTATTTTTCTTGGTGGAGGTGATGATTAGGTTGATTTCTGAGCCCAGAACGTTAGATTTTTTCAAAAAGGGCTGGAATGTCTTTGATTTTTTAATCGTAACAGCCAGTTTAATCCCTGTAGATGGTAATGAAACGGTCTTGTTGGCACGGTTATTACGCATCTTTAGGGTATTACGATTAGTATCGATTATTCCAGAATTACGTATATTAATTAATGCATTAATTAAAGCATTACCTCGCATGGGTTATGTGGTGTTATTGATGTTTATTATTTTTTATATTTATGCCGCGATTGGTAGTTTTATGTTTGACCATATCAATTCAACCCTTTGGGGAAATATTTCAATTTCGATGTTGACGTTATTTAGAGTGGCGACATTTGAAGATTGGACGGACGTGATGTATGAAACGATGACAGAGTTTCCGCTCAGCTGGATCTTTTATTTGAGCTTTATCTTTCTTACCGCTTTTGTCTTTTTAAATATGATGATTGGTATCATTTTGGATGTAATGCAGCGAGAACATGAGCAATATTATCGTGAAACCGGTGAAGGTGAAGCAGGTGAAGTGCATTGGATTAAAGAAAATATGATCGCTATGGACTCACGTTTGGATAGAATCGAGACTTTATTGATAGAAAATGTGAACAAGAGCACAAAATAGAGGTAATAGTTGAGTAATAATTTTACATAGTTATGAACACGTTGTAAGCTTAAGCATCTAAACTCTGAAGTGAGGAGTGTGTTATGGAAATTCCAGGTATTACCCCCTTTGCTGGGCAACCGACATTAACCAACCCATTATCACAACAAAACCTACTAGAAGGTCGTGAATCTGCAGCGCTACAAGGTGGCGAAACTCAGAATACAGTGACGGCCAGTGAGCAAGATTCAACAGAAGTGACAACCACTGAAGTTGTTAATCAAGCAAATGAAACAGATCAAGCCGGATTTAACCCTGATAATCCGGGAGGCACCATCGATATCACCGCATAAGGAATCCTAATTAGTGGCCAACCCGATAATTTCAGACGATCCTATTTATCGTCTATTAAGAGAAGGTAAAATAGACGAATTTAACCAGCGCGTAGCCGCTGGAGAAAAAGTGGATTTAACCGGCTGTGATTTTCGCCATCTCAATTTACAAGGGATAAACACTAAAGGTTTGGATTTTTCCGACAGCTACTTTCGACAAGCTGACTTGCGAGGTGTTGATTTTTCTAACTGTGACAGCCTAGATGGTGCCAGTATTCATGGCGCTAAAATTTCAGGTGTTTATTTTCCTAAAGAAATTCGTGCTGATGAATTGTTATTATCGTTAGAGCACGGTACGCGTCTGCGTTATATCAGTTAGTCTAATCATCTTCGGTGATTTTTTTTGGAAACCACCGCGCGCAGACTAAACCTAATTCAAATAACAACCAGACGGGCACCGCTAATAATGTCTGCGAGATAATATCGGGCGGCGTTAATAACATGCCAATTACAAAAGCACCAACGATAATATAGGGCCGTTTTTCAGCAAGACTTTCTGTCGTTGAAACGCCGGTCCAAATCAATAAGATTGTGGCTATAGGCACTTCAAATGCCAAACCAAAAGCAAAAAACAGCTTTAATACAAAATCCAAATAACTACTGATGTCCGTCATGACGGCTACACCTTCTGGTGCTGCTTGTGTTAAAAAGCCAAAAATAATCGGAAACACGACGTAATACGCAAAGATCACACCTAGAAAAAACAGCGTTGTACTGGCGAATAATAACGGAAAAACCAGCTTGCGCTCGTTGTCATATAACCCCGGTGCAATAAAGGCCCAAAGTTGATAAAGCAAAACAGGTACTGCCAACATAATGGCTGTGCTTAAGGTGAGTTTAAAGGGCGTTAAAAAGGGGGATGCGACTTCAGTTGCGATCATCGTGCTTGATTCTGGCAAATGACGTAATAGCGGCTCTGCTAGGAAGTGATATAAATCATTTGAAAATGGCAATAATACGACAGCAATAACTAATACTGCCAAAACACCACGCAATAACCGGTCTCGCAGTTCTATAAGGTGGGATATCAAAGGTTGTTGATTATCCGTTTCCATCTTTATCCTTAGGTATTATGCTATTTTCGCTAGGCGAAATTGTTTGTTCTAAGTCGGGTAAATCTACCGTTTTATTCAGTGCTTGCTTTAATTCTTCGGCACGTAACTCTCGTGATATTTCACTACGAATAGACTGTATGGAGGCATTAGCTCGCCCTAGCCATAAACCTGTTACGCGGATCAGTTTAGGTAAACGTTCAGGGCCAACGACAACCAAAGCGACGATGACAATAAGGGATAGCTCCCAAAAACCAATATCAAACATCGTATTTAGCTCGAGTGTTTGTCTTTTTCAGTTTCAGCAGCTTTTTCTTGAGAGATGTTGTCGTGATCAATCGTATTATCATTTTCGGACTTTGCAGTTTGTTCACCTTCTTGCATTGATTGCTTAAAGTTTTTTATTGCACTGCCTAAATCACCACCTAATGAGCGTAATTTTTTTGTACCAAACAATAAGATGACGATTACTAAAACGATTAATAATTGCCATACGCTGATTCCACCAAAACCCATAATAATCTCCTATTTAAAACCCGGGAGGTTTTTACCACCCAAGATATGCATATGTAGGTGGTCTACTTCTTGGCCGCCACCAGGTCCTGTATTGATAATAGTTCTAAAGCCAGTATCTAAGCCTTGCGAGCGAGCAAGTTCAGGTAATTTTAATGTCATTTTTGCAATGAGATCTTGGTGCTCACCGTTTAACTCGTCGAGACTTTTAATGTGAATTTTTGGAACAACTAAAATGTGCACCTCAGCTTTAGGATAAATATCTTTAAAGACGTATATTTGCTCATCTTCGTAAACCTTGCTGGAAGGAATATCGCCAGCAATAATTTTGCAAAACAAACAATCGGTCATTATTTACTCCTGCTCGCTTTTTCTTCTATACCTGACAGTCCAAAACGACGATCAAGCTCATCTAAAACAGCTTGTGGGTTGATATCGTTATGAGCTAATAAAACTAAGCTATGAAACCATAGATCAGCCGTTTCATAAATAATTTCATCGCGATCCCCGCCTTTACCTGCAATCACCGTTTCAGTGGCTTCTTCCCCTAATTTTTTGAGGATTTTGTCTGTGCCCGCTTTATATAAGCTTGCAACATAAGAGCTGTCAGGATCTGCATTTTTACGTGCTTCTAGTACTTCAGCCAATTTAGTTAAGGTGTCACTCATCCGTACATCTCTTTAGGGTCTTTTAATACTTTTTCGGTTGTTGTCCATTGGCCATCTTGTAGTTGTTGGTAAAAACAATGGTGACGACCAGTATGACAGGCGATACCGCCCTTCTGTTCCACTTCTATTAATAGTGCATCATTATCACAATCTAGGCGAATAGATTTGATGATCTGTTGATTGCCTGACTCTTCACCTTTATGCCATAGCTTTTGGCGTGAGCGTGACCAGTAGACAGCATGGCCAGTCTCTACAGAGAGTGCCAACGATTCCTTATTCATCCATGCGAGAGTAAGTACTTGCTTAGAGTTAAACTCTTGGGTAATCACAGGAATTAAACCATCATCATTCCATTTAATATTCTCTAACCAAGACATTAAAGGCGAACCTCAATACCTTGGCTGGCCATTTGTTGTTTGGCTTCTTGTACTGTGTGTTCACCAAAATGGAAAATACTCGCAGCTAAAACTGCATCTGCTTTTCCAAGTTTTACACCATCAGTTAAGTCTTGTAGTTTTCCTACGCCACCAGAGGCAATCACTGGTACGGCAACAGCATCACTGATCGCACGAGTAAGTTTGAGATCAAAGCCTGACTTGGTGCCATCACGATCCATGCTGGTTAATAATATTTCACCAGCGCCATAAGCGACCATTTTCTTCGCCCACTCAATGGCATCGATGCCTGTTGATGTGCGACCGCCATGGGTGAAAATTTCCCATCTAGGTGTTTCACCTTCTGCGGAAACTTGTTTGGCATCAATCGCCACCACAATGCATTGTGAACCAAACTTTTCAGCTGCTTCACGCACAAACTCAGGGTTTTTCACCGCAGCAGAGTTAATGCCGACCTTATCAGCCCCAGCATTGAGCATACGACGAATATCATCGGTGGTGCGAATACCACCGCCAACGGTTAATGGGATAAAGACCTGACTGGCTACTGCTTCAACAACATGCACCATTGTGTCACGATTATGATGAGTGGCTGTGATGTCTAAAAAGGTGATTTCATCAGCACCTTGTTGATCGTAACGTTTAGCGACTTCAATGGGGTCGCCGGCATCACGAATATCAACAAATTGCACACCTTTTACAACGCGACCATCGTCAACATCAAGACAAGGAATAATGCGTTTTGCTAGAGCCATGGAATAACCTTGAAATTAATATTTTGTTGGAGGGTTAAGCCGATCAGCCAATGCCTGACCTTCAGCCAAATCAATCGTGCCTTCATAGATGGCTCGCCCAACAATAGCACCTGTTACACCTTCAGTTTCATAGTGGCATAAGGCCTTAACATCATCATAGCTAGTGACGCCACCTGAGGCAATAACAGGGATCTTAATTGCACGAGCGAGGTCTCGAGTTGATTCCAGATTTACGCCTTGCATCATACCGTCACGACTAATATCGGTGTAGATAATAGCTTCGACACCGTCGTGTTCAAATTGTTTGGCAATATCAATGACATCATGGTGGGACAACTTTGACCAGCCATCAATGGCTACTTTGCCATCTTTAGCATCAAGGCCGACGATAATATGGCCAGGGAATTCGGCACAAACATCACCAACAAAATGAGGTGCATTAATTGCCTTGGTGCCAATAATGACATAACGGACGCCAGCTTCAAGATAACTTTGAATAGTATCTTCATCACGTATACCACCACCAACTTGTACATCAAGATCGGGGAAGGCTGCACAAATTTGATGTATTACTTCGGCATTAACGGGTTTACCGGCAAAAGCGCCATCAAGGTCGACTATGTGTAAGCGTTTGGCGCCAGCGTCTACCCATTTTTTGGCTACAGCAAGCGGATCTTCAGAAAACACTGTGTTATCTTCCATGCGTCCCTGACGCAAACGAACACAGTGACCCTCTTTTAGATCAATGGCAGGGATTAACAACATAAAGATTTCTCCATTATAGTCAGCATAAGTTTAGGACTGTCCGTCCCAAGCTAAAAAGTTTTTGAGTAATTGTAAACCAACATGTTGGCTTTTTTCTGGGTGGAACTGCACTGCAAATACATTGTTTTTATGGATTGCAGAGGTAAAGTCATCCGGATAGGCGGTGGTTGCAGCGGTAACACTGGCTTCGTTCGGGCTTACAAAATAGCTGTGAACAAAATAAAAACGACTGTCTTGTTCTATGTCATTCCACAAAGGGTGAGATAAGCTTTGATTTACTTTATTCCAGCCCATATGCGGAACTTTTAAGCGCTCGCCATTGGCGTCATTCGTTATATCAAAGTGAGAAACATTGCCTGGAATAATATCTAAACTATCGATACCGCCATTTTCTTCACTGCGTGACAACAAGGCTTGCATGCCAAGGCACACTCCTAGGAAGGGTTTTTTTGATGCAACTTCACGGATAACATCATCGAGCTCTAGCCGTTGCAGTTCACTGATACAGTCTCGGATAGCGCCCACACCCGGGAATACAACATGGCTGGCTGCCAGTATACGGTCAGGGTCTGCGGTAACCTCAATGGCAACATCATTAGCCGCTACGCTTTCTAGGGCTTTTGAGACTGAGCGCAAATTGCCCATGCCATAATCGATGACTGCTACGTGTTGCATAAATAACCTGTGTGTATGAATAAACTATTCATTTTACGTAATTTACCGCGAACAAGATATGGGGCTATAAAGCACCTTTGGTTGATGGCAACTGCCCCAATGCACGTGAATCTAACGCCACAGCCATACGTAATGCTCGACCAAAGGCTTTAAAGATTGTTTCTGCAATATGATGAGCATTGCGACCTTTTATTGAATCAATATGTAAAGTGATACCGGCGTGGTTGATGAGGCCTTGGAAAAACTCATAAAATAAATCTACGTCAAACTCGCCAATTTTGTCACGAGTGAAGCGGACATCAAACTCAATGCCGGGACGACCTGATAAATCTAAAACCACTCTGGATAAGGCTTCATCTAGAGGCACATAAGCATGGCCATAACGTACCACACCTTTTTTGTCACCGAGCGCTTGTTTTAAAGCCTGCCCGATTGTGATGCCGATATCTTCAACGGTGTGGTGCGCATCGATATGCAAATCACCCTTGGCGACAACAGAGAGATCAAACAATCCGTGGCGGGCAATTTGTTCCATCATATGATCGAGAAAATGTACGCCTGTTTCAGCGCTAAATTGGCCGGTGCCATCAAGGTTTAAGCTCACCTCAATTTGAGTTTCGAGTGTATTTCGCGCAACCGTTGCGGTACGAGACGTCATGGTTGTTCCTGATTTCAGAATTTAAAGTAGAATAATAACTGTTTCAGACCGGTGTTTGAAGGGCTATTATGCTCTATGGGTCGTCGTCAGGGTAAGTAATGTCTTCATCGAATAATATAACTCCGCTATTCCAAGATCTCGCAAAGCTCGAAAATGAACAGCACCGCGCAGTCTGCCAAGATTGCTCATTATCTCGATTGTGTTTACCGCTAGGCTTACACAATGACGATTTAGTGCAGTTAGATAAAATTATTAAACGCAGTAATAGCTATAAACGCGGTCATTCTTTATTTTCTATCGATACACCCTTTAAATCTTTATTTGTCGTGCGTTCAGGTTCTTTCAAAACAACCATTTCAGCGAGTAATGGCCGAGAGCAAGTTACCGGCTTTTATTTTCCAGGTGAGTTCATAGGTTTAGATGCTATTCACGAACAAGTCTATAAATCTAATGCCCGTGCGCTAGAAAGCAGTTCGGTGTGTGAGTTGCCCTATGAGAACCTGCAAGAGCTAGGGCAAGAAATGCCACAACTGCAGTTGCAATTATTGTCACGTCTTAGCAAAGAGTTATCGGGCGATAAAGGTCTGATGTTATTGCTGGGTAAAAAATCAGCAGAGGAAAAGCTGGCAACGTATTTATTGTCGCTATCTAAACGTTTTAACGAACGTGGTTATTCAGCGACTGAATTTCAGCTCAGCATGTCCCGGACTGATATCGGTAATCATCTTGGTTTGGCGGTTGAAACGGTCAGTCGTTTATTTTCACGCTTTCAAGAGCAAGGCTTGATTGCTATAGCGGGCAAAACCATATCTTTACAAGCTATGGATAAAATGGATGCGCTGTGTAAATAACACTATGCAATTCAGATTCCTATGTGTTAAAAAGGGAGAACTGTTCAAGTAAACCTTCAGAAAGAAACGAGAAATTTTAGCTAGTTGTAACTTTATTGATTTAGATCATGGTGATAACTACTGAGGCTCGTATGATTTGCCCAGTATTTGTTAAGAATAAATGGCAATTCCTCAGGAGGGGCATCAATGAAATCAACAAAACTTACCGTTGCACTACTATCTGCAATGGGATTTTCCGCAATTACAGCACCTGTTATGGCCTATGAAGCCGGCGATTGGCTGATTCGAGGGCGTATTATCAATGTTAACCCGAATAGTGATAGTGGTAGCTTAGTAACCACGGGGTTAGGTAGTCTTGGCGAAGGTGTCTCGGTTGATTCAGATACTGTTCCAGAACTCGACATTACTTATATGCTTAGTCGTAACTGGGGTATTGAGTTAATTCTAGGTTACTCCGACCATAATGTTAGATCACGTAAAAGTGCTGGTGCAACCGTCGCTACATTGGGTTCAAAAAATGTTATTGAATCTAAAGTATTGCCGCCAACCTTAACCTTGCAATATCACTTCCTGCCAGACTCAAATATTCGCCCATATATAGGTGCAGGTATTAACTATACGTATTTCTTTGATGAATCTGTACCTAGTGATTCTGGTGTGGCAGGCGCGGGCGATAAAGTTAAATTGGATAGTTCGTGGGGCCTAGCGGCACAAGTCGGTGTGGATGTGGCGCTAAATAATGACTGGTTTGTGAATGTAGATTTGAAGTACATTGATATTGACACCACAGCCCATTTTAAAAGTCTAAATCCAGCCATTGGAAGTGCAAAAATTAACGCAGATATCGACCCCTTTGTATTTGGTATCGGTATCGGTCGTCGCTTTTAAGTAGAAATTACAGCCTCTCTCAATTTTAGGCCCTCTTTTGAGGGTCTTTTTTTGCCCGTGGTTTAGTGTTTATTCAGCTTTTAGTTTTAATAAGCTTGTTAGCTTGAAGCCAACTAGCGCTAATACAGCAAAGTAAATAACGGCTGCCGCGCTGATTAAGCCTAATAAATGGCTAAAACGCTGCCAAACATCCCAGCTGAGCCAGGCAGTACTTGGCGGGGTTAACCATAGTAATACAAGTAATAAGCTGACATTGGCCACCACTAACTTGAAGAAAAATTTCCTCCAGCCAACATCAGGTTGATACACACCTAATTGTCGTAAGCCGACAAATAATAATGCTGCATTTAAGCCTGCCGATAAGGATGTGGCTAAAGCTAGGCCAACGTGGGCGAATTGCAGCATAAGAATAATGTTTAATACCATATTGGTGACCATGGCAATGATGCCAATTTTGACTGGCGTTTTGGTATCTTGGCGAGCGAAATAACCAGGTGCTAGCACCTTAATAAAGATAAAGGGTAATAGGCCTAGGCCGTAAGCCATTAAACTGAGGGAGGCTTTGTGAGCATCTTCAGGGCGAAACTCACCATACTGAAATAAGGTTAATAATAATGGCTCAGCCAAGTAAATAAGGCCGATAGCAGCGGGTGTGCCGATAATAAATACCCAGCGGAAGGCCCAGTCGATAGTTTGTGAGAATTCGGCTTTGGATGCGGCTGCATGTTTTCTAGACAGGCTAGGCAAGATAACGGTGGCCAATGCAATGCCAACGATACCTAAAGGGAACTCCACCAAACGATCAGAGTAATACAGCCAAGAAATACTGCCAGTGACTAGAAAAGAAGCCAATAAGGTATCAAGCAACAGGTTTATCTGTGACACGGAAACGCCAAACATCGCCGGCAACATCAATTTAAGAATTTTTTGTACGCCACTGTTGTGCCAGCCCCATTTAGGTTTTGGCAGTTGACCGATGTTCATTAAGAAAGGAATTTGAAATACTAGCTGCACTACTCCACCAATAAATACACCCCAAGCTAAGGCCATCACCGGTTGCTCTAATAATGGGGATAACCAAATCGCACATGCAATTAACGATAGATTCAAAAATACTGGGGTAAATGCCGGCACGGCAAATTTGCCAAAGCTATTTAATATAGAGCCTGCAAGTGCAGTGAGTGAAATGAAAAATAAGTAAGGGAAGGTAATGGTTAGTAAGTCGCCGGCTAAATTCAATTTTTGATGATTGTCGATAAAGCCTGGAGCGAAGATCATGACTAAGATCGGTGCGGCGATCACGCCAATGGCGGTGATAACAAACAACATTCCGGCTAATGTGCCACTGGTATTAGCAATTAGTTCTTTAAGATCTTTGTCACCACGTTGGCGGTATTCGGCTAAGACAGGGATAAAGGCTTGTGAAAATGCGCCTTCTGCAAATAGACGGCGTAAGAAGTTAGGTATTTTGAAGGCAACAAAAAATACGTCGGCCCCTACTCCAGCACCAAATAATCGAGCAATAACAATATCTCGAACAAACCCAAGTATTCGAGATAAAAACGTCATCATGCTTACGATGGCCGTAGACTTAAATAACTTTTCACTCATTCGAGTAGTCACGATTAATGATAGGATTTAACTTCAATTTCAGATCCATATGGAAAGAGTAAAAATGGTCGATTTATCCAAAGACCTCAATTCTAAGCGTTTTTTATTTACATATCTCATTATTGTTGGATTTTTATTGGTGTTATGGGTGAACAGGTTACCTTTAATGCATGAAGATAAAAGAGAAATACCGGTAGATATGCGGGCATATTTAAAGTCACCACCACGGCACCTTCCTCATATATCACTAAGCTCAGGGGAAGAGCAAGTACTTACTAATGAATGGTTCTTGGATAAGTGGAGCTTTGTCTATTTTAGTCATGGTAATTGTCTGCCAGCATGCCGACCGTCTTTAGATGTAATGCAGACAATTCAATCATCTTTTGCCAATAAGGACTTCCAGTTCTTGGTGATTGGTTTAGATGGCGAGAATGAAACAGCAATCAATCATGCTGCTTTTTTAGCATCACAGCAGTTCGATTTTAATGTTGCCACAACGACCTTAACAAAGATTGAAGAACTTGGTCGAGCATTTGTAGCCCTGTTTTTAACAACAACGTTTGAAGATGGTAGCTATATCATTGAACAGGAACATCATGTATTTGTGGTTGATCCTAAGGGCCGCGTTTATGCCACTTTTCGCCCACCTTTTGATGCGAGCAAGGTTCAAGCTGAATTTTTAAAGTTACGATATTTTTACGCACGGACAGAGTAATCTGTTTGAGAGAGGGCATCACGCAATATTTGGTCTAATAAGTTTAGTGTTTCATGTCTTCGATAGCTTGATCGCCATACCAAGCCTAATTCTCGCATTGCTTGGTTGTTAGTGCCTTCTAAAGGTAGTAAACAAATTTCGGCATGGTTGATCACCTCAGAATTTAATGCAATTTCTGGCACTAAGGTGATGCCTGTACCGCCGGCAACCATTTCTATCAATGTATAGAGGCTGGTGCCTTGTACGGATGTTCTTTGTAAGCTTGTTGGTAAATTACACGCACTGAGCGCATGTTCGCGTAAACAATGGCCCTCTTTTAATAATAGCAATTCATCAACGGGTAACTGTTCAGCCGCAATGGTTTTTTGTTTGCTAAGGTGATGCTCTTTTGGCAACGCCACCCAAAACTGCTCTTGGGCAAATACCTTGTGTTTAAATCCTCTTAGATTAAAAGGCAGAGCCAACACAGCAATATCAATAC
This sequence comes from Methylophaga sp. 42_25_T18, assembly GCA_002163085.1. Taxonomy (GTDB): domain Bacteria; phylum Pseudomonadota; class Gammaproteobacteria; order Nitrosococcales; family Methylophagaceae; genus 41-12-T18. The sequence goes on along the minus strand of MAAJ01000001.1, from coordinate 290,532 downwards.
TACCAGCGGCGAGTTGATCTAATAAGCGTTCGGATTGGTCTTCGATTAATACCAATTCAAGTTCAGGCAGGTTATTGCGTACAGAAGGTAATACCTTTGGTAAGAGAAATGGACTTATAGTGGGTATAAGGCCAATACGAATTCGCCCTGAAAGTGGGTTTTTTTCAGCTTGGGCCAGATCAAGTAAGTCGGAACTGAGGGATAAAATAGTTTGAGCTTGCTGAGCGATTTCTAAGCCGATGGCAGTTGGTAAAACCTTTCTATTAGTTCGCTCAAGCAAAGTGATACCAAGTAAGTTTTCGAGATCTTGAATACCAGCACTTAAGGTTGATTGGGTGACAAAACAGCGTTCTGCTGCATGACCAAAATGTTTGAGTTCTATTACTGCAGTTAAGTATTGTAATTGTCTAAGTGTTGGAAGATTCATAATCGATAATTCCACTTATTGATGATTTATTAACAAGTTTAATATAATTTAGCATGTTGTATAATTATGTTGAAGAGGAAAAACCTTGGTTTTTAATATAATGTCTTTCTATATCAGTAATTTACAGGTTTAACTCTACTTGATTATATCAAGCTGTTTTCGAACAGTGGTTAATAATTAATTGGGAGATAGTATTATGAAAAAATGGCAATGTATTGTTTGTGGTTTTATCTATGATGAGGCAGAAGGATTACCTGAGTCGGGCGTTGCACCAGGTACACGCTGGGAAGATTTGCCTGATGATTGGGAGTGCCCTGACTGTGGTGCCGTAAAAGAAGATTTTGAAATGGTTGAGATTTAAGTTAAGGCCCTCTCCTCTCCCCCCCCCCTTATAAATTTCACTATAGGATTAATAACTATTAAGCCTTCTAAAAACACGCTGACCATTCATTTCTTTTGATGTGGTCTCCTGTGGGTTTGGTGTAACCGTATTGTCATCAGACTTTAGCTGAGAATTATTACGGATGATATTTTCAAATAAGGAATAAATATATTTCTTATTGTGGATAAATTGTGCAGAGTTTTGTGTGTGCACAAGCCATCGATTTTAGTGCCTTTAGCTTTAGTTGCAACATTGGAAGGGTAGCAGCGCAACCCTTCTTCCCTCTCCTATATAGTCTCACACATCACCCTGCTAGTTTATGCCTTCCTTGTTTCTCTTTCTTCTGCAGGGACAAGGGAAAGGTCGTTACACTTTTAATCAGCTAGGTTATTAAAACGGTGAGTATTTCATGTAAAATATTTTTCTTCCGCTGAATTTTAGAGTGGCGATAACTGTTGGCAAAAAACTGCACGTGCAAAAAATACCAGTTAGAGCGCTTAAATTAATTACCAGTTTATAGCGGCTTACATTTCTAGTAGAGTAAAGCTTTTGCCGTATATTCAGGATCAGTTTACCGGTGCTTAACCAACTTACCATTTCTCAATTACGTAATATTGGCGATCTATCTTTGCAACCATGTTCAGATATAAACCTATTGCTAGGTGAAAATGGTTCGGGAAAAACCAGCATCCTAGAGGCAATTCACTTGCTGACATTAGGCCGATCTTTTCGTACGCGCTCACTTAAAAATGTGATTCAATTTGGTGAGAAGCAGTTTCAAGTTACTGCTAGAACCGAGACTAATATGCCGGTGGGGTTACAGTTTGATATATCGACTGGCTTACAAATTCGTCTTAACCGCTCCCCCCTTAAAAAACTATCTGATCTTGCATCTCAACTTCCCTTGCAATACATCTCCGCTAATTGCCATCAGTTCTTTGAAATGGGCCCTAGGTTTAGAAGACAATTAGTTGACTGGGGAGTGTTTCACGTGGAACCAAGCTTTAATTTCCACTGGCAATCGTACAAAAAAATACTGCAACAACGTAACTCAGCACTAAAAAAGCGAAAACCTACAACTGAAATTAAGCTCTGGGATGAGCATCTTGCTCAGCATGGTGAACAAATTAATGCACTTCGACTTAAATATCTAGATAGATTACTGAACGATTTTTGTGTGATATTTACTCGGCTTTGTACGGGGTATTCTTCGGCAGAATTTACGTTGAAATATAGAGCTGGTTGGCCGAAAGAAACCAACCTAAAAGAATCGCTCGAAGCCGGCTTTGAACGAGATCGAAGCTTAGGTTATACACGCGCAGGAAGTCATGCTGCAGATTGGTCATTTAGGATTAATAATGCTGATCCAGCTGAGATGTTATCACGTGGACAGCAAAAATTATTCTACATTGCGTTAAGCATGGCCCAAGGGAAATTATCAATTAATACTTCTCGAGATAAGACCATTTTACTTATTGATGATTTAAGTTCTGAACTAGATATGAGCCATCAGCAAGGTGTTGTCTCTGAGCTGGAAAACTTACCTGTTCAATGCTTTATCACCAGTACTGAAATGTCATTACAGCACATAGTTCGGCCAGAGAAAGATAAAGTGTTTCACGTGAAACAAGGGCAAATTGAATACCCTTCCAGCTAACTATCAACAAAGCCGTATAAATAGTAGAATAGAGGATTGGTATAACATCCGACAGTGATATGGATACATTATGACAACCGAAGAAGATAACAGTTACGACTCATCGAATATTAAAGTACTAAAAGGGCTTGATGCGGTAAGAAAGCGCCCAGGCATGTATATCGGTGATACCGATGATGGTACTGGCTTACATCATATGGTGTTTGAAGTTTTAGATAACTCTATTGATGAAGCGTTGGCTGGTCACTGTAGTGAAATTAATGTCCGTATACACCCAGATGATTCGGTGTCAGTTTCAGATAATGGCCGCGGCATTCCGGTTGATGTTCACGAGGAAGAAGGTGTTTCTGCCGCAGAAGTTATCATGACGGTTTTGCATGCCGGTGGTAAGTTTGATGATAACTCATACAAAGTTTCAGGCGGCCTGCATGGTGTAGGCGTATCTGTTGTGAATGCTTTATCTAAAAAGCTGTTCATGGAAATTCGCCGTAACAATAAAATTTACCAACAAACCTATACGCATGGTGTGCCGGATGCGCCTATACAAGAAGGTGCTGATAGTGATTATAGTGGTACTAAAATTCAGTTCTGGCCTAGTGAAGAAACCTTCTCCGAAATAACATTTGATTACACTATTTTATCAAAGCGGATTCGCGAATTAGCTTTTCTGAATTCTGGTGTGCGAATTGTCCTGACGGATGAACGCGATGAGCGCACAGAAGTATTTTATTATGAAGGTGGGATTACGGCCTTTGTTGAGCATTTAAATAAGAATAAAACACCTATCCATAATGATGTGATCACTATTTCAGGTGAAAAAAATGATGTTGTAGTCGACCTGTCGATGCAATGGAATGATTCGTATCAAGAAAATATTTATTGTTTTACTAACAATATTCCACAGCGTGATGGTGGTGCTCACCTTGCCGGTTTCCGTGCAGCATTAACTCGAACGTTGAATCAATATATCGAATCCGAAGGATTAGCTAAAAAATCGAAAGTTTCACCCAGCGGGGATGATGCTCGTGAGGGTTTAACGGCAGTGTTATCAATTAAAGTGCCTGACCCAAAATTTTCATCGCAAACCAAAGACAAATTGGTTTCTTCTGAAGTAAGGCCAATAGTTGAGTCGTTAGTGAATGAATACTTCAATGACTTCTTGGTTGAAAATCCAGCTGAATCAAAACTCATTGCCAATAAAATGGTCGATGCGGCTAGAGCACGAGATGCTGCACGTAAAGCACGTGAATTAACCCGACGTAAAGGTGCGCTTGATATTGCAGGCTTGCCTGGCAAACTTGCCGACTGTCAGGAGCGAGATCCTGCCCTATCTGAATTATTCTTGGTGGAGGGTGATTCTGCGGGTGGCTCAGCAAAACAGGGTCGTGATCGCCGGACCCAAGCAATTTTGCCATTGAAAGGAAAGATCTTGAATGTCGAGCGTGCACGTTTTGACAAGATGATTAGCTCTGCCGAAGTCGGCACCTTAATTACCGCGTTAGGCTGTGGTATTGGTCGAGATGAATATGACCCAGATAAGTTACGTTATCACTATATAATTATTATGACCGATGCGGATGTCGATGGCTCACATATCCGAACCTTATTATTAACCTTTTTTTATCGTCAAATGCCGGAATTGGTTGAGCGGGGACATATTTATATCGCTCAGCCACCGCTGTACAAGATCAAAAAAGGCAAACAAGAGCGCTACGTTAAAGATGATGCTGAAATGGATCGATATTTAACGGAAGTTGCGTTAACCAATGCCGCTTTATATTCGAGTGAATCTGCCACAGCAATTGATGGCAGTGCCCTAGCTCAGTTGGTTGATGAATATCAAACTGTCACTGCGATTATTACGCGACTATCTAGTCACTACTACCCCCCTTTCCTTGACCAATTAATTTATCAACCGGCGATTCCTGAATTAACAGATAGTGATGCGATGGTGCCTTGGTTGAAGGAAATAGAGCAGTATTTAAATCATTCATTGCCGACAGGTACCAGCTATAAACTATCTACCGTTAAACATGAAGGTGACGGGAAGCCTTTGATTAATATAAGTTTTTACCGTCATGGTATCAGCACAGATTTTCATGTTCCCGGAGAGTTTTTTGCCAGCACAGAATATCAACGTATTTTGACCTTTGCAGATAAGATTAATGGCCTGTTATCAGATGGTGCTTATGTGCAACGAGGTGATCGTAGCGAGCTCATTACCAACTTTTCACAAGCGGTGACATGGTTATTGGCAGAAGCTCGTCGAGGACAAAATGTGCAACGGTATAAAGGTTTGGGTGAAATGAATCCTGATCAGTTGTGGGATACGACCATGGATAAGAGTAGACGCCGTTTATTACAAGTTACGGTTGAAGATGCCATTGCAGCCGATGAAACATTTAACACCCTAATGGGTGACAATGTTGAGCCTCGCCGTGAGTTTATTGAAACACATGCTTTACAGGCATCTAATTTGGATATTTAAGCAGGAATTTTTATCCAATCTTAAGGTCATAATAGCCAGTCTATTGTGGCCTTTTTTTTAGAAATCCAAATTGATGGAGAAATGAATGACAACAACAGCACGCTATGATCGAGTGCAAGTGATCCTGCACTGGATAATTGCCGCTATTATCTTTTTTATGATTGCTTTGGGCTTATATATGGTTGAACTGCCTAAGCAATCTGAGTTGCCACCAGGTGAAGAAAGTGTACGAGCGTTTTATTTTCTATTGCATAAGTCGATGGGGATCACCGTGGCAATGTTGATTTTACTACGTGTTGTTTGGCGGTTAACGCATAAAGCACCCCCACTGCCAGATACTATTAGTAAATGGCAGCAGCGAACTGCAGGGGCCGTTCATGGCTTACTTTATGCGGTGATGCTAGCGATGCCAATAACCGGATATATGCAGTCGATATTTAGTAAATATGATACTAAGTTTTGGGGCATTGTTTTACCGCGAGTTGCTGATGCTGATAAAGCCACGCGGGAAAACTTTTCTGAGATACATGAGATATTGGCCTTTTTGTTTATTACAATAATTGTGATTCACATCGTAGCAGCGGTTAAGCACCGAATTGCTGGCACAGGCATAACTGAGCGCATGTCATTGAAGCGAGATTAATTGTCAAAAATAAAACTAAAAAAGGCCCGTTAAGGGCCTTTTTTATAATACTCACATCACCATGTAACTTAGTGAAGTTTAATGTTTGGATGTACGCTGCGACGGAAAATATGAGACAGCGTTAGCATGGCAACACGGAACGGGCCAAATAAGGCTACTTGATGCATTTTGTACAAGGACAGATACATCATTCTTGCCAGAAAACCTTGTATCATCAGGCTGCCACCACTGAGGTTTCCCATCATATTGCCGACGGTGCTGTATTTGCCTAATGAAACTAATGAGCCATAGTCGTGATAGTGATATTCAGGCACAGGTTTATCTGCCATACGGTTCTTTAATGACTTATAGACTAAGGAAGCCATTTGGTGTGCTGCTTGAGCACGAGGAGGCACGTTTTCATCATGACCCTGCCATTTACACGCACAGCAATCGCCGATGGCATAAATATCATCATCCAACGTTGTTTGCAGGGTTTGTTTAACAACTAATTGATTCATCCAGTTGGTTTCTAAACCGTCGATATCTTTAAGGAATTCTGGTGCTTTAATACCGGCTGCCCATACTTTGATTGCCGCAGAAATAACCTTACCGCTTTCAGTTTTGATATCTGTCTCTGTGACTTCGACCACACGCTCATTGGTTAATAACTTAACACCCAGTTTGGCTAATTCAGTTTCAGTAGATTCGGATAGGTTCTCAGGTAAGCCAGGCAGCACACGATTAGCGGCTTCAATAATAGTGATTTTAACGTCAGTGGGTTCGACTTCATCTAAGCCATAAGCATTGAGTAAGTGGGAAACTTCATGCAACTGTGCACTTAATTCGATTCCAGTTGCGCCCGCACCGACAATTGCAACGTCCAACTGCCCTTCTTCTAATGGTTTTCCCTGTGCATGTGCACGGACATAGGATTGCAGTAATTTTTTCTGGAACACTTCTGCCTGTTTGGTCGAATCAAGAAATAAACAGTTCTCTGATACGCCTTTAATGTTGAAGTCATGACTAACACTACCAACAGACATAATTAAATAATCATAATTAAAAGTGCGCTGAGGAATAATTTCAAGGCCATCTTCACTGATGGTCGGAGCAACAGAAATTTGTTTTTTAGAGCGGTCAAGTCCATCCATACGGCCTAAACGAAAGCGGAAACCGCTGCATTTCGCTTGGCTAAGGTATTCAATTTCATCTTCATGAGAATCCAGTGTGCCGGCTGCAACTTCATGTAATAGCGGCTTCCAGATATGAGTATGCGTAGTGTCAACAAGGGTAACGTCAGCCTTGCCTTTTTTACCAAGTTTTCGACCAAGCTTGGTGGCTAATTCTAGACCGCCTGCTCCGCCACCTACGACGACAATTTTAGGGGGGGTATTTGACGTTGTTGCCATTATTATCTGCTCCAGCCTGTATATGTATTTTGAGCCTAATTCTATCGCAAAAAACAGGGTTAATCCCATCTAATTTTTACTATAGGGACAGACTCTGGCAAAATTTCAGTAATATAAAGTTATTAAGGCTAATTTTCATGCAAGCACGACCCGAAAAACCGCGAATTGCGTGGGCTATCTCTGGTTCTGGTCATTACCTAGAAGAATGTTTAGAAATCGTAAGAGATCTAGACGATGTAGATCTGTTTTATAGTCAAGCGGGTGAGGAAGTAGTCCGTATGTATGGTCATGATCCTAAGGCAATAAACAAAGGTCGAGTGTATCGTGACCGTGCGGCGAGCTCACCACCTGTAGGTTTGTTTTACCGGGGTGATTACCATACCTTGATTGTCGCGCCTGCCACGTCCAATACGGTGGCAAAAATGGTGTTAGGTCTGTCAGATACCCTGATAACAAATATCTACGCTCAAGCGGGTAAATGTCGCATCCCTAGCATCGTGTTAGCGTGTGATACTGAACCAGAATTAGATACGCCGGCCCCAGATCGAATAGTAAAAGTTTGGCCGCGTGAAATTGATTTGGCCCATACCCATAAACTACGTTCATTTGAGGCAACAACCGTGGTAGAAACGCCAGAAAAATTATTAACCGCCTTACAAGAACGACTGGATGAAACGAAATAACTAATGGCTGAAAAGCTATTATTTTTGACGGGTAAATTGGCTGAGCCGAGCCTTCGAAAAGTGCTCGCCGATATGGGTAAAGTTGCTTTTGAATACCGTATTCACCAGCTAGGACTGTCGGTTGCTGCCTTGATGACCGATAAGATGATTGCTCGACGGTTAACACCAGAGCTGATCGGCGACAGTGACCAGATCATGGTGCCTGGCCGTTGCCGTGGTGATTTGAATGAATTAAGTCTGCAGTTGGGGTTGCCTGTTGTACGAGGACCGGAAGAAGTTAAAGATTTACCCCTGTTTTTTGGGCATGAGCGTAAGGAGCCTGACTTGAGCCGCTATGATGTCAACATCTTTGCTGAGATCGTCGATGCGCCAGAGCGTGATATTGACGGCATACTCGAACGTGCTCGTTATTATCGAGACAATGGTGCCAATGTAATTGATATTGGTTGTTTGCCACGAGAGGAGTTTCCTCATCTCGAAGAGGCTATTGCTGCCTTACATGATGAGGGGTTTAAAGTCAGTGTTGATTCCTTGGAGTTGGATGATCTCAAACGTGCTGGCAGAGCTGGGGCCGATTTTCTCTTAAGTTTGACCGAGGAGACGTATCATTTGGCTGAAGAAGTGGATGCGGTGCCGATCCTCGTACCCGCTGAACCAGGCTCATTAGCATCGTTGGAGCGAGTGATGGAGTTGATGGATAAAATCAACCGTCCATGGATTGCCGATCCAATCCTGGATCCGATTCATTTTGGTTTGACCAACTCGATCGTTCGTTACCATGAATTACGTCGAAAATATCCTGATGCTCCGATGATGATGGGGGTGGGTAATTTAACCGAGTTAACCGATGCCGACACCAGTGGTATCAATGCCATGTTGTTTGGCATTATTTCAGAATTAAAAGTCACTAACGTGCTTGCCACCGAAGTGAGCCCTCACGCACGAAGGGCGATTAAGGAGGCTGATATTGCACGAAGAATGATGTTTGCTGCCCGAGAAGATAATAGTTTGCCGCGAGATTTTACTGGTGACTTACTGGTTGCTCATGAGCGCCGACCTTTTCCTGATAATGCGGAAGAGATTGCTGAACTCGCCAGCAATATTAAAGATCCAAACTACCGGATCAAGGTGGCCGAACAAGGCATCTATATGTTCAACCGCGATGGATTGATGCAAGATGTAGATCCCTTTGCTTTTTATCCACAGCTAAAGCTTAAAGAAGGTGATACGGGTCATGCTTTTTATCTTGGCGTGGAGTTGGCAAAAGCACAAATTGCTTGGCAAATGGGCAAACGTTATACCCAAGATGAAGAACTGGAATGGGGTTGTGCTTTAACACAAGCCGAAGAAGATTTAACCGAGCAGAAAGCCGAAGGCACAACAATGACGACAGGAAGAAAGTGTGGCACAGCTGAATAGTAAAATTCATGAAGTCATTGTGACGACGTTATCACAAACAGGTGAGCCTCATTCAGCACCAATGGGAATAACAGAAGTGAATGGTCACTTTTTAATTCAACCTTTTAAACCCTCGGCCACCTATGAGAACCTTAAACACCATCGCCAATGCACTATTAACTATACCGATGATGTTCGCGTATTTGCTGGATCATTAACCGGCCGACGTGATTGGCCTACCCTGCCTTGCCAAAAGATCGAAGGTCAATATCTTGAGCAAGCCTTGTCACATACAGAGTTAGAAGTTATCGATTTTGTCGATGGTGATCCACGTACTTCTTTCACTGGAAAAATTGTTCATGAACAAACTCATGCACCTTTCCGTGGTTTTAATCGAGCTCAAAGTGCAGTCATAGAAGCGGCAGTATTAACCAGCCGCTTATCAATGTTGCCAGCAGAGAAAGTTCAGCAAGAGATAGCCTATTTGACCATCGCCATAGAAAAAACAGCTGGCGAACGAGAGTTAGAAGCGTGGAGTTGGTTAATGACAAAAATTAAAGATGCAGGAATAGAATTACAAAATGTGTAAATGGCTAGCCAGCGTACAATCCCTTGAGGAAGCACAAACGTTATTGCCTGTGCTGCCAGATATCATGGATATGAAAAATCCGTCACAAGGCGCGCTAGGAGCTCTAGATGTAGAGATCGTGGGTGAGATTGTCGAGCTGATAGATGGTCGTTGCAAGACTAGTGCGACGATTGGTGATTTGCCGATGAATGCAGAACGTATTGCACCGGCAATGATTGATATGGCGACGTCAAATGTTGATTTTGTAAAGATTGGTATTTTCCCCGATGCTGATTTAGCAGCATGTATTTCGGGCTTGGCTAAAACGGTTAAACAGTTATCTACACCTGTAATAGCCGTTTTATTTGCCGATAATATGCCAGCAGTAGATTGTGTACCGTTATTAAAAGCAGCTGGTTTTGCAGGCGTGATGATCGATACGGCCTTTAAAAATGGTCAGCATTTACAAGAACACTGGCGTGAGGGAAAGTTGATTGAGTTTGTAAGAACAACGAAACATCATGAGCTGCTTTGTGGTCTGGCTGGTGCACTTCGCATAGAAGATATTGAAACCTTAAAGCCGATGGGCGCGGATTACTTAGGCTTTCGTAGCGCCCTATGTCAGCAACGACAACGAAGCTCGACGTTGACACTGGAGCTTGCCAAACAAATTCAGCAGGCGATTTTAACGCCAACTAAAAAGGTGGCTTAACGTTAAGCTTGTTATCGATACACTTTTCCCAAAGAGTAAAAAAGCTTAGTTTTAAGGTGTTATTAATATATTTTTGCTAGCGAAAGTACTGAAAAGGTGAAGTTCTTCGTCGCTAGTCGGGTGCTAGTGCGGTTGAAATTGGCTCAGATCCGTTAAACAATTCAACTGTCGTTCCAATCGTATGTTCATGATTAAAACTATAGAAAATAACGCTGGCGACATCATCACGAGAAATCATTTGCTCAGTTGCCTCAGTAGGTCGGATGGTTTGAATTAAACCTTTGCCCGTTTCATCTACTAATCTACCTGGCTGAAGAATGGTGTAGTTCAAATTACTCGTTTGTAAAACAAAATCAGCCGCATGTTTGGCAACTAAATAGGGCTTGATTCGTTCAGGGCCATTATCAGGATTAGTTGCACCTCGTGAGCTGACCATAATGAAACGTTGAACATCATATTCGCCAGCATAGTTAATAGCTTTTATTGCTGCCCATAAATCTATGAGCAAAGTTTTATCAAAACCGGTACTGGCACCAGAACCAGCAGTAAAAATCACATTTTGACAGCCCTCAAACGCAGCCGAAAAGTCAGCTTCAAGATCGGCAAGAACAACTTCTGCTCCTAGTGCTTCAAAGTCTGAAGCCTGAGTTTGATCCCGGATCATGGCTCGAACAAGGACACCTTCATCACGGAGTAATTTAACCGTTTTTTTGCCGATTTTACCGTTGGCACCAATCACTAATGTTATATTTGTTTCCATAAATGTAAATGCTTACTCTCGTTGTATTTGTTTATTATATTGGCTCTATTTCGATGCTTTCAGTGGCAATAATTTGACCGAGTATAGCTTGTTCTTTTTTATTCAACTCATAAAATCGAATCGATAAGCCCATACCGTTGGCCGTCATATGTGTGATCTGACAATGCACCCGGATACTGTCATCAGCCTTGTCATTGAGATAATGCATAATTAATAAGCCACTTTCACCAATATGAGCATTTACTTTTCCCATAGGCATAGAGGCTAAGTCGATGGTGACACCTTCGAGGCTCAGATTCTTTGAATGGCCATAAAAAGTGTTGCCAGAGGGAAACTGCACAACACAGCTCATATGTATGTCTTTTCGAACAAATTTTCGATGCTCTACTTTCGGCATAAAAAGCCTCATCAGTAAAGTGAAAACAATGTCAGACCACTGCGACCGCAGTTAATTTGAGTTTACGCTTAAAAGGGATCGCTGCCTATTAGCTATTAGATACGGTGTGTGGTGCTCAACTTTGTAGCCGTGATTCATTAGAAAATGCATGCGCCAAGTGCTGCATGACCAATTTGATTCGTTCTACATTTCTTAAATCTGGGTGGGTTAACAACCATAAGCCCCCGGCTTTGCCATGCTCAAAATCGAATAACTGATATAAACCATCACGTTTTTGATCGTTTGGTAAAAAGGCTAAGCCTTGACCTGCTTCAGCAAACGACGACATGACCATTAACTCATCACAACGAGTTTGAATCTGTTCAGGAAAATGTTTTTCCAGCCAGGTAAAAGCTGCAAGGTGTCGCATTGCACCACTGCCACCAATTAAAAGATGATTTTTAAGCTCTTCGATGTTTGCAGGAAAACCATATTTATCAGCATACGTCGGGCTACCATAAACACTCCATGTCAGCGTACAAACTTGCTTGCCTATTAAATGTTCGGGTGGTGAGTTAGTGGCTCGAACCGCAATGTCTGCCTGCCGGTTCGTCATACTAAATTCTTGGTTGCTCGCTAACAGTTCAATTTCAATGTCGGGATAAAGATCTTTAAATTCGGCGAGGTATTTGGGTAAAAATTGATAGGCAATATTATAAGGTGCGGTAATTTTCACCATGCCTTTAGGCTGAAAATCTTTACCGATAATATGACGTTCCATATCATCAAATGAAGTAGAGATGTTTTGAGAAAGAGCCAGCATCTCCTCCCCCATGGCTGTCATTTCATAACGGTTGTTTAACCGCTCAAACAACCTCCCACCCACCTGTTCTTCAAAGGTATTGAGTCGTCGAAATATCGTTGAATGATTAACATCCAGCTTTTTGGCCGCGCCAGAGAGTGAGCCACTTTCAGCAATGGCCAAAAATACCTTTAATGAATTCCAATCCATATTTATCTCTTTGCAAAAACGCAATATTGATTTGCTGATATTGCCAATTTATTTTCATTTATGCAATGTGCATACTGCTTCTGCATTCTTTCAAAAGGAGATAGACAGATGAACAATTTTTTAACACCAGATTTTGGCGCATTTATTTCACGAGTTTCTTTAGGCGCGGTTTTATTAATGCATAGTGCATATTTAAAATTGATGATTTTTACCCTACCCGGCACCGCCGCCTTTTTTGGTTCACTCGGCTTGCCAGAGTTTTCCGCCTACATCGTATTTTCAATAGAAGTCATTGCCGGTATAGCGCTTATCTTAGGTGTGAAAACGAGACTGTTTTCAGCCTTAGTCATACCGGTATTAGCGGGAGCAACATGGGCACATTTAGGCAGTGGCTGGTTATTTACTAATGCCGGCGGCGGCTGGGAATATCCATTATTTCTAACAGCCATGGCATTTGTGCAGCTTTGTTTGGGTGATGGCAAGTTTGCCTTATCAACTCGCTTTTTAGCGCCCAAGCCATATTTACAAAAAAGTTAATAGCAGAAACGTTCTCTCGAACTCAAACTTATGGGAGGCCTAAGTTAGAAGGCTTCCCATGAGTCTTTTACTTGCGGCTAATGACGTACTTTAATATCTCCACCACCTGTTCCGGTGTTGTGGCCCATGCAAGAGCCGCAGCATCGACTTCTTTTAACGGGTGAACTAAGTCTTCGCCATGGAGGGTGATATACGGCGTGTCCTTCGCAGCACAATGGCCGGCATCAAACGCCGCGTTCCATTGTTTATATTTATCACCAAAACGAATAATGGCGATATCACAATTGGCGAGATGGGTTTTGGTTCTGATGGCATTCACTTTGGCTGATTTATGATCTCGCCAGAAGCCCGCTTCTTTATTGCCCAACATATCCCCTGCCGCATCACTAGCCTCATGATCGGTTACTGCTGATGAAAATGTTACTGGTAGCTGGTGGGCATTGCAGCCATCAATGATTTGCTGCCGCCAATCGGTATGTATTTCACCGGAAAGATATATATTCCATTCCATAATTCATTGCCTCTAAATACTCTGCCAAAAGATCACGTTGGCTGAGCCCTTGATACCTAAATAAACACTAGTAAAAGAAAGGCATGATTCTACAACAGGTATAATGTATGTCATTAAATTAGAGGCCTTGGGCGGATATTAACATGGACAATGAGATCAATTATACGAACAATCCCTTACATGGTGTTGGCTTGAAAACCGTGTTGACTGAAATTGTCGATCACTACGGTTTTGATATTCTCTTTGCCTATTTAAATATTAATTGTTTCAGAACTAATCCGAGCATTGACTCTAGTGTAAAGTTTTTAAAAAAAACAGATTGGGCACGTGAAAAAGTTGAAGTTTTCTATTTGTATGAATTTAAAAACTTACCTAAGGTATCTGCCGAACAGTTTTTATTGCCACCTCGGGAGCGCGTTATTCCAGAAGGTCAATCGCAAGGCGAGCCTGCTGAGCTAAGCTTAGAAGACGCTGAACAATTGCGTGTAGAACGTAAAGCTAAATCAGATGAATGGGCTAAGGATACAAAACAGACAAAACAAAGTTCGGACAAGAAAGCCGATCCATGGGCAAATTGGAAGTCGAAACCTTAAGCCTAAGCGAAGAGCTCATTCAACAGGGCTACCCATATTCCCACCACGAGATTAATTCTACGGCGCTGACCCCTTGATCCCCTTTGAGCATCCTCCAACAATAATCAAAATACGACAGGATTAGCAAGCGCCAAAACTCTTTCTCTTGATGCTTCGTCAACCAATGTATCACTGGCGTAGCTTTCCAGAATGTCATTGATTTGTTTTAAATGAGGCATCAACAACGCTTTATCTTTTGCCTTAAGGTCATAGTGATTTATCGTGTTTAACACTGCCACCGAAGCACTATTTAAGCTTTTATTCTGTCTTGGCGTTGGGTTGTCATCTCGCGTAGCCAAACCTAATTTATGAATGACTTCTTGTACCACATCACCTTGGTATTCAAATGCAAAAACATTGTCTTCACCAAACACTGTTTGGCACTCAGAGACAAAGCCTTGATAATCTAAATGCTGTGAAAACCAATCAATTTCTAACATCTCAGCAAAAGATAAATTTTTGCCATAACATGGATTATTGACCGTTTGTGGGTTACGAATACACTGCTTATAAAAGCGCTCAATAAACGCAACCGGCTCACGAAACCAAACCCAAAGCTCAACATCAAATAGCTTACTCAACTCAGCTAAAATAGCTTTTGATTCATCAGCAAAGTCCCACCAATAATTATAAATACCCTCAGATGACAAGATAATAGTGTGCGTATCTTCTTTAACTTGTGAAATGATATTTTTAAAGTTTTCTAAGAAATAGTCCAAATGTGTCGTGACTAGATTTTTCTCAAACCATTGATGTTTAGGTGCCGTAGGATGTTGTATTTTTTCAAGGTTATGAGGATAAAGAATCCCCCTCCCTCTGAGCTTTCGCTGACGTTTATCTAAATAAGTTTGTAAGCTAGTTGTACCCGTTTTAGGCGTGCCAGCATGAATGATTAACTTTAGCTTTTGTGCGTTATGTTGCTTTATAGATTGTTCAAGTGGCTTTAATAGAGCTGCCATTTCATTGGCAAAGTGAATATGTGATTGTTCCATTGTGTTAAACAAAAAACCTCGACAGTTTGGGCGGATGTGTTTTGGCGAATGGGAAGTCAAGGAATCAAGCTGGCTGCCCCCTTTGATTCCTTTGTTAGGCTGGAACTTAACCAAGCCTACTAGCCCAGTTACCGCTATTCTGTTTATCACAACTTTCTTCAGTATCGATTGAAACATGATTTGAGATGTTTTTAAACTTAATCCCCATGCTTATAAATTCAGTTTCAATAAGTGACACCAACTTTTGATTGTTATCCGATTGCACATAACTATCAAGACTTTCATTTGTATCGAATACACAGACAACTTTTAAGCTTTGAGGAAAATTAGAAAAGTTTACTATATGGGTTAACCATTGAAACCCTTTGATGTCTTTTAATGCTATTTCGCATACACCTGTTAATACTTGACGAAGCTGATTATCAATTTTCTTATCAGATTTACGCATATTCTTAAATATTGCCTAACGATTTAGGTAAGGGGCTGGCGCGTAGCGACAGTCCCAACGGAGGCTGCGCTTTTTGCAGCCGGAGTGATTTTGACCTGCTTGTTAGGTTTGCTTAGCATATTCATTGAAATACTTATTAGTAATTTCTATAAGTTCATCAAAATTTATTTGTAATGAATTAGGTGTGATTGAAAGAGGGCTTCCACACATTTTATAGTTAGCTCTATTGAGGGCTCGTTTAAATAAATTTCCCATTTCAATATATTTATTTGGATTATTGAGTGAAATAACGAGCATTTTTTGTTTATTTACTTCGTAAATATTAAACCCCTTAATATCATTCCATGGAATTAATCCTGCAGCGATACCGCTACTGTTATCAATAATGCCTGTGCTGTTGAAAGTTAATCCAGGCTTTTTATCAAATAATTTTCTTATATGATATAGGCAACTTAAACCAAAAATTAAGATAGAAGCCCAACCTATTCCATATACAAATAGAGGGTTGTTAAAGCGCCTATGCTCTTCGATTTGAATTGGGTCTATAGATGTCAAATAAACTCCAACTCCCACGAATGCAAGAGAACCTACAATAAGTAATATTGCTTTTGTTGTACTCAATTTAATTACTATTTCATGCAACGTTGACATAATTTTCCTTTTTACCTAACGCCAAGCTCACCTGCAAATATTGCGGAGAGCGTTTTTGTGTAAAATGAAGCTACGCGACATACACAAAACGAGCGTAGCAATATTTGTCAGGTGCAGCTTTTTGTTAGGCAATTAGTGCTGATAATAATGATAATGCAACAACCCAAGTTCTTTGAAATAAGCGACACTCAACCTTTGGTCAATTTCTTTCTGAATGAACCAGCAAGTACCGCCCTTATGATTATCACCAACTTTGCTTTTAATATACGGCGGGATTTCACACGATGACAATCGGTATTCAGGTGAAATCTCACTTTCACTAAAAGTGCTAACCTCAAACGTTGCTTGGGAGTAATAGTCCCCGTGAAAATCGGGGTAGGAAGCACTCTTATCTACCACTTCAGCCCTTTCTAATAGGTCAATATTTGCATGATACTTCATCTCTTCAAAATAGAACGAATTTGGTGGCCATATCGCCGTATACAATGAAAATATAAACCAACCTGTGGCGAGCAAACATAGATATTTTCCCACATAGGGGATCTTCCATAGCCCATAACCAATTCCCGCCAATACTGCTACCCCAAGGAGAATAACAAACAGAAAGAGTAAAATAATTACGACGGTGTCCATTTAGTGCCTAACGTCTAAATCAGCCGGCCGAATAAGCAGAGCGAAGCGACGCTTATGAAGGTCGGCTGGATTTTTTTGTTAGATGGTTTTTTCATTTAAAACCACCATTACTTAAAAATGTATTCCATTTTGTCTCAAAATATTCTGAACTGATTTCATTGTTTTCAAAATCATTAATGCGCATATTAGTATCTAACCAAAATCCATAGTTTCGTTCGTCTGGACCTGCTATAACTGGTTTTCCTTCTGTATTTAATCCAATTTCACGATCAGGGTGTCCGTCTTCATCGAACTCTATCAGCCATTCATGAACTAAAATAAATTTATTTTCATAATCTGGATTATCATTTGGAATAAATAAAGATAATAATTTTCCAAATAGCGTCCAAAACAATGAGTCTTTAGATTTATCTTTTAATTTATCGGATTCAGTTCCTAGTTTTGAACGTTTATATTTAGCCATAGCCATCTAACGCCTCATTAGGTGCTATTTCTCTCAAACAACCAAATTACAACTCCAAATATGGCAATGCCGCCAAACAAAACTTGATTAAACAATACATCAGGACGTCCAGGCTTAAGTTTATGGTTTGGATATTTTACTGGCCACACTTTTGTTTTGGCTGCTGCTAACAATACTTCCGGTGTAACAGGGATTGTTTTAACTTGTGCATAAGGTGGTTTAAATATTAAAGCGCCTAAATTCCATCCTTCTTCTCTATGATGAAAATACCAAAGATAGCTATCCATATCTATGTCATATTTTTTAGAAAAACTTTCAATTAACTCAGAAAAATCATCACCTTCAATACCTAAATCTTCCACAAGTTTAGATTCAGGGCTTAGCTTTGAATATTCAATTGCTTCCTCAGAATTTAAATAATCATAGATATCGGCGATATTCATTTAGCACCTAACAGTGTGTATTAGTGTGGCGGCCACTTAATTCTGAATCAAGCACGTTTTGAAATAGCTAAGGTATTGAAAATAAGCATAATTAAGTAATATTATTTTTTCAAATTTAAGATTAAGTAGCCAGTTTTTATTAATTTAAGGGTGTAAAGTGGCCAAAGGCTCTATATGTTTGAGATGAAGACTTTTCATTGTTTGAATTCCTTTTCTTAATGATGAAGTGGGTTATGACTATAAATGTTTCTAGCTTTGCTGTCACTTAAGGGCTTGTACCCAACATCCTGTCAGGTACAAGCAGGTTGATTTAGGCTGCTGCTGAGTTAGAACGCAACACTTTGCTGGCGGTGACCATGGCTGCTAAGGCTGGTTTCACTTCTTCCCAGCGACGTGTTTTTAAGCCGCAGTCGGGGTTTATCCATAAACGCTCTGCTGGAATACGTTCCGCTGCTTTATTAATCAGTTCCACGATCTGTTCAATCGTTGGGATATTAGGCGTGTGAATGTCATAAACACCCGGCCCAATTTCATTGGGGTAGTTAAACTCGTTAAACACATCCAGCAATTCCATATCTGAACGTGAAGTCTCTATAGTAATTACATCAGCATCCATATCGGCAATGGCTTGGATAATGTCATTAAACTCGGAATAACACATATGGGTATGGATCTGCGTTTCATCTTGCACACCATTGGCGGTGAGTTTGAAGCTGTTCACTGCCCAATCTAGATACGTATGCCATTGTGACTGCCTTAACGGCAAACCTTCACGCAGGGCAGCTTCATCAATTTGAATAATATTGATGCCCGCTTCTTCGAGATCTAAGACTTCATCACGAATTGCCAAGGCCAATTGCAGACAGGTTTGTGAACGCGGTTGATCATCACGCACGAATGACCAGTTTAAAATGGTCACCGGGCCTGTGAGCATGCCTTTAACGGGTTTGCTACTCAATGATTGGGCGTAAGTAGCCCATTCGACGGTCATCGCTTGTGGACGTGAAATATCACCAAAGATGATCGGTGGTTTTACACAACGCGAACCATAGGATTGCACCCAGCCAAATTGGCTGAAGGTGTAACCATCCAGTTGCTCACCAAAATATTCGACCATGTCATTTCGTTCAGCTTCACCATGGACTAAAACATCTAGGCCAAGGGCTTCTTGTTGTTCGATATCATGATTGATTTGGTTTTTTAGAAACGTTTGATACTGCTGCTCATCTAATTGTCCTAGGCGATATTGTTTTCGTGCTTGGCGGATTTCAGCCGTTTGTGGAAAGGAGCCGATGGTGGTGGTTGGGAACAACGGTAAATTAAAGCGCTGTCTTTGGATGGCTGCACGTTGTTGGTAACTGCTTTTGCGTTGCGCCATCGCATCATTGATTCCTGCTACCCGAGTTTTAATGAGCGGGTTGTGCACGCGGTTTGATTGTTGACGTGATTTTATCGCCAGTTCGTTGATGACTAACTCTTCGGCCACTGCATCTTTGCCTTGATTTAAGGCTGTTGCAAGAATATTGAGTTCATCTAGTTTTTGTACCGCAAAGGCTAGCCACGATTGAATATCTTCATCTAAGTTTTGTTCGCTATCTAGATCAACCGGTACATGTAGTAATGAACATGACGGTGCTAACCAAAGACGATCTTGTAAGCGTTGCTGTAAAGGCGTTAGCCACGCTAGGGTTTTGTTCAAATCATTGATCCAAATATTGCGGCCATTGATAACGCCTAATGACAACACTTTATGACTCGGTAGCCAATCCACTACTTGGTCGATCTCATTGAAGCCATTAATAGCATCAATATGGAGACCGGCAACGGGTAGTTCACAGGCAAAATGCAGGTTTTCTTTGAGTTCACCAAAATAACTGGTTAACAGCAATTTAATTGGCGATTTATTTAGCGCTAAATATGCCTGCTTAAGTGCATGTGTCCATGATGAGTCTAACTCGGTCACTAAGATGGGCTCATCAATTTGAACCCACTCAACGCCCTCCTCTTGTAAAGCGAGTAACAACAGTTCGTAGGTTGCTAACAGGCCGTCTAACAAATCAAGTTTATTGCTGCCGTCTTTGGTTTTTCCTAACCATAAATACGTGACCGGTCCTAAGATCACCGGTTTGATGTTATGGCCTAGCGCTTTGGCTTCTTTGACCTGAGAAATTAGGTTTTCTGCATGCAGGCTAAAGGTGGTGTTGGCATCAAATTCCGGCACGATGTAGTGATAGTTAGTATCAAACCATTTAGTCATTTCACCAGCAGCTACTTGTTGGCAATGGCTATGTGATTGACCGCGTGCGACTTGGAAGTATTTTGCCAAGTCATCTTGTTCTTGGCTGACACGTTCAGGCAAGTTGCCCACTAAGGCACTGGTATCGAGCACATGGTCATATAAAGAAAAGTCACCGACAGGTAGCCAATCTAGTTGTTTTTGCAGGTTCCAATGCGTTTTACGTAAGGTTTGGGCTGTGTGTTGCAGATCTTCTTTGCTGGTTTCTTCTCGCCAAAACTTTTCTAGTTCAAATTTTAATTCCCGGTTTTTCCCAATACGTGGAAAACCAAGGTTATGGGTAATAGCCATCGTCTTGTCCTTAGTCGCTGTGTAAAAGATAGCTATTGTAGAGAGGATGACTTATGAGGAATAATGATGGTTTTTAACTGATACATGAGAAATATTCATAGATGATTGAGCGCTCTCATTTAAAGATTATAAAAGCCTTAGCGGATAACGGCACCTTAACGGCGGCGGCAAATGCTTTGTTTTTAACCCAGTCGGCCTTGTCTCACCAAATACGTTATTTGGAGAAAAAGCTGGAAGTATCCTTGTGGGAGAAAGATGGTCGGCAGATACGTTTAACGCAAGCGGGGGAACTGTTATTGCAAGTGGCTAGACAGGTGTTGCCGGTGTTGGAACAAACTGAGAAGACGGTAAAAGCCTATGGTGAAGGCCGGCAAGGCATCTTACGTTTGGGCGTGGAATGTCACCCTTGCTATCAATGGTTGAAAGGTATTTTGGCTGATTTCCTGATTAATATGCCGGATATGGATGTGGATATTGTGTCGAAGTTTCAGTTTTCAGGGCTGGAAGGTTTGCTTAATCATCATATTGATTTATTGGTCACGCCTGATGTGGTGAAAAAGCAGGGGGTGCATTATGAGCCGCTGTTTGATTATGAGTTGGTATTGCTGGTGGCTAACTCCCATAAACTTGCAGGCAAAACATTTATCAATGCCGATGCTCTGGATGATGAGCTATTGCTGACCTTCCCTGTTCCACATGAACGATTGGATGTATTTACCCAGTTTTTATTGCCGGCGTCGGTGACACCTAAAACAAAGGCCATGGAATCGTTGGATCTGATGGTGCAAATGGTGGGTTTAGATCGTGGGTTAACGGTATTGCCAAACTGGCTGGCGGAAGAGCTGAGCCAAAGTTTGCCGGTGTCGACCGTGCGCTTAGGTAAAAGGGGTTTACATAAGACCTTATCGGCAGCGATGCGCGAGCAAGATGTCGCTATTAACTATATGCAGACTTTTGTTAACTTAGGTAAAAGCCATTAATTGTTATTGGGCGTGATCATCCAAAATGCGGAATAAAATTTCACGCACAGTTTGAGGCTCAAAGGGTTTATCACAAATCGCCGATACGCCTGCTTGATGCACATTGCCTAGGCGAGTTTCATTTTCTTCGCTAGTGACCATCATAATAGGGATAAAGGTATTGCCCATATCATTACGTACATATTCGATCAGTTGCTGACCATCCATTTCGGGCATATTGAAGTCGGTAACAATAAGATCAAAGGTATCGGCTTCGATTTTTTCTATCGCTTCTAGACCGTTTATGGCGGTAGTCAATTTAGTGATGCCGATATTGGTCAAAACGCGTGACAGGTGTTTGCGCGCCGTGCTGCTGTCATCAACTACCAAGACATTTAAGTCAGTAACATCGTAGTTTTTCAGGGCGATTTCTTCGGGCGCAATATAGTCCAGTGTTGTGCTTAAAGCACGCTCTAACTCTTCGTAACCAAAGGGTTTAGGCAGAATGGCGATAACGCCAGCTTGGCGAAGAGGGTCTAATGCTGAGAACTTGGTTTCGCTGGAAACCAACATAAAGTTAATTTCTTGATCGGTATTGGATTGGCGTAGTGTTTTCAATAAATCTGTTGCCGACATATCCGGTAAGTACATGGCGCTGATGACTAAATCGGGTTGGTACTTTCCGGTTAACTCTAACGCTTGTTCACCATTACTTGCCGTGTCAATATTTGCTATCCCAGCCTCTTTTAAGTGTGACAAAATCACTTTTTGCTGCATTGAAGATGGTTCAACGAGTAATATCGAGAGTTCAGATGGATTCATTAATCTTTCCGCTTTGTTTGATGTCTTAAGAAGGCCGTACCAGCCCTACTTCTACATTGTTTCGAGTGTCTTGATCGGTAAGAAACTCAATAATAGTCAAAGCAAAATCCATTGCTGTGCCCGGTCCTTGGGACGTCAGTACATTACCATCAATGACGACAGCTTGAGTGCTAAACGTGATTTCTGGCCAATCTTCACTACTGAGCATGCCGGGATAACACGTGGCTGTTTTACCATTGAGCAGGCCAGAATGAGCTAATACCATAGGAGCAGCACAAATTGCGCCGATGGCTTTATTTGATAAATTAAGCTTTTTAATCATGGCATGAATGCGCGGATCTTCATTCAGGTTTGTTGAGCCGGGCATGCCACCAGGTAGAAGCAACATATCAAAGTCATCATGAAGAATATGAGCCAGCGTTGTGTCAGCCATGAGGCGTACACCTCGGCTGGCTGTCACTTGCTGTTGTTCGGTCAGGCTTGCTGTAATCACCGTAATGCCCGCCCGCCTCAATAAATCAATTAAGGTAACCGCTTCGAGCTCTTCACAGCCTGTTGCTAGTGGGATAAGTACGCGTGCCATATTGATACTCCTACTTTACTTAGCGCTAAGTATGCTCATTCCTTTTAGTAGGTTTAATGCCTGAGACAAATAATAATCACTAACAGCTAAAGGCGTAGAATCTTCTTTTTCTTCAGTTTTACTTTCAACAGCTTCGTCGTCAGTAGTCGCTTCTTCTTCTTTGCCATTACCATTGCTGAGGTGCCCCGATAAATCTTGTTCACGTAGCGGGGTAAAGTCATTGCTGTCTAATGCGCTAACTTTAATCTTTTCAATTTCGATATCTGGCACAATGCCTTCTGCTTGGATAGAGCGACCAGACGGGGTGAAATAACGAGCCGTTGTCATCTTAACCGCGGTACTGTCGCTGAGCGGCATTACCGTTTGTACTGAACCTTTACCAAATGTCTTGCTACCAAGAATGACGGCACGATGATGATCTTGTAATGCGCCAGCGACGATTTCTGACGCTGAAGCTGAACCACCGTTTACCAAGACAACTAATGGCGCACCTTTTAAGATGTCATTTGGTTTGGCATTAAATTCTTGCGCGGCATCTTTAATGCGACCTTCGGTATAAACAATTTTTCCTTTGGTGATAAAGGCATCAGAAACATCTATAGCCGCATCTAATAGACCACCTGGATTGTTACGTAAATCAAGAACAAGCCCTTTTAGTGCGCCGTCGTTTTCCTGTTTTAATGCAGTGATTGCTTCTTTTAAACTAGCGCCAGTACGAGATTGAAAGGTGCTGATCCGTACATAACCGTAACCCGGTTCCAACATCTTTTGTTTAACGCTTTCTACTTTGATAATTGCACGAGTTAGTTCGATTTTTAGTGGCTTAGCTTCGCCTTCTCTGATGATAGTGAGTAATAACTTACTATCAGGTTTTCCTCGCATAATATCTACCGCTTCACCTAAGGATAGACCTTTAACCGGGGTATCATCTAGACGGATAATTAGGTCACCGGATTGGATGCCTCCGCGGGCAGCAGGTGTGTCATCGATGGGTGCGACGACTTTGACAAAACCATCTTCCATGGTGACTTCGATGCCTAGGCCGCCAAATTCACCTGAGGTGCCTTCTCGTAGATCTTTAAAGTCTTCAAAGTCGAGATAGGTTGAATGTGGATCAAGACCTGACAACATGCCTTCAATAGCATTTTGCAAAAGCTCTTTGTCGTCTACAGGTTCGACATAACTATTTTTGATTCGACCAAAAACTTCAGAAAAAGTACGCAACTCATCCAAAGGTATATCGGGACGGGATTCTGTCTTGTCGGCAAAGACCATTTGGCCAAATACCAATGTAGCACCCAGAACAACACCTGTTGAGATGAGCCCGAAGTCACGTTTAAAAAAACTCATATGTTTTCCTTAAGTAAAAACTCGTTAACTTTTTTTGCTCAACCATCGTAACGGATTGGTTGGGCTTCCTTTGTGACGAATTTCAAAATATAAACCTGCATGTTTGTGCATGCTTTGAACACCACTTTGAGCAATTAGTTCGCCGGCCGATACATTATCCCCTGCTTGTCTGAGCAGTGTTTCATTATTGCCATATAACGTCATATATTGATCGCCATGGTCAATAATCATTAATAAACCAAACCCTCTTAACCAGTCGGCAAAGACTACTTTCCCGGGCGCTGATGCCACAATATCTTTTCCTGTGGGCGCAGCAATCATGATGCCTTTCCAGGTGAGTTTACCAAGATTTCGAGAACTGCCATAGCGTGCAAGTAATTTTCCTTTTACTGGCCAAGTCAATGCGCCGCGGCGTTTAGAAAATGATTTTTGTTTTGTTGCCGCTTTTTGTTCTATCACTTTGGACTTCGGTGCGGCATTAAGTGACTGCAATAAATTGTGTAGGGATTGCTCTTCTTCACGCAGCGAGACCAGCTGAGCATCTTGGCTGGAAATTTTTGTTTCTAGCAAGGCTAATGTACTTTGGCGTTGTTGTGTTTGTTGTTGCAATGCCAGTTGTTGTTGTTGCTGCTGTTTATGCAGTTGTTGTTGCACTTTTTGGGTGGAAAATAATTGTTTTTGCTGTTCAGTTAGGTTGCTCAAGCTCTGTTCAAGTTCGGCGAGCTGCTGTTGTCGAGCTTGATGGAAGTAGCGGTAATAAGTGGTGCTTCTGGCTAATGTTGCAGGGTTGTTTTGGCTTAACAAAATTTTGATATAGCTAGGTTGAGACTGAATATAAGCAGTGCGGATTTGATTGAATAAAGCGTCAATTTGCTGGGTGTGAGATTGCTGTTGTGATGACTGTTTTTGTCCTAACAATATTAATTCTTTCGCTTTTTGTTTGAGTTCTTTTTCTAGTGTAACCAACTGACGGTTAAGCTTGGAAATAGAGCGGCTTTGTTGTTTTAGCTGTTGGTAGAGCTCTTGTTTCGAGGCTTTGCTTTTGGCTAGGTTTTTATCCAGTGTTTGAATCTCGGATTGCACATTCTCCAGCCTTTGGGCCGAGTCAGCCTCTGCCCAGCTTGATGAGAAGCAGCAAAGTAATGAACCGATAAGGAATAAACGCGTTAACACGGATTTATTTATGTAAGTTCAACGAGTAAATGGGAGCTCATTTCTGCGGGGATAGGTAAGTCCATCAATGTCAGCATGGTGGGTGCGATATCAGATAAAGTGCCCTGCTCGGCACATTTGGCGGGACGACCGGCAAAAATAAGTGGCACGAGATTGCTGGTGTGGGCAGTATGCGCTTGTCCTGTTTTTTCATTTAACATTAATTCAGCATTGCCATGATCAGCAGTGACGATCATTTCGGCCCCTGCGTTTTTTAGTGCGGACCAGACTCGACCTAAACATTCATCTAAGGCCTCAACCGCTTGAACAGCCGCATCGTAATTACCACTATGGCCGACCATATCAGCATTAGCGAAATTACAGATGATGACATCGTATTTATTAGTTTTGATAGCTTCCACCAACTTATCAGTGAGTTCTGGTGCATTCATTTCTGGCTGTTGATCATAGGTATCAACTTTGGGTGATGGCACTAAAATTCGATCTTCGCCTTCAAAGGGTTCGTCGCGACCACCATTAAAAAAGAAAGTGACATGCGCATATTTCTCTGTTTCAGCAATACGTAATTGACGCAGGCCTAAAGAAGAAATATGAGCGCCTAGGACGTTGTTAAGTTTTTCTGAGGGGAAGGCGATCGGCGCATTAAAGTCTTTTTTGTATTCGGTTAAGGTGACAAATGCGGATAATTCTATAGTACGTTCACGCGGGAAACCGTCAAACTCAGAATCGATAAAACTATTGGTAATTTGGCGAGCTCGATCGGAGCGAAAGTTCATAAAAACAATGGAATCACCGTTTTCAACTTTAATTGTTTTCTCGCCTATCGTTGTGGCTTGGACAAATTCATCCGATTCATTTCGTTGATAGGCAAGGTCGAGCGCAGCAGTAGCATCAGCCGCATTAAATGCACCCTTTCCTTCGGTAATTAATTGGTAGGCTTTGCTTACGCGCTCCCAACGTTGATCACGATCTAATGCATAAAATCGACCAATGATGGATGCAATTTTCCCACCACCTAGTTGTGCAAATTTATCATTCAGCGCGGCAAGCGAGGCATGGGCGCTTTTAGGTGGTGTATCACGACCGTCTAGGAATGCATGTACATAGACATTTTTTACGCCACGCTTAACGGCTAATTCGACCATGGCATGAATATGATCTTCATGGCTATGCACGCCACCAGGTGATAACAAGCCCATAATGTGCACGGCTTTATCTTGTTCTAAAGCGCTATCAACGGCATCGGTCAAGGTGCGATTAGTAAAAAATGAACCGGTACGTATAGAGCGGCTAATACGAGTGAGCTCTTGGTAGACCACACGGCCAGCGCCTAAATTGAGATGACCAACTTCTGAGTTGCCCATTTGGTCGCCCGGCAAACCAACACCCGCACCAGATGCGCTGATTAGTGTGTGAGGATGGTTCAGCCAAAGTTTGTCCCACACAGGGGTGTTAGCGGCATGGATCGCATTGTACTTTGGATCTTCACTGTAACCCCAGCCATCTAATATGATTAGCGCTAGTGGTCGGTGAGGGTGGTTCATGCAATCATCCTTTTAATAACTCTAATATAGTGTCGTTTACCGGCAATGTTGCATGATATCCAAGTGGCTTGGGTATAAATACATGCAAATCATTGAAAATGCCGTATATTATATGGCCTTTTGTGGCGAAATACAGTCATCAAAGAAACGAAAGGGTTTGAGTTTTTAGTGGGAAGCTATGCTCAGGCAGGGTATGGCAGCGAACACAGTGCAAATAAAAATGCGCTGATTTCGTTGTAATATGATGGTATTTTAGGTTATTTGTAAGGTTGAATATGGAAAATTTAAGTGAATTTATTGTAAATCAC
The DNA here is from genome assembly GCA_002163085.1 of Methylophaga sp. 42_25_T18. Taxonomy (GTDB): domain Bacteria; phylum Pseudomonadota; class Gammaproteobacteria; order Nitrosococcales; family Methylophagaceae; genus 41-12-T18. Next base: position 263,399 of record MAAJ01000001.1, on the reverse strand, counting down.
TGGATTTTAGTAACATTATTTGTGGTGTTGTCGTGGTTGGTTTTTTCTGATGCTATTCATCAAAAAATTAGTGGCATTTTACCCGTAGGCACAGTGCAAGCTATTCAGCTTGTAAATCAGCAGAAAGGACTATTTGTCGATATTCGCGATGCTGAGGAGTTTAAAAAAGAGCATATTGCAGATTCGACTAATATTCCGTTATCTACATTGACGGATGGTGTGGCGAAGTTAAAAAATCCTGCGCAGCCGATCATTTTGGTCTGTGCCAGTGGTCAACGCTCGCGTACTGCGGCGAAGCAAATGCGTAATAGCGGTTTTACCGAAGTTTATGTATTAAAGGGTGGGCTAAATACTTGGAAAGATGCCAAGTTGCCCCTATTTAGTTGAATCGAACATTTTATTTGATGGTTGGAAATAGTTAACGTGGCAAAGGTCGAAGTCTACTCCTCGGGGCATTGCCCATATTGTGTGATGGCAAAGCAGCTGTTGGATCGTAAAGGTGTTAAATATACTGAGATTCGCATCGACTTGAATCCGGAAAAACGTCAAGAAATGATGAAAAAAAGTCGGCAGCGAACAGTGCCGCAAATATTTATTAATAATGAAGCTATAGGTGGTTATACCGACCTATTGGCTATTGAGAGAGCACAACGACTGGACGGCATGCTGGCCCAGTCTTAAATTTACTTGTAAGGAAAAGTCATGGCTGAAGAAAATGCATCAACAGAAGAGCAACAAGCCGCTCGTTTTGTTATTCAAAAAATTTACACAAAAGACGTCTCTTTCGAGAGTCCAAATTCACCGGACATTTTCCGTGAAGAATGGAAACCGAAATTAGATTTGCAGCTTGGCAATGAATATCGTCGTATTGATGAAGATAATCACGAAATCATTTTGTCAGTTACGGTCACGGCTAAAGTGGGCGATAAAACGGCATTTTTAGTAGAAGTAAAACAAGCCGGTATTTTCTCATTAACAGGTTACAGTGATGAAGAAATGGGTCCATTAATTGGCAGCTATTGTCCTAATACCTTATTCCCGTTTGTACGTGAAGTGGTTTCTGATGTAGTGACAAAAGGTGGTTTTCCACAATTAGTGCTGTCACCGGTTAACTTTGATGCGATGTACATGCATCAGAAGGAACAAGCAATAGCACAAGCACAGGCACAAGCCGCTGCTTCGGCAGATACAACACACTAACGCTTTGGCTCACAACTCTTGTCATTGATGTCTGAACAGCTATTCCCCACAACGGTTATTGGTGCCGGTGCATGGGGTACGGCTTTAGCGATAGCCATTGCTAGAAATGGTAATGAAGTATTGCTATGGGGCCGGGATGCTCAACATTTAGCTGAGATGCAGCACACTCGGACTAACGAGCGATATCTCCCGGGATTAAAATTGCCTGAGAGCCTGCGCATTGAACCTGACTTTGACAAGGCGGTAAGCTCAGCAAGGCATATCTTGGTTTCAGTACCAAGTATTGCTTTTGCGGAGATGTTAGAAAAAGCTAAGCCGTTAATGGCCGACGGAACACCATTGAGCTGGGCGACAAAAGGTCTGACGCCAGAAACCGGTGATTTTTTGTTAGATACGGCAACAGCAATGTTGGGTTCCTCACATTCTTTGGCTGTCGTTTCAGGGCCATCTTTTGCTGCTGAGGTGGCACAAGATTTACCCACCGCGATCACTGTTGCTTCAGCAGATGAAACTTTTGCCCAAGGTTTGGCGTCTGCTTTGCATAGTTCAACATTGCGTGCATATACAACACATGATGTATTAGGTGTACAGATTGGCGGTACGGTTAAAAATGTATTGGCCATTAGTGCGGGTATTTCAGATGGCTTGGGATATGGCGCGAATGCGCGAGCAGCGTTAATTACCCGAGGCATGGCAGAAATATTACGTTTGGCAGAAAACTTAGGCGCGCAAACAGAAACCATGTTTGGTTTGTCAGGGATCGGCGATTTGATTTTGACTTGTACTGATGATCAGAGCCGCAATCGGCAACTGGGTCTCGCCATCGGTCGAGGTTTAACGGTGGAACAAGCCGTTGCTGAAGTAGGGAAAACAGTTGAAGGCATGTATGCCGCGAAAGAAGTATTAAAGCGGGCTCAGCAAGTAGGCGTGGAAATGCCTATCGTGGAGCAAGTTTATAAAATTTTATTTGAAGGTGGTGACCCGCGCGAAAGTGTGCAGGAGTTGCTTTGTAGGGAACAAAAGGCAGAAAATAGCCTCCCAGTTTAATGACAAGTAATAATAAAGAGGAAAGCTCTATGCGTCGCATGGTTAATTTGGGCAGCATAATAGTCGTCAGCCTAGTTATGTCAATGAGTCTTACGGGCTGTGGCACATTAACACGAGATAAAGCGCCTACCGATGAAGATATTATCTTAGGTCAAGAGGGCCGTACATTGTGGGAGGCAGGTCTACAGTACGTAAAAATTGTTGATAGTGATAAGCCCGGTATCGCCAATGAACATCCAGAGTCGATTACCAGTGAACAGTTACGTACCGTTTTATCATCGTTGTATGTTAATAACACAATTTTATTGAGAGAACGGCAGGAGCCTGTTTTTTCTCCAGCCGAACTTCAAATATTAAGTGCCACCATACCAAATGGTTTATCTCAGGCTGGGCCAGAAGAAGATATTACTTTTGTCAGTATCGGTTTACATAAAGGCACAATATCAAGAGAGCGTAAAACGAATACTGGCCGTGTATTTATGAGTGGCGGCCGGTTAAATATCGTTTTTGGTAAAATACATGAAGTTTTTCGTGAAAAAGATCCGGCTACAAATCAGCCAATAGATAGGCGATTACACCCGTTATTGCCTGGATCACGTAATTTTGATTCTAACCCTAGTCTCCCCATTGCATTAGATGAAGGTCAGGCACACTATATCGATCCGGAAACGGGGAAAGAACGGTCGGACTGGATAGTCATTGATATAGCGACAGTATTGGCTATCGCTAAAGAGCGAGGAAGTGGAGACGATGGTCGTGTAAGTCCTGAGTTATTAGAAGATGTCGCACGTAGTAAACAAGAAACTGGCAACTTACGTGAAGATGTCGGCAATCTGAAAGAAATCTTATTTGATATGAGTGATGAAATTGATCGCTTGAAAAAAGAAATTGAAGACTTGAAAGCTACACCTTAATAGTTCAACAGTTAGACTAAATTGAAAGGGAGCTTCGGCTCCCTTTTTTTATTGTTATAGGCGGTGGCGCTGATCTCTTAACTGAATTCTAGGCAGCAGGTGTTCAAGCTGACGCGTTAGCGTTAAGACTTTAAAGTTTTCGCCCATTTCACTGGGCAAGGTAAGGCGTTTAATTTCAGTCGCTTGTTGTAAGCGTTTTAGCTCATCATCAGCATGTGTTGAAACCAATTCGGTAATGCCCCCTGCAATCAAAAAGTCTGCTTGAGTCTGGAAGCCGGCAACATCTAAATGGTTGCTTTGTGCGGTTTCAGCCAATGCAGTGAAGTCGATATGTGCAGTAATATCTTGCAGGCCTGGAAAAATAAAAGGGTTGTCATGACCTTGCTGTTGGTAATAACACATTAAGGTTCCAGTTGTTCGCTCTGGGTGGTAATAGCTGATATTGGGATAGCCATAATCAATAATAAAAACCGCACCTTGATCCAATGAGTCAGCCACACTGCTTAACCATGCTTCTGCTTGTAGGTTTACTTCGGTGACATAGTCTTGCTGGCCAATAAAGTGCTGAATTTCGTTTGCTCGAATAAGTAGCTCTTCGGGTAAAAACTCATTGTCACACCATTGAAGATCACCTGCTGAATTTAGCGTTATAACTTGTTCGTAGATGTGGCCAGAAGAAAAATGTAAACGATGCACCGGCATGGCATCACAAACTTCATTAGCCAATACCACACCGATAAAATTATTAGGTAATTGATCTAACCATTGAACCACATGACTTAAATGTGGAAGTTTAGCTTCTATCTGTTGTTGCTGTCTGCCGCGTAAGTCAGCACTTGCTTCAATAATGAAATAGTTAGCAGGCAGACGGTTTAAGTGTTCTAATTCAAGCAGAATATCGACGGCCATTTTTCCACTACCCGCACCAAATTCAATTATATTTGGCTCCGTTAACTGGGAAAAAACATCGTTTATATGATGAGCTAAGGTCTGGGAAAATAATGAAGATATTTCAGGGGCAGTGGTAAAATCACCGCCAGTTCCTAGTTTATGGCTACCGGCGCTGTAATAACCTAAACCGGGCGTATACAGGCAAAGATGCATATACTGGGCAAAGCTGATTTCCCCACCTTCTATGGCAATCTTTTGTTTGATCAGGGTCAATAATTGATCACTGTGTTGTTGTGCCATATTATCTGGAACAGGTAATTTAGTTGCCATGGTCATTTTGTAAGGAAGTCATGTGTTAGAAAATGCAGTTTTAGTAACAGGAACGGGCCGTCGTATTGGATTTCATATCGCCAAACGTCTGTTCGATGATGGTTATACCGTGATTGCTCATTATCGTAGCTATACCGATGATATCCGAATTTTGGCCGACATGGGAATAACGACCATTCAGGCGGATCTGGTCGACAGTAATAAAATTTTGCAGTTTGTGGCGGAATTACAAACATGCTGTGTAAATTTTAGAGCCATTATTCACAATGCCTCATCATTTGAACCAACGGCTGAAAATTTAATTGACGCCGCAGAACAATTTGACCAATTTTTTAATGTGCATATGAAAGCCCCATTCTTGATTAATCAGGGGCTACAATCGTTGTTGGTAGGGGAAGCTGACGCACCTGCGGACATTATTCATATTACCGATATCAATGCAGAGAATCCGACGCCACGGTTTGATATTTATGGCAGTACGAAAGCGGGCTTACATAATTTGACCGTGGTTTTAGCTAAGAAATTTGCGCCAAAAATAAAAGTGAATTCAATTGCACCAGGGCCAGTATTATTTACCGAGCAACATTCAGAGCAAGTGCGTCAGCAGATGTTAGATGAAACCTTATTGGCGAAAGAAGGCGGGGCCGAACCGGTGTATTTAGCAATAAAAAGTGTGTTAACTAACCCGTTTATTACGGGCGCCAGTATCCCGGTGGATGGTGGTCGCCGCTTGTCCAAACGTTAAACCTTCAATATTTATCGTAACGCCCAATTGCTGTGGTTGATATTCAGCATCAGATAAAAAGGCAAACAGTTCCTCGAGCAAGGGATAAAGAAAATATTCGTCAGTGATAGTCGCTACTGAGCGAGTTTTATCCTGTGGAAAGGTCGCCACGGTTAATATATCTAGATCGGCAGAGCGATCCTTCATTTTTCTTGCTGGATCGTTACGATCTCTGCCCAGCTTGATTTCGATGTTATTACAAATTTTCTTTAAATCTTGCTCAGCCATGTTGGTTTCGATGAAGACCACGGTATTGAGAAAGTCACGGTGACTGTTCATGCCGATAGGCGGGATTCTTAATACTCGACTCAAACTAAATGTAGGAAAATGTTCGAGTAATAAGATAATGATTTGTGCTAGATTTTCATCCGGATGAATATTACTGCCGATACCTAATAGGAATCCTGTCCGTGTTTCGCTCATTGAGGACGGCTACGTTCAAGCACGATTCTTGCCGTGTTTTGACCGTGTAAAGCGACAGGTTTACTTAGCGTGAGTTTGATTTTAGGGATAGGAAAGTTTTGCAGTAATAAAGCACATAAGTCTTCCGCTAAGGTTTCGATTAATTGGTATCGACTTGCCTCAACAAAGCTAACGATGGTTTGCGCAATAGCGCCATAATCCAAGGTGTCATCGATATGGTCACTGGCCGCAGCGGCACGAATATCCCAATCCATTTCTAGATCGAAGCTGAGGGTTTGTAATGTTTCACGTTCCCAGTCGTAAATGCCGATGATGGTATCGATGTTTAGATCGTTAAGAAAAATTTTATCCATGATTTATCGCGTTTGAAGGTGGAAATAACTGCTGACAGCCCTATAATGAGGCAAAAACAAACTAGGCTGCATAATATCATGCTTGAAACTTTTGCTTTACCGTTGATTGTTCTGATCGGCGCATATTTAATCGGCTCGTTATCGAGTGCGATAGTGCTATGTAAAATAGCGGGCTTGCCAGATCCTCGTTCTCAGGGTTCCGGCAATCCTGGTGCGACCAATGTATTACGCTTTGGCGGCAAGAAGTTAGCGGCCACAGTATTAATTATTGATGTGATTAAGGGTGTGTTGCCCGTTGTTATTGCGTGTTTATTAGGCCTAAATCAGACTTGGATGGCGGCCACAGCTTTTTTTGCTTTCTTGGGCCACCTTTATCCTGTCTTTTTTGAATTTAAAGGCGGCAAAGGTGTTGCCACTGCTTTGGGTGCCTTTCTGGCTTTATCTCCATTAATGGCTGGCGCTGCTTTATTAACGTGGCTTGCAGTATTTTTAGTCAGTCGAATTTCTTCCTTATCAGCGATTAGCGCTGCAGCGATGACACCCGTTTATAGTTTGTGGTTAATTGATAGCATTAATGCACGCTGGATAATTGTTGTTATAGCAGTCATGTTATTAGCTCGCCATCGCGGCAATATTCAGCGGTTGATTTCCGGTGAAGAAAGTAAATCACGAAAGTAGTTCAAACTTAAATCATCCGACTAAATAAAATAAAGAGATCACAATGGCGGGATCATTACAGGACCAATTACTAAACATTGGTGTTATTGATAAGAAAAAAGCAAAAAAATCTCAACACCAAAAACGTAAAGATAATAATAAAATTAGGCAGGCCAAAAAATCAGGCCAGGAAATTGAAGTGCAGGATCCGGCTGCGTTAAAAATAGAACAAGCACAGCGTGATAAGCAGCAGCGTGATCTAAATTTAAATAAACAGCGTGATGAAGCGCGTGCTAAAAAGGCATTACTGGCGGAAGTTGGCCAAATTGTTCAGCAGCATACGATTGCCATTCCCGAGGATGCAGATATTGCCTATAACTTTACTCAGGATAACAAAGTAAAAAAAATCTATGTCTCTAGCGAGCAGCAGCGACAGCTTACGTTGGGTCAGTTAGCTATTGCTGTTCTAGCGAATGTTACGGCACTTATCCCCGATAAAATTGCTGAAAGGATTGAAGTGCGCTTACCCAAGATTATTGTCCGTACGGCGGTGGAGGCGGCGCCTGAAGAGAATGATCCTTATGCCGACTATCAAATCCCAGATGATTTGATGTGGTAAACCAAAAATTAAGGCGGACTAAGTTCATCTAACGGCCAACGGGGCCGAGCAGAAAAGCTAGGCTTTTCTGCTTGTTCCAAACCCGCACTGCGCATTGCCCCGGCAAAGGCAATCATCGCGCCATTATCACTACAAAATTCAGGACGTGGATAATAAACATTGATAGTCGGCATGGCAGAAAGTCGTGTTCGTAACGCTTTATTCGCGCTGACGCCACCGGCTACAACTAATGTTGATAAACTTGTTTGTTTCAAGGCACGCTTACATTTTATCGCTAAGGTTTCGATTGCCGCCGTTTGAAAAGCCAGCGCAATGTTGGCTTTATCTTGCTCTGTTTGGCTGCTATCTCGCCATGTATTCATCGCAAATGTCTTCAAGCCACTAAAACTGAAGTCTAAACCGGGTCGATTAGTCATCGGTCTCGGAAACTCATACTTATCGGCGATACCTTGCTCTGCAAGCTTGGCAAGCACTGGGCCGCCGGGATAGTCTAGGCCCAGCATTTTTGCTGTTTTATCGAAGGCCTCACCAACGGCATCATCAATAGATTCACCCAGGAGTTTATATTGACCTACCGCCTGTACTTCAACCAATAAGGTATGACCGCCAGAAACGAGTAGGGATACAAATGGAAAATCGGGTGGGTTATCTTCTAGCAGAGGCGATAATAAATGACCTTCCATATGATTGATGGCTATCGCCGGAATGTCTAATGCCCAAGCCAGGCTGCGGCCTATGGCGGTACCGACTAATAATGCACCCACTAATCCTGGACCCGCAGTATAGGCAACCGCATCTATATCCGTACGCTGGAGTTGCGCCTGAGTTAACACTTGGTCTATCAACGGTAATGTTTTGCGAATATGGTCGCGAGAAGCAAGCTCAGGTACAACGCCGCCATATTCAGCATGCATGGCTACCTGGCTAAAAAGAGCATGTGCCACTAGCCCTTTCTCTGTATCATAGAGCGCAATACCGGTTTCATCGCAGGATGATTCAATTCCTAAAACTCGCATTTATGGTGTTTTCCCGCTAGCTGTATTGGGAAAGTATTATGCCTTTTTCAAAAAAAATTGAATCAACTATTTTCTTTCTTGTTGATATTTCGTACAATTACCTGCTTTTCCATTGAAAATAATTTTAGGAATCAACAAATGCCAGCAGTACGCGTAAAAGAAAACGAACCATTTGATATTGCATTACGTCGTTTCAAACGTGCTTGTGAAAAAGCAGGAACAGTAACAGAAGCTCGCGCTCGTGAAGCTTACGAAAAGCCAACTACAGTACGTAAACGTGCAGCAGCAGCAGCCGTTAAGCGTCACCAGAAAAAATTGTCGCGTGAAAACGCAAGCCGTATCCGTTTGTACTAAAGAGATACAAAAATGCCTGCAGAAGCTAGTCCGTTAAAAGTCACCATTCAAGATAGTGTCATAGTTGCAATGCGCGCCAAAGAAAAAGAGCGCCTAGCAACGTTACGACAAATTACTGCGGCAATTAAACAAATTGAGATCGATAAACGTATCGACTTAGGTGATGATGAAATTATCGCCGTGCTTACAAAAATGACTAAGCAGCGTCGCGATTCATTAACTCAATTTCAAGATGCTGGCCGCGATGACTTAGCTGTCATTGAAATCGCTGAACTCGCCATTATTGAAGAGTTTATGCCAACGGCGTTATCAGAAGATGAGGTTGCTGCTGAAATTAAAGCGGCAATTGCTGAATCAGGCGCGAGCTCTGCTCGTGATATGGGCGCAGTAATGAAGTTATTGCGACCAAAAATTCAAGGGCGTGCAGATATGGGTGCAGTAAGTGGCCTCGTTAAGGCTGCGCTCTCCGCCTGAGCAAGAAAGTGCCAAGTCTACTATCAGACAAGGTTGCAATCTACACCGCTTCTCGGTCATAGGCAGTAGCTATGGCTGGTCAGATACCTGCACAATTTATTGATGATCTGCTTACCCGAGTCGACATTGTCGATATTATCGATAATCGTGTTCCACTCAAGAAAGCAGGTAAAAATCTCAGTGCCTGTTGCCCCTTCCATAATGAAAAAACCCCTTCATTTACCGTAAGTCCGGATAAACAGTTTTATCACTGTTTTGGCTGTGGTGCTCATGGTACTGCGATTGGCTTTTTGATGGAATATGATCAAATGAGCTTCCCTGAATCTGTTCAGGAGCTTGCTGAGCATGCTGGCATGACCGTGCCGGTATCACAGGCAGTATCAAATACACCTGCTAAACAAAGCCTTTATGACTTGTTAGATAAAGTCAGCCAGTATTTTGTTCATCAATTACAAACCCACCCCCAACGCCAAGTTTTTGTAGATTATTTAAAAGGGCGAGGCTTGTCTGCTCAAACCGTAGAACAATTTAATATTGGTATGGCGCCGGATGGCTGGGACAATGTATTAAAAACTTTTGGCGGGTCACCACAAGCGCAGGCGCAACTCAATGATGTGGGTTTATTAAGCAGTAACGATAAAGGTCGGACATATGATCGGTTTCGTAACCGCATCATGTTTCCGATACGAGATAGAAGAGGTCGCGTTATTGGTTTTGGCGGCCGCGTCTTAGATGACAGCACCCCTAAATATTTAAACTCGCCAGAAACAACGGTATTCCATAAAGGCAGCGAGTTATATGGCTTATACCAAGCTAGAAAAGCTAATCGTCGCCTGACTCGAATCTTAATTGTTGAAGGTTATATGGATGTTATCGCGCTTGCAGAGCAGGGCATTCATAATGCTGTCGCCACGCTAGGAACAGCCACAACCCCCGATCATTTACGTCAATTATTACGCAGTGCACCGGAGATTATTTTCTGTTTTGATGGTGATCGTGCTGGTCGAGAGGCTGCATGGCGTGCTGCTGAAAATGCCTTGCCCATGTTAGGTGGTAATCATGAACTTAAGTTTATGTTTCTTCCTGACGGCGAAGATCCAGACACAATTGTAAAAAAAGAAGGTGCTGAGACGTTTAATAAACGGGTTGATAATGCTCAGAGTTATTCAGGTTATTTCTTTGCCAGTTTAGAAAGTCGCGTAGATATAAGCACGATGGATGGTCGAGCTCGATTGGTCGAAGTGGCTAAACCTTATTTGCGTCATATACCCGCAGGTGTTTATCGAGATATGCTGGAACAGCGATTGGCTGAAGTCGCCAAGACCAATATGTCGGTGTTAAACAAGCATTTAGATAAGCCTGCCACGAAACAGAAACGACGTCCGTCAGCATCATCGTCATCAGCGGTCGTTTCGCCGGTCCGGATGGCCATTACGATTGTATTGCAACATCCTGACTTACATAAAAGTGTGGCCGACTATCAAAAAATACAAGGGTTGGAACTGCCCGGTATCAGTGTATTGCTCCGTTTACTTGAAACTTTGCACGAGCATCCCCATCTAAATACTGCAGCCTTATTAGAGCGTTGGCGAGATGATAAAAATAGTGCTCATCTGCAACGTTTGGCACAGCAGTCCTTGAGTTTGTCGGTTGATGGGCTCAAACATGAATTAATCGGCATTGTGCAGCAGTTACAAAAGCAGGCAATAGCTGAGCGACAAAGTTATTTGACCAATAAGCCTTTTGGTCAATTAACGGATGCTGAAAAAGAAGAAGTGAAATCGTTTAATTAAACGATTTTAATATAAAATTATGATGTTAGAAGTGACTGTATTTGATATAATTTATAGTTCACGCCAAAAGCATCACCGATAGAATTAAAGGGGTCTAATGAAAGATCAACAATCACGTATTAAAGCGCTAATCACTCTAGGTAAAGAGCGTGGTTACCTTACTTACGGTGAGATCAATGATCACCTGCCAGAAGATTTAGTAGATGCTGACCAGATAGAAGATATCGTTGGCATGTTTAGTGACCTTGGCATCATGGTTCATGAAGATGGCATGGACACCGATGAAATGGAGCGCTTAGCAGAAGCCGCATCTAGCAACGATGATGTATCCGATGATGAAGCCGCAGCAGTATTAGCGAGCTCAGATGGTGAGTTTGGCCGTACAACAGATCCTGTACGTATGTATATGCGTGAAATGGGTTCTGTAGAGCTACTTACCCGTGAAGGTGAGATTGTTATTGCCAAACGTATTGAGGCGGGTCTGCGCGAAAGTTTGTCGATGTTGTCATCCTTCCCCTCGTGTATCAATTCCTTCCTTGCTCAGTACCAAGTGGTAGAAGCAGGTGAAATGCGTCTTAATGAGCTTATCAAAGGCTTTATTTTGCCGGATGAGGAAATTGAAGCATTGGCAAAAGCTGCAGCGGAAAAAGCGGCTGCTGGTGGCGCCAGTGACGATGATGAGGAAGAGGAAGACGTTAACGCCATTGACCCGGAAGAAGCACGCGAACGTTTCCAGGCATTAAATGAAGCCTTTGCCAAAACGATAGATTGCAGTGACGAAGATCTAAAGTCTACTCGCGAAGCGGCGAGTAGTTTGTTTATGGAGTTTAAATTGGCTCCAAAAACGCTCATTTATTTGAATGGATTAATGGCAGAAACCGTTAAAGAGGTCCGTAAACAGGATCGGATCATTCTTGATATTGTCGTTGAGCAAGCACGCATGGATCGTCGTGATTTTATTGATTCATTCACCGGCAACGAAGTGAATACCTCATGGTCAGATAAACATATTCGTGCTAAAAAACATTACTCATCAACAATTAAAAAACATCTTGATGAAATTGTTACGGCACAGACAACGCTGGGTGAAATTTCCGAAAACCGTGGTATGACCATCGGAGAAATTAAAGAAATAAATCGTCAAATGTCGATTTCTGAAGCCAAAGCACGTCGTGCTAAAAAAGAAATGGTCGAAGCGAATCTACGTTTGGTTATTTCAATTGCTAAAAAATATACTAACCGTGGTTTGCAATTCTTGGATCTTATCCAAGAAGGTAATATTGGTTTGATGAAAGCGGTTGATAAGTTTGAATATCAACGTGGTTACAAATTCTCAACGTATGCTACCTGGTGGATTCGTCAGGCGATTACCCGTTCAATTGCTGATCAGGCAAGAACAATACGTATACCAGTTCATATGATTGAAACAATCAATAAACTGAACCGTATTGCACGTCAAATGTTGCAAGAAATGGGTAGAGAGCCTACACCGGAAGAATTGTCAGAGCGTGTAGAAATGCCGGAAGACAAAGTACGCAAAGTATTGAAAATCTCGAAAGAGCCAATTTCAATGGAAACGCCAATCGGTGATGATGAAGATTCACACCTAGGTGATTTTGTTGAAGACGTGAATGTCATGTCACCACAAGACTCAGCGATGATCGAAGGCCTACGAGAAGCCACCCAAGGTATCTTAGGCGGCTTAACAGAGCGTGAAGCGAAAGTTTTACGTATGCGTTTTGGTATCGATATGAACACCGATCACACACTTGAAGAAGTGGGTAAGCAGTTTGATGTTACACGTGAACGTATTCGTCAAATTGAAGCCAAAGCATTACGTAAATTACGTCATCCAACACGTTCAGATCAACTGAAGAGTTTCTTAGACTCAGACGGTTAACTAGTTTCGGGCCTATAGCTCAGTTGGTTAGAGCAGGGGACTCATAATCCCTTTGTCCAAGGTTCAAGTCCTTGTAGGCCCACCAATAAAATAAAAAGCCTCAGCACTCATTCAGTGTTGGGGCTTTTTTGTGTCTGTCTTATGTAGATGAGCACTCGTAAACTTGTAACGATTTATAGAAAGATCCTATCCCCGATGTAGAATCGTTTGTTATGTAGTTAAATCGGTTATTCTGTGTAACCACTCCATTTATGAAAAGGGATTATCTGTGTCTTTTGTTGTTTCTCACGATTTTATTAAGGCGACCACGCATTCTGAGTTAAATGCATACCGGGATAAGGTAGCTCGTGATGAAGATAATAGTCGAGGTTATGTAATTTCTATCGAAATGGAAATTGAATCTAGTCAGTTGTCATTCGATGCCTTAAAAGATATTTCAAACGTTGCGAAAGCGTTAGGTGATGATAAGTCAATGAGAGCGATAGAGGCTATTTTACTTGCTCGAGATGGTCAATTTGATGCGGTTATTCCTAACTTTCAAGCATTTTCAGCTGTGCTTGAGTCCTATTTAAAAGACTCGTTGATTGATGGTTGGATCTATTTAAAAAAGCCAGATGATAAATTCTATCCGGCACTGGTTACTTACATTAGCTACAAAAAAGGAACGGAACATTCTTCAGAATCTATTTTGCTACATGTTTGCCATGTTTCACCTAATCTAGACCGAGGCTATTATGGTTTTGAGCATGATTATGTGGCGTTTTATCCGGGTGATGTTATTCAAAAGAGGATTTATGATGCACTTGAATTAAAAGGTGTTTTCAAAGAAAGCGAGGAACTCAAGACCCAATATGAAGCAAGTTATGATCGCTATTGTCGTTTAGTTAAAAATCAGTTCTCGGAACAGTTTGTAGCTAAAGGAAGTATCTATGTCAGTAAAGCGCATTCAATAATGAATGGCTCCTTTATTGATACCAAAGTTATTCATGATATGTCTGCCCAAGATGTTAAAACACATCGGCAATTTAGGGAGTCATTTTTAGTTGATGGGCAAGAAAAATTATTATCGCTGCCTGAATGGACATTGATGCGTGTGTTTAATCTAGCAACGCATGATTATGTTTGGCTACATTCTGATTACTTAAGCTCATATGAATATGATAAATCACTCAAAGATAAATTAATTTTACCTCAGACTCACCGTGACTTACTCGACGTGTTAACAACAAATGTTGATGCATTTAGTGGCGATATTATTGAAGGTAAAACAGCGGGTAATGTCATTTTGTGTAAGGGTATCCCTGGCGTAGGAAAAACATTAACGGCAGAAATTTATTCTGAAATTATTGAGCGACCTTTATATCTACTTCATTCAGGATCGTTAGGAACCACGGCGAAAGAGATTGAAGAAAATCTAAGAGTGGTGTTTTCACGTAGCGAACGCTGGAATTGTGTTTTGTTACTCGATGAGGCTGACGTATTCATCGTTAGAAGAAATGACAATATTGAACAAAATGCCATAGTTGCTGAATTTTTACGTACGATGGAATATTTTAACGGCTTGTTGTTCATGACAACAAACAGGCCCAATGATATTGATGAAGCCATTATTTCTCGTTGTGCAGCCATCATAAATTATGAAGCGCCAACCTTAGACAACGCGCCTAAAATTTGGCAAGTGCTTGCTGAACAATATGGCTATACGCTACCAGAAACACTTTTATCAAAGTTGTTAGAAACCTTTAATGATATTACGCCTCGCGATATTAAAATGTTATTAAGGCTGGCCTTACGTGTCGCTGCAAATAAAAATGCTGAACCTGATATTGAAACATTTCGTCAATGTGCCATGTTTAGAGCGATAAAAATGGCTGGAAATTAAGTTGAAAGGTTTTTACTGACACAGTATTTAATGCCTAGTTTGAAGATGAGTCAATGAAAGGGAGCTCTAAATGAGGCTAATAATTTTGTGGCTAAGGCGTGCCGTCGGCTAAGTCGTATTTTTTCTAGATATGATATATGCTTAATTTGAATCACTAGCAAGTGAGATAAGGTAGCCAGATGAAAGTGATAGCTCCCCACAGGTTAATACTTGAACTGTCAAAAATAGGAGCAGGACAAACTGACTGTAACGTTGAACCGTTGGATTTCCAGACGGTACTAGATGAAAGTTTAACCATGGTTCAGCATCTAGCCACACAAAATGACATCACCATAAACGTTGAAGATAATGTTGATATTAGTTTGATGGCTGATTATATGAAGTTGAAGCAAGTTCTTATAAATTTGCTGACGATAAAAATGAACTTATTTTTAAAGCATTTTCTCGCTTGGGTATGGAAACGGCGGGAATTGAAGGTACGGGCATAGGCCTTGTTGTGACAAAAGGACTGATAGAGCTAATGGAAGGCCAAATTGGTTTTGATAGTGTAGATGGAAAAGGATAAACGTTTTGGTTTGAGTTATTAGTGGCTGAGCCGTAATTAAAGCAAATTTTGTATAGTTTATTTTCAAAAACTTTATCAGGATTAATGATGGAAATAAGATGGACTCATTAAATAAAGTTGCAATAATAAGCAAGCATGTCATATTCGCTTTTTTATTCTATAGCCTTTGGGTTATAGGCTTTGCTGTTTTGAGTTATCAGCAAGAAAAACAGACTTTATATAATTCGATAGATCAGCAGCTTGAGTCAGCGGCGCTGACTGTGCCATTGTTACTGCCCAACGACCTACATCAGCAAGCGATGTCAATAGAAAGTCTGACTAAGCAGCAAGACGATGCAAACACCGCTAAGCTTTCTGCATATACCGATAAAAGTGATGTTATTTATCTCTATACGCTAGTCTTAAGTGATAACAAGGTGTTTTTCACAACGTCCAGTGCCACCCAAGAAGAACGTGATTCAGGTGAAGACTTATCTTCATGGTTTGACCTTTACGATGATGTTGGCCCTCGTGTCATTGATGTTTTTAAGCAAGGTGAGAAGGTTTTTCTAGAATATACCGATCAATGGGGCTCATTTCGAAGTGTTTTTATTCCACAAAATGCTGAAGATGGCACGACATATTTAGCTGCAGCAGATATTTCTATTGGTCATATTCAAGAACAATTGTCTCGCCACCTTTATTACACCTTTGCGGTATCAATATTATTTCTGTTTTTTGCTTATCCTCTCTACCTTGCCTTTACTCGAAGACTTAATCGTATAAAACATGAGTTAGAGGTTAAAGTTCAACAGCAAACTTCTGAACTTACTGTTAATGCAGAAAGGCTAAAATGTGCTTTAGCTGCTGCAAATCAGGGCTGGTTTGATATCAACTTTGTGACTAATGAAGTGGTCGTCAGTGATGAATACGCGAAGCTATTAGGCTATGAGCCTGTTGAATTTATGAGCGATGTGAAGGAATGGCTTAGTAATGTTCACCCAGACGATCGTGATGATGCATTAACTGTCTTCAATCTTTGTAAAGAGACTGGCGGCCCGAATGAGATGGAATATCGACGGAAAGCTAAAGATGGGAGTTGGCTGTGGATTCATACGATAGGCGAGATTATTGAGTGGGATAAAGATAAAAAAGCGACCAGAATGATCGGCATCCATATGGATGTGACGGATCGTAAGCGTAATGAACAGGTATTACGCGCTTTGGCCGAGGCAGGTTCAACGGAAGAAAGTGATATTTTTAAAGCAATTGTTAAGCAGTTGGCGCTCACTTACGATATGAGTCATGCCTTTGTTGCATGCCTTAATCCAAATAATAAAGAGATAGCGGATACGATCGCGGCTTGGGCTGATAATGATTTTATGGAAAATATTTCATATTCGTTAAAAGGAACGCCATGTGAAAAGGTGGCAGTCAAAAATATCATGTGTTCCTATAAGGAGAATGTGCAGCAATTATTCCCAAATGATGATTTATTGGTGGATATGAACGCGGAAAGCTACATTGGTGTGCCGTTGATAAGTAGTCATAACGAGACCTTGGGATTGATTGCTGTTTTAAATGATAAGCCTATGGATATTCAGCCGCAACAGATTCAAGTACTTCATAGTTTAGCCGCAAGGGCGAGTGTTGAGTTAGAGCGTAGGGACGCGGATGAAAAACTCAAACTTTCAGCCCGAGTATTTAGTGAGGCGCATGAAGGTATATTTATAACCTATCCTGATGGCACGATCATGGATGTTAATCCTACCTTTAGTGAGATTACAGGGTATACACGTGAAGAGGTGCTTGGGAAAAATCCACGTATATTTAGCTCGGGTAAGCACAGCCCAGAGTTTTATGCTGATATGTGGCAGTGTGTTATTGATAAAGGTCATTGGCAAGGTGAAGTCTGGAACCGTAAAAAAGGTGGTGAGATCTACGCTGAAATGCTGACAATATCTTCAATTGAAGATGAGACAGGGCAAACATCACATTATGTTTGCCTGTTTTTTGATATCACCGACAGCAAGGAACAGCAAAAGGCTTTAGAGTTAATGGCGCATTATGATGTGCTTACGCAATTACCAAATCGTGCATTATTTGCCGATCGGTTTAGCCAAGCGGTTGCTCATAGTAAACGTAGTCAAACATTACTCGCTATTTGTTTTCTTGACTTAGATAACTTTAAACCGGTCAATGATAATTTTGGCCACAAAGTGGGCGATGAGCTACTGATTGAAGTATCAAGACGAATCAAGTTTAATATTCGTGAAGAAGATACCGTCTCTCGCCAAGGAGGGGATGAATTCACCTTATTGCTTGGTGACGTTGAATCTTATGGTGAGTGTGAAAAATTGTTGCAACGACTTCTTATTGCTCTTTCTCAACCTTATATTATTGATGGCCACCCACATAAGGTAACGGCGTCTATAGGCATCACCTTATTCCCATACGATGATGAGGATATCGATACTTTGATGCGTCATGCAGATCAAGCCATGTATCAAGCAAAATTGGATGGACGGAATCGATATTATTTATTTAACCCTGAGCAAGATCACCTTTCCATTCGACAGCATGACAATTTGCAAGAATTTGAGCGCGCCTTAGCAGCGAATGAATTTCAACTTTATTACCAACCCAAGGTAAATATGAAAACAGGGGAAGTATATGGTGCAGAAGCACTTATCCGCTGGATTCATCCAGAGAAAGGCTTAATTCCACCATTAGATTTTTTACCTGAAATTGAAGGTTCTGAACTAGAAATTGAGGTTGGAGATTGGGTAATGGCTGAAGCATTGAAGCAGCTTGGCTTATGGAAAATGCAGGATATCGAACTAGAAGTCAGTATTAACGTTTCGTGTAACCATCTGCAAGCCCCCTCATTTTTCACTACATTAGATGAGTTGCTGGAAGTTAATCCCAATGTAGATTCACATAATTTACAGCTAGAGATCTTGGAAAGTAGTGCCTTGGGTGAGTTACAGATTATGAGTAGTATTATAAAAACCTGTAGGGAAGCATTAGGCGTCAAGGTTGCATTGGATGACTTTGGCACGGGGTATTCTTCGCTGGCGCACTTACGGAACTTGTCAGCGGATACGATAAAAATAGATCAAAGTTTTGTCCGAGATATGCTCGATGATCCCAATGATTACGCCATTATTGATAGTGTGATCGGCTTATCTGATTCGTTTAACCGAGATGTCATTGCAGAAGGTGTCGAGCAGGTAGAGCATGGCCTAATGTTATTAGTTATGGGGTGTGAGCGGGCACAAGGTTATGCGATTGCCCGGCCAATGCCAGCCAATGAATTTATCGAATGGCTAAAGGACTATACTCCCAATCAAACATGGATAGACTGCGGTAATACCGTACGAACAGCCAAAGAATTGAAACTGAAACTACATGCACTTGCTGTTGATCGTTGGGAATCGTGTTTTGAAGCTAATATCAGGACAGCGCCTGAGAAAGTCGATTTTTGGCCGATTATGTTCAGTGATAAATGCCATTGCAGTTATTGGAGTCGACGAGCACATCATGAAAGCCTGTTTGATCAAGCGTGTTTGGAAAAACATGATCGTGCACATGAAGCGATGCACCTGATTGCCAATGATTTATTAAATAAATATCAGCAGGGTGAGGTTAATGCTGCAGTTAAGGGTTTGGGCAAGTTACAAGCGGCATTTGAAGTGATGAGACATTCATTGATAGAAAAGTAACCGAAGTGAAATGTTGATTTATACAGCAGATAAAAAAGGCTTATTCAGGATAAGCCTTAAGTATAAAACAGAACTGTGGTTAAGATCGTAGCTGGAATTTAGTTAATTCCTTTAGAGGTAATCACGATCATTTTTTCAATTTGCATATCTTCCATGGTATGAGGAATACCACCTGTGCCTAAGCCAGAATGTTTTAAACCGGCAAAAGGCATCCAATCAACACGGAATGCGGTATGTTCATTAACCATAACGGCTGAAGCAGCCAAGCGATTAGAGACATACATTGCGGTATCAATATCTTGTGTGTAAACCGATGCTTGGAAGGAAACATCCAATGAGTTGGCTGATGAAATAGCCTGATCAAGATCGCTGAATGGATAGATACAAACAACGGGGCCAAAAATCTCAGAAGAAGACACTTTACACGTGCTTTGTGGATTAAATAATACCGTGGGTGCGTAACAGTTATTTAGTAAAGCCTGTCCGCCACAGAGCAGCTCAGCACCCATATCAACGGCTTCTTGCACCCATGAGGTTACTCGAATAAGTTCGCCGTTGCGAATGAGTGGGCCGACTTCTGTATTGCCGGAGAGTGGATCGCCAACGTTTAAGCTTTTAGCCGCGGAAGTTAATTTTTCAGCCAACTCACGGGCAATAGATTCATGCACATAAATACGCTGTACCGAAACACAGACTTGGCCTGCATGATAAAAGCTACCTTTTGTCAGTCCAGGTAAAGCAATATCAAGATCCGCATCTTTATTGACAATTACAGGAGCAACACCACCATGTTCTAACGCACAGCGTGTGCCAGGAGCCAGCTTGGAACGCAAATACCAACCCACTTTGGCGCTGCCAATAAAACTAAAAAAGGCTACCCGTGCATCGGTGACCAGTTTTTCAGCGATATGGTGATTTTCGGGTAATACCGCTTGGCACCATTCTACTGGTAGACCCGCACGGTGAAAAATTTCGATCAAGCGGAAACACGATAAAGGAGTATCTTCTGCTGGTTTGACGATGACGGGGCAACCCGTGGCAATGGCTGGCCCTACTTGATGAGCGATTAAGTTTAGTGGATGGTTAAAAGCGCTAACGGCCACAACAATACCGATGGGCTCTTTATTCATGATGGTAAAACGATGCTGCGACGTGGCATTTATGCCCATCGGAACAGGATGACAGGTATTGTCTCTTAGGTTATCAACGCAGGCTCGAATGCTATCGATACAACGTGCCATTTCAACTCGCGAGTCGATAAGAGGTTTGCCTCCCTCATGCGCTGAGCCCATAGCAAGCTCTTCAAATTGGTCCTGCATTAATTCAATAGCGCGTTCCAGGATGACAATGCGTTGAGGCACAGACAGCCAATTGTTTTTATCTGAAAATAGTTGGCTAGCTGTTGTTAAAGCTTGGTTTATATCATCAGCATCTGCCGTATCTACTCGAGCTAAAATAGCATCGTCGTATGGCGCTTTCACCTCGAGTTGAGTACGATTTTTTTTCTCTAAATCAGCAACCATCAGAGGAAAGTGTTGGGCGGCGGTCATGATTTTGGCTCCTTACAAAATGCAGATTTTATCTTTTAAACCTTCATTTAAAATTGAATGATTTAATGAATAGTCGACAGCGAGATCGATGAGATGTACACCGGGAGAGCTAAGCGTGAGTTCAAGTATGCGACTAAAGTCCTCACAACTTGTTGGCCGGTGACCGGTTGCACCGTAACTTTCAGCGTACTTAACAAAGTCTGGATTATTGTAATCTAAGCCAAAGTTATTAAAGCCCATGCCTTCTTGTTTCCACTTAATCATGCCATAAGCACTATCATTAAGAATGATGACAACAAGGTTTAAATTTAGCCTGACAGCGGTTTCCATTTCCTGAGAATTCATCATAAACCCGCCATCACCACAGACACTGATGACTTTTCGGTCAGGATAAATGAGCTTGGCTAACATGGCAGATGGTAGGCCTGCTCCCATCGTAGCCAAGGCATTATCTAACAGTAAGGAGTTGTTTTGATAGCAAGGGTAGCTACGAGCGAACCAGACCTTGTATACGCCATTATCTAAAGTGAGTATGCCGTCTTCATTGAGCTCTTCGCGAATGATGCTAACAGCGCGTTGAGGGAGAATTGGAAAGCGATCATCAGCATTATGTTCAGAAAGTTGACTGAGTACTTCTTCTTTAACACGATAGAAATATGAAAAGTCCCAGTTTGATTGCGGTGGCAATTGAGCGGTTAGCCTACCCACAGAAACAGCGATGTCACCCACTACATCAAGTTGTGGAAAGTATACGGCGTCGATTTGAGCAGGAGAAAAATTAATATGAATAACTTTAGGACCGTTTTCTTTCATAAAAAACGGCGGTTTTTCAATGACATCATGACCGACATTAATCACTAAATCACAGCGATCGACCGCACAATGTAAGAAATCATTATCGGATAATGCGGCTGTGCCAATATAATTTTTATGCCGTTCGTCAATCACGCCTTTGCCCATTTGGGTATTAAAAAATGGGATGCCGGTTTTATCGATAAAAGTTTTTAATGCTCGACTGGTGCGCTTTCTATTCGCCCCAGCACCGACAAGCAATAATGGCATTTTTGCCTTTTTAATCATTTCGATTGCAGATTGAATGGCAGCGTTATCAGGATCAGGGCGGCGGGTGGTAGCAACGGTATATAAGCCTTCGCTAGCCTCTTCAGCTGCGATATCTTCGGGTAGTTCTATATGCACAGCACCAGGGCGTTCTTCCATCGCAAGACGGAAGGCTTCTCGTACAGTAGAAGCAATGGTATTGCCATGGACCACTTGTTTAGTAAATTTAGTGATAGGACGCATCATGTTGACGACATCAACGATCTGAAATTGCCCTTGTTTGCTGGCTTTAATCGGTTTTTGCCCCGTGATCATCAACATAGGCATGCCGCCTAATTGGGCATAAGCCGCTGGAGTAACAAAGTTAGTGGCGCCAGGTCCTAGAGTGGCCAAACAGACTCCAGGCTTGCCGGTGAGTCGACCATAGGTGGCAGCCATAAAGCCAGCGCCTTGTTCGTGGCGCGTTAAAATGAGTTTAATAGAAGAATGTTGTAGCGAATCGAGAAAATCGAGGTTTTCCTCACCAGGAATACCGAATATATATTCGACGCCTTCATTTTCAAGTGCTTTAACAAATAAGTCAGATGTTTTCATGGTCGTGCTTCCCTCTCACAATGTGCCCAATGGTAACGATCAACGTTTCAGATTTGCATAGTTATTTTTAACACACTTTTTATCTCAGAGTCACTTTTGTTATTTATTTTGTTCTAAGTTAGAAAATATGATTTTTTGACAGTGGTTGGTTGTTACATCTAATCATTTTCTGGACTATTTAGCTCAAGACTTTTTTTGCTAGAAAAATTGACCTGTTTTTGTAATTCGTGAAGTTTAGTCAAAATCTGAGTTTTCATTGCTAAAAGATCATCAGCGGATTGCCTTGCTTCTTGTGTATGGCCCATTTTAAGTAAGTTGATTACTTCATGGCCGAGCTTGTGTATATCAACATGCATGGCCTCCAATTGTTGAAAACTTTCTAGGTGACCGTAATGCGTCTTGCCATGACCGTAATACCAATTGCCTAATCGACATTCGAAATGATTCGATAATTCATTTTCTGACAGCTTTATTACGCCGCTATCAAACGTATTTAGAATTTCTTGGATCCACTTTATATGATCATGTTGGGCAACAAGTAAGGGTAAGTCGCTCAACTCCCATTCTGAACCCGACCAGATAGACCAGGTTTCATCGGGTTGATAAGTTTCAGACCAGTCAATCATCTTTTCTGCCGGCATCGGTCTCGCAATGCCATACCCTTGTGCGTACTGGCATCCAAGACGCATCAACAATACTCCGTGTTCAGCTGTTTCTACCCCTTCTGCGATAACTTGCCGTTGAAATACGTGACATAAGGAAATAATGCCTTCAACTAAAGCCATATCACTACGATCATCCAGCATATCGCGTACAAAACTTTGATCAATTTTTAACCAATTGGCAGGCAGTTGTTTCAAATAGGAAAGTGATGAGTAACCCGTACCAAAATCATCAAGAGAAAATTTCACGCCCAATGCTTGGCAGTCACAAATGAGGTTAGATACATAGGAGATATCATCGAGAGCGGTGGTTTCTAGAATTTCGAGTTCAAGTGCTTGGGCAGGCAGATTGGGGTGTTTAGCTAAAGCGAGTTTTAATTTCGCCATAAAATCAGCTTGGGTAAAATGATGGCCCGCTATATTGACACTGACAGTCCAGGATTTCCCTTTATCTCGCCATTGTTCAAGTTGAGTTAATGCTTGTTCGATAACCCAATTACCTAGAATGATATCGACATCAGTAGCTTCAATTTGAGGCAGAAATTCAAAGGGACCTAATAAACCACGATCAGGATGTTGCCAACGAATTAGGGCTTCGGCACCAATAATTTTACCGGTGCGCATATTAACTTTAGGTTGATAAAATAAGACCATTTCATCATTTAAAATCGCTTGTTTGATTCTGCTGATTTCTTGAATGCGCTTTTGAGATACTTGTTCACTGTCTTGATCAAAATAGGTAAACCTTTTTCGCCCCAATCGTTTTGCCTGATACATGGCTTGATCGGCATGTCGAAGTAAGGTGTCGGCATCAACATTATCTTGTGGATAGGCGGCTACACCAATGCTTTGAGAGATATTGAACGTATTTCCATTCAATATGATCGGCTGCGATAAGGCTTTATAAATACGTTGAACAGCAAAATCGACTTCGTCTATGGAGGCAAAACCATTTAATAACAAGACAAATTCATCACCGCCTAGTCGTGCAGCGGTGTCATCATCACGGATTATCTCAGTGAGACGTTCTGCAATTTCAACTAGAATCTGATCACCGATGCCTTGTCCAAAACTGTCGTTAATCGTTTTGAAATCATCAAGATCGAGCATGCAAACGGCCAACATAGTGTTTGTTCTATTGGCATTAGCGATGGCGATGTTAAAACGATCATTGAGTAAGGTTCTATTGGGTAAACTGGTTAAAGCATCGTGCCAAGCCTGCCATTCCACTTCTGTTTTTAAGCGGTTTTTATCAGTAGTATTTTGAAAAACTAAAACACAACCAGCAAATTCAGCCTTTTCAAAGATCGGAGAAATTGACCCTTCAACGTGGAACTCATTGTTGTGGCGTGAAATTAATAAAGTGTTAGTCGCTAATGAGATATGTTTCTCAGCAACCATGTCGCTGAACGGGAGTATTATTTTATGTTTGCTGTCTTTTTCGATGAGCGTAAGTACATCATGAATATCCTTGTTAGAGGCATCCTCCATAGGCCAGCCAGTCATATCCTCCGCGACTTTGTTCATAAATTCCACTTGGCCAGATGGACTAATTTTTATAATGCCATCGGCAATTGATGCGAGGGTGATCTCTGCACGTTCTTTTTCTAACTGTAATTTGGCTTCGAGGTTTTTGCGTTCAGTAATATCAAAACGAATGGCTTTGTAACTCACCGGTACACCGGTTTGCTCATCAAGAAAGGGAATGATGGTAGTGCGAACCCAATATAAGTCACCTAACTTGCTTTTATTACAGATGTCTCCATGCCAGACATTGCCATTTGAAATGGTATGCCAGAGGTTTTTAAAAAAGTCTCTGGAATGAACACCCGAATGTAAAATTCGATGATTTTGTCCGGCGAGTTCTTCTTTTGTATAGCCAGATAACTCACAAAATTTGTGGTTAGCATAGGTGATGTCACCTTTAGCATCTGTTTCTACTACGATGGCGGCCTCATCCATCGCTCTGCGGAGCTGATCGTGCAGATGATTTTCGTGGCGAAGGTGCGTTAAGTGTTGTTCTTTAAGTTCAACGGCTTGATGGTAGCCGGTTTGTAAATCTTTAATGCGTGCCATGGCACGGATTTTCGCTTGAATGATTTTTGGATGAATGGGTCGGGTTAGGTAATCATCAGCACCGGCTTCAAGGCCTTTAATGATATTTTGAGGTTGATCTAAGGCACTTAGAAGGATGATGGGTAGCCAATGTTCGAGTTCGAGTTGTCGAATTCGTGCAGTGGCACTGAGACCATCTTCGATTGGCATCATAATATCCATTAAGACCAAATCGGGATGTTGTTGTTCTACGGCAGCGACAGCTTCGGCGCCATTCCCAGCTATAATGATGTCATGCCCTAATTCTTTGACTAGCATCGACAACAATGCTTGATCGGGGACTGAATCATCGGCTATTAAAATCTTCATAAGCTTGATCCTTGCTGAGATTTTCTTTCGGCGCATCTCCTTTATAACAAGAATAGCTATATAGCTCAATAAGATGTATTCGCTTTTCTATTTGATATTTTGTGAAGGCTCCATTTTTTTCAAAATGCTCCTCCCAATGATCGGCCTTTAGTCATGCTGATCATAGGGAGTATGCTTACGATTTTAACCGTGAATTTGGCGAGATTAATGGGTACTGACTGCAGCAGAAAAACATATCTCACTAAACTCTTCTACTTCCAATGATGCGCCACCGATTAAACCGCCATCAACGTCGGGTTGAGCAAAAATTTCACGGGCATTTTCAGGTTTTACACTGCCGCCATAAATAATGCGTAACGACTCTGCGGTAGCTGCATCATGTTTGGCAACTCGTTCACGCATAAATGAATGCACCTTTTGCGCCCATTCTGGGGTGGCGGATTGGCCAGTGCCGATAGCCCATACAGGTTCATAGGCCAGCACAGTTTGAGCTAAAGCTTGTGGACCTTGATGTTCGATTAATACATCTAATAATCGTGCAATGATCTCTTCGGTTTTGCCTGCGGCGTAGTCTTCAGCCGTTTCACCAATACAGATAATAGGCGTTAGGCCTTGGTTAATTGCTTTGGCATATTTCTTAGCAACAATTTGATCTAACACATATTGATCTAACTCTAAGGTTTCATATAAGCAACGTCTTTCAGAGTGACCGATTAATACATAATCACAGCCAAAACCGCGAATCATCGAGGCAGAAATTTCACCGGTGTATGGACCTTCATCATAGGCTGACACATTTTGGGTGCCCCAATGAATCTTTGAGCCCGTTAAGATTTCTTGGGCTTCTTTTAAATAAACAGAGGGTGGGAAAATCGCGATATCAATGTCTGAGGCATCTTTTTCTTCGAGTATTCTTTTTTCTAGTAGTTGGGCATGCACTAAAACATTCACAAGGAGTACTTTAGAACTCTCATCTGGGCTGTTCATTTTCCAGTTACCGGCAATGAGTGGCTTACGCATAATATTTAACCTTTTATCTTAAACAGAAGTAGTGGTACTTAAACTTCTACTATTGGTGATACGACACAACTCTATCCACTTCATTTTTAGACCCCAGAATAACAGGGACACGCTGGTGGATGTCATTAGGCGATATTTCAAGGATTCGTTCACGCCCTGTTGAACAAGCACCGCCAGCTTGTTCAATAATAAACCCCATGGGATTTGCTTCATACATAAGGCGAAGTTTTCCTGGTTTATTCGGGTCGCGTTTATCAAGGGGATACATAAAGATGCCTCCTCTTGTCAGAATGCGATATACCTCGGCAACCATGGAGGCTACCCAACGCATATTGAAATTTTTATTGCGTGGGCCATCTTCACCTTGCATGCATTCATCAATATATTGTTGCACTGGTGATTCCCAAAAGCGTTGATTGGACATGTTGATCGAGAATTCTTGGGTATCTTCTGGAATTTTCATATCTTGATGGGTTAAGACAAATTCACCAACATCTTGATCTAAGGTAAAACCATTGACCCCTTGACCGGTGGTCAAAATCATCATGGTCGATGGACCATAGAGCACAAAGCCGGCACACACTTGTTTGACACCTTCTTGCAAGAAGTCTTCAAGTTTGGCATCTGTACCTTCTTGGCCACACAGAATTGAAAAAATGGTGCCTACTGTTAAATTGACATCAATATTTGATGAGCCATCTAAAGGATCAAATAATGCTAAATATTTGCCTTTAGGATATTGCTCTGGAATAGAGATAGGATCATCAACTTCTTCTGACACCATACCTGCTAGATGCCCTGTCCATTCAAGCGCCTCGACCATAATATCATTAGTAATAATGTCGAGTTGTTTCTGGGTTTCACCCTGTACATTTTCAGTATCGGCACTGCCTAACATGCCGGTGATCGAGCCACGATTTACCGTGTGGGCGATCCGTTTACATGCAGCAGCAATATCGTTTAGTAACAAGGTAAAATCACCCGTTGCTTCAGGCACGTTACGCTGCTGTTCAATAATGAACTGGGTTAAGGTGGTTTGTGTGCTCATTTTTGTCGCTTCTCCAAAAAAATACGATGGCGATCTTTTTAATAATGAATGGTTTCAATTACCTTGATTTAGATAATTTAAGGTATTGAGGGAGCTAATTCTCCACTGGCATAACGTTGAATCATTTGTTCTAAGGAAATAGGTTTGATTTTGCTGGCATGTCCAGCACTGCCAAACGCTTCATAACGTGCTTCGCAAATGGCCTGCATGGCTGCCGTTGCCACCTTATAAAACTTACGAGGGTCAAAGTCTGAGGCATTTTCTTCTTGTGCTAGATATTGACGAATGGATCCGGTTGAGGCCATACGCAAATCGGTGTCAATATTGACTTTACGAACGCCAAACTTGATGCCAGCGACAATTTCATCTACCGGCACACCATAGGTCTGGCCAATATCACCACCATAGTTATTAATGACTTTTAACCAGTCTTGTGGCACAGAGCTCGAACCGTGCATGACAAAATGTGTATTCGGTAAACGTTGTTGCAATGTTTTTAACAGGTTAATAGCTAATACATCACCTGTTGGTGGGGTAGTAAATTTATAAGCGCCATGACTGGTACCAATAGCAACTGCTAAGGCGTCAACGTGTGTTTGTTTTACAAACTCGACGGCTTCATCAGGATCGGTCAGTAATTGACTATGATCGAGTTTTTCATCACTGCCATGACCATCTTCTTCACCCATCATGCCGGTTTCTAACGAACCTAAACAACCTAGCTCACCTTCAACAGAGACACCACAAGCATGGGCTATATCAGCAACCGTACGTGTCACGTTAACGTTATAGCCGAACGATGAAGGTGTTTTCATATCTGCCATTAATGAGCCATCCATCATCACCGAGCTAAAGCCGGATTGAATGGAGCGAGTACACACAGCGGGTTCAGAGCCATGATCTTGATGCATCACCACAGGAATATGAGGATATTGCTCAATTGCAGCCAGAATTAGATGACGCAGGAACGGTTCACCTGCATAATTACGCGCACCTGCAGAGCCTTGCATGATAACGGGGCTGTCCGTTGCATCTGCTGCTTGCATAATAGCCTGAACTTGTTCCAAATTATTGACGTTAAATGCAGGGATAGCAAAGTCATGTTCTGCTGCATAATCTAATAATTGTCGCATTGACACTAAAGCCATATATCCACCTTTTCGTTATGCTCGGCTCACCGAAGTTGTTGTAATTATTAGTCGATGACCAAGATTGATTTTCTTCTCAAAGATTCTTTGATTTCATTTGAAGTCGCAGCAAGTTTAGGTAAATTTGTTCATAAATAAAACTCACGTATTTTTATCATGAGGATAAGCATCTCTTATGATTGTTGATATTAATACGTTTTTATAATTCAGTTTTGCGATGATTTTTAGTGGTTTATAAATGATGATCATCAGTTGTAAGTGACTGATATTTATCTGGTTGTTTTTAGTTTTGGAGTTGTTGTGGCATGTTTGCAATAAAATGTCGTTTTAGAACATCATTTTTTGGTCGAAATAATGGGTAAAGTACTGGCAAAAACGAACTAGATAATAACGGACATAGCTGGATACTATGATATAGACTTAGCATAGATACAAAAGAGCTTTAATTGGGGGCAAGATGGCTGAGAATGAAGATGAAGGCGCGTTGGAGACTGAAAAAGTTAACGACGAAGAAGGCTCTGAAACTGAAGGTGAGGCTGGAGATGAAGGCGGCTCATTTTTAAATAAAATTAAAAACAAGATCAACCTTTCAAAATCAATGATGATCTATATTGCTATCGGCTTAGCTGTTTTGCTTGTTGCTATAGGTGGCTATCTCTTTTTTACATCCGGAGATGAGCCGGTTGAAAATGAGCTGACCAGTGAAGTACTTGAACAAGATGCAGCGGTTGAATCCGATGGTCCAGACGATGATAAGGCGGCTGAGGGTGAAGCTGAAGAAGAGATGGTTTCTGATGCGCTTAGTGACATTAGTGCGGGATTGACTACATCAGAAGAGCTGCCCGAAGAGGAGGCCATTAGCGAAGAAGGCATTACTATTCCTGATTTAGCTCCCCTACCTGATACGTCGACGGCGATAAGCTCGGGCGAGAATGACATAATGCTACCACCCACACCTGAAATGCCTGATGTAAGTGGGGCAGTAGTAGCATTGCCAGAAACAGTGGAGATGCCGATCGAAGATGCTGAGCCGCTAACACCGGAAGATAAAGCAATGGAGCTCTTTAAGTTACGTGAGCAAGCGCTAATACTTGAAGAAGAGAATCGTCGCTTAAAGCAACGGCTAAGTAGTGTAGAAGGCCAAGGTAACTCGGGAGAGTCGAAGTCTGCAACAACGAAACCTCGAGAACGTGAGCCTGAATTGTCAAAGCCTAGGTGGGGTGATTTTGCACCTATTTATCGTGGACCATAATCATACTGCTGGCGGCAAATTATAATGCGTGACATTTTTTTTATCTCGATAGCGATGACCATGGTGTGGTTTATCGTCTTTTTCAGCATTCCTGAGCTGGGATATCCAATACACGTATGGACGGTGTTAGTGTCTGCATCAGTGTCAGCGGTCTATGCGGGTGTGATTGTTTTGTTGGGGGAGACTATTATTGAAGATGGCATAAAAGTGGCCATGTTCTTGGTGCTATCTGCTGTTGCGTGGTATGCAGACTCAAGTTTTTCATTCATCTTGATTTGTGTGGTAACTGCCGGTGGTATTGGCGCAGTGATAAACCACGTCAATAGGAAAAGAAAAACCAGTCATGCGTGATTTTACTGCGACTAAAAGTGTTAGCAAAACTAGGGATGTGATTTATCCTTAAATCCGATAAAAGCGATCATCTACCATTTGACCATCACCACTAAACCCCTCCATCCCTGGCGCTAATTCATCTAGACGATCATTCGGGTGAGGATGTGTTTTAAACATTAGCCGCACATCGGATTGATTATTCATGCCGGCATGACCAATCTCTTGCAACACGATAGGTAAGGCATAAGCGTTATAGCCCGCTCTAGCAGTAAGAACCACACCTATTTTATCAGCTTCAAATTCCGAATCTTTATCTAAACCCCGACTTAGCATTTCAGCGCCATATCCAACAAGGTTATTCATCGCCATACCGCTTTGTTTTTGATCAAGCGTACTTTCCACCAAAAGTCGGCCAAAGTGAATTAGGGCACTTTTTTTGAGAATTTTTAATTGATGTTTTTGCACGACATGACCAATTTCATGAGCTAATACGGCAGCAAGTTCGGCTTCACTGTTTAATAATTGATACAAACCTTTAGTTAAAAATATGTATCCGCCAGGCGCAGAAAAGGCATTAATGCTGTCGGCATCGATAACACCAAACTGCCATTGCAATTCACTACGTTCAGATTGAGATGCAACCCAACGACCTACTTTATTTACATACTGTTGTAGTTGCTTGTCGGTCATCAAATTATGAGCACCTAACAGTCGGCCACTAATTACTCGGCCGATTTCAATTTCTTGCTCCAAGTTATCTTCTATCATTAGGTTTTGAGTGGCAGAGAGGGTGTCTTTTATTTTGTTAAAATCGAGACTGATTCCGTAACCAAAGACTAATACTGGCGCAGCCACTAAGAGGAACAGTGTGCTAAACAATAGCTTTTTCATTGTTCCACCTCCACTGTGACGTCAAAATAATCTACACGTTTAGATTTGAGGCCTGCTGTCCTTGAAAATTGGGCCGCTACTGATTTAGATACTTGATAACTTTCAAGTAAAGCCAGTTGTTCTTCACTCAACTCAGCACCTTTAAGGCTTTCTTCATCAATTCCTCGGATACCAAAGGTAGCAACGACCGTTTTTTTTGTTCCAACGCCACCCAGCCTTTCTGTGACTACATCTGTTGCGCCATCGACATTACTCTGTTGTGTAACAGAGACTATTCTGATGGTTAATGTAGGAACCCAGCCGATATTAGCTGCCGTTTCAACTTGGCTCCAACTACTTTGTCGTTGTTGGATAGTGATGGGTGTATTGGCATTGAGGCTTTCAATAACGTTACCGGAGTTGTTAGGCTCATCAAGCAGGTTGATGTCGATAAACACCTTGCCAGTCATCAACGCAGCAGTATCTGCGGTGAATGGTATGAGAAACAAAAAGATATAGAGGAGCTTACGCATGATGTTTCCTCCCTAGGCCTGTAAAAACGAGTGTACTCCTCTTTTATCGGAAGAGACAAGATGCATGAGTTTTAACGTTAACTGAAGATGAAATAGCGATAGGCAGAACAAAGCTTAGGAAATAAGTTTGAATATATTTTGCTATTATTCATTGATTTTTAAAGCTGTATATCGCGCTGCCTATCAAAAGCACCCAAGCAGTAAACGACTATGAAAACAAATACCTCACAAAGTTATTTAGGCTTGATACAAAACAATACTGGTTTGTTGTCAGTGGCCTTTTTAGCAGTATTTACGGGCAATTTGGGACAAAGTTTTTTTATCGGATTGTTTCAAGTTCCAATCAGCCAACACCTGAACATTTCGGCCAGTGAGTTTGGCAATATCTATGCTGCGATAACTATTGCAGGTGGTTTTCTAGTTATGCATTTTGGACCAAAAATAGACTGGGTTTCGCCGAAACAATATGCTTTTTTAGTGCTGAGTGCGTTAGGGCTTGGCATGTTACTGCTTACCCAGTCATCTTGGTGGTTGCTTGGTATTTTGGGGCTGGGATTGTTGCGATTAAGCGGTCAGGGTCTAATGACTCATTTTGGCCTAACTTTGACAGGGCGGGAGTTTACGTCGAATAGAGGGCGGGCATTGGGATTGATGGGGCTCGCCATGCCATCGGGTGAAATTATTCTGCCTCCTTTGGTTGCAATGTTATTGGTTTGGTTGAGTTGGCAGCAGGTTTGGTGGTGTCTTCTCGCGTTTATAATTACTTTGTGGATTTACGTGTTTATCTTTGTTGACTGGCCAGAGGCTCCACGAGTAAAAAAAGATGCTGAGAATAAGAAAATAGAAGGGCCAAACCCACTGCGAGAACTACGATTTTGGTTGCTCATTCCTATGTTGATGGTCTTACCAATAACCTTGACGGGGATTTTTATTTACCAGGCCCAGCTGACGCAGGATCTCGGTGCCAGCACCACGACCTATGCCTTAGCGTTGACTATGATGGGCTTGATTCGCTTTCCTATCGCATTATTAGGTGGTCGCTGGGTAGATGAACTTGGTGTTAGCGTATTGGCGCGGCTATATTTATTGCCTTATGCGCTGGCATTGTTGATAGCGGTATCCACCGGTGGCAATCTAGGGATATGGGTTTTGATGTTGGGGGCAGGCGTATCGATGAGTGTTTCATCTCCGGTGGGAGAGAGCTTGTTGGTTAAGTTGTGGGGAAAAGAACATCTTGGGCGAGTGCGCTCTCTTAAGTCTGCTTCTTTAGTCTTTTCGACAGGTATCACGCCTGCCCTTATTGGTTTTTTATTGGATGCTGAAGTCGTTTTCCAAAACATTCTAATTGGCATGTTAGTTTTTTTAATCATTGCATGCTTGCTGGCGCAGCTACCTATCAGACAAGCACATCAGTAATTATTTAGCTATGCTATTTCTACAAAAAATTCAGCCTATGATCAGAGCTTAACTATATGACTAACCTGACGTTAAAATTGCAGCATACTTTTACTGGAGCTAATCCATACTGCAATACCCCCGCAGTAGTTTGGCGGTTAAGCAGTGATAATGAGATTGAAAGCGAACATGCGCTGACGGTCTGGAAAAATTTACATATCGCATATCCAGACTGGATCGATGAAGTATCAATAGAAACGCAAAGTGGGTCTTCTATTTCGATAATCTCTGACTTGATAGCTCAATGGGCAAAAGCGGTATTGAATTCTGTACGTGGGTTTGTGCAACATGCAGGCGCAGCAGAAACAGGAAGAAATAGCGCTGATATATGGTTGGAATATCATATTCCCGTTTTAGCTGAACGGGCTTTAGTTTTAGCGCTTAATGCTGTGCAGTTCGAGGTGAAGGGCATTCCTGCTACTGATAAATTCACTCGCCAACTTACGCAGTTGCAGGCACATTGCCGGAAACATCATCCCGACTACCAGGCTCGAATTTTAATGGAAGCCGCTGTCGCCCATGACATCCCATATTTACCAACGGTACCAGGTAGTCGACTTTGGCAATTTGGTTGGGGGAATAATTCACAGATATTTTTTGAATCCTCCTCTAATAGTGATGGCGCTATTGCAGGTAAGTTGTCTAGCTCTAAAGCGATTACCAAGCAATTGTTGAATGAGTTAGGCTTGCCTACCCCAGAGTATGTTTTGGTTTCTCAGCCAAGTGAACTCGAAGAAGCAGCTAAAAAAGTGACTTGGCCATGTGTAGTGAAACCCTTAGATCGCGGTGGTGGCAAAGGTGTTACGGCGGAACTCTATTCTTTATCAAACTTACAAACGGCGTTTCATCATGCGCGTAAGTATACGAAAGCTAAGGTAATGGTCGAAGCGTATATCAAGGGGGATGATTTTCGCTTAGTGGTGGTTGATGGCAAGTTGATTTCAGCTATTCAGCGTGTTCCTCCTAGTGTCTTTGGTGATGGACAGCAAACGGTCCGAAGTTTGATTGGTGAATTAAACCAGACACGCACCAGTAATTTAGTTGCATCTCATTATATGCGACCCATTGTTATGGATTCGATAGTGGATGCTCAGTTGGATTTGCAGCAACTAACGCTGGATAGTATTCCGGTAATTAATCAAAAAGTAGTTCTGCGTAGTAATGCAAATTTATCCACCGGGGGAAGCGCTGTTGATGTGCTTGACGTTCTTCATCCAGAAGTAAAATTATTTGCTGAAATGATAGCGGTCAAGTTTGGCTTAGGTGCCGCAGGCATAGATTATCTGACGACCGACATACAACAATCGATATCCTCTAGTAGTGGTGCATTTATTGAAGTGAATAACATACCCGGCATGGAGGTTTCTATTGCTGCCGGTTGGAAACCAGCTGATATTGGGAAAAAGATATTAGGCAATAAACCAGCACGCATCCCAGTGATAGTGTTGTTATTACCTACCAATTTACAAACACAAGCGATCGGACAAATCGTTGCAATGGCAGAGAAACATAACTGGGCTTGGCTCTGTGATCAACAAATGGGAGCAGGGGCGTTGACGTTTGCAGCAGCTCATCTCAAGCAGCCGGAACGAGTTACTGCACTGTTAAAAAATATAATGGCAGCAGGCATAGTAATCTGTTGGTCGGAGAGTGATTTACTGAGTTATGGTGCACCGGTTGATAAAGCGGATACGTTCATTAATTGTAATGTGGATTTGCCAGAAAAGTGGCATGATGTGGTCGAAAAAAACTCAGCCAAATATGTTGGGACAAGCGCACTCGAAGAGGCTATGAAATCATGCCAATCTTCTATTACACGCTTAGCTAACAAAACAACAAACTCAACGCGATAGAGCCAAGCAACGATGTGGGACAAATTTTGAAAAAGATATTAGTGATTGGCTACGTCTGGCCCGAGCCAAATTCATCGGCAGCGGGCGGTCATATGATGTCGATCTTGCGCTTATATACGCAGCAAGGCTGCCAAGTGGAGTTTGCCACACCGGCACAACCTACAGACCACATGATTGATTTGGCTAAGGAGGGAATTTCAAGCAAAGAGATCAAATTAAATTGCGATAGTTTTGATGACTATGTTGCAGAGTATCAACCCGACATGGTGATGTTTGATCGTTTTATGATGGAAGAGCAATTTGGCTGGCGGGTTGAAAAGATGTGTCCGCAGGCGCTTAAAATTTTAGATACGGAAGATCTGCAATGTCTACGCAATGCTCGCCATCAAGCGAATAAAGCTGAACGTGATCTCACGCAAGAAGATTTATTTAGTAATCTAGCTAAACGTGAAATAGCGGCTATTTTGCGTTGTGACATTTCCTTGATTATTTCGAGTTTTGAAATGGAGTTATTAAAAGAAACGTTTAAGGTGGATGCTCGTTTGTTACATCATCTGCCTTTCATGGTTGATCTCAACACTATTCCAAAAACAACACGTAGTTTTGCTGAACGCCGACATTTCATGACGATCGGCAATTTCCGCCATGCGCCGAACTGGGATGCGGTACTGAATCTGCAAACAATTTGGCCACAGATCAGAAAACAAATTCCGGATGCAGAATGTCATATTTATGGTGCATATCCACCACCGAAAGCAACAGCGTTACATAATCTAAAGACGGGATTCTTGATTAAAGGTTGGGCTGAAGATGCTCATGCAGTGATGGAGCAAGCTCGATTGTGTTTAGCGCCACTCAGGTTTGGTGCTGGCATTAAAGGCAAGTTATTAGATGCGATGGTTATGCAGACTCCGAGCGTTACGACGTCAGTAGGTAGTGAAGGCATGCATCAGCATGAAACTTGGCCTGGCGTTATTGCAGACGATGTAGCTGAATTTGTCGCTGCGGCAGTTGATTTATATAACAATGAGCAGACTTGGCAAAAAGCACAGCAACAAGCTACAGCTTTATTACAAACACATTATGACAGCCATAAGCTTGGAGCGAAGCTAATAGCAAGGATCACAGAGATAGAAAATGGTTTAAGCCAACATCGCTTAAATAATTTCACGGGTGCGATGTTAAAACATCACTCTATGATGAGCACTAAATATATGTCGCAATGGATCGCAGCAAAAAATGCAAATACCAAGGATGGTAGTGAATAGCGTTACTCAGCTAAATATAGATAATATAAGTTCTAAGTGGTGCTAGTCGGGCCAACAATTTATTCTGAACTGGATGCGGGATGTTTTGTTGATCCATGGCATTAATAAGTAGGTCAAGCAAACGATTGAAGTCTTTTTCTGTAATTTTCATGCCGGTATGAATATCAGTCATATTATCACCGGTATATTGGCAGGGCCCGTCAGCGATGGCACAAAAATGATCAATTAAATGTTCGCGAAACCGACTGACACGAGCGTCTCTGAAATAGTGAAGGATTTGTTTATCTTTGCCAATTTGCTCAATGAGGCCATTGACGATATTGGTCAAACCATCATGACCACCTAATTTATCGAATAAGGTTTGTTGCTGGTTATGGGCACAGCCTGATAATAAAACCAAGATCACCATCCATATTGGCATCAGTCTGATCATTAAAAATATCCCGTGAAAGAAAGGTATAAACCATTTTGATCGGAGGAGCCGGCGATGCTGCCTAACTCTAACCATGCTGCGGTGACGCTGACGGATTTATTTGGATTCCAAGCAACAAAGACATCAGCCCAGTCATCTTCATTTAGATCTAAATTGTCTGGTTTTTGTCGGTATTCCACACCTACAGCCCATTCACGACTAAAAAATATCGCTGTTGAGGCTTCCCACTGCAGGCTGGCATTTTCACCCGGCCCACCAAAACCCAACAGGCCCAGCTCATTAGCATCGGTATAACGAGCAGTGATATTCCAAAACCAGTTGTAGCCTGCAATCGCTCCAAGATGAAGTTTACTTGCCGCCAGATACCAATCAGTGCCGCTGGTATCATCCGCATTGAGTGATTTGGCAACGGCAGTATCTTGCAAATGTTTGTATTGCATGCCTAAACTCAACATGGGCCATTGGCTATAAACGAGATCGCCATAAAGTCGCGCTTTTACGCCAAAAATGCGTTGTTTTATTTCAGTATCAAGCACATCAACTTGGAACCATTGTTGCGCTAAGGAAAATTCAACTCGATCAAATAAGTTGAGCTGGGCACCGCAAGAGCGGAGACGAAAATCATCCACTTTTCCTTGGCTACAAAAGATGTTGGCTGCATATTCATCTCTCGATGCATAACCGGCTAATTGAGCCCAAGGTACTAATCCTCCACCAGCTGAACCTTCAACTTGAGTTACACCAGGCGTGCTGATTAATTTTCCATCTGCCGCAAAGAGTTGGCTCGAAAAAAAAATTAATATGGCTATGCAGAAGTTATGAACCTTTCTTTTCATAATCCCTTAGCCAATCAATGAAGGCATCCTGTGCCATTGGTCTAGCAATGAAATAGCCTTGAATATGATCACATGACATAGATTTTAATAACTCTAGACTTTCATCATTCTCTAAGCCCTCGGCCACAACGGATAAACCAAGGCGATGACCTAGAGTGATGGTTGAGCTGACAATAATTTGATCTGTTTCCGAGCCTGAGAGCTCCATGATAAAGCTCTTGTCTATTTTGAGTTCATCAACGGGCAATTGTTTTAATTTGGCTAATGATGATTGACCAATACCGTAGTCATCAACAGAAATCGTATAACCACTCTTTTTGAGATCAACGAGTAAGGCAACAGCTTGCTCTTCATCTTGCATCAGGTCACGCTCAGTCACTTCCAAGGTAATGTGCTCAGGTGAAATGTTATGTTTAGCTGAGGCTTGCATCAAGTTCATATGGAAGTCAGGATGGCTGAGATCTTGAGCTGAAATATTGATGGCAGCTTCAATGACGACGCCTTGTTGTTGCCAATCAGCGAGTTGTTTCAAAACGGTATTAACAACCCATGTAGTTAACTCAAAGATAATCCCCGTTTGTTCAGCATAACTAATAAACACTTCCGGAGAAACAAAGCCTAATTCAGGATGCTGCCATCGGATCAGGGATTCGACTTTATCAATTTTACCTGTTTTTAAATTCAGTTTTGGCTGATAGTTCATGTAAAGTTGCCCATCATCTACAGTTAAAGCTTCTTTAAGTGTTTCAACTATATTTAGACGTTCTAAACGAGCCTCTTCTTCACCATCTTGATAATAGCGAATGGGTTGGTTTTCTTTTTCTGATGCATCTAACGCAATCATTGTTCGCCGAAAGATAGCTTGGGCGTCATTGTTACAGTCTCTAGGGTAGACAGTAATGCCTGACCAGAATTTTAAGTTCAGTGCTAAAGACTTCAGTTGCAAGGGCTTGGCTAAATGCTCAAAAAATTTCTGCACTGAGTCTGCTGAGTCTTCAGGGGCGACAATCGGGATGAGGGACAGGAAGACATCGCCATCTAAACGAGCGTGTTTGCTACATACATCAAAACTGCCAAGTCGTTTAGCCAAGGCTTTTAAACAGGCATCGCCAACTTGAATACCTAAGGCATCATTAAGGTTACTAAAACCACGAATATTAATTGCAATTAACAGGTAGTTTTGTGACTGATGCAATTCTTCTTCGATAAGTTGCCTGAACGTGTGGCGGTTGTATAGCTCGGTCAAAGTATCGTGTTGGGCTTGATGCAAAATATGTTGCTCACGCGTATTTATTTCTTTACCCATGTCTGAAACAGCATCAAACAGCGTATTCATTTCCTGACTCATTGATTTGTCAGGCAATACACGACCGTATTGGCCTTTGGCATATTCTTTAGCTACGTCCACTAAAAGTAACAGTGGCTGAGTTAGATTTTTTGCAAACAAGCCACTTACTAGGATAGCCGCTAGCATGATTAAACTTGCAATGATGGTGATAGTTGCTATTAGTGCATCATATTCTTTATAGGTCGGTGAAAGGTCAGCAGTTAAAAATACGGTAATCGGCGAGTTTGATGTAGCTGCTAGTGTGAGTTGACGACTATCAAAAGCTGGGCGATCCCAAAAAAACCACGGCAGAGTAGCCGACATCAGATCTGATTGCAGACTTGTCGCTTGTGTAAATGAAGTTGAACTAGCTAAAGCCATATCATCAGTATTAAAGAAACTAACGTCAAGCCCCGTCAATTGCTTTAATTCATTCGTTACAGTGGTATCTATTTCAAAGCCGACATAGGTATAAGCTATAGTTCTAGGCGCTTTCACCGGCAAAGCTAATAATTGGTAAAGGGTATTTTTTAGAATCATAAAATGAGTTTCGCCCTGCCCATTCAACAATTCTTTTAACGAAGTTTGTTGTTCATTATTGAGACTCAAATCTGGAAGGCTAGAAGATATTAATTCGCCTTGTAGATCGGTCAGTAGCATCAGATCTGCGTCAATGCGCTGTCCGTGATTCAGTAATACACTGGTTATTGTTTCAGCATCTTTGGAGGTCACGGCTTGTTTAAAACCAAAATCAGCTGTTAATACTCTTGCTGCAGTGGCAAGTAATTTTTCTTTTTCTTGCAAATATTGCTGAAAAACGTGCTGTGCATTGCTAATGCTAGCCTCAATTTGGTTTTCGTTGAATCGGCTCGTTGACCACCATGATGCTGCTTGGATGATTACCGAAGTAATCAAAACCAAGCTTGTGCATAAAACAACAATTCTTTGTCGGAGACTAGTTTGCGTCATAACCGAAGCTGTCTCCAAAAGTATCACGAGGTGGGGGGGCAGCTGTTGTTATGGTAAACGAATAGCCTCCATCGCTATCCGCTGAACTTGGATCCGATAAGTCGAAAATTTCCCGCTCTTCTGGATTAATCACTTGATGAGGATGCCATACGCTGACTTGGTCGACAGCAGGATCGAAGTCTAATGTGACCGTACCATCGGTGTCAGTAATCATTGCGGAATTTTTAGCTATGTAAATACTACCGATCATCGAATCATGAATATTACAGCCAACAATGACAACACCATTTTGATCAAACTCTATTGAGCTTTTGGGTTTGCCGGCATAGAGTTTTAGCTCAAAAGGTTTGGCTTCTGAAAATGAGTACACATGATGACGAATGTTATCACTGTTAGGAAACGATACTGATTGTCCTTGAGTGATGAGTATTAAGTCAGGAAGGAAACGTTTATTTACCTGATCCATAATCACAGGAGTTGGGTCAGGCTTTGCTGTCACTGAATTTTGTTTGATCACCTCAACGACGGCCATTTTTAATGGCTGACCATTATTATCGTTCACCTGAATGGTCGTGGGAGCAGAAAAAGATAATGAAGTGAAAAAAAGAGTTAATAACGGAGTTATAATTTTGAGGCGTAAGAGTCTGAACATGTGTTGACTTCCTTCGAATGACAGTACATGCGTTGTATTGATAATCGTCACTTCAAGGTACCTGTATTGTTTAAGGCAATATCGGATATAACAATATCACAGTAAATCAAGCAAACTCTAGTGCTGATCTGATGAATGGGCCGGGTCATTACTTCCATGTGATATTGCCAATAAGTGGCGGTTCCTTCCGTTTTAGTTGATGGGTTGAAAAACGACATCAGCTTTCTTACTTATACCGTAGGCATTTAAAAAGAGCGTTAAAATTTTCATCAAAGCCTCGGGTACTGTTTGTTATCCTAAAAACACTCATAGTTAGAGTATTAAACAAGGTTAAAGTTACACTTAATTTTTCGATTTTTTATTGCACCAGCTATCGTTTAACTACATGGTTAGATGGTTTATCTCGAGAACTGTTCCTAATTAAATCGTACCAATTGTTTTTCTGACGAGCGTAAAGGCAAGCATTCTGTCTGCAAGAGGAATTACGCTGGCATGTAACTAGCCTGAATGTGCTTTTCTCATCGTCTATAGTAAAACCACATCGACACAGGTTCGCTCACTAATTATATGCAAGCAAATTATCTGTCGTCGTATATAGTTTTGTCAAACTTTTATATAAAGGATTTATGCATGGTATCGATGCTTGAGGACCAAGAATTTATGCACTTCATTCCACGTCTGAAAGGCTAAAATTCTTGCCAACGCTGAGATTTTTTTACTTTATTAGGGGCAACTCAAACCAAAAAGAAGAGCCTTTTCCTTCGATACTTTCAAAGCCAATCTGACCGTTCATTGCTTCGACATTATGTTTGGTGATAGTAAGACCAATACCGGTGCCTTCAATAGTCGATGATTCTTGGCCAAGGCGAGAAAAAGCGGTAAATAAGCGGGCTTGTTTATCTTTAGCTATTCCCGCGCCTGTGTCTGTTACCGTGATTCTAAGGTACTCCGTTTCTGGCATAGAAAAACGGAAGGTGACAGTGCCGCCTTGTTTATTATATTTAATCGCATTAGTGGCTAAATTAAGAATCACTTGTCTGAGTAAAGTGCGGTCCGCTTTTATTAACCCGTCAGAATGACTTTCAATGGTAAATTGAATTTCCATTTTTTGGGCTTGTGATTGCAGCAATGGCAAACATTCATTAACACTATCTATGGGGTTTAAACTTTCAATGGCGACATCTAATTTTCCTGATTCGATTTTTGAAAGTTGTAGCAGTTGGTTGATAAGATCGAGTAAATGTTGACCGCCTTGTTTTATATAGCCGAGGCTGTCTAGTTGATCTTTATCGAGAGGGTGAGCTGAATCAGTTTTTAATAATTCAGAAAAGCCTAAAATAGAATTCAATGGTGTTCTTAACTCATGACTCATTGAAGCAAGGAACTCAGTTTTAGCTTGATTAGCATTTTCGGCGGCTTCTTTTGCAATAGATAGGTTCATTGATGCTCTTAAAAAGGCAACTAACAATGAGAAGAGTATGAAAGCGGTTCCATATAGATAGAATCGTTGTTGCCACACGTTTTTAGGCAGTGATTCCCAGCCACTTATGGGCCGAGCGGCAAGTTGCCAAGAACCGTTTGGCAGCACAAGGGTTGTTTCAATGTTAGCTTGGTTGAATAGTTCTGGATCACCAAAAAACACCTCGCCTGATTTGCCTAGACCATCTTTACCTCGAATCGCAACGTCTATTGGTAAGTCGGCATCAAACAGCCCGCTGGTTTTATATAGCAGTTCGGCATCGATGACCGCACTGGTAATACCCCATAAGACCTCGCCACCGTCCTTACCCTTAAGAAATACCGGAATTCTGGAGATGATACCGACGCCACCTTGTACCAATTCGAGCGGGCCAGCCAATACTAATTGATGAGATTCTATTGCCTTTAGGACGGCATCTAGTTGATTGGGTATTTTTCGATAATCTAAACCAATCGCGGCTTCGTTGCCCTCCATTGGATACATAAATTTTATGATGAGGTCTGGGGCAGCAGCAATATTTCGAAGTTGGACATGCTCATCAAATAATTGGCGGATTGCTAATTCAAATTCTTGTTGAGATAGGTCTGGATTGATGACAAATAACGCCGGAAGGCCTTTAAGAGCTTGAATATTTGTATACAGGTGAAAGGTTAGCCGACTATTAATATGGCTTAATTCGGATTTAACGTGTTGTTGGGTGGCAGCCATATGGCGTGCCATAACGATCCGATCTATATAAATTAAAGCCGTAATAAGGACTGTGGCAATGATAGCCATTAAGCCAAAAAATTTGAGCGTGGTCTTGGGCATAAATGTAACTTTTAACAGCGTGGTTATATAAGTTTACTGGAGTAGCTCACTTTATTCACTTTTTTGCCATTTTTCTAAATTTAATAGGGTAAGAATTTATAACTAAACAAGTGTCATCGGGAGAGGTGTGACTAAACCTGATGATTATTTAATGGCTTCAAAAGGTGAAACTTAGCGGTTTAATAGATGATTATTACTAAGACCGTGACGAAGTACTTCGAGAAAGGCATCGGCAGGAATAGCTTTACTATATAGGTAGCCTTGAAATTCGTCACAACCATTATCACGAAGAAAGTTTGCTTGTTCTATGGTTTCAACGCCCTCAGCGATAATTTTTAGATTTAGATGTTTGGCCATAGCAATGATGGTTAAGGTGATTTATGATGCATCGTTATTATGACCAACTCGTTAAGGTGACTTAAGGGTTGCTGCACATGCTCTAAAATCTGTGTGGCGGTAAGTTCAAAGGCTTTACTATCAGCTTGATCAGTCACAAGAATTGCAAAATTATCACCGCTGAGATGAGCGATGCGCTGATTTGGTTTAATCACTGTTTTTAAGCGTTCGACGATGGTTTGTAATATCGAGTCGCCCATGGAACGACTGAGTATTGCTCAAGATCAATATTGTCTTTGGCTGTTTAGCGACAAGGACTATCTTGCTTTTAGTTGTCGCCAGATTCCTATTGAAAATAGGATTAAGGCAAACCAGATCAATGCAAAGGTGATTATTCTTTCCTGTGGATACGTTTCTTCAAGCACAAATACACCAATTAGAAACTGCATTGTCGGGTTAATGTACATAATGAATCCGACCACCGATAAATCAGCACGACGGGCAGCCATGGTGAATAAAATCAAAGGTAAGACCGAGAGGAAACCGACACCGATCAACAGTAGGGTCAGCGTTTGACTGCTGCCGAATTCAAGCGTGTGTGATGGCTCCATCAGTTGCCAGCCTATCCAGGCCAGTGCGAAGGGCAGAAGCCAGATTGTTTCAATGGACATACCGCTGATGCTATCGATATTACAATGCTTCCTGACTACCCCATAGAAAGCAAAAGCGAAGGCAAGTACTAAGCTGA
Organism: Methylophaga sp. 42_25_T18; assembly: GCA_002163085.1. Taxonomy (GTDB): domain Bacteria; phylum Pseudomonadota; class Gammaproteobacteria; order Nitrosococcales; family Methylophagaceae; genus 41-12-T18. Next base: position 219,833 of record MAAJ01000001.1, on the reverse strand, counting down.
TCCATGGCAATTCTCCAAGACTGATAAATTCCCAAAGAACTGCGAGTGAGGCCACTATTCCTGCCCAGACTTGCAGTGGATGCAGACTCTCTTTAAAGAATATTCTAGCCAGAATTAAACTGACAACCGGGGTCATAAAATAACCGAGACTCGACTCGATAACACGGTGTTGACCTACGGCCCATATGTAGACCAACCAATTAATGCTGAGAAAAAGTGCTGATAATCCTAGCCAGCCAGTAAGTCGGAAATCTTTTAATGCCGTGATTAACTGGCGCCAATATCCGAGCAATATGCCAATGAATAAAGTGCAAGCTAATGACCATATGATTCGTTGTGCGAGAACCTCCACCGGTGATACTGTCGTTAAGTGGCTGAAGTACAGAGGGAAAAGCCCCCAGATGCTATAAGCAGCAATAGCCAGTATTAACCCTTTGGATTGTGATTGCATTTATTTTACGAGCTGAGAATTGTTAAATAGAGGTACAGCCTGACATTGATTTGTACATTCTCAAAGAGAAAATACGAGGAAATAAAAAAAGCCCCAACAGCGTAAAAGTATTGAGGCTCTATTTATATTTAGTTAGGTCCGGAATCGAATCGACGCTTCGGTGAAGGCCTTTATAAATCCGAAATTGAATTATGGTTTCAAAAATCGCATTTCAACATAAGATGATTCCACTGGCTCCCGCTTAAGTTGCCAGTCATTATCCATAATAAAATCGAAGGCATCTTGAAAACTACTAAAATGCGTAGAGATGTCCTCAGTTGTGTTTGTGTGCTCTATGCTGACAGTGAAATAGCTTTGCTCTTCTGCCTGATGTTTTTTAATACTTGCTTGTGGTTTCATCATCGTAATATCCATCATGAAAAATGTCTAACGGTGCTGGGTATGGCTTTTCTAGCATCTTATTTAAGGGTGCGGATGTGCCTTCTGACTTCAAAGCTGAAACGCATACCTGAATATTTTGGTTTGGGCCGCATGACCATCACCTGCAATATTTAATTTTTTTTACGTGTACATGATAAGCATTAGCAACAGAGATGACTATGGCATTTTACTTAAATTACAGTCAGGAATTTTCTGAAATCTTAATTTAAAGTGAAGACGGGTGGTCTATCCTGATTAACTGATGCGTTCTAGATTTATTCGGTGGGTTGGGTTGCTGCTGAGTCGGGACGAATAAAAAAGCCCCAGCAGAATAAACTACTGAGGCTTTCATATATGGTACCTAGGGCCGGAATCGAACCGGCACGCCCGTGAAGGCGAGGGATTTTAAGTCCCTTGTGTCTACCAATTTCACCACCCAGGCAATCCAAACTATTATACAGATGAATTTTCTATTTGTTGAGTCAATTTATGATATTTTCTGCTAAATAGAGCTAACTAGATGACTTTGGACAAATTATTTTCTGTTTTTTGTTGAATGTAATAGGCGAACACTATGCAAATAGTGCAAATTAATAGCTGGTAGGCAGGCGATTTTGCTTAATCATCCATATCTTGACCTCGATCAAACGTTATAGCGCGGGTCTTCATCTTTAACTTGGCTCATACGATGGAAGTGCTCTTGCATAATAGGCAAAACTTCATCGGGCGTATCGACTATATGAAATAAAAGCAGGTCTTCTTCGTCAATACAGCCGGTAGGTAGCACCTCGGTTTTAAGCCATTCAATTAAACCCGCCCAGAATTTAGAACCATAAAGTATGACAGGGAACTCACGGATTTTTTGAGTTTGAATAAGCGTGAGCGCTTCAAAAAACTCATCTAACGTACCAAAGCCACCAGGGAACACAACGTAACCCATGGAAGATTTTACAAACATTAATTTACGTACAAAAAAGTAACGAAAGGTAAGGCTGATATCTTGCGTGGTATTTGGTGATTGTTCATGAGGCAGCGCAATGTTTAGGCCTACAGAGTGGCCACCTTGTTGATAAGCACCTTTATTTGCAGCCTCCATGATGCTGGGGCCACCACCACTGATCACCGAAAACTGTGCTTGGGACAAGTTGCGGGCGACGGTAACGGCATCTTGATAATACGATGATGTTTCAGGTAATCGAGCACTGCCAAATATAGAAATGGCGGGTCCTAGATCTTTTAATGTTTCAATGCCATCTATTAGTTCCGCTTGGATACGAAATACACGCCATGCTTCCGATGTTTTTAAATCTTCCACTATTATCCTCTCTGTCCTTGGTTTATTGCGCCTTGCTAGGCATGAAAAAAGAGCTAACTATGAAGATAAAGAAAATTGTAGGTCAAAGCAAATAGAGTCGAATAAGACATCACTAGAATGGGGCGATATAGCTAGTTTTTAAGCAAGCATAACTAAGATTCCCAAACTAGTTAGACAGCATAATTAGGCCTATATTTTTCGTTAACATCGTATATAAGGTAGAATTGTCGGTTTTATTGGTTTGTTTGGCAGGCATTTATGAAGGTTTTAGTCATTGGCGGCGGCGGCAGAGAACATGCGTTAGCGTGGAAATTAATTCAATCACCACGTTGTTCCCAAGTGTTTGTTGCGCCTGGAAATCCTGGTTCAGCGCGTGAAGCAGGCATAGAGAATGTAGACATTCCTGTGAGTGATATAGCGGGCCTAGTTGCCTTTGCGCAACAGCATGAAATTGGTTTGACCGTGATTGGCCCAGAAGTGCCATTAGTAGAAGGTGTAGTTGATGCATTTAATGATGCTGGCTTACGTTGTTTCGGGCCATCACAATCTGCGGCGCAATTGGAAGCATCTAAGAGCTTCACCAAAGATTTTTTAGCGCGTCATAAGATCCCTACTGCAGCGTATCAAGTCTTTACTGAGACGGCACCGGCAATTGCCTATATTAAAGAACAAGGTGCGCCAATTGTAGTTAAAGCCGATGGCTTGGCAGCAGGCAAGGGCGTTATTGTTGCGTTAACGGAAGCTCAGGCCATTGAAGCGGTTGAAGATATGTTGTCAGGCAATGCCTTTGGCGAAGCTGGACACCGCGTAGTAGTTGAAGAATTCATGACGGGTGAAGAAGCCAGCTTTATTGTGATGGTCGATGGTAAAAATATTCTGCCATTGGCTACATCACAAGATCATAAAGCACGTGATAATGGTGATTTAGGTCCTAATACGGGCGGCATGGGCGCTTATTCTCCGGCACCGGTTGTCACTGCGGATGTGTTTAATCGAATTATGACTGAAGTCATAGAGCCAACCGTTAAAGGCATGGCTGATGATGGTCGTCCATACACTGGCTTTTTGTATGCGGGTTTAATGATTGATGAAAAGGGTGCACCACGAGTAGTTGAATATAACTGCCGATTTGGTGATCCAGAAACACAACCGATAATGATGCGTTTAAAATCGGATTTAGTCAGTTTATGTTTATCTGCTTTAGATGGTGAATTAGATCAAGCAGAAGTTGAATGGGATTCACGTGCTGCAGTAGGCGTGGTGTTGGCGGCAGGTGGATATCCTGACGCTTATCGTAAGGACGATGTGATTAACGGTTTGGACAAGGCCGACAGTGCTGACGCTAAGGTCTTTCATGCTGGCACAACTTTGAAAGATGGTAAGGTGGTCACTGCTGGCGGGCGCGTATTATGCGCAACCGCATTGGGTGATACCGTTGCTGAGGCACAAGAAAAAGCCTATCAATTGGTGGATAAAATTGATTGGCAAGATATGTTTTACCGTACTGATATAGCTTATCGGGCGGTAGCAAGAGAACAACAAAAATAATAATAATAAATTTAAAACTCTAAAAAGGAGTAGGACTTTATGTCTGTATCTCATCCAATTATTGCTGTCACAGGTTCATCTGGGGCAGGTACATCAACCGTCAAACATGCATTTGAAGACATCTTCCGCCGTATAGGTATTAAACCTGTGGTCGTTGAAGGTGATAGTTTCCATCGTTATAACCGTATGGAAATGCGTGCAGAAGTGGCTAAAGCCGAAGAGCTAGGCAAAACCTTGACGCATTTTGGTCCTGAAGCGAATCGTTTGGATCGTTTGGAGACCTTGTTCCAAACCTATTCTGAAGGTGGCAAAGGTGAAACCCGTTTATACATCCACGATGAAAAACAAGGCGCGAAATATGATCAAGCGCCCGGTACTTTTACACCGTGGGAAGAAATTGATGGCGATAACGATCTATTGTTTTATGAAGGACTGCATGGCGGCGTTGTAACAGATGAAGTTAACATCGCACGTTATACTGATTTATTGATCGGCGTGGTACCCGTTATAAATCTAGAATGGATCCAAAAGATCAAACGTGATTGCGCTAACCGCGGCTATTCACAAGAAGCGGTTGTGGATATTATTTTAAAACGTATGCCTGATTACATTCATCACATCACGCCCCAGTTTTCACGTACCGATATCAACTTCCAACGCGTGCCGTTGATTGATACATCGAATCCATTTGTCATGCGTGAGATCCCTACACCGGATGAAAGTTTGGTGGTGATTCGTTTTAAAGATCACAAAAAGGCTGATTTCCCATACTATCTAAGTATGTTGAAAGATTCGTTTATGTCTCGACCAAATAATTTAGTGGTGCCAGCGGTTAAAATGGCCTTGGCCATGGAAGTGATTTTGACACCGTTTATTGAACAAATGATGGTGAAAAAAACTCAACGTGGTTAGACTTCGTTTAACTTAGCTTAAATATACCGCCTACGGGCGGTATATTTGTTTTAACGGTAAGGAAAAGTCATGGATAGTTGGCGGATTAGACAAGCGGTAAAAGCACTTGAACAAGGTGGGGTGATTGCCTATCCAACAGAGTCGGTATTTGGTTTGGGCTGTGATCCTTGGGATGAAGATGCAGTGATGAAGCTGTTAAATATCAAACAGCGTGCCTGGGAAAAAGGACTGATTTTAATTGCTGCCGACTTTAATCAACTGCAAGACTTTATCCAACCCCTATCTTCAGAAATATTAGAACAATTAGAACAAACTTGGCCGGGTCCCGTTACATGGTTATTACCTGCAAAATCTGATGTGCCAGCCTATTTAACTGGCGAACATCGAACCCTTGCAGTCAGAGTGACCGCTCACCAACAAACCGCTGACTTATGTCGAGCATTTGGCAATGCCATCATTTCAACCAGTGCCAACTTAGCGGGTTTGTCGCCAGCTAAAACAACACAAGATGTGCGTTGGTCCTTACCCGATCTTGATTATGTATTACCTGGGTTATGTTCAGGCTCAAATACACCATCCGAAATTAGAGATTCACAAACAGGAAAACGAATTCGATGACGCAGCCTGATATCAATGCCGTTCGAGCTTATCTTCAGTCCTTGCAGGATAATATTTGTGCAGCCATAGAAGAAATAGATGGCCAACAAATATTCCAGCAAGATGATTGGCAACGCGACGGCTCAGGTGGTGGTGGTGGTAGAACCCGCGTATTGACTGATGGCGCTGTGTTTGAACAAGGTGGTGTCAACTTCTCCGAAGTCACCGGTGATGATTTACCTGCATCGGCAACAGCCAGTCGACCAGAATTAGCAGGCCGTAGTTTTAAAGCGATGGGCGTGTCATTAGTCATTCATCCACACAATCCCTATGTGCCAACCTCCCATGCCAATGTACGTTTTTTTATTGCCGAAAAAGAAGGCGAAGAACCGATCTGGTGGTTTGGCGGTGGTTATGATTTAACACCGTATTATGGTTTTGAACAAGATGCCATTGAATGGCATCAAACAGCAAAAACAGCGTGTGATCCTTTTGGTGAAGATGTGTATTCACGTTACAAAAAATGGTGTGATGAGTATTTCTTCCTCAAACATAGAGGCGAAACTCGTGGTGCTGGTGGCCTGTTTTTTGATGACCTAAATGAAGGCGGTTTTGAGCAGTGTTTTAAGTTTTTACAGGCGGTGGGTGATAGTTATATTCAAGCTTATTTACCAATCGTAAAACGTCGCAAAGACACCCCCTTTGGTGAAAATGAGCGTGATTTCCAGCTTTATCGTCGTGGTCGTTATGTTGAATTTAATTTGGTGTATGACCGGGGCACGTTGTTTGGTCTGCAGTCAGGTGGGCGAACTGAGTCTATTTTGATGTCTTTGCCGCCTTTGGTTAAGTGGCGGTATAACTGGTCGCCGGAGGTTGGTAGTGCTGAGGCTGAGTTGTATGAGAGGTTTCTTAAGCCACAGGACTGGCTGGGATAAATTGGTTAGCTAAAGCTAGCTATATTTGATTTCGCTGCCGCGAGGGCGTTCATTTCTTTTGCGTGGCCAAAAGAAACGGAACCAAAGAAAAAGCCACCCGATATTGCCTGGATTCCAAAAATTAAACTAGATTTTATGGCGAGGCCGAAAACTCGCTGGCGCTCAGACACTCGGCCACTTAACCCATAAAACTAATTGAATTTTAGGCGGCAATAAACGGGTAGAAAAAGCTTGATTTGTCTTCAAAACTTTTCATGAATTTTAAATGTACTTTTATGTGATGCACTGCTTCACAAAAGGGATGTTAGATTAGTTTCAGAACTTCGGTTCATACCCATTCGCCCTTATGCGTAGCCGAGCATCGCAGAGATGACTGGAATAGCACGATAGTTGTTTGAGCGTAGCGAGTTCTAGAGTGCCCAGTCATATCGAGAAGCGCAGGAAACCCGTAGGGCAAGCATGGGATGCACTTTCTTTTGGTTCGTTTTCTTTGGGCAAACAAAGAAAATGAACTCGGGCTTTAGCACGAAATAGTGATGATTAAACAAAAAAGAGTGTTAAATCAACCGAGTCTGACCTTTTGATTTTCATTAGAATATTTCCATAACAATAGACTCGCCTTGTGGTGGAAAATTGAAAAGTACCGATTCGTACTGACTTTCTGCTGTCTCGATATCTATGGAATCGCCACTTTCGAAGACAATACTGAGTAAAGATGAGGTTTTCAATGTGGCTTTTTTTGCAAGTTGGCGACCAAGAGCTCCCCAAGGCCCAGAGTTTGGTGCATCTTCCCATTCATACTGTTCTCCACCGATGGAGGCTAAGACACGTTCGTTACACTGAACATTAAAGCCTACAAATTGAATGTTGAAGCCATAAGAAGCTAGTTGAATTGATTCTACGTATTCTTCATTTTTTGAAAAGTATTCATTCAATAACGCAACAATATTTTCATTAAACAAGATCATGTTCAGTCCGTTTGAAGCCTAATAGTCGTTTATGAGGTCTCTGAGTACATAAAATTTATCCATCGCTTGCCAATGAAGCTAATTGATCCGCTTGATATTCATTAATCAATGGTTCAATCAGTTGCTCAAGGTCGCCTTGCATGATTTCAGCTAACTTATACAAAGTTAGGTTTATGCGATGATCGGAAATACGCCCTTGCGGATAGTTATAGGTCCGGATACGTTCACTGCGATCACCACTACCGACTTGTAATTTACGAGTTTCGGCCTGTTCAGAATCTATCTTGTCTTGTTTCTCCGCCATAATCCGAGCCTGTAGCACCGACATGGCTTGGGCTCGGTTTTTATGTTGTGAACGTTGATCCTGACATTCGACCACAATCCCTGTCGGAAGATGGGTCAGTCTAATCGCGGAGTCTGTTTTATTAACATGCTGACCACCTGCACCAGATGCACGGAAAGTATCGACCCGCAAATCAGCTGGATTAATGTCGATCTGATCTACTTCATCGGCTTCGGGCATGATCGCAACGGTACATGCTGAGGTATGAATACGGCCTTGTGATTCTGTTTCTGGCACCCGTTGCACGCGGTGGCCACCGCCTTCGAATTTGAGCCTTGAATACGCACCATCACCAATGATTTTGATCACCACTTCTTTATAGCCGCCATGATCACCTTCTTGGGCATTAATAAGTTCTACACCCCAGCGACGCCCTTCGGCATATCGGCTGTACATGCGATATAAATCACCAGCAAAAATCGCGGCTTCATCACCACCGGTGCCTGCACGCACTTCGAGGAATATATTACGTTTATCGTTTGGATCTTGAGGTAATAATAATTTCTGTAAAGTGATTTCCAGCTCTTTTTCTTGGCCTTGTGCTTCCGCTAATTCTTCTTTGGCCATTTCACGCATATCTGCATCATCGTCTTTCATCATGACTTTGGCATCTTCGATGGCCGAGACACTGTCTTTATACGCAGTAAAGTTGGAGACCACCGGCTCTAATTGAGCATATTCCTGCGATAAGGCGCGGAATTTATTTTGATCCGCCATGGTTTCAGGCTGAGCTAGTAAGCCACTAATTTCTTCATGGCGGTCAACTAAGGTCTCTAGTTTGTGTTGAATGGATTTTTTCACAGCTTAATCCTTGATATTAAAAAGACGGCGAGTCGCATCAACTAGGTTGTTGTCAGTATCAAGACCTGATTGACGTAACTGACGGCTCGGCTCATGTAATAATTTGTTGGTAAAACTTCTAGCAAATTCATTCATCACTTGTTCAGGGGCAATACCTTGCTCAAGTTGTTTTAATGATTTTTGAAGTAATTGATCACTTTCGGTTTCAGCGTTGCTACGAATAGCTTGAATGACTGGAACGGCATCTTGACTGCGTAACCATGCTATAAAGTGATCAACTTGGGTATCAATAATTTCTTCTGCTTGTTGCGCTGCATCACGACGAGATTGGATGTTTTCTTCTATGATGTCATGTAGATCATCAACGCTATAAAGGTAAATGTCTTCTAGGTTGCCAACTTCAGGTTCGATATCGCGAGGCACTGCAATATCAACCATAAAAATGGGCCGCCGTTTGCGTTGTTTAAGCGCACGTTCCACTGCGCCTTTGCCCAAGATAGGCAATTGACTTGCAGTAGAACTGATGACGATATCGGCTTCTGCTAAATGCGCTGGCATTTCACTCAAGCCGATGGCATAACCGTCTACTTGCAAAGCAATAGTGTGTGCTTTTTCAATAGTGCGGTTAGCAATAATAATGCGGCCAACGCCATTATCTTTAAGGTGACGAGCCGCAAGTTCGATGGTTTCGCCGGCGCCAATTAATAAGGCGGTGGAGTCTGCGAGTTTGCTAAAAATTTGCTTGGCGAGACTAACGGCGGCAAATGCGACTGAAACCGGGCTATTGCCGATGGCGGTATCGGTACGAACTTGCTTGGCGACTGAGAAGGCATGTTGAAATAAGCGACCGAGTGACTTGCCGAGCGTATTTGCATTGAGGGCTTGGTTATATGCGGTTTTTATTTGGCCTAAGATTTGAGGTTCACCTAAGACCATGGAGTCAAGGCCACAAGCGACACGTAATAAGTGGCGAATCGCATCCTCACCTTCATACTGATATAAATATTCAGTTAAGGAATCGGCAGGCTGTTGATGAAACTGATGCAACCACAGGCTGATTGCGTTGTCATAGTCACCATCGAGATGGCAATAGATCTCGGTGCGGTTACAGGTGGATACGACGACGGCTTCGATGACATTAGGGTGTTGGTTTAAGGAATCCAGCGCAGCAGGTAATACATCGGCATTAAAAGCGATGTGTTCTCGGATGTTAACCGGTGCCGTATTGTGGTTGATGCCATAGGTGACAAGTTGCATATGTTTTGGTGATTGGTTGCCGTTAAATGCTGGTAAACTCTACAGCCATTATTAATTTATTTTTTATTAGATTGACTAAATTTAGGTAGTCATTCTATCAAAATCAACCGGACAGGTCGTTCAATTATGGATTTATTGCAATTGCAATGGAAAAGACTGGTATGGATTATTCAACGAGGCACTCTATTTGTGATGGCTTTATCACTTGCCTCATGTGCCATTACTCCTGCTCAAGAAACTGAAACAGCCATAGTCGAAGAGCCAAAAGAAATAGTTACGACAGAACCTATAGAGCAGGCTGTAGAGGAAGAAGAGCCTGAAGATTTACCATTAACCGCAGAGTTGGTTTATTACATCTTGACGGCTGAAATCGCGGGTCAACGGGGTGAAATGGGTGTTGCAGTAGATCTATATCATAAGGCCTCGACTGAAATAGAATCACCTGCCTTAGCAGGTCGCAGTGCTCAGGTTGCCGTTTTTACTCGAGATCAACAACGGATTAGTCGCGCATTAGAACGCTGGGCGGAAGTTGATCCAGAAGATGCCGATGTGTATGTCATGCAGGCACCGTTATTGATGATACAAGGTGACTATGCTGCTGCGGTAAAGGCGGTAGACGCCGCACTTGAGCTCGCCTCGCCTGAGGATGCGCGTAATTTCTTGGCACGGATAGCGGAACAATTAACAGAGTTAGTAAACGCTGAGCAGGCATTAAACATTTTCCAACAGCTAAAACAGTATCAAGCGAACGATACTGACGTAATATTTGCTTATGCAAAATTAGCGGCGTTTTATAAACATTATGCGGATGGTCTGAAAGCCGTTGATGTGGTGTTAGAGCAGCAGCCAAAGCGTGAAGAGGCTTTGGTTTTAAAAGCAGAAATATTACAACGAACAGGTAAAGGTGATGTTGCTTTAGCCATGTTAGCCAAAGCAGTGAAGGCTGACGATGTTAGCGATGATTTACGTTTTTCTTACGCTAAATCATTAGGTGAAAATGGTAAAACGAAGCAGTCTCGACAAGTATTTGAACAATTACACGAAGCTAACCCAAATAGTGACGAGGTGCTGTTTGCACTTGGTTTGTTAGCGTTGGAAGAGAAAGATGGTGCAACCGCGAAGAAATTTTTCAGCCAGTTAGTTAAGCAGGGTGATCGTGGTAAACAAGCGGCTTATTTTATGGGCTTAGCTGAAGAGGTGAACGAGCAGATTGAACAGGCTTTGATTTGGTTTGCTTCTGTGCCGGCAGATAGTTCACGTTATCAATCAGCGCAGAGACGTTATATCAACTTATTGGCTGAACGAGGTGAGGTCGATAAAGCGCGAAACCACCTGAAATTGTTGCGTAAAGAAAACCCTGACAATGCCGTGCAATATTTCATGTTTGAGGCGAGCTTTTTAAGAGAGCAAGACCAGGACCAGGCGGCTTTCGATTTGTATACTGATGCACTTGTACAGTATCCAGGCGAGGTTGAACTATTGTATGGCCGAGCCATGGTGGCCGAACCGCTAAATCGATTAAGTGTTTTAGAGCAAGATCTGCGGGTGATATTAAAAAAGGATCCGGACAATACTCAAGCTTTGAATGCGCTGGGTTATACCCTGACCGATCGGACCGATCGGCATGATGAAGCCTTGATTTTGATAAAAAAAGCGGTGGAATTAAAACCGAATGATCCTTTTTATTTGGATAGTTTGGGTTGGGTCTATTATCGCTTAGGCAATTTACCGGTCGCGGAGCGTTATTTACGCCAAGCTGCCGATGTTCAGCCTGATGCAGAGTTTTTGGCGCATTTAGGCGAAGTCCTGTGGCAGCTAGGCAAGCGGGAAGAAGCAAAACAAATGTGGCAAAAAGGTCTGCAACAAACTAAAGACAATCAATTATTGTTGAAAACCATGCGTCGGTTTGGTTTATGAATAAATTAGTCGTTAGATTTTCACTGGTCGCTTTGCTGATTTTGGTTTCAGCATGTAAACCGATTTGGTACAAGCCACCTGATACACCGGAAGCGCTATGGCAACTACGTTCAGAAAAACTAGCGACATTAACTAATTGGGCGATAAAAGGCCGCACAGCGATCACTCAAGGGACAGAAGGTTGGAATGCTGGTATCAGTTGGTCTGAGCAACAAGGCGCGTTTCAAATTAATTTAACCGGCCCATTTGCTCAGGGTGGGGTCGTACTGAAGGGTGATAAACAACAGGTTGTATTGACCATGGCGGGTGGCAAGAAGATTACATCAACCACACCTGAGACGCTATTAGAGGAGCATTTAGGTGTGCGCATGCCGGTCAGTGCTTTACGTGACTGGGTGCGAGGTCTGCCAGATGCTAAACAGAAGGTAGATACGATGGAGTTAGATATTGAAGGCCGTATCACCTACTTAAAGCAGCAGGACTGGGAAGTTGAGATTTTACGTTATGTGCCTTTTGAAGAGTACTTCATGCCGGCCAAGATTTTTATTAAACATCCCGATGTGAGTTTACGTTTGATTATTAGAGATTGGGATAAAGCGGAATGAAAAATTGGCCTTCGCCTGCCAAACTGAATTTGTTTTTGCATATTACCGGTCAACGTGAAGATGGTTATCATGAGTTGCAGACCGCTTTTCAGTTTTTGGATCACGGCGATAGTTTGCAGTTCGACATTACTCGCGCGTTAGACGTCGATTTATTAACACCGATAGCCGGTGTTAATAATGAAGATAATTTAATTGTGCGTGCGGCTAAAATGTTGCAGCAACACGCAAAAGTGAAGCAAGGCGTTAAAATTTCATTATCAAAACGTTTGCCCATGGGCGGAGGTTTAGGCGGTGGAAGTTCTAACGCTGCAACCACCTTGGTTGCCTTGAATGAACTCTGGCAGTGTCAGTTATCAAACGCTGACTTAGCCGCGATGGGCTTGGAACTCGGCGCAGATGTACCGGTTTTCATCCATGGTAACGCCGCTTGGGCAGAAGGTGTAGGTGAAAAGTTAACCCCAATTTCACCGGCAGAGCCTTGGTATGTCGTCATTGTGCCTGATTGTCAGGTATCGACGGCTGAAATATTTTCGTCTCCTGAGTTGACACGTGATTGTGAACCTATAACAATATCGCGCTTCCTTTCGGGGGAAGGCAGAAATGTCTGTGAAGATGTAGTAAGGCATCGTTACCAAGCTGTTTCAGAAGCTTTGGATTGGTTGGCGCAATTTGGGCAATCCAGAATGACAGGAACAGGTGCATGTGTATTTGCTGATTTTGATAATCAGCACCAAGCGCAGAAGGTAGTAGAGAACTTGCCGGAAAATTGGCAGGGCTTTGTGGCAAAAGCGTGTAATCAATCGCCACTGGCCACACTGAATTAAAGCTTAGTTAATAAAATTAAGTGGTTCAGATATGACTGTTCAATGATAGAATGAGTAAATTGTTGGGGTATCGCCAAGCGGTAAGGCACAAGGTTTTGATCCTTGCATTCCCAGGTTCGAATCCTGGTACCCCAGCCACTCTTTTGTTCTTTTTATACGACTCTCGGCGCCAATACCGTGACAAAAAATCGATTCCTTCAGGTACAACGACGTACCACTGACAATGGCATGATGGTGTTCACTGGCAATGCTAATCAAGCACTGTCTAAAGACATTATCCATTTCCTTAATGTCCCCCTTGGTAAAGCTACCGTTGAAAAATTCAGCGATGGTGAAATCATGGTTGAAATCCTAGACAATGTCCGCGGTAAGGATGTGTTTATTGTGCAGCCAACCTGCATGCCAACCAATGATAACTTGATGGAGCTCATGGTTATGATTGATGCAATTCGTCGTGCTTCGGCAAAGCGAATTACGTTAGTTGTTCCCTACTTTGGTTATTCACGTCAAGATCGTCGTCCTCGTTCTGCTCGCGTAGCTATCACGGCAAAAGTCGTGGCTAATATGCTGACCGGAGTAGGTGCGGATCGAATATTAACGGTAGATTTACATGCCGACCAAATTCAAGGTTTTTTTGATTGCCCCGTTGATAACGTCTATGCATCTCCGGTGTTGTTAGGCGATATCTGGAAGCATAAATATCAAGATTTAGTGGTGGTATCCCCAGATATTGGCGGTGTAGTACGAGCGCGTGCTTTGGCCAAGCATTTAGAGGTGGAATTAGCCATTATTGATAAACGTCGCCCACGTGCCAATGTGGCTAAGGTGATGAATATTATTGGTGAAGTTGAAGGCCGTGTTTGTGTATTAATTGATGATATGGTTGATACCGCCGGTACTTTATGTGCCGCCGCTGCCGCATTAAAAGAGAAAGGCGCCACGCGCGTGGTCGCGTATTGTACTCACCCAATTTTGTCCGGCGCTGCCGTCGATAATATCGAAAACTCAATGCTTGATGAGTTGGTGGTTACCGATACCATCCCCTTGCAAGAACACGCACAAGCGTGCAGCAAAATTCGCCTGCTCAGCATTGCAGAAATGTTAGCTGAGGCGATGTATAGAATTAGTAATGAGGAGTCAGTTAGCTCCTTATATATGGATTGATAAGCTAACTTTGTTTAGCTGATTTAGTTGTTACCTCTGGTCGCGGGGATAACAGAACGCCGCATAAAGCGGCACTTTAATGGGCAATGTAATTGCTCATGTTTTGGAGAAAACAGATGGAAAATCTATTTGAAGTTCAAGCTGAACTACGTACGGACGAGGGGAAAGGTGCGAGCCGCCGCCTACGTCATGCGGGTAAAGTTCCAGCTATTATTTACGGTGGTGATGATGCACCTGTGTCATTGTCGTTGGATCAGAACAAGTTCATCCGGCATTTAGCAGAAGAAGCATTTTATGCTCACATTCTGGAGATTGTGATTGATGGCAAAAAGCACCAAGCAGTCTTAAAAGACCTACAGCGTCATCCAGCAAGTGATTTGAGAATTATGCATGCTGATTTCTTACGTATTGATAGCAAACACGCTATGACTATGACTATCCCGTTACACTTTATTGGTGAAGATGTTGCGCCAGGTGTTAAAGAGGGTGGTTTAGTTGCTCACTTGATGACAGATGTTGAAGTTTCTTGTCTTCCAAAAGACTTGCCTGAATACATTGAAGTTGATGTATCTGCAGTTGAAATGGATGCAAGTATTCACCTATCTGAATTGGTATTGCCTAACGGTGTTACTTTGACTGCCTTGTCTCATACTCAAGACGAGCACCTAGAAGAAGGTGAGCGTTCTAACTATGACCAATCAGTAGTAAGCATTCACGCTCCACGTGCTGTTGTTGAAGTTGAAGACGATGCAGAAGAAGCAGCAACTGAAGGCGAAGACGAAGCGACTGAAGACTAAGTCGTTTCTCTGAGGACAAAATATGGCTAACTGGTTAATCGCCGGATTGGGCAATCCAGGTCCTCAATATGAACACACCCGACATAATGTCGGGTTTTGGTGGCTGGACCAATTGGCTCATGATTTGGTGACAACCTTTAAGGTTGAAAACAAATTTCATGGCCAATTGGCTCAGGCTCAACTTGCTGGACATAAACTGTTTTTATTAAAACCGTTAAAGTTTATGAATCGCAGCGGTCAATCGGTGGCAGCGCTCGCCAGTTTTTACAAAATTCCTCCCAGCAATATTTTAGTTATTCACGATGAACTAGACTTACCCGTTGGCACTGCTCGGTTAAAACGTGGCGGTGGGCATGGTGGTCATAATGGTTTGCGTGACATCATTGCTCAAACAGGAGGGAAAGATTTTCTTCGTTGTCGCTTAGGCATTGCCCATCCAGGGGATGCACGACAAGTATCAGATTATGTATTAAGTAAACCTTCACAAGCGGATCGTCAGTTGATTGTGTCAGCCATCGATGATTCGACAAGGGTTTTATCTGACGTGGTGTCAGATGACTTAGAAAAAGCCATGCACTGGCTACATTCACAATAGGAACAAATAATGGGATTTAAATGTGGCATCGTTGGCCTACCCAACGTAGGTAAATCGACTTTATTCAATGCATTGACGCAAGCTGGCATTGAAGCACAAAACTACCCATTTTGTACTATCGAACCAAATGTTGGCATCGTGCCTGTCCCAGATTCACGTCAAGACAGCTTGGCTGAAATCGTTAATCCTGAACGTGTATTGCCTACTACGATGGAATTTGTTGATATTGCAGGTTTAGTCGCTGGCGCATCCAAAGGCGAAGGCTTAGGTAATAAGTTCTTAGCAAATATCCGTGAAACAGATGCGATTGCTCATGTTGTTCGCTGTTTTGAAGATGAAAACGTGGTGCATGTAGCAGGCAAGATTTCGCCATTGGATGATATTGAAGTGATCAATACTGAATTGGCTTTAGCCGATTTAGACAGTGTCGAAAAAGCGATAACTAAAACCACGCGGGATGCCAAGGGTGGCGATAAAGTCGCCAAAGCACGTCTGGCCTTATTGATTGAAATGCGTGACCACCTTGATCAAGGTGACTCTGTTCGTTCCATGGGCTTAGATGAAGAGCAGCTTGCTTTGTTAACTGAATTGCATTTATTGACCATTAAACCAACCATGTATATCGCCAATGTGGCAGAAGATGGTTTTGAAAATAACGCAGCATTAGATTTAGTCTCGGCATTAGCAGAAAAAGAAAATGCCATTGTCGTCGCTATCTGTGCATCCATTGAGTCAGAAATTGCTGAATTGGATGATGCTGAAAAAATGGAGTTTTTAGAAGAAATTGGCCAAGAAGAGCCTGGCTTAAATCGTGTGATTCGAGCTGGTTATTCGTTATTAGGTCTACAGACCTACTTCACGGCTGGTGTACAAGAAGTGCGAGCCTGGACTGTTCAAGTAGGCGCGACAGCCCCTGAAGGAGCCGGTGTTATTCATACTGATTTCCAGAAAGGCTTTATTCGAGCTGAAGTCGTTAGTTATGACGACTTTGTTGAATTTAACGGTGAACAAGGCGCGAAAGACGCGGGTAAATGGCGTTTAGAAGGCAAGGATTACATCATTAAGGATGGTGACGTAATGCACTTCCGTTTTAATGTCTAAAACAACGCAGGTATTGCTTGATATTTATTGTTCATCAACGTAAAATTCCCTGCTTCACAAAGGCTATGTAGCTCAGTTGGTTAGAGCACATCACTCATAATGATGGGGTCGGTGGTTCGAATCCACCCATAGCCACCACATCCCCAAAACAAATTACCTAAGATTAAGCGCGCTAGTTATTTTTGATAATAAAAAACTGTGCCTAACTGCGTCCCACTTAACTTAATTTGTGATTATCAACTCAGCAGTTAACCCTAAGATTATCAACGCATACTTTGAATTTACCCCTCAGTTTTGTATGGTTATATGACCGTATTACATAATTGACTTTTATACGTGATATAAGCGAAGATATCCCCGCTACAGCTCATGAAAAGCGTAATGCGCAATCAATATTATACGGCTCATGTCATACATGAAACTCAATCAATATAGGATAGAACTATGGAACCCGAAATCATCGTCAATATGCTTGCCCGTTGGGGACACTTGCTATTTGGTATTACCTGGATAGGTATTCTTTATTACTTTAACTTTATTCAAGGCGGTTATTTCAAATCAGCGTCTGCTGAAGGTCTTGCTGATGCAAAAGCTAAATTAGCGCCAAGTGCTTTATGGTGGTTCCGTTGGGCTGCATTGTTCACATTTTTGACTGGTCTTGTTTTGATGTACGGCCTACAAAAAATGGGTGGGTTAAATCCATTTATTATTGCTGGCGCAACTATGGGTACGTTGATGTTCCTTAATGTTTGGGGAATCATTTGGCCAAACCAAAAAATTGCTTTAGGCATGGTTGAGGGCGATGGTCCTGCTGCAGGTGCTAAAGCGTTATTAGCGTCACGTACTAATACTTTGTTCTCAGGCCCTATGGTCTTTGCGATGTTGGCTGGTCCACATTTCTCACAATCAGGCGCAGGTTACGGTGCTGCTGTAAGCGGTACTGGCTTATGGGCTGCTTTAGCGATTATTGTTGCACTTGAAATCAATGGTATTGTTGGTAAGCAGGGTCCAATGACAACGGTTCGCGGTGTTATTGTGAGCAGCTTAGTATTAACAGCAGTATTAGTTGCAGTATTAATCATGCTTTAATAGCTGCATTAAATACTTATACACAAAAGAAGCCGGAGACTGTTAGCAGTCTCCGGCTTTTTTCTATCTATAGAAATATATTATTTCCGTATAGCCGCTATATAGAAAAGCTCCCAGTTTAAGTTGACCTTACCATCTAGGTGATTGATACCTAACAGCTCATTGATTGCTGAAATAATAGCTTCATTGCTGAGAGAGCGAAGATCAAATAATGATCGACAAAAATTAGCCATGGCGCTCTCGTCATTAAATGACCAATAAACGGGTTTTCGGTTTGCAGAGATCACTTGCCATCCAGATGAATCTAAGACATCCAGAGTAGTTTCATCAATATAAATACCGTCATGGCCAGTACTATTATTGCTTCCGACGAAGTCATCTAAGAAAGAAGCTACAGCCGAATGTTTATGCACATCAGCAAGTATCAACTGACCTTGTGAAGGAGTGACGCGAGCAATCTCATTAAATAACGATGGCTTGTTTTGAATATGATGTACACCAGCAATGCTGAAAGTGATATCGATGGCTTCATCTTGATGGGGCAAGGGTAATAAATCATTAGCACTATCATTTGTAGAGTGACCAAATGTAGAACAAGGTTCGTGAGCGTGGTAAAGGTGGTTTGAGCTCAAATAACTCTGCAAATAACCCCCACCTGCAGGTACATCAAGAATGGTATCTTTTTGTGTGAAGCTGGCTAGGTCTGCAGCTTGCTGGAATTCATGATCGCGGGCATGAGGGAATTGCTGCATGGCTGACTCATACTTGTCGCCACGGGTTTGGAACAAATCGGTATAACCTCTTGGTGCCATAGAGAGACAATAGTAGAAAAGCTTAGTGTTGTACAGGAATGGCTAATGCTTGTGCTGCAGCTAGAGATAATTTTTCAATGAGTGAATTTGAGTCGTTAGTGTCATTTTCTGAAACAAGCTTAATATGGCTCACGCCTAGTTTCTTAGCGTAGTCAACGATCTGTTTTTCGCTAGTAATCAATGTTTTTATGTTATAGCTAAGGACCATTTGATAACTTTTGGTCATTGAAGGCTGACGGTTATTATTGTCGGCGATAATAACGACGTCACAGCGATCAAATGCCAGTCCGGTCTTCTCTAGTTCTGCTGCACTAGTAACAGTGATGAGCGCTTCAACAGTAGATGTTTTTAAAGCGGCTTTACTGGTGTTGAGCACGGTATCTTCCTGACCGATCTGAGTGTCGTTTAACCAAAGACCTTGATTAAATGCGGTTGCGATTTTTTTCTCCGTTGTTTGCCATAAAGTCCGTAGTTGCGCTGCTATTTGGTTAGCTGATTGTTCGCCAATAATTAAGACGACAGGTATGTGTCCGTTATTACTTACTAAAGAGGATAAAATTTCAGCATAAATTTCAGCATTAGTTGTTGCACCTAATTGTGGTTGGGCATTAACTTCACAAATTGCGGACTCGGTATGTAACCAGGATTGGCTAATATCGGGAATTATTAGATCGATGCCAGCTAAGTCTAATTTAAGTGCTCTTGCTGCATTTTCAGCTAACCGTTGATTATCAGGGTGAACATTGGTTGCTGCCGTTGGTGTTCCGCCAGTACTGATATTCGAAGTACGACGTAGACGAACAAATGTCCCTTTTTTTGGCACGTCACTTTCTGTTAATTTTGCCTCTGCAAGTAATGTTATTGCTTCGTCATTTAGGTGCAAGGTTTTAAGCGGTGAGTGAATATGTCGATCTCTAAGTGGATTATCATTCAAAGTATCCACTAATGAGGCAATGGTATCTTTGCCATTGCCAACCACACCGCCAGGCATTCGGAGTATTGCCCAGATCATCTTACCGTTGAATACGGTGAGTCGGTAATCTTGGCCTTCGATATGTTTCTCAACTAATATTTTTTTCGAAAATTTACGTGCATTGTGAAAGGCTTTTTGTACTTCATCGGATGTTTTTAAGTTAGCAGCGACGCCCATGCCCCGATCTTTATCCATTGATTTTATAACAACGGGGTAGCCTAAGCGATGTGCGAATTTAATAGCCGCATCTGTGCTATTAACTGGAAAGTGTTGAGGAACCGGTAACCCGGCCTTACGTAATGCATTTGCAGTCAGTTGTTTGTTACGTGCGAAACGAGCACCGATAACCGATGTTTGGTCGGTAAAACTACTATCTAACCAACGGAGATGGATGCCATAACCAAACTCAAAGACATTTTCTGCAACATTATTCCAAGGTATCCCTAAGGTATGAGCCGCTTTTAAAAAGCGTAAGGTATTGCTGCCAGATGGGGATAGGCGTTGTAGTTTTGAGATTAGTCTTCCACACGTTTTTGTTGCTTGCGCTTGGTGGTTGCTTAGTGCTTCACTATTCTTCGTATTGCTCAAAGTGTTGATCGTGGTAATCAGCCAACTTAAGGCATCAATAGTGGCTCGAGCACGAAGATAGGGCAATGCAAGCTGAAAACTGTCTATTTGTTGTAACGGAGTTTTTTTCTGACTGATTATTTGACCAGGTTCAAAGAGCGGTTGTCGGGCTTTGTGTTGGATTTGATGTAGCCAAAATAGCAGTAATTCAATCAAACTTTGGGATTGGAATTCTTGAGAAGAAACCTTGGGGAAATCGATATTGATGTCTGTAATACGAGCAATGGATTTATGTGCCGTTTTTAAGTCTATATCCCTGTCAGTTTGAATGTTGATGGTACCCACTAACGTTGGCATGGTTAAACCATATGCTTTGCCTTTTAATGCTATCCATTTTGTTTGTTGAATCAACACAATAATTTTATCCAGAAACAGGCAGTTTTAAGTAACCTGGGTATTAAGTAGCGGCAGCATGTGATTAATCAGCATATTCTAATAATTCATCTATTATTGCGTAAGTTTGTTGAATGTTGGTTATCGCCGCTTGAGCTTGCTCAATTTGACCCTGCAAAAACTGTTCCTTGGCGTCCTTTCCGAGTTGATGAAGTTGATTAAACGCTTGCTCTAGACGCTCAATCCAGTCGGGGTCAAATAGTTGTTGATTACGCGCTTGTCCTAACCATAAAGCATAAAGTGATTGATCGTGATTGATCGCCGGCCATGGTTGTATCTCTTCTGTTGGCGATTCTAAACTAGCAATCATGCGACTTAACCATTGTTTGCTTTCGATGGTGAGTAAGGTAAGTAGTTTTTGTCTTGCCGATAAGTTCAAATAGGCAAAGTCTAACCAGTCTTGATTAGCTTGGTAATTATTGAACCATGTTTTAAATTCTGCCGCCGGCATGGGGCGAGCAATGCCATAACCTTGGGCGTGATCACAACCTATCAGCATTAACATTAATCCGTGCGTAGTGGTTTCGACGCCTTCAGCAATGACTTCATGGTGGAAAGATTGTGTTAAACCGATGATGCCATCGACAATGGTGTAGTCATTTGGATCATCAATAAGATCACGGACAAAGGTTTGATCAATTTTGACGACATTAACAGGCAAGTGTCGAAGGTGGATGAGCGATGAATATCCCGTGCCAAAATCATCTAAGGAGATGCGCACTCCCAAGTTATTTCGACAGGCTTTTAGGGTGCCGGAGATAAGGGTAATATCGCTTAAGATACTGGATTCTAATATTTCCAGTTGTAAATTGTGTGGCGATAGCTGTGGGTAGTGACTTAGGGCTTGTTCAAGTTGCTGATAAAAGCCTTCCCACTGCAAGTGATGAGAAGATATATTCACACTGATTTCTAAGTTAATCCCTTGTTGTTGCCATTCATCAAGTTGTTTTAATGCTTGATCGATGACCCAGTTTCCTACTTTTATTTCTAGATCGGTGCCTTCCAATATAGGCAAAAATGATAATGGAGGAATTAGACCACGTTCAGGGTGGAGCCAGCGAATAAGCGCTTCAGCACCATGCACTTCACCGGTACGCATATTGATTTTAGGCTGATAATACAACACGAACTGTTGGGCGTTAAATCCGGCATCTACAGACTGTAATTGATTATGCTGCAAACTGAGTTGCTGATCATGGAGGGTATCAAACATATGGTGACGATTCCGTCCTGCCAGCTTGGCTTGATACATGGCTTGATCGGCATGACGTAATAAGGTGTCCGCATCCGCATCATCGAGTGGAAATAAGGTAATGCCACTGCTGGCACTGATCGTGATGGTTATATCATTAATTTTATAAGGTTCTGAAATTGCTTTATGCACACGATCTACGAGTTCTTCACCATGTAGTGTCGATTGAATTTCGTTTAATAATAATACAAATTCATCACCGCCTAAGCGTGAGGCAGTATCTTCTTCTCGGATATTTGCTTTGATACGTTGAGCAACCTCAACCAAAAGTTGATCACCGACTTCATGACCATAGTTGTCATTGACCGGTTTGAAGTTGTCGAGATCGAGGAATACAACCGCCAATAAACTGTTATTACGCTTACTATGGGCAATGGCAAGATTAAAACGATCGGCAAATAAGGTGCGGTTTGGCAGCTGAGTCAGTACATCATAATGTGCCATCATTTCTAGCGTTTGTTGCTGCTGTTTGCTTTGAGTGATATCGGAAAATAAGGCGAGATAATGTATTGCCTCACCTTGATCATCGAGTAGTGTTGAGATACTCAGCAACGTTGCATAGTGCTCGCCATTTTTTTTACGGTTCCATACTTCGCCCTGCCAATGACCTTGTGTTTGCAAAATGGTCAGAATGTCATGGTAGAACTCAGGTTTATGTTTGTTTGATTTTAAGATTTTGGGATCTTGACCAATGATTTCGTCTCGATCAAAACCCGAAAGGGAACAAAAAGCAGGGTTAACATCAACGATACGGATCTGTGTATCGGTGATGATGATGCCTTCATGTGCTTCATTAAAGACACGACCGGATAAACGTAATTGTTCTTCAGCTTGTTTACGTTCAGTAATATCATAAAAAATGACAACATGGGTATCATCACTCGGTTCAGTGATGGCTGTTTCGCTTGCTAGTACATGGCGAGACTCACCATTTTTGCATTGCACTTTGAGCTCTATGGGTTCAAATTTTTGGTTGGATGTGGAACGAGTAAATTGTTTAGACCAAGCATTAAAAACCCATGTTCGATAATCAGGGTCTGGGTAGGCTTTTGGATTCCAGCTCGCTAGTGTTGGAATATCTTCTAAGGTATAACCAAAAGTATCGATAAAAGCTTGGTTAAGATAGGTAATATTATGTTGATTGTCGTTGAGTGCATGGGGAATGGGGGAGGCATCAATGATTGATTGAAGTTTGGTCTGACTTTGTTGCAGGGCATGTGTGGTTTGACGCAGGCGGTATACCCAATGTGAAAACATTAAAAACAATAATGCGATCGCGACTGATACTTTAGTTATGGTGGCTATTGGGATTCCTGAGGTAACCTCTAAACCTAACCAATTGTTTTCAATTGATTTACGTTCCTCAGGTGAGATGCTGTTTAAAGCACGATTGATGATGGCATGTAACTCAGGTTGGGACTTGTGAATACCAATACGATAGGAGCCAGTTAGATTGGTTTGACCGGCAAACTGTAGGTTTAACATATCGGCCTGTTTAATCGCATAGTTGGCATAAGCTGCATCTCCCACGTAAGCATCGGCTTCGCCAATATTCACTTTGTTTAATGCATCAAACGTGGAATCAACAACCAGCAAGTTTATCTCAGGATAGTTGGCAACTAGGTTCTCATAAGTGAAATACCCTTTTTCTATCGATACCGTTTTATCGATAAGGTTTTTCAGGGTGCCCACATAACCATTTCGGTTCGCATTGATGATGACAACTGGATTATTGACGTAGGGGTGAGTGAAATGCAGATATTGAGCCCGCTCTGGCGAACTGTTCAAACAGGAAAGAAGATCAATTTCACCTCGCTGTGCCATCGCAAGAATTTCATGCCAGGGTTTGTCATCAATGATTTCAAATCGTACACCTAAACGTGATTCTAATAGACGCATATAGTCTGCAGCCAGGCCAAGATAGTTGCCATATTGATTGACCCATTCATAGGGGGCAAAGTCACGGTCGACGCCGAGACGTATGACAGGATGTGCATCTAACCAAGCTTGCTCTTCAGCAGAGAATAAAAGCGAGGAAGTGTTATTAAAAATAAAGTTTGTTAAAGATGAATCATCAAGCGGTTTAGCAAGTTTAAGTTGAGTATAAATATTGGCTACCCGTCTTAAGCGGGAAGTTTCAATATTGCCGAGAGGAATGACCTTAGGCAAAATCAACTTTCGTGTTTCTTTAGCCTCATAGCGAAGATGTTCGACAGTAGCCGTGCTACCGTATTTATTTTTTATCAGTTGAATTAGCTCTTCTGGGTGCTCTAAGGCATAACGCCAACCTTTCAGCGAGGCTCTGCGAAAGCGAATAGCTCGGTCTGGATTATTGTCGATTTCTGCTTGACTGGTATATAAAAGATCACCATAAAAATCATAGCCATAGTTTTGTGGGTTAATGATATTGATGGGAATGCTTTGTTGCTGTAATTCAAAGGGCTGGTCGGTGATATAAGCCGACATTACATCAATATCACCATTGATAAGTGCTTGATTATTAAAGCTTCGCGGGATTGAAGTATAGTCTTTGGAGTCTAATTCTGCCTCAGCTAATACAGCACTTAGGGGAGCAATATCCGTCGCTTTAGCATCAAACATGATACGTTTGTCGGCCATTTCATAGGGACTGATGATGCCAGAAGATTGTTTAGCAACAAAGACAAGTGCATTGTGTTGAAAAATGGCAGCTAGTGCTCTTATTGGAGCACCATCAGCATAGTTCATTAATATTCCGGAGTCGCCGACTGCATAATCAACTTCACCAGCAACGACATCTTTTACGATATCTCTATCAGATGTCAGCGCTTTAATGGTGACATCTAAGCCTTCATCTGCATAAAACCCTTGCTCTAAGGCCGCGTAATAACCGGCAAATTGAAATTGGTGTAACCACTTGAGCTGCAGCGTGACTGGCTCATGGCTGTTTTCTACCTGTTCAGTTGCAGCGACCAAACTTGAGAACAATATCAGCAGAAATAGTGATGTAGTTTTGACTGTTTTTTTTATCATCATGATAAGTCGCAAATTTCGGCGTAATCATAGCAATAAAAAATGACTAAATGATACATATAAACATTGCCCTGCATTTTCCGTAAATCGCGAGTTCCATTTTATCTAGTGGACAGCGTTATAAATTTAAGTGTGGTAGTCATCTTATCTGGATAACGAGGTAAAGGCTATTACCTGACCTTACTTAATGTTGATACTTATTAATCAAATTTATCAGTGAAGGTGAATCGTTCAAAATTAGTATTACTCTCTAATAGCTGGTCAACATCGACGGTAAAATTCAAATGCTTTTTTTTGGTCTTAATTCGCAGCGTTTGTTGAGATGAATATATCCCCGGAGCCGTTATGAGGCTGGCCGCTTGGTTACGATGACCCATTTCGGGCAGTAACAACGCAGGATGAGTTTGTTCACTACTATCTAGTGAGAACTGTACGGCAATAGGCTCACCGGCAAAGGTTTCTAATCCTGTTTTGGTGAAATTATTGGGATCGGTACGTAACCAGCGGATGGATGCTAGTTTGGCTACGACGGGTTTGTTTGTTGTTTGGCGTTCAAACACGCCGACAAAATCACCAATCTTTAAGTCATGGCAGTTTTCGACATGTTGTTTATTGACCAGATAGCCGTAAGTATTTTTATTCAAAATATCCCATGGAGATTTATAGCTTTCATAATCAGCATCGGTGAGTTTATCGATATTACTCAAGCAGTGATGGATGGAAGCCAAACCAAAGGCGAGAAAGACCTGTTCGTTGCCGGTGACAGGAATGCGTATTTGTTTACGCTGATATGAGGTATTGAGAAACGGAATTAATTGTTTAAACAGATCGATATTAATTGTGCCGTCGCTGATTTGGCCTTTGTTGGACTGCTGGAATAATATGTCAGCAATAATCAACAGTGGTTTAGTATTAAGGATCAATGTAGGCGGTTGCGCTTGATCTTCCATAACAGGTAATAAAGTGGGTGTTGGGGTGCGATCACTAAGACAATTGATAAAAAAATGGCCTGCAGTTGCTTGATGGTTTTCTGGGAAAGGCAATAGTTCTACATCGTCGATTAATTGTTCCATCATGAAATAGGCTTCCAATACATTACCACTGCTTAAGCCATATGGATTACAGATGCTCACCAATAAGATTTGTGCGTAACGCTGATGTAATGAAAACAACGCCTTGGTTTGTTTGCCTAATATAGGGGTGATGTCAGCGATATTGGTATGAAGGCTAAGCTGGTACAGTTGGTGAAGCTCTTTGAACACGCGGACGGGCACGGTTTGATAAAACTTATACGCATGTAAGGCTTGATAACTTAGCTGCTCACAAGCACGGTTAATAGCAAGCTGAGCAATCAAGTTAAGCTTTAAATTACTGCTGTGTTCACTGGTATCATTAATAATGATTTTATAGCCCATAGCCAACTCATTCATTAATTCGGTTAAATCGGTAATGACTTGCAGTCGTTGACTAGCATCAGCAATGGTGTCGGCCAGTTTGGGAATGGTCAAGCTAAATAATAATGAATTGAGTGGTTTTCGGTAGAGATCTAACAATAACAGGCGTTCTTTGCCATCAAGCGTATTGCGGTTAAAGCGTTTCAGCGCTTCAAGGTAAATTTCATTGTATGCAAGCAGATCATTTTTAGGTAGTTGTCTGATCCAATGATGAAGTAAACTTTCATTCAGCTCTATACCAGCAATACTTTCCCGATCAGCCGGAACACTGAGGTTCAGATTTGGCATATTGTCCGGAAGCTCAAAACTCATATCACGACCACGCCATATTAAATATGGGTAATAGTGCAATCATATAACAGTGGACGATATTTTCCGACTAAACGTCTCTCATTTTCAGATGATAAAGGTCGTTGGTTTGATGAGTTTAAGTTTTTATTTTGGTGGTTTTTAATTAACTGGCATTCGGATAACCCAGCTGACGCCAAGCTTCATACAATATAATGGCTGTCGCGTTTGATAAATTCAGACTGCGACTGTTTGCCTGCATAGGAATGCGAATTTTCTGCTCGATTGAAATAGTGTCAAGGATGTTGGCGGGCAGCCCGCGAGACTCAGGCCCAAACAATAAGATATCTTCATCTTGGTAGTTTGCTTGATGATGTTGTTGCGTTGTTTTGGTGGTGCAGGCAAAAATTCGTTTCTCTCCCGCCCAAGATTTAAAACTGTCGAAGTCTGGATGGATTTTTAGATCAGAAAACTCGTGGTAATCCAGTCCAGCGCGGCGTAAGCGTTTATCATCTAATTCAAAGCCCATAGGTTCAATCAAATGTAATTGCGCACCTGCATTGGCGCATAAGCGGATTATGTTGCCGGTATTAGGGGGGATTTCAGGTTCAAACAGGGCGATATGTAACAAATTAGATGCTGCCGTGCTGTTTGGTGACATCAACATACAAGGTCAGGTTCTGCCCTGGTTTTAATAAGGTACGATCACTGAGCCCGTTCCACTCACGAACTTGGGCAATGCTGACATTAAACTTCTGTGAAATTTTCCAGAGTGAGTCGCCGTTACGAATTTTGTAATGAACTGTTCTGACCTTTTTGGATGACGATGTTTTGCCTTTAGTCCAGATCACCAGTTTTTGTCCCAGCTGCAAGGTATCCCCGGGAGCTTTTCCATTCCAAGAAGCCAGTTTGTTAACGTTTACCTTATAGGCATTAGCGAGATCCCACCAAGTATCACCGGCTTGAACCGTATGAGTTTTTTTACTGCCCTTTCGAGGACTATTTTGCTTGCTAGCCAAACGTTGGCTTACAGTATGTGAATAGTCACTAGGCTTACCTGAGGCGACAGGAATAAGTAAATGGCGACCAGCTCGTATGGTATTGCTGGCTAGACCATTGGCTTGTTTAATAATGGCCGTCGTTGTTTTGTAGTTTTGAGCGATAAGGCCTAAGGATTCGCCGGATTTTATTTTATGTCGAGTCCACTGCACCCGTTCTTCAGCGGGTAAGTCAGCCAATGCCTGTTTAAATAGTTCGGCTTTTTCTAATGGCACGACTAAGCGATGGGGCCCAGAAGGTGTAGTGGCCCAACGATTAAAACCTGGATTGAGTTGGTAGATTTCATCGCTAGTTGTATCAGCTAACTTTGCTGCCAAAGCGAGATCAATTTGTGAACCGGTATCAACAACGGCTAAATACGGCGAGTTATCGATAGGGCTAAGGCTAAGATTATATTGATCAGGTTGTTTAATTAGGTGGGCAACGGCCATTAATTTAGGCACATAGGCAGACGTTTCCTTGGGTAAATCTAAAGACCAAAAGTCGGTTTTTTTGCCTGCTTTTTTATTGCGACGAATGGCCCTGCCAACGGTACCCTCACCACAATTGTATGCAGCTAAAGCTAGTTGCCAGTCTCCAAAGTCATTATGTAATTTTTCTAAATAATCGAGCGCTGCACGTGTTGACTCGATGACATCTCGGCGACCGTCATACCACCAGTTTTGCTCTAAGCCATACACTTTTCCTGTACCAGGAATAAACTGCCATAAACCTGCTGCACGGCCATGAGAGTAAGCAAAAGGTTGGAAGCCACTCTCAACAACCGGTAATAATGCAATCTCTAGCGGCATATTTCGTTGTTCAATTTCGGTAACAATATGATGCAGATAAGGACGAGCACGCTCAACAACACGAGCGATATAATCTGGATGTTTAACGAACCAAGTTAATTGTTTTTGGGTTTTATTATGTAGTGGAGTTTGCTCTATGCCATAACCTTCCCGAATGCGTTGCCATAAATCGGTGATGGGCGCAGCAGTAATGATTTTTGGCTCGGTATTAGCGTCGTTCTCTGGGCTTATTTCACTTAACTCATTCTCTTGAGTGTCTTGAGTTTCGCCATAGGCTTGTTCCCATGTGGACTCTTGTTGCGGAGCCTCCAACACGACAGCTTTTTCAGGCTCGACGGCAGCCTCTTTTACCTGAGTGAACGGGCTATTACATGCTGAAATCAGTAAGAAAAGGACTACCGAGGAAAAAGCTTTTTTCGATTTGAATATTTGATACCACATAGGCGAGAATTATAAAGCAGAATCAAAACAGTGTCTGTTTATTACTTTATTTTAATGTTGAGTGAATTCGGATTATATAGTTCTATCAATAGAATGCGCTAGACTATGTGGTGATTTTTAATGTTGAGGTACTACGGTGGCTGAATTTCAAGGGCTATTGTCAAAAATGGCGGTGGCATTGCCTGACGAAGGGGATGTAGCACAGTATCAAATGGTCCTAGGGAAGCAAACCGTTGCCATGCAACCGTTCATAGGTCAAACAATCCAATTGAGTTTTGAGAGCGAAATTCACTGTCAGGCCTGTAATCGGTTAACCAAAAAAAGTTATAGCGGTGGATTTTGCTTTCCTTGCTCGCAGAATCTGGCTCAGTGTGACTTGTGCATGATGAAACCTGAAACTTGTCATTTCGCTGCAGGCACTTGCCGAGAGCCCGAATGGGGCGAAAGTGTTTGTATGCAGGATCATATTGTTTATCTGGCAAATAGCTCAGGCATTAAGGTGGGTATTACTCGTTTTAATCAAATGCCGACGCGATGGATAGATCAGGGTGCGATTCAGGCTTTACCTATTTTTAGAGTGCAAAGTCGTTATCAATCAGGTTTAGTGGAAGTGGTGTTCAAAAATCATGTCTCGGATCGAACAGACTGGCGCAAGATGTTGAAAGGGCTCGCTGAGCCGGTAGATTTGATAGCAACACGTGATCAGTTAATGACAGAGTGCAAAGATGAGATAGAGGCTTTGCAACAGCGGTTCGGTGAACAAGCAATCAAGCCATTAGTTGATGAAACGACCTTGGCGATTGACTATCCGGTTCAAACTTATCCTGAAAAAGTGAAATCACTCAATTTTGATAAAACGCCCGAAATTACAGGTGTATTACAAGGCATAAAAGGCCAGTATCTTATCTTGGATACTGGGGTACTCAACATCCGTAAGTTCAGCGGGTATCAAATAACAATGGTGGTATAGATGTTCTATAAATTGATGCGGGCTTTGATGTTTCAGTTAGATGCTGAAAAAGCACATCACCTAGGTTTGCAAGGCTTAAATGTTCTTGAAATGAGCGGCTTGTCTTCTTTGCTTTATCCTAAAGCTGCGGCAACACCAGTGAATGTAATGGGCTTGACGTTCCCAAACGCAGTCGGTCTAGCTGCAGGTTTAGATAAAAATGGTGATTATATTGAAGCCATGGCTGGCTTGGGTTTTGGCTTTGTTGAGATCGGTACCGTTACACCGAGACCTCAGCCTGGAAACCCTAAACCACGGTTATTTCGCTTGCCGGAGGCGGAAGCGATTATTAATCGTATGGGGTTTAACAATTTAGGCGTAGATCACTTAATCGAACAAGTGAAAGTGGCAGAGAGCAATGCCGTGTTAGGCATAAATATCGGCAAAAACTTTGATACACCTGTCGAAAAAGCGGCGGATGATTATCTAATAGGTTTAGATAAGGTGTATAACCATGCCGATTACGTCACTATTAATATTTCATCACCCAATACGCCAGGCCTACGAACCTTGCAGTTTGGCGAGTCCTTAAATGAATTATTGCAACAGCTAAAAGAGCAGCAAGCGAAGTTAGCCCAACAATATCAACGCTATGTGCCAATGGCAGTGAAAGTTGCACCTGATCTTGAAGGTGAGGAAGTTGAACAACTCGCTGAGTCTTTTGCTCAATATGAGATTGATGCCGTTATCGCGACCAATACCACGATGTCACGTGACGGTGTGACGGGCGTGAAAAATGGTGATGAAGCCGGAGGCCTGAGTGGACGACCTGTGTTTACCCAATCTACCGACATTGTTCGACAATTTCGAACTGCTTTGCCAGAAAGCTTGCCGATTATTGCTGCGGGTGGGATTATGTCAGGCGCAGATGCCCAGCAGAAACTAGATGCGGGTGCGAGTTTGGTGCAGATCTATAGCGGTCTGATTTATCAAGGACCAAAATTAATTAGCGATATCGTCAAAACCATAAAATAAGAGGAATTATGATGGATGTGGGAACAGGTAGTGTTATTGGAGATGGGTTAATGAATATTATTTTTGCAGCTGCAATTGTTATTGTTGGTCGTATCGCAGTGAAATGGATCGTGAAACTGATCCGTAAATTGATGGTGCGCGCGGATCTTGATCCTATCATCATCAACTTTGCCGGTTCGATAGCCAATGCGGCCTTGTTGTTATTTGTTTTTATCGCTGCCTTAGATCAGTTAGGTGTGGATACCACGTCCTTAATTGTCTTATTAGGTGGGGCAGGTTTGGCAATCGGTTTGGCCCTTCAAGGCTCCTTACAGAACTTTGCTGCCGGCGTGATGATGATTGTCTTCCGCCCATTC
Organism: Methylophaga sp. 42_25_T18; assembly: GCA_002163085.1. Classification (GTDB taxonomy): domain Bacteria; phylum Pseudomonadota; class Gammaproteobacteria; order Nitrosococcales; family Methylophagaceae; genus 41-12-T18. Next base: position 188,752 of record MAAJ01000001.1, on the reverse strand, counting down.
AGGTTGGGTGACTTTATAGAAGCAGGCGGTGTGACTGGTGTTGTTGAGCATATAGCTATTTTCAGTTCGACATTAAAAACCGGCGATAATCGTGAAATCATCATTCCTAATGGCCAAATTTATTCTGGTGCTATTACGAATTATTCGGCAAAAGATACTCGTCGTATTGATCTAGTATTTGGCATTGGCTACGACGATGATATGTTAACGGCCAAACAGATTATGGAAGATATTTTGCAAACACATGACTTAGTATTAGCCGATCCAGCATCTGCAGTTGCGGTCGCTGAATTAGCCGATAGCAGTGTTAACTTTAATGTTCGTCCTTGGGTAAAAAGTGAAGACTATTGGGCTGTACGTTCGGATTTGATTGAAAAGATTAAATTAGCATTTGATAAAAATGGTATTTCAATTCCTTATCCTCAAATGGATGTTCATACTGATAAATAACCTCGATTGAGGTTATAAAAAAGCCCGTATTGATTAAATCAATACGGGCTTTTTTTGTTTAGAGACTTAACGTAATCAAGGTCGATCTTTCCATGCCCGTAATGCAGTAAATACAGCTAATGGATTTGTTAGTTTGGTGCCAGTAAAGCGTTGTGCTGCTTGGATAACCTCAGCTTGGTCACAGCGTAAAAATGGGTTGGTTGTTAATTCTTCGGCAATAGTTGTTGGTAGGGTGGGCAGATTTGCAGCCCGTAATTTTTTGCTGTCTTCAATACGCTGTTTAATCGCGATATTGTTTGGTTCCACTTTTAATGCAAACTTCAGATTGGACTGTGTGTATTCATGGCCACAGTAGATTTTTGTCTCGGTAGGTAGCGAGCAGATCTGTTGCAAGGAATTAAACAGTTGTTCTGCGGTACCACCCAATAAACGTCCACAACCTGATGCAAATAAGGTATCACCACAAAACACCATGTCATGAACTCGGTAAGCAATATGAGTGGCGGTATGACCGGGAATCTCTAATACCTCAAAATCTGGAAATTTAGGATGTACGCTGAGTTTATCGGTGGCAGAAAGCGACGTTGATAATCGTGGAACAAACGAATTGGGTGGGCCATAAACAGGGAGCTGATATCGATCAACTAATTCAGCGATCCCATCTACATGGTCATAATGGTAGTGAGTGTTTAGAATGGCAACAGGGGATAAGTGTTGTTCAGTAATGACTTTGATTACGGGAGTCGCATCGCCAGGGTCCACGATGATTATTTCATTGCTATCAACGGAATGGATAAGCCAGATATAATTATCGATTAGGGCTGGTACTGCTTGAATATTTAGCATTAATATTTTTCTATTTGGCTAGATTAAGGTTGATTATATGTCAGTTAAAACTAAGATGATGACTCAATGGTGGCAAAGCCCACTGGGCCAATATGTTTTAACGCAAGAGCAAGGCTTATTGCAGACCTTAAGTAGGCACTTCCATGGCTATTTTCATGTGCAGGTGGATGGTGGTAAAAATATTCTGCCACAGGTATCTCATGCGAATAAGCAGGCAATGATGGCGGCACTCGCTGATTTACATGGTCAAGCTGAATATTTACCGTTTAAATGCCATAGTGTGGATAATTTGTTATTGCCACACGTATTGGAGTTTTCTGCCGATCCTCACCAAGTTTTACGCGAAGTTGAACGGGTATTGGTTGCGGATGGAACGATCATTTTATGTTGTTTTAATCCAATAAGTTTATGGGGTATTAGGCGATTATTTTCTTGGCAGGCACAAGCTCCTTGGCGCGGTCATTTTTTTAGTTTAGCCAGAATAAAAGATTGGTTGGGCTTATTAAATTTTGAAGTTGTAGCAACGGAAAAATATCTATTTTGTCCGCCAATCAATAACAATACGTGGTTAACAAGATTGGTAGTGATGGATAAATGGGGTAAACATTGGTGGTCACTTTTTGGCGGCGCAACCATAGTAGTGGCGACTAAACGAACGATCCCATTAACCCCGATCAATTCACGGTGGCGTTATAAGCAGTTGTTCCCCTCGGGTCGCTTTGTTAAAAAACCGGTGACTAGATGGTCGTCAAAACCTGAGTGATAAATAAGTCTGCCCAGATTTTGTGTTTTTCTTATGGTGAACTTCATTCATAATAAATTGAAATTTTTTGAGAACAAATAGATGGAAGAAGTAGAGATTTATACTGATGGTGCGTGTAGTGGTAATCCTGGCCCTGGTGGCTGGGGAGCTATTTTGCGTGCGAAAGAAACGGAAAAAGAATTATCCGGTGGGGAAAAAGATACCACCAACAACCGGATGGAAATGATGGCGGTGATTGTGGCTTTAGAGGCGTTAACTCGGCCATGTAAGGTGACCATTACTACGGATTCACAATATGTTTTAAAAGGTATGACGGAGTGGTTAGCGGGTTGGAAGAAGAAAAACTGGAAAACAGCAAGCAGGAAGCCGGTTAAAAATGTCGATCTTTGGCAACGAATGGATGCGGCAGCACAGATTCACTCATTAGAATGGGAATGGGTACGCGGGCATCAAGGGCATCCTGAAAATGAGCGGGCTGACCAGTTAGCGGTGACGGCGCGCGAACAGATTGTAAAGAAATAAGAGAGAGCAGTAGTGGCTGAACAACAAAAACGGCAGGTAGTGCTAGATACTGAAACGACAGGCTTAAGTACTGCCGATGATCATCGAATTATCGAGATTGGTTGTGTTGAGGTGATTAACCGTCGCGCAACCGGTGAAACCTTTCATCAGTATATAAACCCAGAACGAGCAATTGATGCCGGCGCATTGGAAGTGCATGGGATTTCCAGTGAGTTTTTGGCGGACAAACCCAAATTTGCTGAAATTTCCCACGATTTTTTGCAATTTATTGCTGGTGCCGAACTCATTATTCATAACGCTGCATTCGATGTTGGTTTTCTTGACCATGAACTGAAGAAAATTAAAACTGAGACGCGACGTATTAAAGATGTGTGTACCGTATTGGATACACTTAAATTGGCTCGCGATAAACATCCCGGCCAAAAAAATAATCTTGATGCCTTATGTAAACGTTATGAAATAGATAACTCCAATCGTGAGCTGCATGGCGCTTTGTTAGATTCTGAAATTTTGGCAGATGTGTATCTAGCAATGACCGGCGGTCAAGTTAGTTTATCTTTAGCGGCAGATGAACCTGTTGCAGTCAATCATCAAACAGATACGCTAAGTCCAACAAGTCAAAAACAACGCGGTCGCTTAAAAGTAATAAAAGCAAATGAAGTAGAGTTATCGGCCCATGATGCAAGTTTGCAGCGCTTAGAGAATGCCAGTGACGGACAATGCATTTGGTTGGCAGAACAATAAGGCGAAAGACTGTAACAAGGCGAATTTATATGCGCTTAGCGAAGTGAATTTTGGTGTTTGGGGCGCGCACAGTATGGTTTGCCATAATGTTCATTCAGGTGCACTATAACTTTACAGCTTTATGATGTAGTCACGAGATAACCATGGTTAAGAAATAATGAATGGAAACTAACAAATCATGTTTCATAAGGTAGGCGTAAAAAACAAGACATTAATGTTGGCATCGATGCTCACAGTGTTCATTGTTTTTGCAACCAGTATGTTGGCTTGGCAAATGTTGCAACATACTCGAGCTGAACTTGAACAACGTCTTCAGGCCTCATTAGATTCTTCTATTACGCAAGTAAAACAAGAGCTTAATAAGCAGAAAGCAATTGTACGTCATTGGGCTGATTCTGCCGATTTACTGTTTGCCACGGTAGTGCAGTTGCAGGATAGGCCCCGTACCCACCGAGCAGACAGCATCAATTTATTAGATGAACTGTTGATCGCATCATTAGAACAGCTCAACTACCGTGATTATAAAATTATCGATCAACGTGGTGTCATTTTGGCTTCTGGCTCTGGCCACGACCAGGGAGATAAACTTCCTCTGGAACTTGAGCATAATGTCAGCCTAGCCTAGCCTGGCGAGGCATTGCACAGGTCAGTCGTCCTTTTGCTGCTACTCGGCCATGGCAAGATCTTGATGGTTGGGTCATTGATGGGCTGACGACCATGATGTCGTTTGCACCTATCGTTGATAATAGCGGCGATACCATAGCGTTACTGGCTTTTGAATTTGATCCCGATGGTATTTATAACCCTTTGTTTCACCATACGTGGATAGGGGGGACCGGTGAAACTTATGGTATAGATCGTAACGGTGTTTTACTGACACATAATAAATATGCCGACCAGCTGGTGGAAATCGGCTTGATAGAGGAAAGTGCTTCTATTCATCCTGCATTAATGTTGACGATGACAGATCCTGGTTTTAACTTGGTGGAAGACCCTTCTGCGATTAGTAAGCTTCAAGCCAATCGTCCTCTTACTCTAATGGCACAAGCAGTTCAACAAGGTCAGGATGGTAGCAATGTTAAAGGTTATGCCGATTATCGTGGTGTACCGGTAATAGGAGCATGGCGCTGGGATGATGAACTGCAAATGGGTATCGTGACCGAGGTAGATGTTGATGAGGCGTTTTATTTATATAAATCAACATTAAGAACGATGCCGATCGGTGTATTCAGTCTGATATTGATTATCTTTGCGGCTGCATTTTGGTATTTACGAACAGCTCGAAAAACTCAGCAGATCCAGCAACAGCGTGATGCCATATTCAAACAAACAGCCGACGGCATTATCACAATTGATGCGCAAGGCATTATCACGATAGCAAATCCTGCTGCGTGCAAAATTTTTGGTTATAACATTGATGAATTGAAAGGTAAAAATGTGTCGATGTTGATGCCTGAGACTATGCAAGCAGAACATGATGAGTATTTACGAAGCTCGACACTTTATGAATCTAGGGTTATGAATCAGTCGCGAGAATTGCGTGGGCTTCGTAAAGATGGCCATCATTTTCCACTTGAGTTAACGGTCTCACCGATGATGTTGGAAGAGGGTAAGTTTTATGTGGGAGTATTGCGTGATGTGACACTACGGTATCAGCATCAACAAGATTTGGTCACCGCTAAAAATGAGGCTGAAGATGCCAAGGATATTGCAGAAGGGGCCAACCGGGCAAAAAGTGAATTTTTATCTAAAATGAGCCATGAGTTACGTACACCATTAAATGCGATTTTAGGTTTTTCACAATTATTATCCGTGGACAATTTGACGGAAGATCAGGCTGACTCGGTCAACTTGATTAGTATTTCGGGTAAACATCTTTTAAATTTAATTAATGATGTGTTGGATCTTGCTCAAATTGAGAGTGGCAATATGATGGTGTCACTTGAAAATGTAAATATTCGTGATTTGATTACAGAGATCACACCAGTGATTGAAACACAATTAGAGGATCTAGAACTTAGCTTGGCAACAAACTATTTCACTGACAGTACAGTGTGGGTAACGGCAGATTACTTACGTTTAAAACAAGTGTTATTAAATTTGTTATCGAATGCCGTGAAATATAACCAAATGCTAGGAAGTATTGAAATTGAGGTCAGCAAGCTAACTGATAATACGGCGAGAATTTTAGTAAAAGATACGGGTTATGGTATAGATGATCGTCTACAAACAGGTCTGTTTGAACCCTTTAATCGTTTAGGTAAAGATCACACAGAAATTCAAGGTACGGGCATAGGTTTGGTCATTAGTCGTGAGTTGGTCAGGCTGATGAACGGTGAACTAGATGTGCACAGCGAAGCGGGTGTAGGCAGCACATTTTGGATTGATCTGCCCTTAAATGAACAGGGTGAGAGCGATACTATCACTGATTCAGAAGATCTGTTGCAACAACATGAACAGTTGCTTGCCGAGCATGGGGAGGCGATTAAAGTCGTCTATATAGAAGATAATCCCGCTAATATGATGTTGGTACGTCAACTGTTTATCCGTTTCCCCTTATATCAATTATTAGAAGCGGAAACTGCTGAAGCAGGGTTAGATATTGTGCGACAACAACGCCCGGACATCGTATTACTGGATATTAACCTGCCAGAGATGAATGGCTTCGAAGCCTTGGCGGTGATGAAAGAAGAAGGTTTGACCGAGAAAATAAAAGTGGTGGCTTTATCCGCCAATGCCTTAGTTTCAGAAGTGAAGCGTGGCTATGAGGCTGGTTTTGATTATTACCTGACAAAGCCCATCGATTTCAAAGAATTATTAGCAACCCTACATGAAGTCTCTCAACAGAAAAATGAATAAGGGTTAGTCTGTGTTTTAACTCTACGCCTTTGGTTCAAACAAAATTTGTTGTTCAGGCTTGAAATTGTGTTTTTTATCCCCAAATAACGGATTATCTATTTGCAAACCCGGAACTTGAAATCATGAGTAACGAAGAAATTGAGAACACTGAGGCTGAAAACCTAGAGCCAGAAGTAGAAATCACTGAAGACCCAGCAGCTTTGCTCGAAGATGCACGTAATAAGGCAGATGAGCATTGGAATGAATTATTACGAGCTAGAGCAGACATGGAAAACCTGCGCCGTCGTCAATCACGCGATTTAGAAAATGCCCATAAACATGCATTAGATAAGTTTATTAATGAGCTACTGCCAGTATGTGACAGCATGGAGCTGGGCTTAAATGCAGCGCAAGCAGATGATGCTTCCATCGATACTGTTCGAGAAGGGATAGAAATGACCCTGAAGATGTTTATGTCTTCTATCGGTAAATTTGGCCTAGAACAAGTCAACCCGGAAGGCCAAACCTTTGACCCTGAATTGCACCAAGCAATGGCAATGCAGGAAGTAGAAGGTGTTGAAGCGAACCAAGTATTAACCGTCGCTCAAAAAGGCTATCAGTTTAATGGCCGCTTATTACGTCCAGCGATGGTAGTTGTTTCTCAATAGAAAAATAACACTAAATAAATCAAGAATGTGGCGCTAGGGGCTTGAATTTAATTTTCGCTCCCCCACATAACTCACAAGGGCTGGTGTAACCAGCAAGAAATTAAGAATGATGGAGATAAATCATGGGTAAAATTATTGGTATTGACTTGGGAACAACTAATTCCTGTGTGTCAGTTTTAGAAGATGGCAAGCCTCGCGTAATTGAAAACAGTGAAGGCGACCGTACTACACCATCAATTGTTGCTTTTACAAAAGATGACGAAGTATTAGTTGGCCAATCAGCAAAACGCCAAGCGGTGACTAACCCTAAAAACACTTTGTTTGCGATTAAACGTTTAATTGGTCGTAAGTTTAAAGATGATGTCGTTCAACGTGACATTGATATGGTGCCTTACACGATTGCTGAAGCTGATAACGGTGATGCGTGGGTTGATACAAATGGTAAAAAAATGGCGCCGCCAGAAGTTTCTGCTCGTGTTTTGATGAAAATGAAAAAAACAGCAGAAGACTTTTTGGGTGAAGAAGTAACTGAAGCAGTGGTTACTGTTCCTGCTTACTTCAATGATTCACAGCGTCAAGCAACTAAAGACGCCGGTAAAATTGCCGGTCTAGATGTAAAACGTATTATCAACGAACCAACTGCAGCAGCATTAGCTTACGGTATGGATAAAAAACGTGGTGACTCTACCATCGTTGTTTATGACCTTGGTGGTGGTACTTTTGATATCTCTGTTATCGAAATTGCTGACATTGAAGGCGAGCACCAGTTTGAAGTATTAGCGACTAATGGTGATACATTCCTTGGTGGTGAAGATTTCGACCAACGCATCATTGAGTTTTTAGTTGCTGAATTCAAGAAAGATCAAGGTATCGATTTATCAAAGGATCCTCTTGCATTACAACGTTTGAAAGATGCTGCTGAAAAGGCAAAAATCGAATTGTCTACAAGTTCGCAAACAGACATCAACCTTCCTTATGTGACTGCAGATGCAACGGGTCCTAAACATATGGAAGTACGTTTAACACGTGCCAAACTTGAATCATTGGTAGAAGATTTAGTTAAACGCAGCATGGAACCATGTAAAAAAGCATTGAAAGATGCAGGTTTATCTTTATCTGAAATTGATGACGTTATCTTGGTTGGTGGTCAAACACGTATGCCGATGGTACAAGAAGCAGTTAAAGAGATGTTTGGCAAAGAGCCTCGTAAAGATGTTAATCCTGATGAAGCGGTTGCAGCGGGTGCATCTATTCAAGCAGCTGTTTTAGCAGGTGACGTTAAAGATGTCTTGTTATTAGATGTAACACCATTAAGCCTAGGTATTGAAACCATGGGTGGCGTGATGACTAAGTTGGTTGAGAAAAATACGACTATTCCAACCAAAGCAAACCAAACATTCTCAACAGCAGATGATAATCAGCCTGCGGTAACTATTCATGTCTTACAAGGTGAGCGTGAAGTGGCATCCGGCAATAAATCTTTAGGTCGTTTTGATTTATCTGATATCCCACCTGCACCTCGTGGTCAACCACAAATTGAAGTGACATTCGATATTGATGCTAACGGTATTTTGAACGTATCGGCGAAAGATAAAGTGACTGGTAAAGAGCAGTCTATTGTTATTAAAGCGTCAAGTGGTTTGTCTGACGAAGAAGTTGAACAAATGGTGCAAGATGCGGAAGCACATGCTGATGAAGATCGTAAATTCCATGAATTAGTTGGTGCCCGTAATCAGGCTGATGCATTAATTCATACCACACAAAAGTCAATCACTGACTTGGGTGATAAGTTGGATGCAGATGAAAAAACTACTATTGAAACAGCGCTTGAAGCCTTACGTGAATCAGTGAAAGGTGAAGATAAAGATGATATCGAAGCTAAAACAACAGCACTAACTGAGGCGTCAGCGAAAATGGCAGAACAAGCTTATGCTGAAAATGCAGAAGCGGGCAGTGCAACAGAAGAAACTGCAGAGGCTGCGGCAGATGATGTGGTTGATGCTGAGTTTGAAGAAGTGGATGACGACAAAAAATAATCTCTAATTAGATTATTGTGTAGAAACAGGCGCAGGGAAACCTTGCGCCTGTTTTGTTGTATTGGAAAGTAGGTAAAAGAAGAAATGGCTAAAGAAGATTTTTACGACACATTGGGTGTATCACGCACAGCGACAGAAGCTGAAATTAAAAAAGCTTATCGTCGTATGGCGATGAAATATCATCCTGATCGTAATCCTGATAATGCCGATGCGGAAGAACATTTCAAAGAAGCCAAAGAAGCCTACGAGATATTGTCCAACAGTCAAAAACGGGCTGCCTATGATCAATTTGGTCATGCCGGTGTTGATCAATCAGCAGGTGGGCAACGAGGTGCTGGCGGTTTCAGTGATGTTTTTGGTGATGTATTTAATGACATCTTTGGTGCAGGTGGTGGCCGGCAGAATTTCCGTGGTGCCGATCTTCGTTACCATTTAGATTTATCCTTAGAAGAAGCGGTAGCTGGTACAACAGCCAAAATTCGCATTCCAGTCAGTGTTAGCTGTGAAACCTGTGATGGTAGTGGGGCCAAGAAAGGGACTCAACCCGTTATGTGTACGACCTGTGGCGGTCATGGCCAAGTGCGCATGCAACAAGGTTTCTTTTCGGTACAACAGCCCTGTCCACATTGTCGCGGCACGGGCCAAATGATTAAAGAAGCTTGTGGTGATTGTCACGGTGAAGGTCAGATCCAAGAACATAAAACCTTATCAGTTAAAGTCCCTGCTGGCGTGGATACCGGCGATCGTATCCGTTTATCCGGTGAAGGTGAGGCGGGATCAGGTGGTGCTGGAGCTGGCGATTTATATGTTGAAGTACAGGTTCAACGTCATGATGTCTTTACCCGTGATGGCAGTAATTTATATTGTGATGTGCCTATCAGTTTTGTAACGGCAAGCTTGGGTGGTGACTTAGAAGTGCCGACCTTGTCAGGTAAAGCCAGTCTTAAGATCCCTGACGGCACGCAAACGGGTCAGCAGTTTCGACTTCGCAGCAAAGGGGTTAAATCGGTACGCGGTGGCGCGGTGGGTGATTTAATGTGCCGAGTGATTATTGAAACGCCAGTGAAACTGTCCAAAAAACAAAAAGAATTATTGCAAGAATTTGAGACTACTTTGCAAGGCAGTGGCAGTAAACATAGTCCTAAACACAGCTCATGGCTTGATGCTGTAAAGAAATTCTTTGATTAACATTACGATATAAATTAAAGGTAATAACGATGGCAACACGTATAGCAATCAATGGCGCAGCAGGTCGAATGGGTCGCTGCTTGATTCAGGCGGTTGAGCAAACGGAAGGCCTAGTATTAAGTGCCGCGATAGATCGTGCGGATTCTAGCTTATTGGGTGTCGATGCCGGTGAGTTGGCGGGTGTAGGCAAACTTGATGTGGTGATAACCTCTGATGTTGCCGCGGCCACAGCGGCTTCAGATGTCATTATTGATTTTACCTTGCCTGAAGTGACCATGGCGTTATTGCCTCATTGTGTGACGAATCAATGTCGCTTAGTGATTGGCACTACCGGTTTTAGTGCGGAACAAAAAACAGACATTGAGAATGCTGCTCAACAGGTTTCGATGGTATTAGCACCCAATATGAGTGTTGGGGTTAACTTATCGTTAAAATTACTAGACATTGCCGCACGAGTTTTGGGTGATGATGTGGATATCGAAATTATTGAGGCTCATCATCGCCATAAAGTGGATGCGCCGTCAGGTACCGCTTTGCGAATGGGAGAAGTGGTTGCTGATGCCTTAGGTCGTGATTTGAAAACCTGTGCAGTATATGGCCGTGAAGGTCGTACTGGCGAGCGAGATCGCAATACAATCGGTTTTGCTACCGTGCGGGCGGGCGATATTGTTGGTGATCATACCGTCATGTTTGCGGGTGAAGGTGAGCGAGTTGAAATTACCCATAAAGCGTCCAGCCGAATGACATTTGCCTTGGGTGCCATGCGCGCATCAGCCTGGTTGATGGCACATGATTCTGGTCTATATGATATGCAAGATGTACTGGATTTGCGTAATTAAGTGCCTGAATTACTGCTGATTTAGCTTTATTAGTGGTTGTCTGGTAAAATTTTGCATCCCAATATAATTCATACTTATTTTTAAGTGCGAAATACGCAAAAAAATAAGATCTAAAATAGAGAGCTTATGGTTAGTTTGGAAACACCAGTTTGTGATTTTGACCTGCCCGCAATTGATTTTTCATTGCCGGGTACTGACGGTAAGATCTGGACTTTAGAAGATTGTCGTGGTGAAAATGGTTTATTGGTTATGTTTATCTGTAACCATTGCCCTTATGTTAAAGCGATCTTAGACCGATTGGTGCGAGATACTAACGAATTAAAACAATTGGGTGTGAATACCGTCGCTATCATGTCTAATGATGTGGCTGACTATGAGGAAGACTCTTTTGACAACATGCAAGATGTTGCTAAAGAGCAAGGTTTTTCCTTCCCATATTTATATGATGAAACACAACAAGCTGCCCAGAAGTATGGCGCAGTGTGTACCCCAGATTTCTTTGGTTATAACAAAGATCTTCAATTGCAGTATCGCGGTCGCTTAGATGCAAGTAGAAAAGAAGCGGCAGCAGTGGATGCACGACGAGATTTATTCGAAGCAATGAAACAGGTTGCTGAGTCAGGTCGTGGTCCAGAACAGCAAATACCTAGTATGGGTTGTTCGATCAAATGGCGAACAACTTAATTTTTTTAAATAGGAGAATGTAGATGGCTACACGTAGACATTTAGCAAACGCAATCCGTGCTTTAAGTATGGATGCAGTACAAAAGGCAAGCTCTGGTCACCCTGGTGCACCTATGGGTATGGCAGACATCGCCGAAGTATTGTGGAATGACCACATGGATCACAACCCGACCAATCCAGAATGGGCAGATCGCGATCGTTTTATCTTGTCTAACGGCCATGGTTCAATGCTTATTTATTCATTGTTGCATTTGTCAGGTTATGACTTGCCAATGTCTTCATTGTCATCATTCCGTCAGCTTCATTCGCAATGTGCGGGTCACCCTGAATACGGTTATGCACCAGGCATTGAAACAACAACCGGTCCTTTAGGCCAAGGTATTACCAACGGTGTTGGTTTTGCGATGGCTGAAAAATTAATGGCTGACCAATTTAACAAGCCTGGCCATGACATCGTTAACCACAACACATATGTGTTTTTAGGTGACGGTTGTTTGATGGAAGGTGTTTCTCATGAAGCATGTGCACTTGCTGGCACATGGGGTCTAGGTAACTTGATCGCATTCTGGGATGACAACAATATCTCTATCGATGGTCACATCGATGGCTGGTACACAGATGACACTGTTAAGCGTTTTGAAGCTTACGGATGGCATGTTGTATCTGTTGATGGTCACGATGCTGATGCAATCAACAAAGCAATCGAAGAAGCTAAGTCTGTTAAAGACAAGCCTTCAATGATTTGCTGTAAAACAATCATCGGTTTCGGTTCACCAAACAAATCTGCTAGCCATGACTGTCATGGAGCTGCTTTGGGTGAAGAAGAAGTTGCATTAACACGTAAAGAATTAGGTTGGGATTCAGCGCCATTCGAAATTCCTGCTGATGTTTACGAAGGTTGGGATGCTAAAGCTTCAGGCGCAGATAAAGAAGCGGCTTGGAATGTTAAATTCGACGCTTATGCTACTGAATACCCAGAATTAGCGGCTGAATTTACACGTCGTATGGCGGGTGATTTACCAGCTAACTGGAAAGAAGCTACGGATGCGTTCATCGCTGAAACAAACGAAGCTGCTGCAAGCGTTGCATCTCGTAAAGCGTCACAAAATGCAATTACTGCATTAGCACCATTATTGCCTGAGTTCTTAGGTGGTTCTGCTGACTTAACTGGTTCAAACTTAACTAGCTGCCCTAGCTTTAAACACGTAAGTGGTAAAGAGCCTGGTAACTACATCTCTTACGGTGTGCGTGAGTTTGGTATGTTCGCAATCATGAACGGTATGACATTGCACGGTGGTTTAATCCCATTCGGTGGCACATTCCACATGTTCTCTGACTATGCTAAGTCTGCGTTACGTATGGCTGCATTGATGAAGATTCGTACGATTCAAGTATTGACTCATGACTCTATCGGTCAAGGTGAAGATGGTCCAACTCACCAACCAATCGAAAACACATCTGCAATGCGTTATATCCCGAATATGGATGTATGGCGCCCTGCTGATTCTGTTGAAGTTGCGGTTGCGTGGACGTGTGCTGTTGAACGTAAGGATGGTCCTTCAAGCTTAGTATTAAGCCGTCAAGGTATTCCTGGTCGTAAACATGATGCTGCTGATTTTGATGCGATGCGTAAAGGTGCATACGTCTTATCTGAAGCAAACGGTGCTGCTGATGTAATCTTGATTGCAACAGGTTCTGAAGTTGATTTAGCGGCGAAAGCACAAGAAGCTTTAGCTGCTGACGGAATCAACGCACGTGTTGTTTCTATGCCATCTACTAACGTGTTTGATCGTCAAGACCAAGCATACAAAGATAGCGTATTAACACCAGGTGTTAAACGTGTTGCAATTGAAGCTGGTGTCACTGACTTCTGGCGTAAATATGTTGGTCTAGAAGGCGGCGTTGTTGGTATCGATACCTTTGGTGAATCGGCACCAGGTGGCGTATTGATGGAACACTTCGGCTTCACAGTTGAAAACGTAGTTAAGACTGTAAAAGAAGTACTATAAATCTAGCGTTTAGCAAAAATTTGTAGTGTCATAAGATGGCGAGTGGACGAAAGTTCACTCGTCATTTTTGTGTTTAAGAGCCCAAGAATTCGGAATATTTAGTTAGATGTTATAAGTACTTTTTATGATCGAAATCAAAATATTTGAGTTCTCTTTATAGGTGAAATCACCTACACTGCTTTGAATGAAAAAGAGGCATTAGTAATTGGGTTAAATGTTTTTATTGATAAACAATAATTTCATGATTTTCTAATGACGTTTTAAACAAGTGGACTGCTTCTGAATAAGAGAGATAGATTTATTCTGTTTGAAAATATTTTAACTTTTAGCCTTGTTAAGGCGTAAAGGAATAAAGAATGACAATTAAAGTTGGTATCAATGGTTTTGGCCGTATCGGTCGCATGGCATTTCGTGCCGCAGCGCAAGACTTTCAGAATATTGAAGTAGTCGCGATTAACGATTTACTGGATCCTGAATATTTAGCTTATATGCTGAAATATGATTCTGTCCATGGTCGTTTTGATGGTGATGTAGACGTTATAGATGGCAACTTGGTTGTTAATGGAAAAACCATTCGCATCACAGCAGAACGTGATCCGGCTGACCTTAAATGGGATGAGGTGGGCGCAGATTTAGTTATTGAATGTACCGGTTTCTTCCTAACAGAAGAGTCGTGTCAGGCGCATATCGATGCAGGTGCGAAAAAAGTAGTTCAATCTGCACCATCTAAAGATCACACACCGATGTTTGTTTATGGTGTTAACCATGAAACGTATGCTGACCAAGCAATAGTATCTGCAGCATCGTGTACAACGAATGCCTTGGCGCCTGTCGCAAAAGTATTAAATGATAACTTTGGCATTTCACGTGGTCTGATGACTACCGTTCATGCAGCGACAGCAACACAAAAAACGGTAGACGCTCCTTCACTGAAAGATTGGCGCGGTGGCCGTGGTATTTTGGAAAACATTATCCCTTCATCTACTGGTGCCGCTAAAGCGGTAGGTAAAGTATTGCCGGAATTAAATGGCAAGTTAACTGGAATGGCTTTCCGAGTACCGACATCAGATGTCTCGGTGGTTGATTTAACTGTGCAATTAGATAAAGAAACTACGTATGACGAGATCTGTGCGGTCATGAAAGCAGCATCTGAAGGTGAACTTAAAGATGTGTTGGGTTATACCGAGGAAAGTGTTGTTTCTACTGACTTCCGTGGTCATACCGCACCATCAAACTTTGACGCTGGAGCCGGTATTGCTCTCGACAGCACCTTTGTCAAGGTCGTCGCTTGGTATGATAATGAATATGGTTATACCTGCAATATGATGCGCTTAGTTGAGTATGTAGGAAAATAAGTATTAGTACACAATAGTAAAAACAATTAAGGCTTCCTCTAATGAGGAAGCCTTTTTCATCTCTCGAGCTCTCACAGAGCTGCATGCAACACCAATCAATAAATTTATCGTCACGAGGAAATGCATAATATGTCCGTAATCAAGATGTCCGATCTCGATCTAACTGGAAAACGTATCTTAATTCGTCAGGATTTAAATGTACCTTTAAAAGATGGCGTGGTTGCTGATGGAACACGTATTCATGCGTCATTGCCTACCATTAAAATGGCGGTAGAAGCGGGTGCACGCGTGATGATTATGTCTCACCTTGGTCGTCCCACTGAAGGTGAGTATGAACATCGTTATTCTTTAGCGCCAGTAGCAAATTATTTGACAGCATTATTAGGCCAACCGGTAAGGCTAGAGCAAAATTGGTTAGAGCCTGATTTTATTCCTGTCGAAAAGGGAGAGGTGGTGCTGTGTGAAAATGTTCGTTTTAACCGTGGTGAAAAAGCGGATGATGACCAACTTTCACAACGCATGGCATCAGTGTGTGATATCTATGTGATGGATGCGTTTGGTACGGCACATCGTGCTCATGCGTCAACGCATGGCATTGCAAAATATGCCCCTATCGCCTGTGCAGGCCCTTTACTGTCAGGTGAACTTGAAGCATTAGGCAAAGCGCTGGATAATCCAGCTCGTCCGATGGTGGCCATTGTTGGTGGCTCAAAGGTATCAACTAAATTAACTGTACTGGAATCTTTATCACAAATAGTTGACCAACTTATCGTCGGTGGTGGTATTGCTAATACCTTTATTGCAGCTGAGGGTCACAATGTTGGTAAGTCTTTATATGAAGCGGACTTGCTAGATACCTGTAAAAAACTAACAGCAGATGCGAAGTCACGAGGCGGCGATATTCCGGTGCCAACTGATGTTGTCTGTGGCAAAGAGTTTTCGGAATCGGCTGAAGCGACACTTAAGTTAGCCAAAGATGTCGAAGATGACGATATGATTTTTGACATTGGTCCCAAAAGTGCCACACAGCTAACAGAAATTATTAAAAATGCAGGCACCATAGTGTGGAATGGACCGCTTGGTGTATTCGAATTTAATCAATTTGCTGAAGGCACAAAAGAAATAGCGATGGCTATTGCTGAGTCTGATGCCTTTTCGATTGCGGGTGGAGGTGATACTCTGGCAGCAGTAGCAAAATATAACATTAGTGATGATGTTTCTTATATTTCAACAGGTGGAGGCGCCTTTTTGGAATTCCTAGAAGGTAAAAAGCTACCCGCAGTTGCCATGTTGGAGTCTCGCGCAAAATAAAACTGGAGAATATCAGTGACTGCTAAGAGAAGAACTAAAATTGTTGCGACCCTTGGGCCAGCAACAAACACGCCGGAAGTCCTTGATGCCTTGATTGAAGCAGGCGTAGATGTTGTACGTTTAAATTTCTCTCATGGCGATGCCAAAGAGCACTTAGAACTTGCTGAAACAGTACGCAACCGCGCGCGAGCTTATGGCCGCCAAGTCGGGGTGTTAGCGGATCTGCAAGGGCCTAAAATTCGCGTTTCACGCTTTAAGACAGGGAAAATTGTCTTACAAGAAGATGCAGAATTTGTTTTGGACGCATCGCTTGATAGTGATGCGGGTGATGAGCAACAAGTGGGGATTGATTACAAATCCTTACCGCAAGATGTTGACCGCGGAGATACCTTATTACTCGATGATGGCAGGGTCGTTTTATGGGTTGAAAAAGTAGAAGGTCAACGAATTATCTGCCGTGTTGTGGTGGGTGGTGCATTATCAAACAATAAAGGTATTAATCGCCAAGGTGGCGGTTTATCGGCTGCTGCACTGACCGATAAAGACAAGCAAGACATCATCACGGCGGCTGAAATGAAAGCCGATTATGTCGCGATATCCTTCCCTCGTTCGGCAGAAGATATTCACACTGCCAGACAATTATTACGTGAGGCCGGTGGTCATGGCGGCATTATTGCCAAGATAGAACGTGCTGAAGCGATAGATGTGCTTGATGAAATTATCACAGCCTCTGATGCAGTGATGGTCGCGCGCGGTGATTTGGGTGTTGAAGTGGGTGATGCAGCTTTGCCACCAATACAAAAAGACATTATCCAGCGAGCGCGAAGACTAAACCGAGTCGTGATTACTGCAACTCAAATGATGGAATCGATGATTGTTAATGCCATTCCAACTAGGGCTGAAGTATTCGATGTGGCCAATGCGGTATTGGATGGTACGGATGCGGTGATGTTGTCAGGTGAAACAGCGGTCGGTGAAAATCCTGTTAAAGTGATAGAAGCCATGGATCGCATTTGTTTGCAGGCAGAACAACAGCGTGAAATTCGGGTCTCACGTCACCGTATTGACTCTAAGTTTGAACGCATGGATGAAGCCATTGCCATGGCGGCGATGTATATGGCCAATCACTTGGAAGTAAAAGCGATAGCGGCATTAACGGAGACAGGCTCTACGCCGTTATGGATGTCTCGGATAAGTTCGGGCATCCCAATTTTCGCACTGACATCGTCGGTTGAAACACGACGAAAAGTAACGCTATATCGGGGAGTTTATCCGGTTAGCTTTACCGTTGATCATGATGATCATGTGACATTGAATAAAGAAGCAATTGATGAATTGCAGCGTCGAGGTGTGGTTCGAGATGGTGATGTTGTTATCATTACTAAAGGCGATCTTGAGGTTCAAGGCAGTACCAATGCGCTTAAATTAGTGCGTGTTGGTGATATGGTTGAACCTCAAATGACAGGAAAAAGCTGCGAATAAGACAGCAATTTATACTAGATTTTAGGGGTGAAGATATGGCACTCATTTCATTACGACAATTACTAGATTATGCGGCGGAACACAGCTTTGCTGTGCCTGCGTTTAATGTTAATAACTTGGAGCAAGTCCAGGCTATTATGCAAGCTGCAGATGCAGTAAATAGTCCCGTTATCATGCAAGGCTCGGCTGGGGCACGGAGTTATGCGGGTGAACCGTTCCTACGTCATTTAATTCTGGCGGCTATTGAGCAATATCCTCATATTCCAGTGGTGATGCATCAAGATCATGGTGCTGCACCGCATATTTGTATGCGGTCAATTCAATCTGGCTTCAGTTCGGTGATGATGGATGGTTCATTATTGGAAGATATGAAAACGCCATCTAAGTTTGATTACAATGTGGATGTGACGCGAACGGTAGCTAAAATGGCACACGCTTGTGGTGTGTCGGTAGAAGGTGAAATTGGCTGTTTAGGCTCGCTTGAAACGGGCATGATGGGCGAAGAAGATGGTCATGGCTCTGATGAGAAATTAGACCATAGTCAATTGCTGACTGATCCCGATGAAGCCGCTGAGTTTGTTAAGTTAACCAAAGTGGATGCTTTGGCGGTGGCAATCGGTACTAGCCATGGTGCCTACAAGTTTTCGAAACCGCCTACGGGCGATATATTGGCCATCAGTCGTTTAAAAACACTGCAGCAGCGTTTACCTAATACCCATTTTGTTATGCATGGTTCTAGCTCTGTACCGCAAGATTGGTTGGAAATCATTAATTCACATGGTGGTGATATAGGTCAAACCTATGGGGTACCGGTAGAAGAAACGGTTGAAGGCATTAAAAATGGTGTGCGTAAGGTCAATATTGATACGGATTTACGTATGGCTTCAACCGGTGCTATTCGTCAATTTCTAACGGATGAGGCTAATGCAGCAGTTTTTGACCCGCGTAAATTCTTAAAAGCATCCACAGCCGCGATGCAGGCTATTTGTCAGGCGCGTTATGAAGCCTTTGGTAGTGCGGGCCATGCAAGCAAAATAACCGTGATTTCATTAGGTAGCATGGTTAAACGTTATGCCAGTGGCGAGCTTAATCCTAAACTGAGTTGAATTTTAACTTAAAGCAATAAAAAGGCGAGCTTATCTCGCCTTTTTTGTTAGTGATACAATCAGTTGCGAGTAAAAGGTCGTAATACGGTAAACTATGCGTCTTGAAATGATCGAGAAAACACAGTGCAACAAATATTAGCAATTGCGGGCGGTGGCGCGCTAGGCGCAGTTTTGCGCTTTGGCATGTCTAATGTTGTCTATCGTATGCTAGGCAGAGAGTTTCCCTACGGTACGTTGGCGGTTAATGTACTCGGTTCATTGTTGATGGGATTTTTGTTTGTGGTATTGCTGGAGCGTATCGTTGTATCTGCTGAATGGCGTGCTGCTTTATTGGTTGGCTTACTAGGTGCTTTCACGACATTTTCAACATTTTCATTTGAAACCTTAGCCTTATTTGAAGGTGGTGAGCCCGTTAAAGCCATTACAAATATCGCATTAAGTGTATTTTTATGCTTGGCCGCAACATGGTTAGGCCTAAGTTTAGGGAGGCAGTTATGAACATGGTAGATATCACCATGGTACGTGTTTACCTGACGGAAGGTCATAACGGTATCGGTAAGGTAATAACTTGGTTTGAGACCGATGCTAATGTGCGAGGCTTTACCGTTTTCCGCGGCGTAGAAGGCCTTGGCAGTCATGGCACAGTACATAAAGCATCATTATTGGATTTGGCCGCAGCGCTACCGATAGTGATTGAATTTTTTGATACCCCTGAACGTACTACGGAAATTTTAGAACAATTACGGAGTTTAGTTAAACCTGATCATATCGTTACATGGTCAGCGAAATCTGGAAGTTAACAATGTTAGACCCAAAATTATTAAGAAATGAACCTGAACAGATCGCAGTATTATTAGCACGACGTGGCTATACGCTTGATGTAGAAGCAATCAATCAATTAGAACAACAGCGCAAGCAAGCACAGTTGGCAGCACAAGCATTGCAAACTGAGCGTAATAGCCGTTCAAAGATGATAGGTAAAGCCAAAGCATCAGGTGAAGACATTGCCCCATTACTGGCAGAGATCGACGATCTTGGTGGTAAACACAAAGCGGCTGAAGCACAGCTCGCTGAAATCTTAGAACAGATCACGGCGTTTGCAATGGAGATACCTAATATATCGCAAACAGATGTGCCTCAGGGTGCGAATGAAGACGATAATCAAGAAGTCTTGCGTTGGGGTGAACCAAGAAAATTTGAATTTGAAGCGAAAGACCATGTTGATTTAGGCGCAGGGTTAGATGGCATGGATTTCGAAATGGCAGCTAAAATTAGCCAAGCTCGCTTTGTCACCTTAAAAGGTCCATTGGCAAAATTGCAGCGTGCGTTAACGCAGTTTATGTTGGATATCCATACTGAAGAGCATGGTTATACTGAAACCTATGTGCCATATCTGGTCAATGCAGATTCATTGCGTGGTACGGGTCAGTTACCAAAGTTCGCTGACGATCTATTTGCGGTAGATGATGCGAGCCTGTATTTGATTCCAACGGCGGAAGTACCGGTTACTAATATGGTTCGAGATACGATTAGTACCGATGAACAATTGCCGTTGAAATTTGTTGCCCATACACCTTGTTTTCGTAGCGAAGCGGGCTCTTATGGCCGAGATGTGCGTGGTTTGATCCGCCAACATCAATTTGAAAAAGTGGAGTTGGTACAAATTGTACGTCCACAAGATTCAGCTGAAGCACATGAACAGTTAACGGCCCAGGCTGAAACAATTTTGCAGAAATTAGAATTACCTTATCGTAAAGTCATTTTATGCACCGGAGATTTAGGTTTTTCTTCCAGCAAAACCTATGATTTAGAAGTTTGGTTACCTAGCCAAGAGACTTATCGTGAGATTTCATCATGTAGTAATTTCCATGATTTCCAAGCGCGTCGCCTGCAAGCGCGTTGGCGTAACCCGGAAACTGGCAAGCCAGAATTGGTCCATACCGTGAATGGCTCTGGTTTAGCCGTAGGTCGTACTTTGCTAGCGGTGATGGAAAACCACCAAGATGAGCAGGGACGTATTCATATCCCTGAGGCCTTAAGACCTTATATGGGTGGTCGGGAAGTGATCGGTGGCTGATTTTTCTCTGATCCAAAAAATTGCTGTTTGGGCCATACCGGTGTTATTTGCGATCACTGCACATGAAGTGGCCCATGGCTGGGTGGCGCTTAAGTTAGGTGACCGTACCGCGCAGATGATGGGCCGTTTGACCTTAAACCCGCTTAAACATATTGATCCGATTGGTACTTTATTAGTGCCGGGTTTATTGTTGGTTTTTGGTGGTTTTATATTTGGTTGGGCAAAACCGGTACCGATTACTTACCAGAATTTACGTAGACCTAAATCAGATATGGCTTGGGTGGCTTTAGCCGGGCCGATGGCTAATTTAATTATGGCGGCAATCTGGGCTTTGGTCGCAAAACTAGCTTTAGTTGCATTGCAATCGGGCATAGCATTAGGCGAACCCATGTTATACATGGGAGTAGCAGGCGTATTGATCAATACCATGTTGATGGTATTAAACTTGCTGCCATTACCACCATTAGATGGTGGACGCATATTGGTCAGCGTATTGCCTGGGCCATTGGCTTGGCAAGTGGGCCGATTAGAGCCTTATGGCTTCTTTATCTTATTGGCTTTACTTTATTTTGGCATTTTAAGTTTAATGCTTTGGCCGTTAATTAGCGGTTTTATTGGTTTGTTGGCAGTCATATTTAATTTGCCACCTCAGATTTTTTCAATTCTTTAAAGCGGATCTTGTTTAAAGCAAGAGTCAGGAGAATATTTTGGATACGGTAGCATTGCAGTCCCGACGTATAGTTTCAGGTATGCGCCCAACAGGACAGCTTCACCTCGGACATTATCACGGGGTATTAAAAAACTGGATTACATTACAACATGAATTTGATTGTTTCTTTTTTGTGGCGGACTGGCATGCATTGACCACCCACTACGAAGATAGTCAAGTGATTGAAGATAGCGTCTGGGATATGGTGATTGATTGGATTGCAGCAGGCATCGAACCTTCAGCAGTGTCGTTATTTTTACAATCAAAAGTGCCCGAGCATGCTGAATTACATTTGTTATTGTCGATGATGACACCAATGTCATGGCTAGAACGCGTACCAACCTATAAAGATCAGCAAGAAAAACTAAAAGAAAGAGACTTATCAACCTATGGCTTTTTAGGTTATCCCTTATTACAAAGTGCCGATATTTTGATCTACCGTGCCGGCCAAGTACCTGTTGGTGAAGACCAGGTGGTTCATGTTGAATTGACTCGTGAAGTAGCCCGTCGTTTTAACCATATTTATGGTCGCGAAAAAGACTTTGAAGCAAAGGCTGAAGCGGCCATCAAAAAAATGGGTAAAAAGAATGCTAAGTTATATAGCAAGTTGCGTACTGCGTATCAGCAACAAGGTGATGGTGAAGCTTTAGCGACGGCGCGTGAGCTGCTTAAGAGTCAGCAAAATTTGGCCTTAGGTGATAGCGAACGTTTATTCGGCTATCTGGAAGGCGGCGGTAAAGTCATTTTGCCAGAACCACAAGCGTTGTTGACATCTTCAGCAAAAATGCCCGGCCTAGATGGTCAAAAAATGTCTAAATCGTATGGCAATACCATTGCTTTACGTGAGCCAGAAGATAGCTTGGCTGCGAAGATTAAGAAAATGCCTACCGATACCAATCGTGTCCGTAGAACCGATCCAGGCGATCCGGATCGCTGTCCAGTATGGCAATTGCACGAAGTGTATGCCTCTGAAGATCAAAAAGCCTGGGTACAAGAAGGTTGTCGCACGGCAGGAATTGGTTGCTTGGATTGTAAAGGACCATTGATCGATGCGATAACTGCGGAAATAAAACCAATACGTGAGCGGGCTGAAGAGTTAAGTCAGCATCCGGAAGATGTTCGTCGTATCATTGAAGATGGAAATGATGCCGCACGAGAAGTAGCACAGGAAACCTTAATTGAAGTGCGTGCAGCAATGGGCTTAGGCTACAAATAACGATATAAGGCACTTGCTTTCCCATACGGTGTGCGAAATTTACGCCAGTTTATGAAAATGGGAAGAGAAAAATATAAGCAACTTGAGCCTCTGGGCCGTTATTAAAAATTAAACAACAATGTCGGGAGACAATAGAAATGGCAGAACGAATTCAAAAAGTATTAGCGCGAGCGGGTTACGGTTCTCGTCGTCAAATTGAAGTCTGGATCAAAGAAGGTAAAGTTAGTCGCAATGGTGAAACTGCTAGCTTAGGGGATCAAGTAGAAGTTGGCGATACGATGAAGCTGGATGGTAAAGCACTGTCAGCGAAACGTTTATGGCAACAGCCTCAGCAAGTCTTGTTATATAACAAACCGGTAGGTGAAGTCTGTACGCGTAAAGATCCCGAAGGCCGTCGGACAATTTATCAATCGCTACCTGCTCCAGAGCAAGGCCGTTGGGTGAGTGTTGGCCGTTTGGATATTAATACCAGTGGTTTAATTATTCTGACTACCGATGGTGAATTGGCCAATACCTTGATGCATCCATCCAATGAAATGGATCGTGAGTATGCAGTTCGAATCTTAGGTGAAGTGACTGGCGACATGTTGCAAAACTTGCGTGATGGCGTGGAATTAGAAGATGGTAAGGCGCATTTCTCTGATGTACAGCGTGCGGGTGGTGAAGGTGCAAATAGTTGGTTTCATGTCGTTATCCAAGAAGGGCGTAACCGTGAAGTTCGTCGACTTTGGGAAAGCCAAGGTGTGCAAGTTAGCCGTTTAATGCGAGTGCGTTATGGACCTGTCATTATTCCGCCGAAACTTAAAATGGGTCATTGGATGATGATTGATGGTTATGAGCTCGAAACCTTATACGACGATGTAGGTTTGAAAGCTCATGTCGAACAACAAGCTGGAGGACGAGCACAGCGGGAGAAAAAAATGCGACCGCTAAAAAATACAACGGCGAAACCACGTAAAAAAGAAAAAATAACAAAGTCAGGTAAAGCTAAACGTAGCCCTAGAGTAAGAGGGCGATAGATAGCTAACAAAACTGACGAAAACGAAAAAAGGGCTTTAATCATTAAAGCCCTTTTTTATATCTTAATGATCTTTACTGATAATTTGTTCGGCACAGATTGTTTGATTACGACCGGTTTTTTTAGCTTGATATAAGGCTTTATCGGCTCGGTCAAATAAGTTTGAGCCATCCTCACCTTGCGTCAACTGGGCGGCTCCCGCGCTGACTGTAAAACCAAAGCTACGTTTACCATCACTGCACGTTAATTGTGATACGGCAATGCGTATGCGTTCAGCGACTAGGCGCGCGGCTTCAATATCAGTATTGCTCAAAATCAACGTAAATTCTTCACCACCGTAACGAAAAGCAATATCACTACGGCGCATGGTATCAGTAATGGATTGCGCGACCGATTTTAATGCTGCATCACCACTGCTGTGGCCATAAGTATCATTCACTGCTTTGAAATGATCGATGTCTAAAACGATTAATGACATGGGTGTATGTTGACGCTGAGCTAAATCAATTTCACGTTTTAGACTATTATCAAATGCACCGCGGTTATTTAAACCGGTAAGCTGATCCTGTAAAGCGGCAGTTTGTGCTTGACGATATAACAAACTATTACGCAATGGGTAAATAAGCTTGCATAACAAATCTTCAATTAACTGTGTATCAGCGTCAGTGAATTTTTTACGACGAGTTAAGGTTAATTCACCTAACCAAACAGTATTCATTTCCAATCGGTAGTTGCAAGCATGATGGCTACGGCTACCGGTGTTAATATCACAAAGCACATCTTGGTGTAGGTAATGTAAGCTGTCGTATGTTAAAACTTTACTGATTTCATTATGGAATAGGTTAATGACCTCATCCAAGTCTATGGATGTTTGTAAAACAGATGGTAGGCGAGCGATAACATCTTCAACCCGATTAAGCTCAAGGTCTTGTTGCGGCTCAGTAAATGCAATCGCGTGGCCGTGTTTGCCAACGAGTGATAATTTTGCCGTTTCTGTCTGTGTTTGCTTTGCCATTGTGCTCACCTTTTAATCTAGTTTTCATGACTACGACTAGACTTAAGCGAGAACTATGCCAATACAATATAGTTGATATATATCAGTGTGTTACATGTTGGTGTCAGTGATTTGACATGGTGTTTTATTGAGCTTTGATGAGATCACCATTAATCGTCAAACTATCCTCACCCATAAGATACAAATAACTGCTTACAATATCCTCAGGTGTTGCTAGGAGAGTAGGGTCGATCGCAGGAAAGGCATGAGTATGTAATTCTGTTTTTACCGTGCCAGGATCAATACAGTTAACTCGAATACGACCGTCACTTTCTAGCTCATCAGCTAACTGTTTACTGAGTGCTTCAATGCCAGCTTTACTAATGCCATAACCTGCCCAGTAGGCGGTATTTTTATGATTATCAGTAGTAAAAATAATGGATGCTTTATCAAACTTCTGCATCAGAGGCAGGCAAGAACGTGTCAGCAAATAGGCCGCGGTTAAGTTGATATGCACTGTTTCTAACCAGATTTTAGGATCTTGATGTTGAACTGGTGCCAATTGACCCAAACTGGCTGCACAATGAACTAAACCATCAAGGCGACCAAAATTATCATGAACCTTAGTCGCGAGTTCATCATAATCGGGAATCGAGGCCCCTTTTAAATCTAAGGGATAGATGGCCGGTGTCGAATGTCCTGCGGCAATAATGTCGTCATAAACCTGCTCAAGGCTGGGGATTTTTTTATCGAGCAAGATAACGGTAGCGCCATGTTGTGCATAGCATTTAGCAACAGCAGCACCGATACCGCTACCGGCACCTGTGACAAGAATGACTCTCTCTTTCAGGAGTTCGGCAGCGGCAGTGTAATCCATTTAGTCTGCTGCAGGTGCGGCAACAAATTGATTGTAAACAGCTTTACCATTATGAAATTGAACGCTGGTTGTACCTTTGTTGTTAGTCCATTCTGTGTGAGTGATGGTTAAGGCATCAATTGACGTGGTTTGGCTAAAACTTGCTTCACCAAGTAAATCAGCAGCAGCCTGTTCCGACATGCCCGTTTCAACGTTAGTCATACTTGCAGTTGAAGCAGTAGCACTTGGAGCCGCAGTAGATTCTGTTGAAGTTGCATCATTATCGCCACAAGCAACGAGAGTTGAGCTAACTACAAGAGCAGCTAGAATTAAACGCGCATTATTAAACATAATTGGCCTTAGAATTAATAAGTTAAAAAGTATTTGTAGTATAGCAATCTCGGGGTGGAATCGACAGCAGAATCAACTATTAACGACGATTAGTGCACAGTTTTTGCCATTTCGAATAGCACCTTCTAATGTGGCTGGATATGAATTGGCCACATAGTCGCCGGCTAACCATAAACCTTCCACATTTGTGTCGGATTTAGATCTACGTTGTTCAATACCGACAGTGCAGGCAAACGTGGCCCGTTTTTCTCGAATAACTAGACTATCTATTGCATCAGCAGGTAGTTCAGGACAGTAACGATTAACTTCTTCTGAAACACGTTCAGCCAGTTCATTATTTGTCATCTGTTCATGTTTACCCGGTCCACTGATAACCACAGCCATCAAGCCGGGGTGTTGCTGACTGCGATCAAATATCCACTGACTAATACTGCCTGACATGCCTAACATCGCTTTAGCTAAGCGGCAGTTATCTGGATATTGTAGATAGACGGTGGCAATAGGATAAAACTCAGGTGTTTCGATTGCTGTATAGGGCGCCAATAATTGATTGGCATGTTGCGGACCGGTAGCAACGATAATATTGTTTGCAGCAATCAATTCGTCATCATGTGTTTTGACACCGCTTACTTTGTTTTGCTCAACTACAATGTCTGTTACACGTGTTTGTAAGCTAATTTTGCCACCATTGTTATTAATATAGTCAGCTGCAAGCTGAGGTAAAACATCTCCCAGAGGCTGTTTAGGAATGAGTAAATCGGCGGCATCTTTTCCTTGACCTAAACTGTCTTGAATTACTTTTGCTAATACATGGGCTGAAGCTTCATGGATGGGAGTATTTAAGGTGGCTAAACATAAGGGTTCCCAAAGTTGCTTGATCAGCCGATCTGACTGATTATTATTAAGTAACCACTCACTTACGGATATATCATCTCTAGATAGACATGTATTAATGTCTCGCTGTAATTGATGAACGTGTAACAAGCCCTTTAAACCAGCGCTTCTTATTAAGCTCCATGCCAAAGATAATGGCCAAGGCAGCCAGTTATTTCCGGATAATTTTAAGGTTGGATAGACGTCATCAATGATTGAGAGTTCGACAGTTTGTCGATCAAAGGCAAGCTTAGGATCGACGCCAATAATGGACATGATATTGAGCATTTCGGTATAGGCGCCAATCATCAGATGTTGGCCGTTGTCGATAGTTTTGTCCTGCCATTGCACATTGCGTGCACGACCACCTAACTGTTTGGCTGACTCGAGGACATGAACTGATTTACCCTGCTGGCAAAGCGTGACAGCAGCAGCAAGACCACTCCAACCACCACCGATGACAAGGGTTGTCATTTTTGTTGTCGATGGAGGCGTTTTTCACGGCGGGCCGTGCGCCAAGCTAGCCATAGTTTTCTAAGAGGTGTTAGTGAAATTCGACGTTGCATCACCCCAAAGCCATCTTTTTCGATCTCGTCTAAGGTGGCTTCATAAATGGCCGCCATAATTAAACCGGTGCGTTGGCTGTAACGATCACAATCAGGTAAGGCTTGCATTGCCTTTTGGTAATAAGTTTTAGCTCGTTCTGTTTGAAACTTAAGCAGTTCGATTAATTCTGGGCTGGACTTAAGATTGAATAAATCGTCAGCTTTAACGTTATATTTATCTAACTCATCCTGCGGCAAATAGATGCGGCCGCGTTCAGCATCTTCACGCACATCACGAATGATATTAGTCAATTGTAGAGCCATGCCTAAATTTTCAGCATATTTCAAGGTGGCCCGATCTTGATAGCCAAATATTTCGACCGATAATAGGCCAACAACACTGGCCGCTCGATGACAATATAGCGCCAAGTTTTTGAATGATGGGTAAGTGAATTGGTCTAAATCCATTGCCATGCCATCAATGATTTCCATGAAATATTCCTCATGAAGATCAAAGTTTTCTAATGCCGATTGTAAGGACTTACCAACGGGGTGAGTAGCTTCACCTTTGAAGGTGAGAATAATTTCATTCCGCCACCATTCTAACTTTGTGGCGGCCAGCTCCTTGTCGCTGATCTCGTCAACGGTATCATCCACCTCACGACAAAATGCATATAAGGCAATAATCGCTTGGCGTTGTTGTTCAGGTAAGAAACGAAAACTATAATAGAAACTCGATCCGCTTTTTGCAGCCTTATCTTGGCAATATTCATCCGAGGTCATCGCTGCAGTCTTTCGACAATATTGCCGCCTTGCAGATGTGACTCAATGATTTCATCAATATCTTCTTTGCTTTTATATTGATACCAAATACCTTCCGGATAGACCACCAATATCGGGCCAAGACCGCAGCGATTAAGACAGCCAGAATTATTTACACGGATATCTGGCAAGCCTAATTCTTTGACTCGTTGTTTGGCATAATTACGTAATGATTGAGCATCATGCTGTTGGCAATATGCACGACCATCATCACGTTCATTAGTACAAAAGAATAAGTGGTATTGATAAAAATCAGCCATAAAATGAAACCATTAATCGCAAGCTTAAAATGTACGCTCAATTGAGAAGTCAGCCAGAGCGAGTAAGGCATCTTTATAGGTGGAATCAGTAACAATGGCTAATGCCGCTTTTGCGTTGTCCACTTCTTGTTTTGCTGCTTGCGACGTGTAGGTTATTGCGCCTGTTTCATTGATGATGGTAATAATGTCATCAATCTTATCGCGTTGGCCTTCCTCGATAGCAGTACGAATAAGTTGAGCTTGCTGCTCATTACCATGTTTCATGGCATAAATAAGTGGCAAGGTGGGTTTGCCTTCCGCCAAATCATCACCAATATTTTTGCCTATCGTCTCGCTGGATTCACTGTAATCTAATAAATCATCGACCAATTGGAAAGCGCTGCCCAAATGCATGGCATAACGGCTCATGGCATTTTCAATTTCGGTAGAAGAATTTGTGATAACCGCGCCTAATAAACCAGCTGCTTCAAATAACTTAGCTGTTTTATGATGAATGACTTCGAGATAGCTTTCTTCCGTGGTATCGGCATCATGACAATTAAGCAATTGCAGCACTTCACCTTCTGCAATGATATTGGTTGTGTGAGAGAGGATCTTCATCAACCGCATCGAATCCATTTCTACCATCATTTCAAATGATCGAGTGTAGAGAAAGTCACCGACCAATACACTGGCTTCGTTACCCCATAAATTATTGGCGGTTTCGCGGCCACGGCGCATATCCGAGTTATCAACGACATCATCATGTAATAAAGTCGCGGTGTGAATAAATTCAATGATGGTGGCCAGATTAATATGTTTATCGCCCTGATAACCACAAGCCCGCGCGCATAAAATAGCGAGAGCGGGCCGCAAACGCTTGCCACCGCTGTTGATGATGTAGTGGCCAAGCTGGTTGATTAACACCACGTCTGACTGTAATCGAGCTTGAATCATGGCGTCGACGGACGTCATATCTTCTTTAATTAAAGAATAGATGGATTGAATATCCACGGAGCTGGGATCTACCTATATAATATGTTCTTGGAAGTGCGTACTTTCGCATGCAAGACGATAGATCGCAAATATTTCAATTAGCATTTGATCTCTTGTTGGAAAGGGGCTAAAATTGCCGGTCTTTTGTTGGGTTAGCCGACAATAAACTAATATTATTATTTGGAGACAGCGATGTACGCAATTGTCGCGACAGGCGGTAAACAGTACCGTGTTAAAGAGGGCGAAAAGCTCCGTGTTGAGAAATTATCTGCTGAAACTGGTGATACAGTTGTATTAGATAAAGTTTTACTCGTTGGTGAAGGTGAAGATGTCAAAGTTGGCGCACCTTACCTAGAAGGCGCAAAAGTAACTGCAACAGTTGCTGCTAATGGTCGTGCTGATAAAGTAAAGATCATTAAATTCCGTCGTCGTAAACATTCTCGTAAGCAGATGGGTCACCGTCAGTCTTACACAGAAATCGAAATTACAGGCATCACAGCCTAAGCATCACCAGATAGAGGAATTAAGAGATGGCTCATAAGAAAGCGGGTGGTAGTACTAGAAACGGACGTGATTCGGAGTCGAAACGTCTTGGTGTGAAACGCTACGGTGGTGAAGCAGTTCTAGGTGGCAACATTCTTGTTCGTCAACGTGGAACACGTTATCACGCTGGTGTTAATGTAGGTCTTGGTAAAGATCACACATTGTTTGCAACAGCTGAAGGCAAAGTGTTATTTGAGAAAAAAGGCCCGAAAAACCGCATGTTCGTAAGCGTTGTTACTGGCTAAAAAATTATGCAGGCCCATTTTGGGGCTACGCAGCTTAAAGCCCCGCTGATGCGGGGTTTTTTGTTTCTGGGTGTTAATGTTTTAAAATTACAGTTATTCAATTGAATAACTAAATCGGTCAAGCCAATGAAATTTGTTGATGAAGCGAAAATTAAAATTAGTGCAGGTGACGGCGGTAACGGCTGCCTTAGTTTTCGTCGGGAAAAATATATTCCTTTTGGCGGCCCAGACGGCGGTGATGGCGGTGATGGCGGTGATATTTATTTACTTGCCGAAGAAGAAGTGAATACCCTGATCGATTTCCGCTATAAGCGTAACTATAGAGCAGCACGTGGCGAAAATGGTCGCAGTAAGTTATGTAGTGGTGCGCGCGGTGAAGATCTAGTTATTGAAGTGCCGATCGGAACCGAAGCTTGGGATAATGAGACTGACGAACTGATGGGTGATTTAACCAAGTCAGGCGATAAGATCATGGTCGCTAAAGGCGGCTGGCATGGCTTGGGTAATGCCCGTTATAAATCAAGTATTAACCGTGCACCGCGCAAAACGACGGATGGCACGCCAGGTGAGAACCGCACTTTACGTTTAGAAATGAAACTGTTGGCAGATATTGGTTTATTAGGTCTACCTAATGCCGGTAAATCAACGTTTATCAGTCAAGTCTCCGCTGCACAACCTAAAGTTGCTGATTATCCTTTCACTACTTTGTACCCAAATTTGGGTGTAGTGACGTTGCGTGATGTACGCAGTTTTGTTATTGCCGATGTGCCAGGATTAGTTGAAGGTGCGGCTGATGGCGCAGGCTTAGGCATCCAATTCTTACGTCACTTAACGCGTACCCGCTTGTTATTGCATATGGTGGATATGGCGCCCGTTGATGTTAAACAAGATCCGGTTGAATCAGTTGAAACCATTAACCGTGAATTAGAAAACTATAGCGATGCCTTAGGTAGTCAAGATCAGTGGCTAGTTCTGAATAAAATGGACTTAGTGCCAGAAGATATTCGTGAAGAACTTTGTCAGGACGTGTTAGATCGATTAAATTGGCAAGGCAAAGTATTCCGTGTCAGTGGTCAGTCAGGTGAAGGCTGTGATGAGTTATGTGCTCAAATCATGGAATACCTTGATGATTTAAAAGCAGCAGAGAAAGAAAAAGCGGAACAAGAACAATAACCCGAGGAATCACGTGTGAGCACTCCACACCAGCAAATTGTTAATACTAAGCGTTGGGTCATCAAGATTGGCAGTGCGCTGCTGACAAGGATGGGTGAAGGTTTAGATCGTGAACGCATCAGCTGGTTAAGTGAAGAAATTGCCAAGCTGCGTGTACAGGGTAAAGAAGTTGTTTTAGTCACATCCGGCTCGGTTGCCGCTGGCATGCAACAGCTCGGTTGGGACAAACGTCCACATGAAATCCATTTATTACAAGCGGCTGCTAGTGTCGGTCAAATGGGTTTGATTCAAGCCTATGCGACAGAATGTAAAAAACACGATATCCACACCGCGCAAATTCTATTAACCCATTCTGATTTATCTGATCGTGGCCGTTATCTAAATGCCCGCAGCGCCTTACACAGCTTATTGGAATTAGATGTACTACCTGTCGTTAATGAAAACGATACCATTGCCACTGATGAAATTCGCTTTGGTGATAACGACACCCTAGCAGCGATGACCGCAAACTTAGTCGAGGCCGATGTATTGGTCATTTTGACTGATCAAGATGGGTTGTTTGATTCTGATCCACGTAAAAATCCAGATGCACGCATGATTGCTGCCTCTGCAGCGAGCAATCCCGCTTTAGATGCAATGGCAACCGCCGGCGCCGGCCAACTAGGTCGTGGCGGCATGGCAACTAAACTATTAGCGGCGCGTCGTGCAGCACAATCAGGGGCGGCGACAGTCATATTATCGGGTGAAAATCCAAACAACTTACAACTGCTGGCTGCCGGTGAAGGTGTGGGCACATTATTGTGGCCAGATAATGAACCAATGACAGCACGCCAACAGTGGTTAGCGGGTCATTTACATCCCCAAGGTCAAATCCTGTTGGATGAAGGTGCTGTAGAAGTGATCCGCCAACAAGGAAAAAGTGTATTGCCTGTAGGCGTCAAAATGGTTGAAGGTGATTTTAGCCGTGGTGATCTAGTGATTTGTCTTGATATGAATGGTGATGAAGTCGCGCGTGGCCTAGCCAATTATTCTGCTAATGAAGCCAATAAGATAAAAGGTAATCCAAGCACAGCAATTGAGGCCTTACTGGGTTATGTGGATGAGCCAGAATTGATTCATCGCGACAATTTGGTAGTTACCGCTTAGTTTATAACTCTTCTTTATTTCGCTTTTCAGTACGAAGCACTGGACGAGGGATTACGTTTGGCTTTCGCCAGTTGAAGAGTGAAGCGACAAGTTCAACAACCCATAAGATTCCCCACCAAACAACTTCAGCAAGAAATACGAAAAAGAGGATTAATGCCTCTCCAATGGAGAGTGCTTCACCGGCTGTTGTGAATAGTCCAACGATGAGTTCAATTACAGTTGTAATGATTGTAACTACTATCTCTACTAGCGCTATAACAATACTAAATATTCCTTCAATCATTGATAGTTACAATCCTTGTCTGAATAAATTGGAATTTACTTCTTATTGAGTGGTATCCGTAATGGAATCATTGATGATTGAGTAAAACCATGACGTTGATAAAAACGTTGTGCAGCTAAATTATCATTATCAGTCAGCAAAGTAAGTCGTTCACAGCCTTTATCTTTGGCAAACTCAATAGCATAATTGAGCAGTTTTGAACCAACACCAGAACCTCGAGCATTCGGTGAAACCACCATATCTTCGACTATACCCACACGAGCGCCCAGAGCTGTTGATACGCTATAGAGTAAGTTAACCATCGCAATGATTTCACCATCTTGGCGAGCGACTAAAATATCACCGATCGCGGGATTATTAATGATCATTGCTAGGCCGCGTTGTTGAGCAGTGCGATCGGCTTTAAATTCAGCTTCTTGGCTGAACAGCAAGTCTAATAGACTACATAGCTCAGCTATATCGGCAGTGGTAGCAGCGGATATGTTCATAAATACGGCTAATGGCAACTTCTTATTTAAGTAAATTCATATTAGCCTGATTTTCAATATCATTGGCTAACTCGGCATCAAAGGACACGCCTTGAAAACGCCATTTCTTACCGGTTTTATACACCTTAATTTCAAAACGTAAAGGTTGGCGCTCATAACCTACTAAATAGATAAGATGAGCGTAGTGTTTGCCTACCTTTTTCTCAGAAATCAGTTCATGGAATAAATATTTACCCACCAAACTATTGAGGTTTTTAACCTGATATTTTAGGTTAAGCACTTGGTCCTCATCTTTGCCGGCCCATTTGTTTGACTCATACAGATAGTCAATCGCACTTTCTGGTTTATCTGAATTTAGTTTTTTAAAGAAGGTATCAGGTATCGCGTTATAGTCTGCTGCAAAGGCAAATGACGAGAAAAGAAACAAGCTAATAAAGATGATGTTTTTCATTAGGATTCCTAGATATAGGGTTTAGAAAAATTGGTTATAAATTGCTAAAACAATCACAGTTTGCCACCCAAAGATAAGTTCAACTGCCCAACAACAAGAAAGGTTACAGTGAACCATAGTGCCCAGAGTAGTAATGAAAGGCTAGTAGACCAATACCATTCACCAGCTGTAAATATAGAGATATTGAAATAAAATAATATTGCACCAATAAGTAGTATGTATGCAAAGTCGCAAGGCTCATAAAGTAAGATATCAAAGCCTGAACCTAGACTATAGAATTGGGCTGCCACCGGAATAAGCAACGCAACAATAAAAATTATTATGTTTCTACTTACTATATTCATTTAAGAATGGGTAATTCCATAATTTAAATCTGACGATGTTTATAGCTTAGATTTTCCTCCTAGGCAAACAGGAGTGAAGTATTACCAGATCGACAGACATAAAAAAACCGACGCTAGGTCGGTTTCTTTAAAAGCTGTGAAGCTTTAAATTACAGTGCGCGAACAGCAGTGTTCAAACGACTTTTGCTACGTGCAGCGGCATTTTTGTGGATGATGCCTTTGCGAGCCATACGGTCAAGAGCTGGAACAGCTGCTTTGTATGTTGTTGTCGCTAGTTCTTTATCACCAGCTTCAATTGCGCTTTTAAGTGATTTAATAATCGTACGCATTGCTGAACGCTGGCTGGCGTTACGTTGGCGGCTATCTTCCGCTTGACGTGCGCGTTTTTTTGCTTGTGCCGAGTTTGCCAAAGTTCTTCTCCTAAAAATCAGCTATATAAATATACAGAACCGAACATTATCCTGATTTATTTAATGTTTGTAAAGAAATATATCCAAACTTGGTCGGATATTCCTTGTTATGATGTCGAAAAATTTATTTCAGGCGGGAAGTATGAGAATTATCACGGCAAATGTCAATGGGATCAGGGCTGCAGGGCGAAAAGGCTTTTTTGATTGGCTGGCAAAAAAGCAGGCGGATGTGGTCTGTATTCAAGAAACCAAGGCGCAAGTTGATCAACTTAGCGATGAGTTATATCACCCTGAGGGTTATCACTGTTTTTATCATGATGCGGTGAAGAAAGGCTATAGTGGCGTGGCCTTGTATTGTCGTCACAAGCCAGATGATGTGATTGTGGGCATGGGCAATGAGGAGTTTGATTCGGAAGGGCGTTATATTGAAGCCAAGTTTGGCGATCTTAGTGTGATCTCTTTATATATGCCTTCGGGTTCGTCAAAAGAAGAACGTCAGTTAGTTAAATATCGTTGTATGGATCATATGATGGCTAAGCTGGAAGAAATGAAAGCCTCGGGTCGTGATTATATTGTGACGGGTGATTGGAATATTGCGCATAAAAATGAAGATATTCGTAACTGGAAAGGCAATCAGAAGAATTCCGGTTTTTTGCCAGAAGAGCGTGCGTGGTTGGATACCTTGTTTGATGAAGTAGGCTTTATCGATGCCTTTCGTGAATTAGAACAAGAAGAACATTCATATACCTGGTGGTCGAATCGTGGCCAAGCTTGGGCTAATAATGTGGGTTGGCGCATTGATTATCACGTGTTATCGCCGAGCTTAAAGGGTAAAGTGCTGGAAACAGAAATTTATAAGGATGAACGTTTTTCTGATCATTCTCCTTTAACGATTGATTATGATTATGAAATCTAGCGAATGAATGAAATAGCTCAGCCCAAAAGTTGGCTCGATACCATCAAGGCATTTAAGCACCCACGCGTGGTGACGATGTTGTTTTTTGGTATTTCAGCGGGGCTGCCCTTATTGCTGATCTTTTCTTCATTGAGTTTGTGGTTACGTGAAGCCGGCGTTGAACGTGCGGCAGTGACCTATTTTAGTTGGGCGGCGTTAGGCTATTCATTTAAATTTGTCTGGGCGCCATTAGTTGATAGTTTGCCAGTGCCGTTATTAACGCGGTTTTTTGGTCGACGACGTGCATGGTTGTTGTTATCTCAAATGATGATCATGTTAGCTATTGCGGCCATGGCTTTTATCGACCCAGCCACGAGTACATTGGCTACGATGGCTTGGGCGGCGGTCTTATTAGGTTTTTCGTCGGCCACCCAAGATATTGTGATTGATGCGTATCGCATTGAATCTGCCGAACCTGAAATGCAGGCCTTAATGTCATCCACGTATATTGCGGGTTATCGCATAGGCATGTTGATGGCGGGTGCCGGCGCATTGTTTTTAGCAACGCATTTTGGCTCAACCATGGGGGATTATGACTATCAGGCTTGGCAGACGACTTACCTACTGATGGCGGCGTTAATGTTGATCGGAATGATCACTACCTTGATCGTTAAGGAACCTGAATCAAATACCAGCTACACAGCACAATCGAATCAGCATTATTTAGGTTTTTTCTTTTTGTTTATATTGGCGGTCGCAGGTTTTGTCAGTAGTTTTTACTTTACTTCAGATATAGCAACAACAGCTAAATCAGCGTTGACGGGCGTAGTGGCCAATAGTCATTTAGCAGGTTTTTTGGTTGAGCTCGCGCGCCTCGCTTTTGCTTTAACCATGGCTGCAGTTGTAGCCAAAATGGTGGTTAAGTCGGGTTTGGTTCAGGGCAAGCAAGTTCTTGATACTTACGTTGAACCCATCCACGATTTCTTTCAGCGGTATGGCTGGTCATTAGCGTGGTTATTATTGGCGCTGATTGGTTTATATCGAATTTCAGATATCGTGATGGGCGTGATCGCTAATGTGTTTTATCTAGATCTTGGTTTTACCAAGCCTGAAATTGCAAGCGTGGTGAAAACCTTTGGTCTATTGATGACCATTGTAGGTGGTTTTTTAGGTGGCATTTTGGCCGTACGTTTTGGTGTATTGAAAATTTTATTTTTAGGCGCCTTATTATCTGCATTAACTAATCTGTTGTTTATGTTGTTGGCTCAAATGGGCCACGATATGACGATGTTATATATCGTTATTTCGGCAGATAACTTATCGGCAGGTTTAGCTAGTGCAGCATTTATCGCCTTTTTGTCTAGCTTGACTAATATTTCATTCACTGCGGTGCAATATGCCATTTTTAGTTCCTTGATGACTCTACTACCTAAAATACTGGGTGGTTATTCCGGTACTATGGTGGAGACCATGGGTTATCAGCAATTCTTCTTGCTCACCGCTGTGATGGGCATTCCAGTATTACTGTTAATTTTATGGACGAATAAACGTTTCGATATTGATCATGGGGTTTGATTGGGAGCGAAGCCATGAAAAAACTATTAATCATCGCCATTGTCGTAGCGGCATTGTGGAAGTTATCTGGAGGCAATGGGTCTGTTGTCTTAGGGCCAGGTGTCAAAGTAGCCGAAGCACCGGTGCAAACTGATCTTCAGGAAACGGGTAGTTTTCATCATAAAGGCTTTCAAATTACCCCGTTGGCTGAATTCAAATTAAAAGGAAAAATTCTGTCGCGTGAGAATTATTCTTTTGGCCGCGAAAGTGAGTTATCCCCCATTGATTTGGCCTTAGGTTGGGGCCCCATGTCGGATGAGGCGGTATTGGATAAGATTGATATTTCTCAATCAGGCCGTTGGTATCGCTGGAAAGTAAAAGACTTTCCTATCCCGAGAAAAGCGATAGAAACACAAAGCGCCAATATGCATATGATCCCTGCCAATGATTTGGTTGAAGATCTGCTTGAAGCGAGTAAACAAGGTCAAATTATCGAATTAAGCGGTTACCTTATTCGTGTTGATGCCGACGATGGTTGGTCTTGGCAGAGCTCGATGACCCGCAATGATACGGGCGCTAAAGCTTGTGAACTTATCTTGGTGCAAAGCTTTCAAGTGATCCATTAGCGATTGAAAGGCGTTCTGACCACTTTCAGCCATAACAATACGGCAACAGTAATAAAGCCCAGTTGAGCAAGGGTGAAGGCAATAAGGCTATGGTTAACCATCGGTACAACCAAGCTGGCCACAATCGCATTCGCCATCATTTGCATAAAACTCTGCAATGCCGCGGCCGTGCCTCGATTTTGTGGAAAGCAGTCTAAGGCCATAACCGTGAATGCCGGAATAGCGATGCCTATACCAAAGGCATAAGCCATCATGGGTATGACGATATTGATTAGTGCTGTGTCTAAAAAAGTGGCCAGCAATACGTGTATCACCGCGGAGGTAAGCATGATCGTCAAGGCGATAGAAACCATTGTTTCAGCAGGCTGATGCGAACAGAATTTAGCTGAAATGAATGAGCCTGCCATTAAACCTAATACCATCGGCACAAATAGTTGCCAGAAGTCATCGGTACTTAAGGCTAGAAAATCAAAAATGATACTGGGGGAGCCGGCAATAAATAGAAATAAAGCACCAAAACTGGCGCCACAAGCAAATATAATCGCTTGAAAACGACCGTGTTTAAAGGCATCAAGATATACCTTAGCGACTCGTATTGGATGCAATGATTGGCGGTGTTCAACCATTAATGTTTCTTTAGTGACGAGCATCGCAAGTAGCGTGGTG
Organism: Methylophaga sp. 42_25_T18; assembly: GCA_002163085.1. Lineage (GTDB taxonomy): Bacteria > Pseudomonadota > Gammaproteobacteria > Nitrosococcales > Methylophagaceae > 41-12-T18. The sequence continues at coordinate 150,391 of MAAJ01000001.1, read as the reverse complement.
ACAAGACCAAATACGGTCAGGAAATAGAAAATACTGCGCCAGCCAAACGTTTCATGTAATTCCGCACCAATCATGGGAGCGATCGCAGGCGCAATAGCAAAAAAGATCATTACATACGACATGACTTGGCGCGCTTCGCGAGCCTCGAATACATCTCGTACCATTGCCCGTCCTGCCACTAAACCACCACTCGCCGCCGCACCTTGAATGACTCGGAATAATAAAAACTGGTCGTGGTTCTGAGCTAAAGCACAGCCTAAGGAGGCCAATAGATAAAAGAACATGCCACTGAGGATGACTTTTTTGCGGCCAAAGCGATCGGTGATCGGGCCCCAAAATAAGGTAGCAATAGCAAAGGCGAACAAATAAGCGCCTAGGCTTTGCGATAATAAGGCTCTAGAAATGCCATAGTCAGCCTCAATGGCAGGAAAAGCAGGCAGATAAGTATCGATCGCAAACGGGCCTATCATCGACAGTAATGACATGACCGCAATAAAACCGATGCGGGAAGGCGTTGAGTTTTTTTCGATATTCAAAATGAGTTATCTAGTTCCATCGAGTAAAACGAAAAGAGGCCACATAAATGCGGCCTCTCTTTGATGTGTTTGTATCTAGAAAGTTTCTAGAACGGAATATCATCATCATAGTAGTCAGAACCGCCAGATGGTGCACCATACTCAGGGCCCGCTGATGGCGACGCTGGTTGTGGCGTGGCCGCTGCTTGAGGTGCTGCTGCCGGTTGATTGTATGCAGGTGCATCACCGCCAGCACCACGGCTGTCTAGCATCGTCATTTCATTACCAATGATTTCGGTTGAGTAACGATCTTGGCCGTTTTGATCTTGCCACTTACGTGTTTGGATGCGACCTTCGATATAGACTTGTGAACCTTTGTGTAGGTATTGCTGTGCGACTTCACCTAGGCGGTTACGCAATACAACACGGTGCCATTCAGTGCGTTCTTTACGTTCACCTGATTGTTTATCTTTCCAGCTTTCTGATGTCGCAAGGCGTAAATTACAGATAGAGCCACCATTAGGAAATGCGCGACTTTCAGGCTCTGCGCCCAGTCTTCCTACGAGTATGACTTTGTTTACAGACATGGTGTGCTCCTAATATTCGGATAACTTTAAATTTGAGTTGGTTATTCTACGACGACTGCGGACTAAATGCATCCAGAGCTTCTGCGTTAATTAACTCAGGGGCGAATTTTACATAGGCTACTTGCTCTTCGACCACCACAATAGTTTCAACCACACCTTCGATCGCATTGATTTGTTGCGCAATATTATCCGCATTTTCCAGTGAAAGATTGTCGACATGAATAATACGATTGGTTAAATGTCTGGGTGGTCGCATCGGCATGACAACAATTAGCCATATTAGGGTGAGCACCACACCGGTGATAAAGACACCACTGAGTTCAAACTGTGTGTACATCAGGCCGCCCAAGGTGCCACCAAGAAAGGCGCCAACAAATTGGGCAGTGGAATAGATGCCCATCGCGGTGCCTTTATTTTCTAAGGGACTGAGTTTAGACATCAATGATGGCAAACTGGCTTCCAAGATATTAAAAGCGGTAAAAAATAACCACAAGCTGACTAATACGGCGACCAGTGACGTTGGCAGCATCGCCCAGCCTAATTGAGATATTGCCAATACAGCAATGGCACCTAAAAACACCGGTTTCATTTTTCGGCGTTTTTCAGCAATTAAGATAAACGGCACCATGCTAATAAAGGCCAGAATCAAAATAGGCACATAGGCGAGCGAATGTTGATTTCTGGCTAAACCGGCATAGTCTTGTAAGGCAATCGGTAATGCAAAAAAGCTGGTGGTCAGAAGGCAATGCAAAATCATAATGCTGAACACCATGCGCATAATGTCTGGATTTTTTAATACTTTTTTGAATTGTTGCGGGACAGGTTCAATGTCTCGATGATTAACACAGCGCGTGGGTGTGGGGATCCACAGATGTAAAACAGCGATACCAACAAGGGATAACACTGCGGTGGCCCAGAAGATGCCAGATAAACCTATCCAGTGTTCTAGTGCTGCGCCGGAGGCTAAGGCAATCGAAAATGACAGTCCAATGCTAATGCCGATGCTGGCCATAGCTTTGGTGCGGTGTTCATCACGAGTCAGATCAGCGGTTAAGGCCATAATAGCGGCCGCAATCGCACCGCTACCTTGTAATAAACGACCGGCAATAACCATATAGATCGAGTCTGCAGTTGCGGCAACAACACTGCCAGCGGCAAACAAAATCAAGCCCATAGTAATGACACGTTTGCGGCCGATACGGTCCGATAACATGCCAAATGGAATTTGTAATAAAGCTTGGGTAAGACCATAAGCGCCAATTGCCAAACCAATTAGCAATGGGGTGGCGCCAGAGTATTGATCTGCGGCTAAAGAAAATACCGGCAAAATCATAAATAAGCCCAGCATGCGTAATCCGAAGATTGCAGACAAGCCAGCAATACTGCGCTTTTCCAGCGAGGTCATTGAAGAGGTGTGATGTTGTTTTTGCGTCATGATGATGGGTAAGAGTATATTGATCTGTTTGATTCTTCAACGGAACACACGCTGGATGAAAAGCATAAGTATTCGTGGGGCACGTACCCATAATCTTAAAAATTTCGATTTGGATTTGCCTAGAGATGCATTAATCGTGATCACTGGTTTGTCTGGTTCAGGCAAGTCTTCGCTGGCTTTTGATACTTTATATGCCGAAGGCCAACGCCGTTATGTTGAGTCCTTATCAGCTTATGCGCGCCAATTTTTGTCGATAATGGAAAAGCCGGATGTGGATCATATCGAGGGGTTGTCGCCAGCCATTTCGATTGAACAAAAATCCACTTCCCATAATCCACGTTCGACCGTGGGCACCATTACTGAAATTTATGATTATTTAAGATTGTTATTTGCACGTGCAGGTGAACCGCGATGCCCAACGCATGAGCAAGCACTAGCGGCTCAAACAGTCAGTCAAATGGTGGATTTAGTCATGGCGATGCCGGAAGGCCAGCGCATGATGTTGTTGGCGCCGGTGGTGCAAGATCGCAAGGGTGAGCATAAAGATATTCTGGAAAACTTACGCGCCCAAGGTTTTGTACGCGCGCGGGTGAATGGCGAGGTGATCGAATTAGATAACCCGCCTGAATTAGAACTGCGAAAAAAACATACCATAGAAGCGGTGGTGGATCGCTTTAAAGTACGAGCCGATCTACAACAACGCTTGGCCGAGTCATTTGAAACCGCTTTAAACTTGGCGGATGGCATTGCTCGTGTTGTTGATATGGATAATGCGGCTAATGAAACCTTATTTTCGGCCAAATTTTCATGTCCTAGCTGTGGTTATTCGATAGCAGAACTTGAACCGCGACTATTTTCGTTTAATAACCCCGCCGGTGCCTGTGGCACCTGTGATGGTCTGGGGATAAAACAGTTTGTTGATCCCGCTCGTGTGGTGGCCCATCCAGAAATGAGTTTATCGGCAGGTGCAATTCGGGGCTGGGACCGACGGAATGCCTATTACTTCCAGTTAATGTCATCCTTGTCCAAGCATTATGACTTTGACTTAGATACCCCGTTTGAAGAGCTATCGGAGAAGGTTAGGCAGGTAGTGTTATACGGTAGTGGTCGCGTTAAAATCGATTTTAGTTATGTCAGCGATCGCGGTAAATCGGTAATACGCAGCCATAACTTTGAGGGTGTGATCCCCAATATGCAGCGTCGTTATCTTGAAACTGAATCTAACAGTGTGCGTGATGAGTTAGCGAAGTTTCATGCCGTGCGTGCGTGTCCGGATTGTGGTGGTGCACGGCTAACGGAATCTGCCCGCCATGTATTTATTGATCAAACAACCTTACCGGAAGTGACCAGCATGCCGGTAGGCGAAGTAAGAGACTTTTTTGAGACGCTAACGTTGCCGGGTAAACGCGGCGAGATTGCCTCAAAAATTGTTTCTGAAATAGGCGATCGACTTACCTTTTTGGTTAATGTCGGTTTGGATTATCTGACCCTAGCTCGCAGTGCTGATACCTTATCGGGTGGTGAAGCGCAACGAATTCGTTTGGCCAGTCAAATTGGTGCAGGATTGGTTGGCGTGATGTACATCTTGGATGAACCGTCAATTGGCTTGCACCAGCGCGATAATGAGCGCCTGTTAGCTACACTTACGCGCTTACGTGATATGGGTAATAGCGTGATTGTGGTAGAGCATGATGAAGATGCGATTCGTGCAGCGGATTATGTATTGGATATTGGCCCGGGTGCGGGTGTGCACGGCGGTGAGATTGTGGCGCAAGGTACACCACAAGATATTATGGACAGTGAGCGATCACTTACCGGTCAATACCTGTCGGGTAAGCGAAAAATTGAAGTGCCGACACAACGTGAAAGCTTTCATGCTGGTCGCGTATTAGGCCTTCGCGGAGCCTGTGGTAATAACCTTCAAGATGTCGATGTCGATATTCCGGTTGGGTTAATGACCTGCATTACCGGTGTGTCAGGCTCGGGTAAATCAACCTTAATTAATGACACCTTATTGAAGGTAACGTCAAAATTCTTAAATGGTGCTTCTGATGAGCCAGCAGCGCATAAAGAAGTATTAGGCTTGGATCAAATGGACAAAGTGGTGGCGATTAACCAAAGTCCGATAGGTCGTACGCCACGATCAAACCCTGCCACCTATACCGGTTTATTTACTCCCATTCGTGAATTGTTTTCCGGCACGCCAGAGGCACGGGCGCGTGGTTATGGCCCAGGACGTTTTAGTTTTAACGTCAAAGGTGGCCGTTGTGAAGCCTGTCAGGGGGATGGCCTAATTAAGGTTGAAATGCACTTCTTACCCGATATTTATGTGCCTTGTGATGTATGTAAGGGCAAGCGATATAACCGTGAAACTTTAGATATTCGCTTTAAAGGCAAAACCATTACGGAAGTACTGGCCATGACGATTGAAGATGCTAGTCAGTTTTTTACCAATATTCCAGTCATCGCGAAGAAGTTAGATACCTTGATGGATGTAGGTTTGACCTACATAACACTGGGTCAAAATGCGACCACCTTGTCGGGTGGTGAAGCGCAGCGAGTGAAATTGGCCAAAGAATTATCGAAACGTGATACCGGTAAAACTTTATATATTCTGGATGAGCCAACGACAGGCTTGCATTTCTTTGATATCGAGCAGTTGTTAAAAGTATTACATCGCTTGCGTGATCGCGGTAATACCATCGTCGTTATCGAACATAACCTAGATGTCATTAAAACAGCGGATTGGGTCATTGATATGGGCCCCGAAGGCGGTTCTGGTGGCGGTATGATTGTGGCGACGGGCACACCGGAAGATGTGGCAAAGAATGAGAAATCATATACTGGTCATTATCTTGCCCCCTTGTTACAACGATGATTCTAGAGCAAGAGATCAAACTTCAAGTCGTTAATGACAATATTATTGATTTAGCAGCAATTGAGTGGTTAAAACCGTATTGGCAATCTGAACCGGTAACTCAACAATTAGTGAGTACCTATTTTGACACGCCCGATCTTTATTTGATTAATAACGGTGTGGGTTTACGCTTACGCCAAGTGGGTAATCAGTGGCTGCAAACAGTGAAATGTACTGGCAAAGTGCAAGACGGTTTGCATCAGCGTGAAGAGTGGGAACATGAAATAGGTTCAGATAAGTTTGATCTAAAACAATTAAAACAAACACCGCTGGCCGAGATGATCGATGATGCTGAAATCTGGCCGAATCTACAGCCCGTTTTTACCACTGATTTTGAACGTCAAACTATACAGCTGGAGCTGGATGATAAAACCCAGCTTGAGTTAGCTTATGATCGTGGTGAAGTGCGGACTGATACTTCAGCTAAACCTATCCACGAAATAGAATTGGAATTAAAAAGCGGTTCGATTGAGAGCTTAAAGCTTCTAGCGGATGAATTGGTGAAGTTATTACCTGTTCAGTATCACGATGAAAGTAAAGCACATCGAGGTTATCGATTGATCACTGAAAGTTCAGTGACTTGAGCATAAATCTCAGCTTTTTGTTCTGCGGTATAGTTTATTCGAGTCCGATAACCCATCTCCAACACTCCATCTTTTTGATAGTAAGATTATAGTGTTGCGTCGACCGGTTGAGGCCACCACCCAAAGCGGACATTGACAGATCTCATACAAGATATGAGCATTATCGAAAAATAAAAGGATTTAAAGTGAGTTTCAAAAATGTAGTAACAGCAATTAGTTTTGTTTTTCCTTTAACAGGTTGTGTACACATCGAATCCCCCCCTGAGTCATGGGGAGAAATCCAGTCTAATGTGGAAGCATCAGGGTGTAACAATATATCCGGAAAATATTCAAATGCGGGTACTAAACCAAATGGCAATAAGGTTTATCTAGCTACATGGCTTGAACCAAAGTTGAAGAAAAAGAACCCTAAAGAAGAGAGGAGGTTCCTTGCAGACCTTTTTGCTGCTAAGACTGTTGAATTAAAACTAACTGAAAATGAATATCTCACCGTTTCAACGAGAGGTTATGGGATAAGCGGGAATAGGAGTTGGACTATGAGAAAAACAAAATGTATTGAGGGTGTATTAACTATTCAGGACGACGGGGATATTAGTGGTGATAATGTAGCAGCTGTAGGCTTAGGTTCAATAACCATATATCGTTCTGAAAAACACTTAGTCGTTAATAGTCATGGGTTTGCTGGCGGGATAATACTTCTTATTCCATTTGTCGGATACGGTAGTGATTGGGCTAGATTCTCAGTGCTTGATGAATAGTAGCGAATAACAAACAAATCAAGCCGAGGCCAAAAAGCGGCACGGCTTATTAATAACGTTAGATAGATGAACTAGTCATAGAAAGTAACAACAACGAATGACCGGTTGAACTCACAGCACTAAGCTGCCAGTCAGGCTATTCGAACTCTTTTAACGCGATAATAAACCACGATCAGTTTCAAACTTCCAAGTACGAATGATGGTGATCATGTCGTAACCCTGCAATACATTTTCTGGAATGGCGGCATAGGGGGCGGCAAGGCGAACAATTTTCACCGCGGCATTATCAAGCACTTTGTGACCCGATGAGCGAGAAATAACGATGCCATCTGGGGGCACACTGCCATCAGGGTTGATATCTACCGATAACATTAAGCTGCCGTTGATACGTTGGCGTTTCGCTTCTTGTGGGTAATTAAGGTTGCCGATGCGTTCTACTTTTCTACGCCAAGATTCATGATAGGCCGCTGCGGCGTATTCTTTTGTTCGACTAGAAAGTGGTCGTTTTCTAGGGCGTTTACTTAAGGCCTTGGTTGTAGTGTTTAACTTTTGTTCTAGACGATTAATTTCATTTCTTGCTTGAAAGATTAAATCTCGCGCCGAGATTTTAGGTTTAGTTAGGGGAATGATTTCTGCAACTTCTTTAGGCTGGTCTTCAATTTTCTCTGCGACTTCAACCTTGCGTTCTGCTTCGGCTTGGGTGATGACTTTATCTGGTGATACAGGTTCTATCGGTTGCGCTTCAGCGACTTCTATCACTTCAGGCTCAGTAACAGGTAGTTCTGGAATGGGTAAAGGTTCGGGTACCGGTGTTAGTTCAGGAACAGCGTCTTGTGGCGGCGGAGTTAGTTCAGCAGTAGTCGGTTCTATCGCTTCAGGTACTGGGGCTTCGGGTGTTGGTTCTGGTGATTTTTCATCGGTTTCACCGCCCCCTTCGTTATTGGCTTGAGCAAGGAAGTCAGCTTGTTCAGGTTCTAGTTCGGTTTGTTGTTTTACTAGAGTGATTTCAAGGTTGGATAAGGGTTGATTGGTTGGTGGTGAAGTCGCAGTAAAACTCACACCTAATACCACCACCAGATGAATGATGACCGAAAATAGTAAAGTAAAAATAAGCCGATCAACGGCGGTGGTGCTTCCCAACATTACGGTAATATCGGCTCTGTTATTTTTATGATTTCACGAATAATAGGTGTTTGATTATTATCAATCAAACGCACGCGTTCTTTCATTTTAGGGCTGAGTTCTATCTGGCCATCAGGCCGTGCCAGCATAACATGCTCTATGCCCATCGTCGCGGCAACCTGAGGCCAGTCCTTGCCCGCAACAAATAAGGCGGTAGCCGCAGCATCAGCTTCAGCGGCGTTAGTATGTAATACCGTTACAGAAGTAGCATCTTTAGCAGGGAAGCCTGTTCTTGGATCAAGAATATGTGGGTAACGAACACCTTCATATTCAAAGAATCGCTCATAATCCCCAGAACTAAATACACTTTCATCATTATTGAGGGCGATAGACGCTAACATACCTTTTTTACGAGGATGGCGTATACCGATCACCCAGGGACGTTCGCCATGCGAACCAATTGCTCGCAGATCGCCACCAATGTTAATGATGGCATTTTGTATGCCTTGCTGCTGTAAGGCTGCAATGGCTGTATCCACAGCATAACCTTTGGCAAAGCCACCAAAGCCTAGTTTAACTTTGGTATTAGCACTGCTTAGTTCGCCATTATTGATGGAAATATCATCCATGGTTGGAATGAGGTTCAGCCAGTTATTAATCGCTTCTTCGTTTGGGGGCGGGCGAGATTCAAACCAGTTATCTGCATGGTAGCCCCAGAGTTCAAATAATTTACCTGCGGCAGGGTTAAACAGATGTTGACTGTTGGTCGCCAAGGTTTGAGCTTGATTGATCACGGCTTCAACATCCGAATTGATGGTGATGCTCTCGCCATTTTGGATCGCGTTGTTGATATCTGTCAGCGTGCTGGGCTGCCAAGCATGCCAAGTATCATTGGCATGGGAGAAAGACTGTTCTAATGCTTCAACCGTATTTGCTGCAGTTTCATTATTAACGCCATACAGGCTGACATCGATTTCAGTGCCAAAGGCATAAAACTTAGCTTGGCGAGCACGATCATCATCACCGCATGCCGACAAAAAGAGAATGGTGAATAAGATAAAAAATCGAAATAGGATCATGATAATTGTTGTTCTATGCTGTCCATTAAATCGCCAGCGATATTAAGGTTAAATTGATTGTCGAGTTCGCGTATACACGTGGGGCTAGTGACATTGATTTCAGTCAGATAATTGCCAATCACATCAAGGCCTACAAACAGTAAGCCTTTTTCACGCAGAGTCGGGCCCACTTGTTCACAGATCCAACGGTCATGTTCGGTTAATGGTTGGCCCTTAGCCGTGCCGCCAGCGGCCAAATTACCGCGAGTTTCACCTTTAGCTGGAATGCGCGCCAAGGCATAAGGCACAGGTTCACCGTTGATCATTAAAATACGTTTATCGCCATCGACGATTTCAGGAATAAACTTCTGCGCCATGATCGATTTTTTACCATGTTCGGTCAGCGTTTCAATAATCACACTGGTATTGGGATCATCTAACTTCACTCTGAAAATAGAAGCGCCACCCATGCCATCGAGCGGTTTTAGAATAATGTCACCATGTTCTTGTTGAAAGTTACGGATTAGATGACTCTGGCGTGTCACCAAGGTTGGCGGACAACATTGAGGGAACCATGCGGTATAGAGCTTTTCATTAGCATCACGCAGACTCTGAGGGTGGTTAACCACCAATACACCTGCTGCTTGCGCTTGTTCGAGCAAGTAGGTGCTGTAGATGTATTCCATATCAAACGGCGGATCTTTACGCATTAAGATGGCATCTAACTCGGTTAAAGCCAACGTTTGCGTCTCGCCGAGTTCAAACCAGTTGTCATCATTTTCTTCGACCGTTAAAGCACGCATCTCAGCTGAGACGGTACCTTTATGTAGAAACAAATCTTGCTGTTCCATATAAAACAAAGACCAGCCCTTGGTTTGTGCCGCTAATAACATGGCAAAGCTGCTGTCTTTTTTGATGGTGATTGCTGTAATAGGATCCATCACGATGCCGATTTTTCGACTCATGCTGTTATCTCTTGTAGTTAAGAATAGGGTGAATTTTACCTGAAATTGTTAGCAAACATCTGCTCTGCCCGATTATCGCCATATTTGATCGTGACATTGCCGGAATCCTTACCCGAATGCTCCCAGCTTACTTGTTGTAATGAACGTGGGATTAAACAAAAGGAAACCGTCATGACTACGATATCAACACCAAACTTATCAATTAACTTACGACAAGGATTTATGAAGTGCATTACTTATAGCTGGCTGGTGGGCCTCGCGATTAATGCTGGATTGATGAGCTTGGTCATTTTATCGACAGCTGTCCAAGCCAATGACGTGCCTCCAAATACTGATTTAACACGTATTGAACAATTATCAGAATTGGAATCGGGTCAGTTGGTTTTTCGGCAACCGCAAGGCCACTATCTTGCTAGCCCAACGGTAGATACCAATGTTGAAATTGATATTAGTGGTTTATTAGCGCGAGTAAAAGTCAGTCAAACATTTGATAACCCTACCCAAGATTGGCAAGAAGGCATTTATGTTTTTCCTTTGCCTGAAACGGCAGCTGTTGATCGCTTGTGGATGAAAATTGGCGAACGCATTATAGAAGGCGAGATTCATCCTAAAAAACAAGCTAAAAAGATTTATCAACAAGCGAAAGCTTCGGGAAAACGTGCGAGTTTAGTCGAGCAACAACGACCTAATATGTTTACCACTTCAGTGGCTAATATTGCACCCGGTGATCAGATCACGGTGATTATTGAATATCAACAAACGGTGCAGCAAGAGCAGGGTGAGTTTAAATTACGATTCCCGATGGTGGTTGGTCCTCGTTATATTCCAGGAGCAGCCATTTCGAATAGCGAAGAGATCAGTCACTTTAATGGCAGTGGTTGGGCGGTGAATACGGATCAAGTGCCCGATGCCTCTCACATCACGCCGCCAATGAATAATACTCAGCCGAATCGCCTGTCTTTAAACGTTTTATTAGCGGCGGGTTTCCCTTTGATGGATGTCAGCAGTTCTTATCATCAGTTGGAGGAAGAAAAATTAACTGAAGATACGAGGAAATTACAGCTAGTCGGTAAGGTGCCTGCCGATCGAGACTTTGAATTAACGTGGCAGGCGAAAGATTCAAATGCACCCACGGCGGCGTTATTTACACAAAATAAAAACGGTAAGGACTATGCCTTATTAATGCTGACACCACCTAAACAACAACTAAAAAAGACTGTTTCGCGTGAGTTGGTATTTGTTATCGATACCTCAGGCTCGATGGATGGTACGTCAATTAAACAAGCTAAAAAAGCGCTGCAATATGGTTTAGCTAAGTTAAAGCCACAGGATAAATTTAATATTATTCGGTTTAGTGATGATGTCGAAAGTGTCTTTAAGCATTCACGTTTGGCGAGTCGAAATAATTTAGATATTGCCTATGACTTTGTTGATTGGCTACGTGCCGATGGCGGTACTGAAATGTTACCTGCATTATCGTTGGCTTTGGCTGAAGGTGAAGAAACGCACAGTCTACGTCAGATTGTATTTTTAACCGATGGCAGCATTGGCAATGAAGATGAGTTATTTAATGAAATTAAACAACACTTAGGCAATAGCCGTTTGTTTACGGTGGGCATAGGCTCTGCACCAAATAGTCACTTTATGAATCGAGCCGCAAAATATGGTCGTGGAACGCATAGCTATATTGGCGAATTGACTGAAGTTCAAGAAAAAATGCAGACCTTGTTTAACAAGTTGGCGCATCCCGTGTTAACGGATATTACTGTTGATATAGCAGGCAATAGTGGTGTTGAGATTTGGCCACAATCTATACCTGATTTATATGCGGGTGAACCGTTAATGTTGGTGATGAAAGCCAAGTCATTGCCAACAGAAATTACGATCAATGGTGATTTTTCTCAACAAGCTTGGAACAAAACGCTAACGCTTCATGGTGGCGCTAAATCTGAAGCGGTATCAGTGTTATGGGCCAGACAAAAAATTGAAGGGTTGATGGACCAGTATCGAACGCAGGGTCAACCCGATAGTGTGAAAGCAGATATTACCGACATTGCGATGGAACACCATTTGGTCAGTAAGTTCACTTCTTTGGTGGCTGTAGATAAAACGCCGGTTAGACCTGTGGAAAAAGACTTAAAAACACTAGCTTTAGCAACTAATCGACCTGCCGGTTGGAACATGGGGACGCTGCCTCAGACCGCTACTCCTGCGATGTTGCAAATTTTAATAGGCTTATTGTCATTATTGTCAGGTTTAATGTTACGTAGGAAGCAACAATGAAACAGCCTATAACGAACAAGTTTGTTGCGGTGGGATTAATGGTGATTGCTTGTTGGCAAATAGGCGGAGGTGTTTATATTTATGCCAAGGCTCAATTAGCACAGTACTTAATTGCCTCGGCGTGGAATCACGCTGAAACGGAAAAGAGGAAAGTTAAACCGTGGGCATGGGCTGATATGTGGCCGGTGGCCAAATTGGTGGTGGCGGAACATGATGTTGAGCAATATGTATTGGCGGGAACCAGTGGGGAATCCTTAGCGTTTGGTCCCGGTCATGTGTTTGCATCAGCCGCACCCGCGGAAGTTGGAAATACGATAATCGCTGCGCATCGTGATACCCATTTTTCATTTCTACAACATATACAAAAGGGCGAGATAATTAGCATTAGTAGTGCGAGTGGCATTCGACGAGATTATGTTGTTCATGATATGCATGTGGTGGATAAAAATGATGTGGCATGGCTGTATGAACACGGCTCTGATTATCAGCTGAGCTTGGTGACGTGTTACCCCTTTAATGCAATTCAGCCGGGAGGCAATTTACGTTTTGTTGTACGAGCCATATCGCAGGCTGATATTTCTGCCTGATTATCTAAGCTTGTTCTACAATCAGGGCTGATTTTCGCTATAATCAAGAAGTTTTGATTATAGATTGTGACTTTTAGCAAATGACTACAACATCGGTTCCAGTGGCAGAAACACCAAAAACCTTTCAGGAGCTTATCCTGCGTTTACAACAGTACTGGGCTGAACAAGGCTGCGTATTGTTACAACCTCTTGATATGGAGGTAGGTGCGGGCACATTTCACCCAGCTACTTTCTTACGAGCAATTGGGCCTGAGCCATGGAGTGCAGCCTATGTACAGCCTTCTCGACGTCCAACCGATGGCCGTTATGGTGAAAATCCAAATCGTTTACAGCACTACTATCAGTTTCAGGTCGTACTTAAACCGTCACCGATTAATATCCAAGAGTTGTATTTAAATTCGTTAAAAATGTTGGGCTTAGACCCTTTGATTCATGATATTCGTTTTGTCGAAGATAACTGGGAATCACCAACATTAGGTGCGTGGGGGCTAGGTTGGGAGATCTGGTTGAATGGCATGGAGGTGACACAGTTCACCTATTTCCAACAAGTCGGCGGCCTAGAGTGTAGTCCTGTTACGGGCGAAATCACTTATGGTCTAGAACGTATTGCGATGTATTTGCAAGGCGTGAGCAGTGTATATGATCTTGTTTGGTCTGACGGCCCAATGGGTAAAGTCACCTATGGTGATGTATTCCACCAAAATGAAGTGGAAATGTCGGCCTATAACTTTGAGCAAGCCGAAGTTGAAAGTTTGTTTTCCACCTTTGATACCTGTGAACGTGAGAGTGCAAGAATGATTGAGGAAGGCCTGCCTTTACCGGCCTATGAATTGGTATTAAAAGCCTCTCATACCTTTAATTTATTAGATGCGCGTAAGGCGATTTCGGTGACGGAGCGTCAACGTTATATCCTGCGAGTGCGAACCTTAGCGCGCGCAGTGGCGCAAGCTTATTATGATCGTCGTGAATCTTTAGGCTTTCCGATGTTAGCTAACAAGTCGGAGGCACAGTCATGAGTGATGTTAGAGATTTATTGATTGAGCTGGGAACGGAAGAGTTACCTCCAAAAGCGCTCAAAAAACTGATGCAAGCCTTTGAGGCCGGTATTGAAAAAGGCTTAACAAAAGCCGAACTTAAATTTAGTGCAATAAAAGCTTATGCAGCACCTAGACGTTTAGCTGTAGTCGTTACTGATGTCGAAGTGCGCCAACAAGATCGACTGGTTGAGCGTAGAGGCCCGGCGATCAAAGCGGCATTTGATGAAGATGGTAATGCCACAAAAGCATTGCAAGGCTTTGCACGATCTTGTGGAGTATCGGTTGATGATTTAGAAAAAATGGAAACCGAAAAAGGTGCTTGGTTGGTGTATAAACAGCAACAACAAGGTGCTCATACGGTTGACCTTATCCCCGAAATTTTACAACAAAGCTTAAAGGATTTACCTATCCCTAAACGCATGCGTTGGGGAAACCTGCCAGGTGAGTTTGTTCGTCCCGTGCATTGGTTAGTTTTATTGTTTGGTGATGATGTAGTCCCGGTTGAATTGTTAGGTGTGACTTCTGGTCAAGATAGTTATGGTCATCGTTTCCATCATCCTGAAGCAATTCGCATCCAATCAGCTCAAACTTATGCAGCACAATTAGAAACTGAAGGTCACGTTGTTGTTGATATGAACAAACGTCGTGATGCGATCAATGGTCAGGTCATTGAGTTGGCTACTAAGTTAGGTGGCGAAGCGGTGCTTAATGAAGACTTGTTGGATGAGGTCACAGGGTTGGTGGAGTGGCCCGTTGCCTTATCGGGCTCGTATGATGAGCGCTTCCTAGAATTACCAGCAGAAGCATTGATTTCATCAATGGAAGAACATCAGAAGTATTTTGCTGTTCGTGATAAAGCTGGCGCTTTATTACCTTACTTTATTACCATTTGTAATATTGAAAGCCAAGATCCTGCGCAAGTCATCGCGGGAAATGAACGTGTCATTTTACCTCGCCTGAGTGACTCGGCCTTTTTCTGGGAAAAGGATCGCAAACAGCCGCTAGCGGAAAGACAAGAACAGTTAAAAACGATTGTATTCCAAAATAAATTGGGCACTGTTTATGACAAGTCTGCTCGTGTTGCCAAGTTGGCAGCCGCCATTGCAGCAAAAATTGGTGGTGATGCAGAGCTGGCGGAAAGAGCAGCCTTATTAGCCAAATGTGATTTGGTCACCGAAATGGTGGGTGAGTTCCCTGACCTGCAGGGCATAATGGGCCGATATTATGCGCGTTTAGATGGTGAGCATGATGAAGTTGCTGAAGCATTAGATGAACAATATTTGCCACGGTTTGCCGGTGATAAATTACCGCAAACAAAGAGTGGTCAAGCCGTTAGTTTGGCCGAAAAACTGGATACGTTAGTGGGTTTGTTTGGCATTGGCCAACCACCAACTGGGGTGAAAGATCCCTTTGCCTTACGTAGAGCGGCCTTGGGTGTATTAAGGATTATTATTGATAATGATCTTGATATAGATTTGGTTGATTTACTTGAGCAAGCAAATCAAGGCCTAGACGGTGTGTTGAGCGAAGAAAATGTAACCGCTCAGGTGATGCGCTATTTTTATGATCGTTTACGTGGTTATGCTGCTGATCAAGGCGTTAAGTCAGATGTATTTGAAGCGGTATTAGCGGTGAAGCCGACAAAACCTATCGACTTTATGCAGCGCTTAAAAGCGGTGAGTGCTTTTCGTGAATTAGAACAAGCGAAAGCCTTAGCGGCAGGTAATAAGCGCATAGGTAATATCTTGCGTAAAAATGATGCGGAAGGTGATGACAGTATTATCGACAATAATTTACTGCAAGAAGCTGCCGAAAAAGCATTGGCAAATAAGTTAACGGATATCACCGCTGTTGTTCAGCCATTGATGGAAACTGCAGATTACACTGCGGTATTAACAAGCTTAGCTGGCATGCGTGAAACCGTTGATGGTTTCTTTGATGAGGTCATGGTGATGGTAGATGATGAAGCAATCAGACAAAACCGATTGGCTTTGTTAAATCAAACACGTGCTTTATTCTTAGGTGTTGCAGATATTTCCTACTTGCAGGAATAAACGGAGCTAACTATGTCGCTGATAATTCTGGATCGAGATGGGGTGATCAATCATGATTCGGATGACTTTATTAAGTCGCCTACCGAGTGGGAACCTATTGACGGCAGTTTAGAGGCCATTGCACGATTAAATTATGCTGGATATCGGGTAGTGGTTATTACCAATCAGTCGGGTATTGCTCGTGGTTTATTTGATGTCGAAACACTGAACCGTATACATAGCAAAATGCGACGAATGTTATCCCAAGTTGGCGGCAAAATAGAAGCCATCTTATTTTGTCCGCATGGACCGGATGATGACTGCCAATGTCGTAAACCTCAGGATGGCTCGTTTGCAGAGTTATCGCATCGTTTACGTATCAACCTGGATGGCGTGCCGGCCGTGGGAGATTCACTACGTGATCTTCAGGCAGCACAATCTGCAGGGGCGACTCCGATATTAGTTCGCACAGGCAAAGGTGAACGTACGCTAGAACAAGGCATACCAGAAGGCATAGCTGTCTATGATGATTTGGCAGCGGCAGTCACTGCGCTATTGGAGCCTACGCCGTAATGTTGTTTGTTCGATCGTTATTTTTTGCAGGATTGCATATTGTAAGCGCGGTCATTTTCTCTTTGTTAGCGGTCATAGTCTGGCCATTGCCGTTTAAATGGCGTTATAAGTTGGTCAGCCAGTGGGCTATTTCAAACTTATGGTTATTGAGAATAATCTGTGGAATTCGATATGAAGTACAAGGATTAGACAATATAAGCGAGGAGCCTTGCATCATATTATGCAAACATCAATCCTCATGGGAAACCTTAGCCTTACAGGCTGTTTTCCCTCCTCAGGTTTGGGTATTAAAACGTGAATTGTTATGGATTCCTTTTTTTGGCTGGGGTTTGGCATCATTAAATCCTATTGCCATTGACCGTGGTGCTGGACGCAAAGCGTTAAATCAAATAATAGACCAAGGACAAGATCGATTGTCATCGGGGGCATGGGTGGTGATCTTTCCAGAAGGTACTCGAATTGCGAGTGGCGTCATGGGTAAGTTTGGTATCGGTGGTGCTAGGTTAGCGGTGGAAACGGGCTTTCCTATCGTTCCTATTGCACATGATGCGGGTAAAGCATGGCCGCGACATGGCTTTATTAAATATCCGGGCGTGATTAAATTGGTTATTGGCGCTAAGATAGCGACAGAGGGTAAAACAGCGTCAGATTTAAATCAGCAAGTTTTTGAATGGATGGAGAGCGAGATGACTGTGTTAGAAGGCAAGAAGCCGACATTACAATCTCGACTAAAAGGGGACGACTAGAGTGGCAAGAGCAGAAGGCATATTACGGTTACTTATCGTCGATGACTCACTCACTGGCGCTGATACGGTTATTAATGCTCTTCGTAGCGCCGGCCATGCAGTGCGTGCATCACGCGAACACACCCTGGCGGAAATTGAGAAGGCATTAACAAACCATACATGGGATTTATTGATCTGCAGTGATTCAATGGAAAATCCACGACCAGCAGAAATAATGAATTTGATACACGGTTTAGCTAAAGATATTCCATGTATTGTATTAGCGTCAGATAAAGCCAGTGAAGAAAAATTATTTACCTGTGGTGCCTACGATGTTGTATTGCAGGCTGATATAAAACGCTTACAGTTTGCTGTTGAACGAGAGCTGTCTAATGTGTTTAATCGACGCTTGGCAAGACGCAACGAGCGCGCATTACGTGAGAGTGAAAAGCGTTCACATGCATTGCTTGAGAGTTCACGCGATGCGGTTGCTTATATGCATGAAGGGATGCATATCTATGTAAATAGTGCTTATCTCATTCTATTTGGTTATGAAGAAGCTGAAGATATTGATGGTTTGCCTTTCTTAGATATGGTTTCGGTAGACGACCATAGCCGATTTAAATCTGTTTTTCGTCAATTCTCAGAATCAGCCGATACTTCTGCGCCAGAAACCGTCACCGTTCAGTGTGTAAAAGCTGATGGTGAAAGCTTTAAAGCAAATATAGAATTCAGCCATGCACGTGTCGAGGGTGAAGATTGCACGCAGGTTGTCATTCGAGATGAGGTTATAGCTGCGGGCACTGATGCGCAGCTACAGCTATTACGGGACCATGATTTCTTATCGGGCTTATACAGTCGGGTACGTTTCTTGGAAGAGTTAGAGCAAGTGATGCATGCTGCTGCCGAAGGTAACGGCGATGCCGTATTGTTATATATAGTCTTGGATGATTTCCAAGCCATTAAGGAGCAAGTCGGCTTAGGAATCAGTGACGTTATTATAAAAAGTGTTGCCGACTTATTACGTAAAAACTTGGTAGAAGGTGAATTGCTGGGCCATTTCTCTGATCGCGTATTTACGGTAATCGTGCCGACGAATGATAATGATAAGGTTGATGCACGAGCGGAAAGTTATCGCGAAGCGATTGGTGACTATGTGTCGCATATTGATGGTAGCGTTATCGATTTACATTGTAGTATTGGCATTAGCTATATAAATGAAAGTTTAGCCTCGGCTGAAACGGTGTTGGAGAATGCAGATAGGGCCTGTGTGCAGGCTCAGCATGCCGGCGGTAATCGTATTGAACGCTATCACCCAACGGAACAGCAGAAGGTAGTGACAACCCAGTCACCAAGTGAGTGGAAGACTAAGCTGGAAAACGCCTTGCAGAATGATGAGTTTTGCCTGTTTTACCAACCAATAGTAAGTTTACATGGTGAAGAACAGGAAATTTACGACGTTTTATTACGGGTCAAGCAGTCGGATGGTTCATTCTTGTCGCCAGACAGCTTTATTCAGCATGCTACTGAAACTAATATGATGGGTGAGATTGATAAGTGGGTTATAAGGAAGGCATTTGATGCGCTGGCAACGCATAGAGTGAAATATCCAAAAACGCGTTTCTTTATCAAATTATCAGAGCAAACCTTATGTACACGTGAATATGTTGATTGGTTATGTGTCACCTTAAATGCACACAACCTTGATGGCAGTGCTATGGTCTTTGAAATTAGTGAAACATCAGCACTAGAAAATTTAGAACAAACTAAAGCGGTTATCTCTCAACTGAAAAATATTGGCTGTGAATTTGGCTTAGAACATTTTGGTTCAGGCATCGATTTTTCTCAAAGCCTGAGTGTCCTGGATGTGGATTACTTAAAGATCAATGGTCATTTTGTTCAAAATATGGCTAAAGATACTGAAAATCAAGCGGCCGTAAAGGCCATCATTGAGATGACTAAACAGGCAGGTAAACGTTGCATCGCAGAGTTTGTATCCGATGCCAATAGCCTCGCGTTATTGTGGCGTCTGGGCGTTGATTATGCTCAAGGGTATTACATTCATGAGCCATCAGAAAAGCTGGACTATAATTTTGAGGATGATGATTTATAGTCGTAAAACCACTGACTAAGTTAGCTCTTTATAACTCAGCCTTAATTTCATCTTGTGTCAGTGATGTTAATAAACTAGAACTGACAGCGACTAATACATGATTTATTTCCTAAAACTTTAGGATAAGAAAGGTGGGATCAGTTAGAGGCCTTTCAATCGTTTTTAGTGAGTTGTTGCATTATTTCTAATGATAATAAGTGTTGTTTTTGCCTGCAACGCTGTTGATCAAGTTCAGTCACCATAATCGTACAGATAGGCTGATGGATTTCTATGACTGTGCCAGCATGTGGTTGATCATGGCTTTGTAGTGGCCACACCATATTTAACGGGATCGTTACCGTCTGCGGGGCATATAGGTAATAAAGGCCAGCATAGTGAGAGGGTGTTGCTCGTGTCTCGCTGGGCAAGGTGCCTCGACAGGCTTGTATATGCTGTTGAAATATCAGCTCATGATCAACTAGCTCAATTGAGGCACTGGGGCGGGGGTTTACCTCTAAAATAAAGAGTTGATCATGTTTATCGAGAATAAAATCTAGGCTATTTAGTCCTTTCAACCCGGTCTCTTTAGTAATGCTATCTATAGCTGTCGTTAATAAGTAATGGTTAGGTTGGGATATCTCAAATGGCGTTTCGATAGCGGCAAGTTGGAAGGGGATAGCTTGATTGTCGCTGACAAGCTGTTTATTGATAGCAATGACCTGAGTTTTATTGCCATCAGCAAGAAATAAGATTGATGCACTGATGCCGGTAATGTGTTGCTGGAAATAACCTTCCTGAGCTGAATACTCTCTATCTAACCGAGTGATATGAGTGCCCCCTAAGCCGAAGCTTTGTTTGAATAACCAGCCAGTTTGAGCTTCTGGTTGGAAAAGTTGTGTGCTTGGATAGGGCAGGCTATGTCGTGACAATAATGAAAAAAACAGCTGTGGCATTTTAATTTTTTTAATGGTATCGCTGTTGTTACCAATATAGTTAATGTTCGTTGGTAGTTGTGACAGTATTGGAAAGTTTTTTTCGATACCGCCACCGCAGACTAATTGGCATTCTTGGCCATTAGCAAACGTTGTTAGTAGCTCGAGTAAGTGAGCATTAGTAAGTGTGTGGAGAGAGGGGAGTTTCTGCCAGCGTTCAGCAATATTGAGCGTATCGATATCGCCAAAGCAATCAGCCACCCAAACAGTATGTCCTGCTTGGGTGGCTGATTGGGCCAAATAACGACCACTTTGTGCAAAAATTAAGACAGGGACTTGTAGCTGCACCTGCATGACAAAGTAGCTTGGTTGAAGCTTTAAACTAACTTACGAGCTTCACCGATCGCATTGCGGAAATCAAGATAGACTGGTTTTTCCGCAGTTAATGTTTGTTTTAACAACTCATGTTGCAGTTTATATTTAACGTTACCGATAGCAAGGGCACCAATACCTACCGCTTTTGGTGAAGCCGTAGCATGAATCAATGGCTCACCATTGTGCATCAAATCAACACCCTCAATACCGAGAGGTGCAACGGCATTAACGTCGCCGGCTACTTTTAATTGTTTTGCATCCGCGAGTACAGGGGCACTGAGTACTTGAACGCCTGCTTTAGCGGTACAGAACACAACATCGGCATTTGAAAGTAATCTTGCTTTGTCTGCATCTGAGGCAGCAGTCGTAGCGCGAAGATCAACGCCATAACGTCGTTTTGCTTCTTCTGCATATTCCAATGCCGTATCGATAGAAAAATGATCAACAATCGTGGTTATAGCGCCTTGTTCTGCAGCAAGAACGGCTGTGGCTAAACCTACAGGACCTGTACCACCAAAGACAACAGCACGTGCACCAGATAAATCTTGATCAAAGTTTTTCTTCAATTCACGTTCGATGCAAGCTACAAGCGCGGCAGCAGTAGTAAATGCACCGCTTGGATCGGCAAACACTGAAATTTCAAATGGGGGTACCATGGCTTTTTTGGCTGCATCGAGCATATCCATAGCCAGACCAATATCACGACCACCAATGAACATACCTGTTTTTTTCACGCCGGCAGGACCACGCGAGAAAATAGCATCTTGAGTCATGCCTGCCACTTCTTCTAGAGTCGTATTTTCATAGGGAATAATCATGTCGTAACCGGCATCCAGCGCCATGTTGATATCAAATGGACTGTTTTTGATCATTGGGTTAAGCATGTGAATGATGGAACGTTTAGCCATAGTAAAAGCCCTTTATAGTTAAATTAGATGGAAAATATTATACAACACAAACGTCAGTTTTTGCTCCAGATTCATTCGCTTGGCTAATCAAGAGTGTTGGTTGTTGGGTGGAGTTTAAAATAGAACTGGAATAGGTAGAGAGATCGGCGATGAGTTTTTCAGCGTGTTGCTGACTTTTTACAAATACACAACCAGTTGGTCCCCAAGAACTTTGGGCGATGCCTTTATGACCGAGTTGCTGTGCATGCTCTAATAGTTGAGCCACTACTGGACTGGTGTAACGGCCACCTTGAGCAGGTGCAAAATGATCGCCGATCAGTGATTGGATCTGAGTAATGGCATCACCAAATTGGTCAATATCTTGTTCGACAAGCGCTGGCAACAGTTGCATCAAGGTCAAATGGCAAATGGATTGGGCACGGTGTTGCGGAAATTCTGGCAGCGTGGTGAAGGCTTGTTTTTCTTGTTGGCCATGCACGCCTTGGTGCTGCGTGTCCATGATAAGTACAATTCGCCAATCATCAGGAAAAGCATGGTGCGCCAATAAAGGCGGCACAGTCGTATTCGGTTTTAGGCCACCATCAACAATAAAGCCGCCAAGGTCAAACGTGGAGATACCAATGCCTGAGCGGGCACCGCGACCTAATTGAGCGGCAATTTCTGGTGTAGAGGCGGGGATTTTATGTAATTTGCATAGGGCTGTGCCAATGGCCAAATTGAGCTGAGTGCCAGAACCAAATCCAGCATGTTCAGGAATAACATGTTCTAGGGTGATATTAACCCCCCTGTCTGTTGCAGAAACAGTGCTACCGATGGTTTGATAAAATGTTTGCACAATCGATTTAGTACGCGCGCATAGCACATCACTATCTACAGGCCCTACAATAGAAATAGATGTAGCTTTCTGGGCAGTTAAAGTGGTGAAATGGCTATTTATAGCAAGACCTATACTGCCAAACTTTCGACCTGCATTACCATTGAGGTCAAGAAAGCCAAGGTGTAGGCGAGCTGGGGCACTCACACGAACACTAATGCGCGTGTGAGTGCTATTCCCCACGACTACTGGCACTATTTGGTATCGATTTTACAAGCAATATCGTAGATAGTAGTTTCGTCTAAAAACTGATCATTGGATTCATATAATGATGATACACAGCCATGGTGCACTTTCATTTTGAAGTTACCAATGGCGATAGCACCATAAAAACGAATGCCATTTTTTTCGGTGTTGTTATCCATGACTTCTATGCCTTCAACACCTAGAGGTGGCACAGCGTTAACATCGGCAACTACTTCCAATGTTTCGCTTTTGTCTAATGCAGATTTAGGTAGGACACAAACACCCGCTGGGCCAGTGGCGATAGCGACATGTGCATCTTTTAATAATTGGTTTACAGCTTCATCACTGCGTGTTTCACCCGGAATTACCTCGATGCCATAAGCTTCTTTTAATTGAGCTGTAATGACTTTAGCTCGCTCGATGCTACGAGAAGTAATGGTGACTTGAGCTGCGCCTTCCTGTAATAGATACATTGCAGTACGTTGGCCAACAGGACCTGCACCTAGAATGACAACGTTTTTACCGGTAATGTCATAGCCAGTTAGCACTTTACGTGCGATAGAAGCCGCGGTTGTATTTGAACCGTTAGGGTCTAACATAACGGACACACGAACCGGTCCAAAAAATGCTTTTTTGACAGCTCTACCAACAAGTTCACTGGCGGGTACATTTGAACCACCGATGAAAATAGCGCTGTTTTTTAAGTTTTTACCACCGCGAGTGAAAATCATGCCATGTACGTGAGGAGTTACATTATCTCGAGTTATACTGCCATAAGAGAGAACATTATCTACACCAGCATCGTAAGCCACCGCTTGGTCAAAGGCGCTTGCAACCGGATCGGTGTCTAGATGAAGTAACAATTTTTTCATGAAGTTTCTCCTGCATGTTTTAGGGGGGGCAAATGTCTATAAACTAGGATTCTACCTGAACTTAGCGATAGTTGGTGAAAATGTCAAAATTAGTTTAAGTTACTTTCATTTTCATGGTTTGCTGTAGTTCAGGTATGATGCAGAAGCTTTATTTTAATATATTTGGAACTTCGGGCTACTTCTCTGGGTCTTGTAGGTTCTCTCAAGAAAAAATTTAGGAGCAGTTTGATGAAACACCCTCGACTATCGTTGATCGCCGCTGGCTTGTTAGTATTACCTGCAGCCGGCATGGCGAATGACTTTTCTACTGTTACGCGTGTGCAGTATGTAATGGACTGTATACAGGTGCATGAAGGAAAAATGAACGTTTATGAAGCCACACATAAATGTTCATGTGTTGTTGATAAATTAGCAGCTGTTTTTACACAGCGTGACTTTGAGGATGCGGATACCGGTTTTCAATTAAGAAATATGCCTGGCGATAAAGGTGGTATGTTTAGAGATGATGATGATGTGACTTCTGGCATCGGTTTGTTCAAGAAAACACATGCGGATGCTTATGCAAGCTGTCGTATTCACTAAAGTAATTTTGAATAAAATAAAAAAGCCGCGTTAACCGCGGCTTTTTTGATCTTCTAGTTGGGGACTAAATATTTTTTTGCAGACTGAATGTTTGCTCTTTACTGTCTTTAATATCAGCTTTTAGCACACCTGACGCCGCAGGCGTAAAGGTAAATCGGATACTAGGGTCTTCACTAACAGAGATACCGGTATCTACATTAATCAGTGCTTTTTCGTTATAGCTGATAGTAATGTTTTTAACATAGTGAGCTTCAATGTATCTACGTGATTTTTGGTCAAACTGTAAACCATTGTAGTTTGGGTGACTAACGATGACTTGAGCTTGAACTGGTTCACCTACCGTTGGTTTGCGCATACGAATTTGCATTTTACCGAGGCGAGCTAAGGCAGCGGCAGCATCTTTACCAGCTGGTGCACTACAACCACCAGATGCTTTGACAAAACGCGATACCATATGCAATGAACCATCGTTCATTTCGGCAACTGCTCGCACATAGGTGTATTGATCTACTCGCATACGAGTGGAAATATCAATCAAACCTAAATCAGGTGAAAGGCTAAAGTTTGCTGAATAAGGTTCGGGGTTGTTGTCGATAATTATATGAATATTTTTAATGTATTTGTCTGCAGTTTGAGTAACCAATGATTTAACTGAAATCGGCACGATAGCAGCATCTTCCGCACGTATTGGTGCTTCAATAACGAGTAAGTCATTCGCATCTTCGCGAATGGCCTTACCTTCGAAGTAAATTTCTTTAAGGGTTGGCCACAAGGGTTCCGTAGGTGTTTCTGCTTGTGCTGAAATTGAGAAGAATGACAGTGCCAAACTGACAATAATGAAATTAAAAATACGGTTAAACATACTTAAGTCTCCTACGTGTAGTCTTGATTATTCCCATTCGAGCTCTACGAATGATGCGGTGATGTTACGACGGTGGTAGTTATCGAAAAGTTCCCACTGGTCTTGCTCCTGAAGCCCAACCTGTGCGGATGCTTCTTCGATAGTGCCTAAATCTGCAATGATAACGCGAACTTCATCTCGAATAACAGATAAATAACGTAATTGATCGGCCAAACCTTGCTGCCAGTTATCAGTGGCGGGACCATGCCCAGGAATAACAATATTAAAATCCATCGATTGAAATTGCATTGAGATATTTATCCAGCCGTTGATACTGCCATCGATTACTGGAGTGCGATCTATAAAGAGCAAATCTCCGGTCCAGAATGTTTTGCTGTTGTTATCAAATACGGTGAGATCATGATCAGTATGGGAGGTTGTATAGGCCGTGAGTGTAATGGGCCGATTACCTAAATCGATAGTAATAGGTTGAGCAGTGGTGACAGTGCGTGACGGCGCTATGAATTCCGTACCATCGTATGCGGCGCCTAATATGTCTTCAAATACGCGGCCAAAATACTCTTGTCTAGCTTGCATGGCTGCGGGTAATTTTTCATGACCTATATATTCAGGTTGATCATTATTAAAAGCAGCATTACCAAAAGTATGATCGGGATGCACATGGGTATTAATGACATAACATACCGGTAGATCTGTCTGTTCTTTTATTGCTTGCCGTAACAGCGTGCCTTCACGGTAACTGCCGCCACTATCAATAACTGCTACACAGCGCTCCCCTATAATAAAGCCAACATTGGCAATCGCTCCTATATTTTGTTCATTAGGATCTTGGTGCACACCTTGGTGATAAAAAATACCGGTGGTAACTTCTTGCACTGAATAGTCAAGGTTACTGTCGTCGGCATAACTATGAACGGAAAAGAGGGATGTCGATAAGAGGAACAAAGCAGATAAATAGAGAGCCTTCATTTTTTGATTACACCTTATATATATATAGCATGCTGTTACAATAACGTACTTTTCAAACAGACATCTAGTAAAGAGATTAGTTCATGACCATACGTACCCGATTTGCCCCTAGTCCTACAGGTTACTTACATGTTGGTGGCGCACGTACAGCTTTATTTTCATGGCTTTTTGCACGTAAACATGGCGGGCAGTTCATTTTACGAATTGAAGATACTGATTTGGAGCGGTCAACGACGGAATCGGTTAACGCTATTTTAGAAGGCATGGCATGGTTAGGCTTGGATTATGATGAAGGACCTTTTTATCAAACACAACGGTTTGATCGATATAAAGAAATCATCAATCAATTATTAGAACAAGGCGATGCCTATCACTGTTATTGCTCCAAGGAGGAGTTGGATGACATGCGTGAGCAACAACGCGCTAATAAGAAAAAGCCTCGCTATGATGGACGCTGCCGGCATTTAACTTCGCCAAAAGAAGGTGTTCAGCCGATTATTAGGTTTAAAAATCCGCTAGAAGGCAGTGTCATTGTTCAAGATGTAGTGAGAGGTAATGTCGAGTTCCAGAATAGTGAGTTAGATGATCTTGTCATTGCACGCTCAGATGGTTCTCCTACTTATAATTTAACGGTGGTTGTTGATGACTTAGATATGGGATTAACCCATGTTATTCGTGGCGATGATCATTTAAATAACTCACCAAGACAAATTAATATTTTTAAGGCCTTAGCTGCAGAGCCGCCCATATTTGCACATTTACCAATGATTCTAGGTGATGATGGTGCACGATTATCAAAGCGACATGGTGCCGTTAGCGTGATGAGCTACCGTGATGAAGGTTATTTGCCGGAAGCGTTGTTGAATTATCTAGTGCGCTTAGGCTGGTCTCATGGCGACCAAGAAATTTTCACCTTAGATGAAATGATTGCACTATTTGATATCGATGGCGTTAATAAATCTGCATCAAGTTTTAATACAGAAAAATTACTTTGGTTAAATCAACAATACCTCAAAAGTAGTACCGCTGAACATGTGGCTGAGCACTTGTGTTGGCATATGGAACAATTAGGCATCGACCCAGCACAAGGTCCAGATTTAGTTTCAGTAGCAGAACTTCAGCAAGAACGAGCAAAGACCTTAGTTGAAATGGCTGCTAACAGTCGTTTCTTTTATAAGGATGTAAAAGAATTTGATGCGAAAGCAGCACGTAAAAATTTAACTGTGAGTAGTGGTGAGATATTAGAAGACATGTTCAATCGCTTATCCTCACTGGCTGAGTGGCAAGCAGAGCCTATACACACCGAAGTGAAAGCATGCTCGGTTGCGAGAGAAATTGGCATGGGTAAAGTCGCTCAACCTATTCGTGTAGCGATTACAGGTAATACGATATCACCCCCTTTAGATTTGACCCTAGAATTGTTAGGACGTGAGCGCACATTGAGCGCTATTCGCTATGCAATTGATTGGATCAAAGCCCAGCTTGACGATCAAAAGCAACTATAAGAGTTTATTGGTATCGACATAAGAGCCCTTTATTTTCAATGCTTTAGCGTGTCGGGAAAAACTTCCCAAAAAAAATATGAAAAAATTCACAAAAAAACCAAGAATTAGGCTTGACTATCAGTTTTAGTGAGCATAATGTTTGCAAACGCATGAGGTTCAATTGTGAACAATTTCGTGTCGTATAACTATTAAAAGCAATAGAGGAAATCTTTATGAAGCTGAAAACTTTATCATTAGTCATGATGTCATTAGCCGCTACTGGTGTAGCAGTTGCTGATGAAATCGGTACTATGCAAGAAAATGAAAATAACTGGGTATCTGCAGCCGGTAACTATAACAACCAACGTTATAGCAAACTAGCTCAAATCAACAAAGATAACGTTGCTGATTTGAACATGCAGTGGACCTTCTCAACAGGTGTTTTACGTGGTCATGAAGGTAACTCTCTAGTTATCGACGGTACTATGTATGTACACACCGCTTTCCCTAACCTTGTCTTTGCTCTAGATTTAGACAACGACGGTGCTATCAAGTGGAAATATGAGCCAAAACAAAACTACGACGAAACTGTTCCAGTCATGTGTTGTGACACAGTTAACCGTGGTTTAGCTTATGGTGATGGCCAAATCT
The DNA here is from genome assembly GCA_002163085.1 of Methylophaga sp. 42_25_T18. Classification (GTDB taxonomy): domain Bacteria; phylum Pseudomonadota; class Gammaproteobacteria; order Nitrosococcales; family Methylophagaceae; genus 41-12-T18. Next base: position 122,425 of record MAAJ01000001.1, on the reverse strand, counting down.
TCCTAGCACAAGCGGATAACGTTTTAGTTGCTTTAGATATGGATACGGGTAAAGCAGTATGGTCTCACAAACGTGACGATGCTAAGCGTGGTGCTACAAGCACTGGTGCTCCACACGTATTTAAAGATAAAGTACTAGTAGGTATTTCTGGTGGTGAGTTCGGCGTACGTGGTTACGTTAAAGCTTACAGCTTAGATGGTAAAGAAGCTTGGACTGTATACAGCACAGGTCCTGATGCTGAAATGGGTTTCGATCCTAAGAAAACAACATCTATGTTGAAACCAGTTGGCAAAGATTCATCTTTGAAAACTTGGCAGGGCGACCAGTGGAAAATCGGTGGTGGTACAACATGGGGTTGGTATTCTTACGATCCTGATGTAAACATGTTCTACTACGGTAACGGTAACCCATCTACTTGGAACCCGGTTCAACGTCCAGGTGACAACAAGTGGTCAATGTCTTTATTCGGTCGTGATTTAGATACTGGTATGGCTAAATGGGTATACCAAATGACTCCTTACGATGAGTGGGATTATGATGGTATCAATGAAGTTCCATTAGCAGACCAAAAAATCAACGGTAAAATGCGTAAAACTCTTGTGCATTTCGATCGTAACGGTTTTGGTTACACAATGGATCGTATCACCGGTGAATTATTAGTTGCTGAAAAATATGATCCAGCAGTTAACTGGTCTAACGGTGTTAGCTTGAAAACGGGTCTTCATGATCGTGTAGCTAAATACTCAACAGCTCGCAATGGTGCTGACGTTAACACAACAGGTATTTGTCCTGCTGCGTTAGGTTCTAAAGATCAGCAACCTTCTGCATTCTCTCCACGTACTGGTTTATACTATGTACCTACAAACCACGTTTGTATGGACTATGAACCATTCGAAGTTGAGTATACTTCAGGTCAACCATATGTTGGTGCTACTTTAAGCATGTACCCAGCTCCAGGTGGTACACACTTAGGTAACTTCATCGCTTGGGATGCACGTGTTGGTAAGATCGTTTGGTCTAACCCAGAACGTTTCTCAGCATGGGGTGGTGCATTAGCAACTGCTTCTGATTTAGTATTCTACGGAACATTAGAAGGCTACATCAAAGCTGTAGATGCACAAACTGGTCGTGAGCTTTGGAGATTCAAAACTGCGTCTGGTATCATCGGCAACGTTAACACTTACAAGCATGAAGGCAAGCAGTTCATCTCAATCTTGTCTGGTGTAGGTGGTTGGGCTGGTATCGGTATGGCTATTCCTAGCTTAGAAAATGACACTGATGGTCTTGGTGCGGTAGGTGCTTACAAAGCTCTATCTAGCTGGACTAACTTAGGTGGTATTTTAAGCGTATTTAGCCTATAAGACCTTATGTATTAAGTTTTAATACATAAACCTTAAGAGAGAAGCCCGGCATTCGTGTCGGGCTTTTTTTTTATTTTTAAAACTAGGGAACTTTTGCGTGCTTATGCATTCTTAGAGTTGTAATTTATTGAATAAGGAACTGTAAAAAATGACAATATTTCGGACGATATCAATATTAATAATAGGATTGATATTGAGCGTGCCATTAGCTCAAGCGGAAGACTTAAAACCTGTGCTTGGCCAAACTGTACTGAAAGTATGTGCTGATGGATATAACCTTCCTTATTCAAATAAAGAACTTGAAGGTTTTGATAATAAAATTGCCGCCTTACTCAGTGAAGAGTTAGGCATACCGCTAGAATACTATTGGTTTCCACAACGCATAGGCTTTAGCCGTAATACGATTAAAAAAGTAAATCAAGAAACCGGTAGGTTTTTATGTGATGTGGCTATGAGTGTACCTGAACATACAGATTTCTTGAAACCAACTAAGTCTTATTGGAGCTCGATTGAGGCAATGGTTTATCGTTCAGGTGAGGGATATGAATTAAAAACATTGGCAGATATTGCTAAAGTGAGTAAATCTGGCAAACAACTTCGCATAGGTATTTTTGATAGAGGCGTTACAACAAAGCCTTTGCTTGATCTAGGTTTAGCAGACCAGATTCACTATTTCCAAATGATGTCAGGTGATACTAGGGTGAACGCTGGTCGCATCGTTAAGGATGCCTTAGCACAGGGTGAAGTCGATGTTGTGCTTTTATGGGGGCCAATTGCAAGTTACTACGCTAGTATCAGTGATGTCCCGATGGTTGTACAACCGTTGAATGAACTAGGTGAAGCTTTTATCTTTAGCTTTAGCATGGCCACCCGATATCAGGATAAAACCTGGAATGCATTACTGAATAAATTTATTGATAAGCGACGTGATGATATTAACGCTATTATTGCAGAATATTATTTTCCATCACTAGCAGATGTTAATCCTTACCCTAAAAAACGGGCGCCTAAGGACGACGATGATTAATTAAATTGTGCAGTGATTGAGGCTACTCTATCGTAGCCTCAATAATTGATTTCAGATTTTTATTAATCTTGTTGGCAAACTGATTTTGACCTTCAAGACCTGTATTTTCATTCATTAATTTTGTGCTTACGATGACTCCATTAAGTGTCTCTCGTACAGCAACATTACAAGGCATATCATTTATTAAATCAGAATTTATTTCCATCATTTTTTTAGCATAAGTAATATTGCAAAAGCTAGTAATGGTGGACAATGGATAGTTTGGTTCGCCTCGGTCACGTACAGCTTGGCCAATATGACTGCGATGAATAATACGGTAGTTATGCTCTGCAATCGCGATATCGAGGTTTAATAATGTATCCTCGAAACTATAACTGCTATCATGCTGATATAGTCTGTCTTGCTCATCATGGTTACATCCCATTAAGGGCAATGTTAGGAAACTAAGTGCTAAAGGAAGCTTTAGTAGTTGCTTGATGGTCATAATACGATTTCGTTTAAAAATATTTAGAATAACATCAAATCTAAAGAGGTATAGGGTTGTGTGGAAAATAGGTTCATCATTACTTACAGCATGCTTATTGCTGGTATCTACAGTTAGTGTTCATGCTGTTACAGGGTTTTCAGAAATAAATAATGAGCTATTTGATAAAGCTCATCTTAAGAATATATCGATACCAGGCGTCTTGCATTACGAGTATAAAAAAGAGAGTTTTATCGATGGCGCTCGTGAAGACACCATTGATATGACAATAACAAACGTCCGTAACACTGGACGGAAAGATACTAGTTTTGAATTTTTTACTGGTGCGCACAATCGGCCATATCAAGATCGAGATAACCAGCAAGGAAATGGTGTTTTTGTATTGTACCTCGAGTTTGATATTCGTGAACTGGATCGGCTGACAGGTGGTGACTGGGCGTATTTTCAACGTAAAATTCGCTGGGCTTTAGCTAAAGGAGCCGTCAAAAAAGAAATTGAATTTGAGCACCAAGGCCAATTAGTGAAAGGTATTCAATACATCATTCAACCTTTTTTTAACGACCCTAAAAAAGAACGCTATAGCTTATACGCAAATAAATATTATATTTTCACAATGTCGGAAGAGATTCCTGGCGAGATTTACCAGATTAGAACGATCGTTCCTGATGGTAAAAAGTGGCAAGAAGGCGATGAAGTACTGACTGAAGAAACTCTTACTTTTGTTGGCTTTGAAGCCAAATAAATAAGCTTAGTAAAATTAAACGTCAAAAAAACGGGTACTTTATTGTGCCCGTTTTTATATGTGAGGCTTTAACATTACTTAACAATAGATAGGCTAGGTTTGGCTTTGTTTGTGCTTGCTGGCTCATCTTTTGGCGGTGTAGAAGGTGGTGGCGAACTGTCTTCATCAGGAAAAAACATGCCTTCATTGTTTTCCTTGCCATAGATTGCTTGCACGGCCACAATAGGAATAAATAACTCCATAGACTTACCTGAAAAACGAGCGGAAAAGCTTATCCAGTCATTGTCAGTAACAAAATTTCTAACCGCACCTGGTGCGATATTCAGAACAATTTTGCCATCATGAATATATTCTTCGGGTACTTGCACACCGTCAAAAGCGGTACTCACTAATAAATACGGTGTCAGATCGTTATCAACCAACCATTCATAAATGGCTCTAATAAGATAGGGCTTTTGTGACGTCATTTAACGCATGCTCCGCTCTATATCACTTAAACTTGCTTGGAAGCTCTCTCTGGCAAATATGCGTTGAGCATACGCCTCAACAGCTTTGGCGCTAGTGGGTAGTTTAATGCCTAACAGTGGTAAACGCCATAAGAGTGGTGCAAGGCTACAGTCTAATAAGGAGAAGCTATTTCCCATGAAAAATTCAGATTCTTCAAACATGGGAGCCAAGATAGTTAAGTCTTCTTGCAGTCTTTTTCGAGCTTTGACTGGCTTGCCATCCATTAATGCTGGCCACAGTGAATACCAGTCTTTGTCTATCCGGTGGAGCATAAGCCTAGTTTTCGCCCGGGCAACTGGATCTACAGGCATCAAGGCAGGGTGTGGGAAGCGTTCATCAAAATAATCGATGATAATATTCGAGTTAAATAAGATCAGGTCACGATCCATTAACGCCGGGCTCGTACCATAAGGATTTGATGCGGCAACATCTTCTGGCCATTGTCCATCAACGATATCTTCAATATTGGCGGTAATATTTTTTTCGTGGAGGACAATTCTAGTGCGGTGACTGAAAGGACATGATGGGTCAGAATACACTGTCATCATAGTGCGGCGACTACTACTCATATTGATTTACTCCTGCGAGTGTTTAATACATGGCTCGCATGCAAGTGAAGGGTTTTAAATAAAAAAAGGGCTTTCGGCCCTTTTCTTTATTAAATAATATTTGATTTAGTCGTATCAACTATTATTAATGAATATCTCGCCAAAATGCTTTTTTCATCGGATAGGCAACTAGGAAGAATAAGACTAAATATAATAAAACCCATTTTGCTATAGCTAAACGTTGAATCTTTGATGGCTCACCAATGTATGCCAAGAAGTTGGTCAGGTCTCGAATCATCACATTGTATTCGTGGTTTGACTTATCACCTTTAGTAGCCGAAATTAAACCGTGAGATTCATCATCATTACGAAGATAACCCTGTTGTTGCCATAAGACATGAGGCATACCGACGTCTTTAAAGGTAAGGTTATTAGTACCGGTGGCTTTTTTTGTATCATCGAGATAGAAGGTACGCAAGTAGGTATAGAGCCAATCGGTGCCTTTGGCACGGGAGATGACTGATAAATCGGGCGGGGTAACACCAAACCATTTTTTAGCATCGTCTGCACGCATAGCAACGGTCATCGTGTCACCAATTTTATCAGATGCAAACATTAGGTTTTTTGTTACTTGCTCATCGGTCAAGCCAATATCTTTTGCCATCCGGTTATAGCGCATAAAGGAGGCTTGATGACAGCTCAAGCAATAATTTACAAAGGTTTTAGCGCCACGCTGTAATGAGGCTTTATCATCTAAATCAATCTCAACAGCGTCAAGATGTACACCACCTGAGGCGGCGGTAGCATAAGAGGACGTAAGCAAAAGCAGGCCTGAAAAAATTGTAAAGATTAAAGTTCTCATTTGAATGTGACCCTTTCTGGCACAGGTTTATCTTTATCTAACTTGCTGTAGAACGGCATAAGAATAAAAAACGCGAAATAAATGACAGTAAATATTCGAGATAAAATTGTCTTTATATCGGTTATCCCTTGTGTTCCTAAGTAAGCTAAGCCAATGAAACTGATAACAAATAAGGTCAGCGCCCAACGGAAATAAGGCCCGCGATAGCGAATGGATTTAACCGGGCTGCGATCTAACCAAGGTAGCAGGAAGAGGAATACGATAGCGGCTCCCATAGTTAGTACCCCCATCAGTTTGTCAGGTACTGCACGTAAAATGGCATAGAAAGGTGCGAAGTACCATAAGGGCGCGATATGCTCAGGAGTTTTGAGTGGATCGGCAGGGACAAAATTATCTTTCTCTAAGAACCAGCCACCCATTTCGGGTGCATAGAATAAGACCAGCGAAAAGATAAACATGAATACAATCACACCAACAATATCTTTGACTGAGTAATAAGGGTGGAAAGGAATCCCGTCTAGGGGAATACCTTTTTCATCTTTATGTTTCTTGATTTCTACGCCATCGGGGTTATTGGACCCGACTTCATGCAAAGCAATAATATGTGCGACTACCAAGCCAATTAATACCAGTGGTACGGCGATTACATGAAAGGCAAAAAAACGATTCAAGGTGGCATCGGCAATGACATAATCGCCACGTATCCATAATGATAAACCTTCACCAATAATGGGCAGGGCACCAAATAAGGAGATGATAACTTGCGCCCCCCAATAAGACATTTGGCCCCAAGGCAATAGGTAACCCATAAACGCTTCAGCCATCAAGGCTAAATAAACTAGCATGCCAAAAATCCATACTAGTTCACGTGGTTGCTTATAGGAACCGTACATTAAGCCACGGAACATATGCAGGTAGATCACCACAAAAAAAGCAGATGCTCCCGTGGAATGGAGGTAACGGATAAGCCAGCCCCATTCAACATCACGCATGATGTATTCAACCGATGCAAAGGCAAGTGCGGTATCAGGTTTATAGTTCATCGTCAGGAAAATTCCGGTGACGATTTGAAGTACTAATATTAATAGTGCTAACGAACCAAAGTAATACCAGAAGTTGAAGTTTTTGGGGGTGTAATATTCAGAAAGATGTTCTTTCCACAGCTTAGTTGCAGGGAATCGTGCATCAACCCAGCCCATTAGACTTGAAAGCATTATGCAACTCCTTGTGTGTCTTCACCAATGACAATGCGGTTATCACCAAGGAAGTAATACGGTGGAACTTGAAGGTTAATAGGGGCTGGTACACCTTGGAATACGCGACCAGCCAGATCAAAACGTGAACCATGGCAAGGACAGAAGAAACCGCCTTTCCATTCTGGCCCCAAGTCTACGGGAGCTAATTCAGGTCGATAGGTTGGTGAGCAACCTAAGTGAGTGCATACGCCTACTAAAACCATTAACTCTTCTTTGATAGAACGAGATTCATTAACGCAGTAGTCGGGTTGTTGTTTGCTTACGGTACTTTCAGGATCTTTGAGACTGTCGTTTTGCGAGCTTAGATTTGTTACGGTTTCGGCTGTGCGTCTATAAATCCAGACAGGTTTTCCTCGCCACTCGATAGTCATCAATTGGCCAAGTTCAAGTTTACTGATATCTACGTTAACTGGAGCGCCGGCAGCTTGTGCTTTTGCGCTAGGTAACATGGATGAAACGAAGGGTACTGCAGCGACTGCGGCACCGGCACCCCCAACAACAACACTGGCGGCAGTGGTTAGGAAGCGCCGCTTGTCATTATCAACTGTGTTACTCATTCGATGGCATCCCCAGCATTTGATCGAGAAAATTACTGACTATAACCAAGAACATTATTGCGGTTAGAGCCAAGACTACCAAAGGATCTTAACACAGGCTTTATAGCTTGGATCAAAAAAGCCCACTTAATTAAGTGGGCTTTTTTGGTATCAAGTATGAGTCTTGAATTATTTAAGTGCTTTTTTCGCTTTTTTCATCAAACGTTTAGCTGCACCTTTAGGTTTTGACTCTACAATAGCTGCAAAGTTAGTTGGCTCACCGACAATGATGACACCGCCCATGCCTGCGCCCCAATGTGGCGTACATTTGTAGAAGTAAACACCTTCAACTGTAAGAGGCGCAGTAGTGAAGTTGTCACCCATTTTAGACATCCAAGATTCTGCACCTTCTGGAATCATGCCTTCAACAGATTCTGTGATATGACCGTTCATGTTTTCCCATGAAACGGTATCGCCAACAGCTACTTTTACAACGATAGGTTTAAATGCAGTAACTTGTGCTTTTACTACATGGTCTGCAGCCATAATAGCTGTAGAGAAAAAAGCTGATGCAGCTAAAATTGCACCAATAAGTGATTTGCCGTATTTCATGTATATTGCCTCTCGTTTTTTAGTTATTTGCCATAGTTCGGAAGTAGCTTTACATAGCTAAGCTGAACCGAACCTGAACAGCTTTTAATTAATGCATCTTTAATTGTGCACTTTTTGAATAACGGCGACAGCTAGCCGATTCAGCGCGACATAATAATCCGAGAGTATGAAGAAAGTCCAAGTTTATTAATATTTTTGATAAAATCACTGTGTAATAAGGCTATTGATTGCTAGATTGGCGCCTTGTAATGTAAAGCTTGTTTTTCCTTTGGTGCCATCAGAGAGGGTGTAGTCAAATTTTATTTGTTTGCCATCCACTAACGCGGCTAAGGTGCCTAAATGAGGTCGAGAGTCACCTTGCCAAATGGGGCAAATCACACGTTCGGGTAAACGCTCGGCAATAATGTGGTTGACACTGAAGTCTCTCTTGGTCGAGATTGATTTTTGGTCGTCGACAACAATTGCTTCAATGCCTTCGTCTTCAGGCACAATAGTGGCAGTAAATCCACGCAGCATTTGTACCGGTTTACGATTATCAATCTGAAAAAGAGGTAATGGTCTTTGTGCCAGTTCATCAAAAGTGTTGTCTGAGAGACTAAAGTCCATCCACACGATGCCTTCGGATGTCTGAAAAATTGCCAGTTCAAAACCATCAGGGTTTCTAATCATCGCCGATTTAACTTGCGTTTTTGTTGCAGAGTGCTGAAATGTTTCTATTTGCCAGTCTGCAAATACGTTAGTAGAAAATAAGCCTATTAATAGGAAGGTGAAAAATTTATACATTGACTACTTTCCTTCGGTTTGTTGTAAGGCCCACATAGCTGCATAGTGACCATGTTGTTTTAACAGCTGTTCGTGAGTGCCACGTTCGGTGATTTTGCCGTGTTCTAAAACTAGAATTGTATCGGCATTTACAATTGTTGATAAGCGATGCGCGATGACTAAGGTAGTTTTATTGGTACTAATAGCTTGTAATTCTTGGTTGATGGCCTTCTCTGAGTGACTATCGAGTGCCGAGGTTGCTTCATCAAACACTAAAATCTGCGGATTTTTTAATAAAGTCCGCGCAATGGCAACGCGTTGTTTTTCGCCACCGGAGAGTTTTAAGCCACGTTCACCCACTAATGAGTCATAACCGTCAGGCAATCTTTCAATAAACTGATGGATATGTGCTTGTTTTGCGGCGTCGAAGACAGCCTGTTTATCGGCACTCGGGTTTCCATACAAAATATTGTGATAAATACTATCGTTAAATAACACCGTGTCTTGTGGTACAACGCCGATAGCTTGTCTTAAACTTTGTTGCTTTACATCACGGATATCAATGCCATCAATGCTGATTTTTCCTGCTTGTGGATCATAAAAGCGAAATAACAGCCTGACTAGGGATGATTTACCCGAGCCGCTAGCACCAACAAATGCAACCTTGGTTCCTGCTTCAATAGTGAAATTGATGTCATGTAAAATTTGTCGATTGGGATCGTAATGAAAATTCACCTGCTCAAACTGTATTTCACCGCGCTTAACCTTGAGGGTCGGGGCGTCCTTTTTGTCGACAGTTTCAATATCTTCTTTTAATAAGCTGAACATCCGTTCCATATCGGCGAGTGAGTGACGAATTTCCCGATAAACAAACCCTAGAAAACCTAAGGGCAGATAAAGTTGTAATAAAAAGGCATTGATCAGCACTAAGTCACCCAAGCTTAATTCGCCAGTCACTACCCCGTTGCCAGCAAGTAACATTAAAATAGTTATGCCCAGCGAAATGATGGCACCTTGACCAAAATTTAATACCGACAATGAGGTTTGATTGCGAATGGCGGCCACTTCCCATGTTGCCATTTTGTCATCATATCGCTGTAGCTCGTATTGTTCGTTATTGAAATATTTGACCGTTTCATAATTAAGTAAACTATCAATGGCCTGATTATTCGCCTTGGATTCCATTTCGTTCATGGCTCGGCGAAAACGCATGCGCCATTCGGTAATGATCAGGGTGTAGATAATATAGAGCAGGATAGTTCCGGTCGTGACGATGGCAAAGATGCTGTCATATTGAGTCAATAAGATCACGGTTACCAAAGCGATTTCCACTAAGGTTGGCACGATATTGAATATCATGAAATTCAATAAGAAGCTGATGCCTCGCGTGCCACGTTCAATATCGCGGGAGATCCCTCCCGTTTGACGTTGCAAGTGGAAACGCAGAGATAGCTTGTGCAGGTGTTCAAAAATATTACCTGCTACACGACGAACGGAGTGGTTAATTACTTTGGCAAATAGCGCATCGCGTAATTCACTGAATAAGCTGCTGAATAAGCGAAGTAGGCCATATGCAGCCAAAAATACAACAGGGAGGTATATGATATCTTGCTGTTGTGGATCTAAGGCATCGATCGCCTCTTTAAGTGTGAGAGGAATGCCTACATTAGCTAGTTTTGCAACGGTTAATAATAGTAGCGCTACCGTTACGCGACCTTTAAATTCTTGTAAATATGGAAATAGGCTACGGATAGCATTCCAGTCTTGATGATCTTTCATAAATCGCAGTTTAGCTGAATAATAGGAGGCGAGGAAAAACGAGGCAATCGCATTATAGGTTTTTTTAGGTATAATTATTCGGTTTATTAATTGAAAAGCTAAATTTTAGTTGTACATATTAAGTGTGTGACTAGAGCACGAGGTCGAAGTTAATGCCGTTCTATGAATACCGTTGTGATGCCTGTGACCATGAGTTTGAAGCATTGCAGAAAATTAGTGATGAGCCATTGCGGCATTGTCCATCCTGTGAGGAACCTGATTTGCGCAAACTAGTGTCTGCTGCTGGTTTTCGTTTGAAAGGGGATGGCTGGTATGAAACTGATTTCAAAAGTGGAAAAAAGCGTAATTTAGCGGAGAAGAGTGACGCCAGTTCATCGACAAAAAAACCTGAAGCGGCAGCAAGTGGTTCAAGCTGAAGTTGCCATTAGCTTAAAAGTAGATATTACATGCGTAAATACCTGATTGCCGGATTATTAGTATGGATGCCTTTGGGCATAACTTTTCTTGTGGTTCGGGCGATCGTTGGTTTTTTAGATAAGATATTATTATGGTTGCCAGCCCAATATCAGCCTGACATTTTACTGGGCTTCCACATCCCTGGTTTGGGGGTGGTATTAGCGGTAGTGTTAGTGCTGGCCACAGGTATGATTGTCGCCAACTTGTTGGGGCGACGCATTGTCGCGGCATGGGAAGCATTACTGGCGCGAATTCCATTAGTCCGTAGTTTGTATGCTGGAATAAAACAAATTATGGAAGCGGTCTTAGCGACAGATGCTAAGTCATTTCGTAAAGTGCTGTTAATCGAATATCCACGCAAAGGGGTGTGGAGTTTGGCTTTTATGACCTCAGATAATTTGGGTGAAGTACAGGCAAAAACGAGATCAGATGTGATAAGTGTGTTTATTCCAACCACGCCCAATCCGACCTCTGGTTTTGTATTGATGGTGCCGAGCGAAGATGTTACTCATCTTGATATGAGTGTGGAAGAAGGTTTAAAAATGATTATCTCTATGGGGGTAGTTGTGCCAGCTTGGCAAAAAAATAATTTAATCAATGGCGATGACATTGGTGCACAACAATAATTGACAACCACACGTTTATTAAGACAGTGGTATTACTTAAACATATTAAAGATATTGGAAAAAACTATGCGTAGCCATTATTGCGGCGATGTAAATGAAACATTGGATGGTCAAACAGTTACGGTATCCGGTTGGATGCACCGTCGTCGTGATCATGGTGGGGTTATATTTATTGATTTGCGTGATCGTGAAGGTCTCGTACAAGTGGTGTGTAATCCTGAAGATGCAGAAAGTTTTGCTGTGGCGGAACGTGTCCGTAGTGAATATGTATTGCAGATCGAAGGGGTGGTGAATTTACGTCCTGACGGTAGTGACAACCCTGATCTGAAAAGTGGCAAAATTGAGATTATTGCTACACGTCTTGAAATTCTGAATAGCTCTGAAACACCGCCGTTCCCACTAACTGAACAAGCGGAAGTCAGTGAAGATGTTCGTTTGCGTCATCGTTATATCGATTTGCGCCGTCCAGAAATGTTGCAAAAATTACGTTTCCGTTCTCAGATCATCCGTCAATTACGAAATTTCTTGGATGATAATGGCTTTCTTGATATTGAAACTCCAATTTTAACCAAAGCAACACCAGAGGGTGCACGTGACTATTTAGTTCCTAGCCGTACTCATGCAGGTGATTTTTTTGCCTTGCCTCAGTCACCACAACTGTTTAAACAATTATTGATGGTCGCCGGCATGGATCGTTATTACCAGGTTGTTCGTTGTTTCCGTGATGAAGATTTACGTGCTGATCGTCAGCCTGAATTTACCCAATTGGATATCGAAACTTCTTTTGTTGAAGAAGAAGATTTGATGACATTGATGGAAACAATGATTCGTGACTTGTTTGCGAATGTACTTGAAGAAGCCTTACCAAATCCATTCCCTCGGATGAGCTACGCTGAAGCTATGGCACGTTATGGTAGTGATAAGCCAGACTTACGAATCAACTTAGAGTTGGTTGAAGTTAGTGATTTAATGAAAGAGGTGGACTTTAAAGTCTTCTCTGCGCCAGCTAATGATGAGAAAGGTCGTGTTGCTGCATTACGCGTACCTAATGGTGCAAGTCTGAGCCGTAAGAATATTGATGAATACACTAAATATGTGAGTATTTATGGTGCAAGAGGCCTAGCTTATATTAAAGTTAATGATATTGATGCAGGCCGTGAAGGTTTACAGTCACCAATCTTAAAATTCTTACCGGATGAAGTTATTGCCGCGATCATGAAGCGTACGGAGGCTCAAACAGGTGACTTAGTGTTCTTCGGTGCTGATAAAGCGAATATTGTTAATGAAGCATTGGGCGCATTACGCGTTAAATTAGGCCATGACTTAGGTTTAGTTGCGCATGGTTGGAAGCCTCTATGGGTTGTAGCTTTCCCAATGTTTGAGTGGGATGATAAGGCTAACCGTTGGAATGCATTGCACCATCCGTTTACCGCCCCACGTGAATCTGATATTGAATTACTGGATACCGATCCAGGGAAATGTTTATCGCGGGCTTATGACATGGTCCTCAATGGTACTGAGCTTGGTGGTGGTTCCATGCGTATTCACAAAGCTGATCTACAAACGAAAGCCTTCGAAATATTAGGCATTAGCGAAGAAGAAGCAAACGATAAATTTGGTTTTTTATTAGAGGCCTTACAGTATGGTTGTCCTCCTCATGGTGGTTTAGCCTTCGGCTTAGATAGATTAGCGATGTTGATGACTGGCTCGTCATCCATTCGTGATGTGATGGCTTTCCCGAAAACACAATCTGCGAGTTGCCCGTTGACAAATGCACCGAGTAACGTCAGTGAAGCCCAGTTAAAAGAACTCAATATTCGATTACGGAAAAAACCGACAGTAGAAGAATAGACATACTGCGGACAACAGAGGAGTTGAGATGGACGAACAAAAAACACTGAAAGCATGTAGCGAGCAGCGTTATGAAATTCGTCGTAGTGACTTACCACTAAGTTGTCCAACATCTGACATGACTGCTTGGGATGCCCATCCAAAGGTTTATTTAGATGTGGAAGCAATGGGCGAAGTGTTGTGCCCTTATTGTGGTGCCTTATATGTGCTGGTAGAAGACAAAGACTAGCGAGATGCAAACAACTGTACATGTAGCCGTTGCCGTCATGGTGAATGATAAAAAAGAGGTATTGCTTGCATTGCGAGCTATGGACCAACATCAAGGTGGCTTGTGGGAATTCCCTGGCGGCAAAGTGGAGATGGGAGAATCGGTCTATGAGGCTTTAATTCGTGAAATTCGAGAAGAGCTAAATGTTTCGATTACTGCAGCCGAGCCTCTCACTTCTGTCAGTCATGATTATGGTGATAAGTCGGTATTGTTAGATGTGTGGAGTGTTAATGGCTTCCACGGAACCCCGCAAGGTCATGAAGGTCAAAAAATACGATGGTGTGCGATTGATGATTTGCGTTGTGATGACTTCCCCGCTGCGAATGCACCTATAATTTCAGCTATACATGCAAACCTTAATGGTTTAACTGTTAGCCATAACGAAAAGAGCGAAAATTAAAATGAGTCTGGCAGAATCCATACCCAAAAAATTGCAAACGAATATTGATAATATTATTGATAACGTCTCGCCAAACCCATGGTTAACGGATGCTGAGAAAATAAGTTATACCGATAAAATTAAGGTTTTGTTAAAACAAAAAGATGCCGTTGTAATTGCCCATTACTATGTTGATGATGAATTACAAGCCTTGGCGGAAGAGACAGGTGGTTATGTTTCGGATTCATTGGATATGGCTAATTTTGGGGCGCAACATGAGGCTAAAACGCTTGTGGTGTGTGGTGTACGGTTTATGGGGGAAACCGCCAAAATTTTAAGCCCTGAGAAAACAGTGCTCATGCCGACCTTGGATGCAGAGTGTTCATTAGACCTAGGCTGTCCAATAGATGAGTTTAGTCGTTTCTGTGACGAGCACCCTGATCGTGAAGTGGTGGTCTATGCGAATACCAGTGTTGAAGTCAAAGCACGGGCTGATTGGATTGTGACCTCCAGTAATGCGATACAAATTATTGAAAACTTGATGTCGCAAGGTAAGAAGATTATTTGGGGACCTGACCGTCATTTAGGTCAATATATAAAAAATAAAACCGGTGCTGACATGATTCTTTGGCAAGGTCATTGTGTTGTTCATGATGAATTTAAGTTACATGAACTTGAGCAGCTAATGGAAAAACATCCGGATGCCGAGGTGTTAGTTCATCCTGAATCACCCGAAGCGGTTATTGCAAAAGCAGATTTTGTGGGCTCAACAAAACAAATCATTGCTGCTGGCAAGGCATCACCGGCTGATACCTTGATCATCGCAACAGATCATGGGCTATTTTATAAAATGAGTCAGGTCGTTCCTGAAAAACGACTTATTCCTGCGCCCACAGGCGGAAAAAGTGCCAGCTGTAAAAGCTGTGCGCACTGTCCTTGGATGGCAATGAATACGCTGGGCAATCTATATGAAACGTTGCGTGATATGAACAATACGATAGAAGTGGACGAACAAATACGTCAACAAGCGTTGAAACCTTTAAATCGAATGATAGATTTTTCATTCCAGCAAGGGATTTTGACTGCTGGCGATGCCTAACAAGCAGGCCCTAGTGAAAGTCTGATGAACCTTGGCTATTTAACGGCGGTAATTCTTCACCCTTGATACGGTGGTTTTCGCTTGCCCAGTCTCCTAAATCAATAAGCTTACAGCGCTCACTACAAAAAGGTTTCCACAGCTGATCATCTTGCCAAGGAACGGAGTTGCCACATTGTGGGCAAGTAACTGTTTTGACCATATTTACATTACACAACAGCTAAGTAAAAAATTTATATCTTCACTTATCTGCTGTGGACGTTGATTGATATTAAAGTTCATTAATCGAACAGTAAAACGATGTTTGCCACCACTAATTTCAGGATAATATTCAGCTGTTTGTGGGAGTTTTATTCGAATTAATTGTGTCGGTTGGTTACTATCTAGGCTGTGTTGATAAAAACCAGATGAGGTACTAAATTCATTGAATCTGGAACTGTCGCGGATCAATTGCAGACTGATATCAATGGCGGCCCGGACGGCTGAAAACTGGTTTGACCAGTTTAATATTTGTGACTGGCGGGTTTCATCGCTCGTGTGTTGCAGCCAGAAATGATAAGCAGGCAAATCAAAGTCACATGTGCCACCGGCAATGCTTGAACGTTGGCGAATACCATATAAAAAATCATTTTCACGTAAATTTTGACCAATGGCAGACTTAGTAAGGTGTAGCGCATCAAGATTTTGGTCAAGTTCTGCAAGCAGTTGTTCCAATGCTGCTTTATCGACACCAGGGGTATGTTCAAGTGCTGTTAGGTTGGCGATCAGTCGTTCCAACTCTTTAATAATTTCGGCTTTAAGATCGCTGCGTTCAAAAACGGAGAGAATATTAAGTAAACTATCGATGGCATCACGATTAGTTGACTCTGAATTTTTTTGCAATGCGTTATCAACACGCGAAAACAAAAACTCAAGTCTGAGAAAGGTACGTATACGCTCGTTGAGCGGTTGTTCGTAGATGATGTGATCGGCCACAATTTATATTATTTTAGTGAGCTGTTATCAATAAAGTAGCTATTCTCCACGACTATGGCGCTACTGGCAACCTGTAGTCATAGTATTGACTATATCAAGGTATTTTTTATGAAGTTGACTCACGAGTTCAGTAAGACTTTCTGGCGAATTATTATTATTGATAATGTCGTCAGCCACTGAATTTCTTTGACTGGCTGAACTTTGACTAGAGATAATGGCCTTGGCTTGTAGGGGCGAGATATTATCTCGCTGGCAGACGCGGTTGAGTTGTTCAGTAAGCTCAAGATCTATTACCAGTACTCGATCAACCAGGGGAATCATGTTCGCCTCAATCAATAATGGAATAGTGAGTATGCAATAGGGAGAAGTTGCATCGTCACTGAGTTTGATGAGTTGCTGCCTAATACGGGGGTGCAAGATGCTTTCTAGTTGCTGTCTCGCGTTATCATCAGCAAAGATAAGCTGTCGTAGCTGAGCGCGATCGAGATCGCCATTTTCAAACAGGACTTTTTTACCAAAAGTTTGAATAATTGTCTTCAGGCAAGGTTGATCTGGTTCGACCAGTTGACGGGCAATAATATCAGCATCAATGACTTCAATACCATGAGCTGAGAACAACTGACATACAGTAGATTTACCGCTGGCAATGCCGCCGGTTAGACCGATTTTTAACATGAATGATTAGAGGCCCGACCAGTTTAAATAGGCCTGATTAATAACATCACCCCAGATCAAGGCGATCCAACCTGCAGCAGCAAGGTAAGGGCCGAAAGGAATGGGGACATCACTACTTTGTTGGCGAAGCAGGATTAAGCTGATGCCTACAGTGGCGCCGACAAGAGAGGACAACAGAATAATGGTAGGAAGAAATGACCAGCCAATCCAGGCGCCTAGTGCGGCTAATAGTTTAAAGTCACCGTAGCCCATTCCTTCTTTACCGGTAGCAAGACGGAAGCAGTGGAATACTAACCATAAAGACAAATAACCTGCAATAGCGCCAATCACACTGGAGGTAAGACTGGTATAGACATCAAATAAGTTGAAAAAAATACCGAACCACAACAAAGGAAGAGTAATGCTGTCAGGGAGGAGTTGATGGTCAACATCAATAAACGTTAAAGCGATCAAGGACCAAGTTAGTAATAAGGCGCCTAGGCATGACCAATCAAAACCAAAATGAAAGGCGACGATGCCGGATAAGGTACCTGAAAGGAGCTCAATTAGTGGATAACGTTTTGAAATTGATGTTTTACATTGTTTACATTTCCCTCTTAAAAGCAAAAAGCTGATAACGGGAATGTTCTCTAGTGCACTAATGGCATGATTACAGTGTGGGCAACGTGAACGCGGTGAACTCAAGGTAAGAGGTGGCTCTAGCTTATTGCTAGTTTGTCCCGCTAGTTCAGCACATTGAGCCTGCCAGTCTTGTTGCATCATTAACGGCAGGCGATAAATAACCACATTGAGGAAGCTACCTACAAGTAGTCCTAAAATAATGACAGTTGAAATAAATATCGAGCTAGAACTTTGTAATAAATCAATAATGACCATATTTACACGACAGCGCCTAATTTGAATATAGGTAGGTACATGGCAATGACTAGGGTACCGATTAGGCCGCCCAGAATGACCATGATCATCGGTTCCATTAGAGCCGTCATATTATCGACGGCATCATCTACTTCACGCTCATAAAAGTCAGCAACTTTGGCTAACATCGCATCTAAAGAACCCGACTCTTCACCAATAGCAACCATTTGCACCACCATATTAGGAAATAACTCAGTATCCGCCATGGCTTTGTTAAGTTGTGTGCCAGTAGATACATCATCGCGCATTACCATGGTTGCTTCACTAAAGACAATGTTGCCGGTGGCGCCCGCCACCGAAACCATCGCTTCTACGAGAGGTACGCCGGCTTTAAACATAGTCGAAAAGGTGCGGGCAAAACGGGCGATGGCACCTTTGTAGACGACATCACCAATAACGGGAATTTTGAGTAATAAACGATCGAAGAAATGCTGGACTTTGCGAGATCGTTTTTTAGCTTGCATAATGCCGACAACAACACCAATTATGGTGCCGAAAATTAACCACCAGTATTGTTGGAATACTTCAGAAATTCGAATAACTACTAATGTTAATCCTGGTAAGTCTGCGCCAAAGCCTTTAAATAAATCTTCGAACTGAGGAATAACAAAGATCATTAAGATGGCGGTAACGACAAAAGCAACAACGATGATGGACGCTGGGTAGACTAAGGCTTTTTTAATTTTAGCTTTAAGTGCTTCGGTTTTTTCCTTATAGGTGGCAATTTCATTCAATAAGGATTCAAGCGTACCGGATTGCTCACCTGCATTGACTAAGTTGACAAATAAATCATCAAAATGGAGGGGGAACTTGGCTAAAGATTCTGTCAAGCTAGTTCCGGATTCTACATCCGCCTTAATAGCTAAAATCATGTCCTGCATGCTGGCATTTTCATGGCCTTCGCCAATAATTTGCATTGATTGCATTAAGGGTACACCTGCTGCCATCATTGTCGCCAGCATACGACTGAAGATGGCAATGTCAGCCGGTGTGATAGGTGGTTTCCTGGCGGCAAATAAGTCTTTAGGTTTTTTCTTTACCTTTAAAGGGATGATACCTTGCCGACGCAAATGCGCTTTGACAGTGTTAATACTGTCACCCGATTGTTCGCCTTTTACTTTACGGCCATTTTTATTGGTGCCTTGCCAAATAAAGACGGGCTGAACTTTCGCTTTTTTTTTCTTGTTAGCTTGTGCCACGGATTACTCCTTAATAACACGGTTAACTTCTTCGAGACTGGTAAGTCCAGCGGCCACTTTTTTCAGCCCAGAAGTGATTAGATCGTCAACGCCTTCCAATGCTGCCTGGTCGGCTAATTGGATAGCATTGCCACCCTCCATAATGATTCGACCCATAGCATCAGATATAGGCATTACTTGATAAATGCCTACTCGGCCCTTATAGCCTTCAGTACAACTATCACAGCCCACTGCTTTATAGACGGAAATACCCTCATCAATCTGTTCCTGGCTATATCCTTCATCTGATAAAACATCCGGAGGCAGGTCTTCTTCAATTTTACAATGGTTACATAAACGCCGCGCCAAACGTTGAGCAATGATTAGTGAAACTGCTGAGGCAATATTGAAAGGAGGAACGCCCATATTGGCTAAGCGAGTCAATGTTTGCGGTGCGTCATTGGTATGCAAGGTGGAAAATACCATATGACCCGTTTGCGCTGCTTTTATTGCAATTTCGGCGGTTTCCAAATCCCGTATCTCACCGACCATGATTATGTCAGGATCTTGGCGTAAAAATGCACGTAATACCGATGAAAAGCTGAGACCGACGACGGGGTTTATGTTGACTTGATTAATGCCGGCCAGACTTATTTCTGCGGGATCTTCAGCCGTTGAAATATTACGGTCATCGGTATTGAGAATATTCAGCGCAGTATATAAAGAAACTGTTTTACCACTGCCCGTTGGACCGGTAACCAGAACCATGCCATAGGGTTTATGCATAGTATCAATAAATATTTTCTTTTGATCTTCCTCGTAACCAAGAGCATCAATTCCTAACTGGGCGCTGGTTGGATCCAAAATACGTAAAACAATCTTTTCACCAAATAAAGTGGGGCAAGTACTAACACGAAAATCGATGGCCTTGGTTTTCGATAACTTCATTCGCATGCGGCCATCTTGAGGTATACGACGTTCAGCAATATTTAAGCGGGATAATACTTTTAGACGCGCAGCAATTCGGCCAGACAAGGCAACAGGAGCGGTTTTACTTTCATGTAAAATACCATCGATACGAGTGCGTACGCGATATTTTTTTTCATAAGGTTCAAAGTGGATATCTGAAGCCCCGGCCTTAATCGCCGTAGTCAAAATACCATTAATGAATCGCACCACGGGGGTGTCATCGATATTGGCATCTGCGCCATCGTCTTTTTGATCGGTATCATCCGGGCCAAGATCGATATCATCTAACTCTGCATCTCCGAAATCGTCTAATTGATCATTCGATTTATCTAAAGATTTTTCAATTGCAGTGGAGAGTTGTAATTCATCAACTAGCAGCGGGTAAGTATTTAAACCAGTATTAAATTGAAATTCGTCTAAAGCTTGAAGATTAGTTGGATCAGACACTGCCACATACAGGCGCTTCCCTCGTTGATATAGCGGTAGGGCATTATGTTGGCGAATGAGCTTTTCTTGAATAAGGTCCGTGGAGGCCAGTTCCATATTCATTGCGTTGATATCAAATAAGGGGACACCGAACTCTTGTGATGCAACGGAAGCCAAATCAGCACTGCCAAGAATTTTATGGTTGACCAAATAGCTAACAAAAGCCTGTTTTGCTTCTTTTGCGGCAGATTGTGCGGTTTGGGCATTGTCTTCAGTCAATAGCCCGTCACTAACAAGACGCCGTGCTAGACCGCTGAGTCTTACTGATGTTGCCGTATTTGCCATGACTAGTGAGTGATTCCTTATGCCGCTATTTTGTCTTCTAATAAGTAATATTATGTAACTTGGGGAATAAATTCTAGTTCTCAAATTGAGACGAGCACTATTATTCCCGTATATACTGCTCGATATTAATCATTAGGGGACATGATCATGAAAATAATGACGCGTCGAAAACGACTTTTATTGGTGCTGTGTGCATTAACAATTTTGACGGCTTGTGGGCAAAAGGGCGATTTATACTTACCAGAAGGTAAGGCTTTACTAGGTTGGATAGGTTAAACAACAAACATGGATTATTTTGATTATCGATCAGGGCAATTGTTTGCTGAAGATGTTGCTGTCACTGATATCACAGCCAAGTTTGGTTCCCCCGCTTATATCTATTCACGCGCAACATTAGAACGTCATTGGCAAGCATTTGATCAGGCTTTTTCTGGTCAAGCACACAGTATTTGTTATGCAGTAAAAGCAAATTCAAATCTTGCCGTGTTAAATGTATTAGCCAAACTTGGTTCGGGTTTTGATATTGTTTCTGCTGGCGAACTTGCGCGTGTGCTTGCTGCCGGTGGTCGTGCAGATCGTACGGTTTTTTCCGGTGTTGGTAAAACAGTTGCGGAAATTCGATTCGCACTAGAACAGAAGATTCGCTGTTTTAATGTTGAATCGATTCCAGAATTAGAACGAATTAATCAGGTCGCAGCTGAAATGGGATTAAAGGCTGCAATTTCAATACGAGTGAACCCTGATGTTGATGCGCAAACACATCCTTATATTTCAACTGGACTAAAAGAAAATAAATTTGGTATTGCGATTGAGCAAGCCGAGTCGGTATATGCTCAAGCAGAGGCGATGAACAACTTAGATGTCGTCGGGATAGATTGTCACATAGGTTCCCAGCTTACGACTGTTACCCCTTTTGTTGATGCGTTGAAACGCGTATTGGTGTTAATCGATAAGCTGGCTGAAAATGGGATTGTGCTGTCGCATTTGGATATTGGCGGTGGTTTGGGTATAAATTATAAAGATGAGACACCACCAACTCCGGCTGAGTACGCCGCTGCATTACGTGAATTGTTAATAGATCGGGATCTAGAAATTTTATTAGAACCAGGTCGTGCGATTGCGGGTAATTCTGGCATCTTAGTCACGAAAGTAGAATACATAAAACCGACGGAAGATCGACAGTTTGCCATTGTTGATGCAGCGATGAATGATTTATTGCGTCCAGCGTTATATCAATCATGGCAAGAAATTCAGCCCGTGGTTCAAGATGAAACGGCTCAGACAGCGAAGTACGATATCGTTGGTCCGATATGTGAAACAGGTGACTTTCTTGGTAAGGACCGTTTATTAGCGATCAATGCTGGTGATTTGTTAGCGATACGTTCCGCCGGTGCTTATGGTTTCACTATGAGTTCAAACTATAATTCACGTCCGCGAGTGGTTGAGATCATGGTCGATGGTGACCAAGTTCATCTGGTGCGAGAACGAGAAACTGTGGAGTCTTTATTTGCAGGCGAACACCTTTTGCCGGCCTAATGAAATGTTGAAATTTACCAAAATGCATGGCTTGGGCAACGACTTTATTGTGATTGATGCCATTAACCAGCAAGTCGAACTCAGTATTGGACAGATCCAATTTTTAGCTGATCGCCAGTTTGGCATTGGTTGTGATCAACTCCTGTTAGTTGAAAACGCGAGTGCACACGACGTCGATTTTCGTTATCGGATTTTTAATGCCGATGGTAGCGAAGTTGAACAATGTGGCAATGGTGTTCGCTGCTTTGCCCGCTTTGTTCGCGATAAAGCGATGACCGACAAAGATACGATTGCAGTAGAAACCGCTTCCGGAGTGATCTACCCTAGCCTACAAGCAGACTATGACGTTAGAGTTGATATGGGCTTACCTCGGTTTGAACCGAGAAAAATTCCATTTAATACCGAGAAACTCTCAATAACGTATTCATTACCTCTGGCGGCGAATGAAATAGTCGAAGTGGGCGCCTTATCTATGGGCAATCCTCATGCGGTCATGCTAGTCGACGATGCAGATATGGCAGATGTGGCAAGACTGGGTCCGATGATAGAAAGTCATGAGAAATTTCCGGAGCGAGTCAATGCAGGGTTTATGCAGATAGTGAGTCCTGAACACGTTATATTGAGAGTATATGAGCGAGGTGTCGGTGAGACAAAAGCCTGTGGTACTGGCGCATGTGCTGCGGTGGTAAGTGGTATTCAGCGAGGTTTATTGACACGAGAAGTTAAAGTTAAACTTCCTGGTGGTGAATTATTAATTGCATGGCCTGATGATGAATCATCAGTGTGGATGACCGGGCCAGCAACACATGTATTTGATGGAGAAATTTCGTGGGCGACGATACACAGTCATTAACAATAGAGCAGGTCGTACAGTATTTGGATGAAAATACCGACTTCTTTATGAATAACCCAGAAGCCTTAGAATCGCTTCAATTAAATCAATCGCCGGATGGCACTATATCGCTAGCACAGCGACAAACCCAGCGGTTACAAGTTAAGACGCAAAAGCTGCATGAGCAGCTCAATGCTTTAATTGAAAATGCCCATAGCAATAGCGAACTTCAAGACAGAATTCATCGTTTATGCCTACGTTTGATGGATGCGTTGAGTATTGATGAGTTGTTAACTTTATTGGTCGTGGAGTTAAAGCAGGAGTTTGATGCTGATGAAGTGGCACTGCGACTATTTTATAGCGGTGACGATATTGCTAAACTTCCGAAAGTTGAAGGTAATATCAGTCAATTACATGTCGATGATAAAAGCTTAAAGGTTTTTGACAGCCTATTGGCTAAGCAACAACCCGTTTGTGGACGTCTAACAAAAGCACAAAAAACGGTGTTATTTGGCGAGCAAGCCAACGATGTAGCATCGGTTGCCTGTTTACCCTTAGGACATGAACCCTGCGCCGGTATCTTAGCGATAGGAAGCTATGATGCTAACCGTTTTCATTCAGATATGGGCACGGTGTATTTGGCATTTTTGGGTGATGTGTTGATGCGCTTATTACGCCAATATTGTCATCACATTGATGGCTGATGAGTTACATCAAGAGATAGTCCTTTTTCTGCAATATTTGGCGCAGGAAAAACGGATGTCTAATCATACGGTTACTAATTATCGGCGTGATTTAACACAACTAGAAACGTTTTGTGGGCAACAGCAACTGACTAGTTGGTCTCAGATAAAAACCAAACATATTCGTCAATTTATTGCTCAATTACATCGACAAGGTTTAGCGGGGCGATCGATACAGCGTGCCCTTTCTGCGGTACGGAGTTTATATCGGTTTTTAATTCGTGAAGGATTAACAGAGGCTAACCCAGCTCAAGCGGTACAAGCTCCTAAAACTGAAAAGCGCTTGCCATCAACCTTGGATGTCGATCAGATGCAAAGCTTGCTTGACCATACGCAACAAGACACCATGATAGCGTGTCGTGATCGCGCGATGATGGAGCTGTTTTACTCATCAGGTTTACGCTTGGCAGAGTTAGCCAGTTTAGATTTGCGTGATGTCGATTTCGGCGATAGTCTGGTTTATGTCACCGGTAAAGGTAATAAAAGTCGCGTAATACCGGTAGGCAAGCAAGCCATTGAAGCGTTACATATATGGTTACAGAAACGAGATGAATTAGGTTTTTTTGAACAAAGTGCCTTATTTATCACTCAGCAAGGCGGTCGTCTTGGCGTCCGTTCCATTCAAAAACGGCTCAGTCATTGGGGCAAAAAACATGGGATATCTGAACAGGTTCATCCACATCGTTTACGTCATGCTTTTGCCTCGCATATGTTAGAAGCAAGTGGTGATTTAAGAGCGGTACAAGAGTTATTAGGTCACGCTGATATTTCAACAACACAAATCTATACCCATGTTGATTTTCAGCACTTGGCTAAGGTGTATGACAAGGCACATCCGCGGGCCAGAAAAAAATAAAGTTCTTTTCTTTATTATATGAGTAAATGCTGGCATGCTAGGGCATAGCTCAACATACAGACAATGGACTTCTACTTATGAAAGTACTGCTCGCTGAAGACTCAAGATCTAATCAAATGTTGATTAGTGCTTATATTGAGGATTTTGGTCATCAGGTAGTTATTGTCGAAGATGGCAAAGCCGCCGTTGAAGCTTTCAAGCTAGATCGGCCTGATCTTATCTTGATGGATGTTTCCATGCCGGTCATGGATGGCATCACCGCAACAAAAAAAATTCGTACTTTATGCAGCGATAGCCGTGATTGGATCCCGATTATATTTTTAAGTGCTCTCGCGAATTCTAAAGATATTGCTAAAGGCATAGACGCTGGTGGCGATGACTATCTAAGTAAGCCTGTTGATGCAATTGTATTGAACGCAAAATTAACGGCAATGGCTCGCATTGCTGATATGCGGCAACAGCTCGACGCTGCTAATCGTAAGCTCACATTAATGAGTTCGAAAGATGGGCTGACTGGTTTATATAACCGTCGCCACTTTGATGAGGTGATGGAAAAAGAACTTAAAATTGCAAGACGCGTTAAAACACCTGTGGGTTTGATTATGTGTGATATTGACCATTTCAAACTTTATAATGATCATTATGGCCACCAAGGTGGTGATGACTGCTTAAAAGCGGTTGCCAATGCATTAAAAGAGACCGTAAAACGGCCCGGTGATTTAGTGGCACGGTATGGTGGCGAAGAATTTGTTATTGTCTTACCCGAAACCGATATGGCGGGTGTTGCTCGGGTGGCAGAGTTAGTGCGAGAAGCGGTTGAGAGCTTGGCGATTCCTCATGCCGATTCCACTGCTTCAGAATATGTAACGCTGAGTTTAGGCATCGATATCATGAGTGGCGACATCGCGAATATGGACGAAGCAGTGCGCTGTCTAATTGAATCTGCAGACCTTGGTCTTTACGAGGCTAAAAAACAAGGTCGTAATCAGGTGTGTGCAGTGAGTATTGCAGAGTAAATATTTGGCCTGCAAACCAAATAGTTAGTGAGCCTGTTGCCAGTTATCACCCGTGCCCAGTCCTACCTCTAGCGGCACATCAAGTTTTGCGGCTTGCATCATATAGTTTTCAATCTTGGTTTTAGCTGCTTCGATTTGTCCTGTTGGAACTTCAAATACCAATTCATCATGTACTTGCATAATCATACGGATTTTCGAATTGGATTCTATTAACCAAGCATGAATATCAATCATTGCTTGTTTGATGATATCAGCGGCAGTTCCTTGCATTGGCGCGTTTATCGCAGTTCGTTCAGCGTATTGACGACGCATGCCATTGCTGGAATTAATTTCTGGCAGATGTAGGCGACGTCCAAATAGGGTTTCAACATAACCATCTAATTTAGCTTGGTCACGCGTATCATTCATGTAGCTCTTAACACCCGGGTAGCGTTCAAAATAGGTGGTCATATAATCAGCCGCTTGGTGTCGTTCTATGCCTAACTGTTTAGATAAACCATGAGCTGACATGCCATAAATCAAGCCAAAGTTAATCGCTTTGGCACTGCGTCGTTGATCAGTACTGACTTGCTCTAATTCAACACCAAAGATTTCCGCCGCAGTATGGCGATGAATATCTTCACCGGCGGCAAAGGCTTTTAATAAGCCGGGATCTTGAGATAGGTGCGCCATAATGCGTAATTCAATTTGTGAATAATCGGCAGCCAATAAGGTATAACCATCAGGGGCAACAAAGGCTTCACGGATCTTTCTGCCTTCTTCACTACGAATAGGGATATTTTGCAGGTTGGGATCAGAGGAAGATAAACGACCTGTAGCTGTAACGGCTTGATGATAAGAAGTATGAACGCGACCGGTAGTGCGATTAACCTGTTCAGGTAAGCGATCAGTATAAGTTGATTTGAGTTTGCTCGAACTTCGATAGCTCATGATCACTTGCGGTAATTCATAGCCATCATCTGCCAATTCTTGTAAGACCCCTTCGGCTGTCGATGGCTGGCCTTTTGGTGTTTTTTTCAAAATAGGCAATTCAAGCTTTTCATATAAAATCACTTGTAATTGTTTGGGTGAGCCTAGATTAAATTCTTCGCCAGCAACTTCCCAAGCTTGTTGTTCTAATTGGTCTATTTTTTGGCCAAGTTGATCGCTTTGTTGTTGCAACATCCAAATATCAATATTGACGCCATTGCGTTCTAGAGTATTCAGCACTGGCAGCAAGGGCATTTCTAACTGCTGATAGACTTCAACTAAAGCAGACAGGGCCTGAATTTGAGGCCATAACGTTTGATGCAGCTGCAGAGTGATATCAGCATCTTCTGCGGCATAAGGGCCTGCTTCTTCAAGGCCTATTTGGTTAAAGGTAAGTTGTTTTTTTCCTTTACCAGCAATATCTTCAAAATGGATAGTCGAACGGCCTAGATATTTTTCTGCCAAGGAATCCATATCATGACGAGTGGCCGTGCTATCAAGTACATAAGATTGCAACATGGTGTCATGTTGAATGCCCTGAAGATCAATGTCGTGATTTAATAAAATATGGCGATCATATTTGAGGTTTTGGCCGACTTTAAATTGTGTTGGGTCTTCTAGTAAAGGCTTGAACAAGGCCAATACCGTATCAATATTGAGTTGTTCGGGTGCGCCTGCATAATCATGGGTTAAAGGCAGATAGGCAGCCTCGCCAGCTTTGACTGCAAACGACAAACCAACGATGCGAGCATCAAGATAATTGAGGCTGGTGGTTTCCGTATCAAAGGCAAATAGTTCAGCGTGTTGAAGTTGATCTAACCAATATTGCAGACGCTCTTCAGACAAAATTGTTTCGTAATTCGCGGCTACTGGCTCAGGGATTGCTGCCGGTGTTGGCGTGGAAATACCTGCTTGTTGAGATGATAGTTCAGTAATCCAGCTTTTAAAGTCCATTTTGTTGAAGATATCGCTCAGTGCCGCGTTATCTTGTGGGCTATTTACGAGCTCTTCAATGTGCTGGTCCAAAGCAACATCACATTTGATGGTGGCTAATAGATAACTGAGTTCTGCTAATTCTTTATTTTCAGCCAGTTTTTCAGGCATCTTCTTGGCGCCGCGAAAGTCTAATGTACGAACGGCTTCTAAGTTTTCATAAATAACATCCAGTCCGTGCAAATTTTGCAATAAACATAATGCCGTTTTTTCACCAACACCCGGCACGCCGGGAATGTTATCAACCTTATCGCCCATTAACGCTAAATAGTCGATGATCAATTCAGGAGGTAGGCCAAATTTGTCTTTGACACCTTCAATATCCATGACGGTTTCGGTCATGGTATTAACTAAAGTGACATGCTTATTAACGAGTTGAGCCATGTCTTTATCACCCGTACTGATGACAACATCGATGCCTTTTTCAGTTGCTTGACGCGCCAGAGTGCCAATAACGTCATCAGCTTCCACGCCTTCAATAGATAGTAAAGGGAAGCCCATCGCTCGAACAATGTCATGAATAGGTTGAATTTGTGCGCGCAGATCGTCCGGCATAGGAGGGCGCTGTGCTTTATATTCGGAGTAGATATCGTCGCGAAACGTTTTACCTTTGGCGTCAAAAATGACGGTAACATTGCTGTTGGGGTAGTCTTTTTTGAGCCGTTTCAGCATGGCGGTAACACCACGCACGGCACCCGTTGGTTCGCCAGCAGCATTACGTAAATCAGCTTTAAACATTGCGTGGAAGGCACGATAAAGATAAGAAGAACCATCAACAAGTATAAAAGGGGCAGATTGAGTCATAGTTAATTGTTATAAATAATGAGTGATAGATTTGCTTTAATCATCGCATCGGAAATGCTATCTTTATCCGAACTTAAATGGAGCATAAATCATGTTTAACAAGTCCGCTATTGTATGCGTAGTTGCCTTACTAATGTCAGTTAATGTTTGGGCGGGTGACGCATATCTAGAAAAACCACCGGTTATTCCTGCGCCATTAGCGGATGGTGAAACCATTGAACCTGAAGTAAATATCATTCAAAAAGAAGATCGTATGATTGAAGAATATCGTCTGAACGGTCAGCTTTATATGATTAAAGTGACACCAACAGTCGGTCATCCTTATTACTTTATGGATACTGATGGTGACGGTTCTTTAGAAACTACCCAGCATGATTTGGACGGTATGTTAGTGCCAAATTGGATCTTGCTAGAGTGGTAAACACTCTTTAAATTCTGAGTTAAAAATGTCGGTATATACAGAAGTTGGACGCGACCAATTGGTGGCGTTTTTGGGTGACTATGCGGTAGGTGAATTGCTTTCATATGAAGGTATCAGTGACGGCATAGAAAACACCAATTACTTTGTCACTACAGATCAGGGCCAGTTTGTTTTGACCTTGTTCGAGCAGCATGAGTTTGGCGAATTGGCCTATTTTCTTGATGTGATGACGTTCTTCTATCAGCATGACATTCCATCCGCCCACCCTGCGGCGGACAAAAATGGTGATTACTTAAAAACACTATGTGGAAAACCCGCAGCCTTAGTTTTAAGGCTTTCGGGACGCGGCATAAATAGTGTGACCACCCTAGCGCAATGCACCGCGATAGGTGATGTCTTGGGTAAAATGCATAATGTAGGAAAAGAATTTCAATCTCGTCGACCTACACAACGTGGCCCAGAGTGGCGACGTGAAATTGCAGATGTGGTTTTGCCTTTATTAGGTGTTGAATCAGCAACCATCTTAAAAAATGAACTAGCATGCCAAGCCGGTTATCAAGATTTAGACTTGCCAACAGGCGTAACTCATTCAGATTTATTCCGTGACAATGCCCTGTTTGATGGCGATGAACTCAAAGGCATTATCGATTTCTATTATGCCTGTGACGAATACCTACTTTATGACTTGGCAGTGATGGTCAACGATTGGTGCGTAGATGAATCGGGCTTAATCGAGCAAAGCCGTTATCAAGCGTTGATGACTGCTTACATCAAGCAACGTGCATTAACAGAGTCAGAACACGCTGACTGGAATCTAGTATTAAGAGCCGCAGCCTTACGTTTTTGGTTATCGCGCTTGCAAGATAAGTTATTTCCACGAGAAGGTGAACTGACGCAGATAAAAGATCCGGCTGCCTTTCTAAAAATCTTATTGCAACACCGAGACACCCCATTAACGTTGGACGGAATCTGATACCGACAATGAAAGTACTCATCATTAAATTAACCTCAATGGGCGATTTAATGCATGCTTTACCTGCATTAACGGATGCGGCGAAGGCTGTTCCAGAGATAGAGTTTAATTGGGTGGTCGACCAAGCGTTTTCCGATGTACCTTTGTGGCATCCTAATGTTCGACGGGTGATCAAAACAGCACATCGACAATGGCGAAAACAACCGATCACAGCATGGCAAGATGGGCGTCTACCGACCTTTTACCAAGAATTAAACGCACACGATTATGATGTGATCATCGATCTACAAAGTAATCTTAAAAGCGCCTTTGTCTCGTGGTTAAGAAAAGGCGAAGTGCACGGCCTTGATAAAAAACACTGTCGTGAAAAACCAGCTCACTGGGCCTACAAACATCACTATCAAGTTGAGTTAAAACAACACTCCATAGAAAAGTTACGTGAGTTAATGGCAAAAGTGCTGAACTATGGCAAGCCTAATACGGCAGCAGACTATGGTGTGGCCCTCGATCAATACAGCTTGCCAGAACTAGAGTTTGAGCTACCCGAACGTTATTTAATGTTTGTTCATAATGCCAGCTGGCTGACTAAATTATGGCCACAAGCATCATGGCAAGCGTTAGTGGAAAAAGCAGTGGAACAAGGTTATTCGGTCTTATTGCCTTGCGGTAATGATGAAGAATATCAACGCGCTCAACAAATAGCTCAAGTCAGTGAGCATGCTTACGCACTACCCAGACTGTCACTGAACGATATGGCCGCATTGACTCAAAAAGCACGTGGTGCCGTGTGCAGTGATACCGGTTTGGCTCATCTGGCCGCCGTAGCAAATATTCCAACGGTGACTATTTATGGCGCTACCGATACCCAACTGATCGGTACCTATGGTCAACAACAGCACCATATCATTAGTGATATGGATTGTTCGCCTTGTTATAAGCGGCTCTGCCCGTTAGACAATGCAGAGCAGGGGCAACCAGTGTGCATGGCTAATATCGATGCAGACAGTGTTTGGCATAGACTCAAAACACATTTACCAGCACAATAAACGCTATCGCTACACTTGCTGTAAACACAACACATAAAGAAGGCTTATGAAACACGAATTTCCACAATTTCATGGTGCACAAGTATTGGTTATCGGCGATTTGATGCTGGATAGCTTTTATTACGGCAAAGCCAGCCGCATCTCACCTGAAGCACCAGTACCCGTTGTGAATGTCGAACGCATGGAAGATTTACCGGGCGGCGCGGCCAATGTGGCGATGAATATTGCCTCTCTAGGTGCAACATGTCGAATTGGTGGCATAACGGGCCAAGATCGCGCTGCCAATACCTTGCAGCAGCGCTTGAACTCAGTGGGTATTGAATGTGCGTTCCACCAAACAGCTAATAACGACACCATTGTTAAACAACGTGTGATCAGCAATCACCAACAATTATTACGCATGGATTTTGAACAGCGTTTTGCTGATGATGAATGGCAAGCGATGACAGCCTTGATTGACCCTATGATGGCTGATACGTCGATCATGGTGTTATCCGATTACAACAAAGGTACATTGGCTGATCCTCAATATTGGATTGCTTTGGCTAAACAACACAATGTGCCGGTGTTAGTAGATCCTAAAGGTACTGATTTTAGAAAATATAATGGTGCTGACCTGATCACACCCAATATGACTGAGTTTGAAGCCATCGTCGGCAAGGTAGAATCAGAAGCGGATTTAATTAAAAAAGCCCAACACTTGATCGAATTATTAGATATCAACGCTTTGCTGATCACACGTAGCGAACACGGTATGACCTTAATTCGTCGAGATCAGCCAGAATTCCATTTACCTGCTATTGCCAAAGAAGTGGCGGATGTGACCGGTGCAGGTGATACCGTGATTTCCACCATTGCCTCAGTATTAGCTGCGGGTGAAGATTTAGAAAAAGCAGTGACCTTGGCTAATGTTGCTGCCAGCATTGTGGTCAGTAAATTGGGTACAGCCACAGTGAGCGGGCCAGAGCTGCAAGTTGAATATCAACGCCATCAGGGTGAACATGATACCGATCATAGTTTTGCTGGTGCGGTGACTTTGGAGCAATTAAAACTAGTCACAGAACAAGCCAAACTGCGAGGCGAAAAAGTAGTGTTTACCAATGGCTGTTTTGATATTTTGCATGCTGGCCATGTCAGTTATCTGCAACAAGCACGAGCATTAGGTGATCGTTTAATTGTGGCGATTAATTCGGATGAGTCAGTGACGAAGCTTAAAGGTGCTGGTCGGCCCATCAATATTGCCGAACGTCGACTTATTGTATTGGCCGGACTTGCCGATGTGGATTGGGTTACTTGTTTTGAAGGTGATACACCAGAAGCGTTATTACGCGAGATTCAACCTGATATCTTGGTTAAAGGTGGTGACTACGATAAGAAAGGCGTGGTTGGTTGGGAGATTGTTGAAGGATATGGTGGTGAGGTTCAGGTCATGGGCATGACACCGAATTGTTCTACTACGGCGATTGTTGAGAAGATTAATCAGGGTAATGTTGATTAATTAAATTTGTTATTTTCGCTGCCGCAGGGCGTTCATTTCTTTTGCTCGCCCAAAAGAAACGAACCAAAGAAAAAGGCCTCCGACATTATCGCTTGTCCTCTAAAAAACTATATTTTACGGCGTGGATAAAAACTCGCTACGCTCAAACATTACCCACTCTATCCATAAAAGATAGCTTCTTAGAGGGCGATAAAAACGGGGTTAAGATGGTGATTTCATCTGCAGTCATGTCTTGATTCGCATTAGAGTATCGACATAATCAAGTTTGCTATAGAACACATCATTCGCCCTAGCGACAATCTCTGATAAATTTTGTAGTTTACTGTTCATTTTTAACTTTGAGCTATGGGGGCTGATTACTCTGGTATTCACTGTCGAATAGAGACTTGTTAGGTTCACATTTCCCCAAATAGCTCCACATCACCATTTAATTCAACGTAATCTGCAAACGCTGC
Organism: Methylophaga sp. 42_25_T18; assembly: GCA_002163085.1. Classification (GTDB taxonomy): domain Bacteria; phylum Pseudomonadota; class Gammaproteobacteria; order Nitrosococcales; family Methylophagaceae; genus 41-12-T18. The sequence continues at coordinate 89,648 of MAAJ01000001.1, read as the reverse complement.
AACCATGTTTACAAAATGGTTTTCTGGAGTCTTTTTACCAATGAATTTAAAGTACCATGGGGTGGTAGTTGTATTGTTACTGACGTAGCCTTTCAGTGCTGAGAGATCTTGCTTTTTTAGTTTGAGAATATCGGCTTCAAACTCTTCTTTTTCAGGATCAACAATTTCATATGTAACTTCTTCATCTCGCATGGCATCGTGAGTATATTTAATTAATACATGTTCTCCGACACCGACATCTATTGGTACTCGATACATTTCAGAACTTTGTTCGGCGACTACGTATTTCCAGACGATATCATTGCCACTAGTAACAAGCCTTCCCATTGATTTCTCCTTATCTTTTTAGCCGAGTCATTCGTATGTTAAATGGGGATGTCCATAAGCATAAGGTATGCGAAATAGAGTTAGTTCAAATTAAAGAGTAAAAAAACTTCACGGACATCTATTTTAAGCAGTTAAGTCAGCAAAATTTTTATTATATACAAAAACTTAACTTCCTGTTTTCGGTAGTGGGCGATCTTGCTTTTTTAGGTGCTAGTTGTTTTAATGGAGATGAGTAAAGTTATTGCAATCCTTAGGAATTAGTATGATTTCGGTAGGAAAATGGGCAGTAAGTAGATTCACCGATTGGCTAACTCGCGAAGCCGATCTCGCTCCAGATGCACCTTCCCAAACCAATTTTGAACGTTTATGTGATGAGATCCGTCCCGGCGATATTATTCTGGTGGAGGGGCGTAGTCGCGTTAGTGACATAATTAAAAAAATCACCCAAAGTGCTTGGAGCCATTCAGTGCTCTACTTGGGAAACTACCACCAATTGGACGTTGCAGGCATTGCCCCTGATGAAATATCACATTATGCCACTACGCCTCATACCCACTTAATTATCGAAACGTTATTGGGGCAGGGTACTATCGTCACCCCCTTGAGCAAATATAGACAAGAGCATTTACGCATTTGTCGACCTAGAAACCTCACCATGAATGACCGTAATAACGTCATTAAAAATACATTTGGCAAACTAGGTTATCAATACAACTTCAGACAATTGTTTGATCTCGCCCGATTTTTATTGCCATATAGCCTTGTTCCTGGCCGTTGGCGTTCAACGTTATTTCAATATCATGCGGGTGAATCTACCAAAACAATTTGCTCATCCATGTTGGCAGAGGCGTTTACTACGGTACGATTTCCGATTTTACCCATCGTTGAGCAAACAGAAGGTGGCGGTTTGCGTTTTTATAAACGCAATCTCAAATTATTTACACCCAAAGATTTCGATTATTCTCCTTATTTCGACATTATTAAATATCCCATTATTGGCTTAGATGAGATGGCGACATATCGCTTTTTGCCTTGGGATGAAGAGGGGTATGAGTGTAACGAACAAGGAGATTGCATTATTCCCATGACTGAAGCAGGTGAAAAACCACCAGATAAATAAGAGGGTTGATATGAAGTACGTAGGGATTCTCGCTTTATTAGCCACACTCATTTTTATATCGCTGAACGTTGAGCTTTATTTAATAGGGCTCGTCGTTGTGTTTGTCTGCTTGGTTATTCTTATGCAATCAAACTTGCGTCGTCAGTTGCTTATCAAGCCTGCATTCTCAGCCTTTAAAAAGGCAATGCCCCCTATTTCAGCCACTGAACGGGAAGCTTTGGAGTCAGGAACCGTTTGGTGGGATGGTCAGCTATTTAGTGGCAAACCAGATTGGGATTTATTGTTAAGTAGTGCGCAACATGAACTAACTGCAGAGGAGCAAGCTTTCCTCGATGGGCCTACAGAACAATTGTGTGAGCAACTCAATGACTGGGAAATCACGCATAAAGATCATGATTTACCACCTCATATTTGGTCATTTATTAAACAGCAACAATTCTTTGGTCTGATTATTCCTACAAAGTATGGCGGTTTAGGCTTTTCACCTTTGGCACATTCAGAGATGGTGATGAAAGTGGCCAGTCGAAGTCTAACGGCAGCGGTCACCGTTATGGTGCCTAACTCACTTGGACCTGCCGAACTGTTACTTCATTACGGCACGGAGAAACAAAAAGATTATTACCTGCCGCGGCTTGCCAGTGGTGAAGATATTCCATGTTTTGCGTTAACAGGGCCTGAAGCGGGTAGTGATGCAAGCAATCTGCCTGATACCGGCATTGTTTGTCAGCAGGAGTTTGAAGGTAAACAAATTACCGGCGTTTTACTGAACTGGGAAAAACGTTATATCACCTTGGGCCCAGTCGCGACTCTGCTTGGTTTGGCTTTTCATCTTTATGACCCAGAACATTTACTGAGTGATAAAGGTGATATTGGTATTACTTTGGCATTGATTCCAACCGATACCAAGGGAATCAATATCGGTCGTCGCCATTGGCCAATGGGCATGGCATTCCAAAATGGGCCTAACTGGGGCAAGGATGTGTTTATTCCTTTGGATTGGATCATCGGCGGCGTTGAATATGCTGGCAAAGGATGGTCGATGCTGATGGAATCATTGGCAGCGGGACGTTCTATTTCATTGCCCGCATTAAGTGCCGGTGCCAGCAAATTAGCGATTAAAACAACCAGTGCTTATGCTCGTATACGTGAACAATTCCATCTGCCTATCGGTCGCTTCGAAGGGGTGGCCGATGTGCTGGGGCGCATGGCCGGTTTAACCTATATGGTTGATGCAGTACGTATCACGACTGCTCAGGCAGTGACGGATGGGGAGCGTCCAGCGGTATTATCAGCGATTGCAAAATATCACCTCACTGAAACCATGCGCCGAGTGATTAATGACGCAATGGATATTCATGGTGGTAAAAGCATTTGTTTTGGGCCGCATAATGTATTGGCACATGCTTATGAAGCGATACCGATTAGCATTACGGTGGAGGGTGCGAATATCTTAACGCGTAACCTGATCATTTTTGGCCAAGGCTCGATTCGCGCCCATCCCTACGTTTTAAAAGAAATGTCCACACTTGTTGTTGAAGATAAGCAGCAGGCTGTTCAGGAGTTTGAGCAGGTAGTGACGGCCCATCTCAAATATACCTTAAGCAATATTGCCCGAAGCCTTTTCTTTGGTATCAGTAAAGGTCGGTTTAGCACCGTGCCTGATTCACCGTTACGAGCGTGTTATCAGCAGTTAAATCACTTAAGTGCTGCACTGACCGTAGCCACCGATGTCAGCCTTGCCATCTTAGGCGGTAGTTTAAAACGCCGCGAATCCTTATCAGCACGTTTAGGTGATGTATTAAGTCATCTCTATTTGGCATCAAGCACATTACGGTTTTATCAACATCAAAATCAACACGATGATTTGATATTGGCACGCTGGGCCAGCGAAGAATCTATTTATCAAGCACAACAAGCATTACTGGGGCTGATGGATAATTTGCCTAACCGCTTAATGGCGGGCTTTTTAAAGATAGTTATTTTCCCTTTAGGCCCTCGATATAAAGCACCTTCGGATAAATTAACTCATGCACTGGCAGAACATATTATGGAGCCAAGTGCTAGTCGTGATCGCTTAATTAACGGTATATATAACCCCAGCGATCAGCAACAAACGCTGGGTCAGTTGGAATATGCCTTCAGACTTTGTGTGCTCGCTGCTCCGCTAGAGAAAAAAATTGCGAAATCAGCCTATAAATCAGCAGAGTTAGCGTTGGAAAATAAGTTGATAACAGACGAAGAATATCAACTCGTTTTATCAGCAAGAACCGCACGTCGACAAGTCATTGATGTTGATCATTTTAACGCTCAACTTGAGGAAACTGCCTCATGAACAAAAACGTTGCAAGGCCTGCTTATACCAACCGAAAAGTGTACATCGTTGATGGTAGTCGCACGCCATTTATCAAAGCAAGGGGCAAGCCGGGACCATTTAGTAGTAGTGATCTTGCTGTTGCAGCAGCGCGGCCCTTATTAAATCGACACTCGTTTTCACCATCTGATTTGGATGAGGTGATTCTGGGTTGTGTTATGCCTAGCCCTGATGAAACCAATATCGCACGCATTGTGTCATTACGTCTTGGTTGTGGTCATGATGTTCCTGCGTGGACGGTACAGCGGAACTGTGCCTCAGGTATGCAAGCCTTAGACAGTGCTGCAAGTAATATCAGTACTGGCCGCAGTGATCTTGTTTTGGCTGGTGGCTGTGAAGCGATGAGTCGTGCACCACTATTATTAAAACCTGAAATGGTGACATGGCTCGCAGCTTGGCAAAAATCTCGCACTTTCAAAGCCAAACTCAGTGCGTTATCAAAACTACGACCTGCCTTATTTGCACCCGTTATTGGTTTGTTAAGAGGCCTACGAGATCCGACTGTTGGATTATCGATGGGACAAACAGCCGAAATTCTCGCTCATCGTTTTGGTATTGATCGCACGCAGATGGATGAGTTTGCTTTGGCGAGTCATCAAAAACTAGCCGCAGCGGTTGAAAATGATGTTTTAACTGAAATTGAAGCAATTATTGCATCAGATGGCAGCGTGTTCGACGATGATAGTGGACTTAGGGCTGATAGTAGTTTAGATAAGCTTGCCAAGCTAAGGCCGGTCTTTGACCGACAAGGTTTGGTCAGTGCAGGTAATAGCGCTCAGGTAACGGATGGGGCGGCATGCTTGTTACTCGCCTCTGAAGATGCGGTCAAAGAATATAACTTACCCGTCTTAGGCCAAATTATTGATTGTCATTGGGCTGGTTTAGAGCCATCACAAATGGGCTTGGGCCCAGCCCATGCGGTTCCCCCGTTATTACATCGTCATAACTTGAAGCTGAAGGATATTGATTATTGGGAAATCAATGAAGCCTTTGCCGTGCAAGTTCAGGCTTGTTTAGCTGCTTGGCAGGGTGAGGATTATTGCCTCAATGAACTTGCCCTAGATACAACTCTTGGAGCAATAGATACATCCCGACTCAATGTTGATGGTGGCGCCATTGCTTTAGGTCACCCTGTTGGTGCTACCGGTGCTCGAATCGTATTGCATCTACTAAATGTATTACAACGCAACAAGGCTAAAACCGGCATTGCTAGTCTGTGCATTGGTGGCGGCCAAGGTGGGGCGATGCTGATTTCCACAGAAGGAATAACATTATGACTAGCAGGAGAAAAACCGCTTGGCATAAAACGGTTGATGGCGGTGATATCGTCTGGTTAACGCTTGATGTGCCAAAGAGCCAGACCAATACCTTAACAGTAGCGGTCATTACCGAGTTGTCAGTTGTGCTTGATGCATTGACTGAAGCGCCACCAAAAGGTCTTGTGGTTCGATCTGCTAAGGAAAATGGTTTTCTTGCAGGAGCAGATATTAACTCTTTTGCTGAACAGCAATCTGTTGATGAAACTTACGCTGCAATTAGACAAGTGCAAGATATCTTCACTAGATTGGAAGCATTGCCTTGCCCAACGGTCGCGTTGATACATGGATTTTGTTTGGGTGGTGGTTTGGAGTTAGCCTTAGCCTGTGATTATCGCGTAGCTGACGATGCTATGAATACTCGTATTGGTTTGCCAGAAGTGAAATTAGGCATACATCCAGGCTATGGCGGCAGTGTGCGGTTAATCGAAGCCGTGGGTGTATTCACAGCAATGAACATTATGTTATCGGGCAGAGCATTGTCTGCTCGTGCAGCCAAAAAAGTAACTGTCGTTGATCGTATTGCCCCTAACAGACAATTAGAACGTGTCGTGCGTGATGTGATCAACATATCACCAAAAAAACAGCAGACACCAAGATGGCAGCGAGTTTTAGGCGCGACGTTATTAAGACCGTTAATTGCATTTGTTATTCGTCGGCAAACAAAAAAACAAGCCAACCCAGAGCATTATCCTGCGCCTTTTGATTTGATTGAACTATGGCAAAAACAGCCAGCCAACCGACAAGACTATTTTGCTGCAGAAGCACTGTCGGTAGCCAAGTTAATTCAAACAGATACCGCACAGAACTTAGTTCGATTATTCTTATTGCAAGATCGCCTTAAAGCGTTTGGCAAGCAAAGCAAATTTAAAGCACAACATGTGCATGTCATAGGTGCAGGCATTATGGGCGGAGACATTGCTGCCTGGTGTGCCTTACGTGGATTGACAGTAACACTGCAAGATCAATCAGCCGCACAGATAGCACCAGCAATAAAACGTGCACATACCTTATTTAAACGCCGCTTTAAAGTCGCTCATTTAGTGCAAGCGGCGGTGGATAGGTTAATACCTGATGTGGCAGGTAATGGCGTAGCCAAAGCCGATGTCGTTATCGAAGCAATTTTTGAAAACCTTGAAGCCAAACAAGCTTTGTTTAAAACTATAGAACCACAATTACGCACTGATGCAGTACTAGCAACAAATACTTCCAGCATTCCTTTGGAATCGCTGGCGGAATGTTTAAAGCAACCCAAGCGATTAGTGGGGCTTCACTTTTTTAATCCCGTTGCTCAAATGCAATTAGTTGAAATTGTGCACGGTAAAACCACACTTAAAAAATGGCAAAAACAGGCGGCAGCCTTTGTTCGTCAAATAGGTCGTTTGCCATTGCCGGTGCAAAGTTCGCCGGGGTTTTTAGTGAACCGTATTTTAATGCCCTATTTACTCGAAGCCGTACAAATGGAACAAGAGGGTATTCCTATTCTAGCGATCGATAAGGCCGCGACTGATTTTGGCATGCCAATGGGGCCAATTGAACTGGCCGATGCAGTAGGCCTAGATATTTGTTTGTCTGTGGCCACGATTTTGGCGCCTTCTTTTGATTTAACGGTTCCCAGTAATTTGGATAAAAAGGTGTCTAAAAAACAGTTGGGTCGTAAAAGTGGTCGAGGCTTCTATCGTTATGACAAACATAATAAGCGGATCATAACGTCTTTGCCGACGGACTATGCCGATAGTGGCACGATCCAGCAGCGACTTATTCTGAGGCTTATTAATGAATGTGTTGCTTGCCTGGATGAAGGCATTGTGGATGATGCAGAACTACTGGATGCGGGCATGGTATTTGGCACTGGTTTTGCTCCATTTCGTGGTGGCCCAATGCATTATTTACAGCAACAAGGTGTTGAAACATTAACTCAACAACTAGAGCGCTTATGTTCCGATATTGGTTCTCAATTTAAGCCTAATTCAGGCTGGGAGGATTTATCATGACAGCTCAAACCGACGTTATCTCACTTGATATTGCGCAACATTTACCGGGATTATTTGCAGAGCGAGTAAAGCGCAACCCATCAGCTATTGCATGTCGACAATTTAATGAAGTGACACAAGAGTGGTATCAACTTACGTGGCAGGAAATGGAAAATGCTGTTAACCGTTGGCGCCATGGTTTTGCTAATGAAAACCTTCAACCCGGAGACCGGGTTGGCATCATGTTACGAAATTGCATGGAATGGGCGATTTTTGACTTAGCAGCGTTGAGCATGGGCTTAGTTACTGTGCCGTTATATCCAAATGATCGTGCCGATAGTGCGGCCTATATATTGGAAAATTCTAATACCACCTTGTTGTTATTAGATGATATTTCAGCACATCAAGAGCTGATCGAACATGGTGTACTAACCCGCTTAAACCGAGTGGTTACGCTCTCTAAAAAGCCACCCGAAAGTCGCTTGGATAATTGGCGGTCGGCTGAAATGTGGTTAAGTCATGACGAACATGTGCAGGTAACACTGCCCGATATCGATCCGCATGCATTGGCGACCATTGTGTATACCTCTGGCACGACAGGGCACCCGAAAGGCGTGATGCTGAGTCATCACAATATTTTATGGAATGCATGGAGTGGCATGCAAAGTGTGCCGATTTATCCGAATGATACGTTCTTATCGTTCTTGCCCTTGTCACATACCTTGGAACGCAGTATCGGTTATTTCCTGCCGATTATGGCGGGTGCAACGATTATCTACGCACGTTCAATTCCCCAGTTAGCTGAAGATTTACTTGAACAACGACCCACTGTATTAATCAGCGTGCCACGGATCTATGAACGTATTTATAACCGTGTTCAAGATAAGTTAAAAACACAATCAGTGATCGCCCAAAAACTCTTTCACTATGCGATTGAGGTGGGTTGGATGCACTTTGAATATCAACAAGGCCGTAGTGGTTGGCATCCGGCTCTATTGTTTTACCCCTTACTCAATCACCTGATTGGCAAGAAAATTCAAGATCGTGTTGGCGGACGATTACGGGTAGCGATCTGTGGTGGCGCGCCATTGGCAGAAAACGTGGCCAAAACGTTCATTGCGCTTGGACTGCCTATATTACAAGGCTATGGCTTAACCGAAACCAGCCCAGTGATAGGGGTTAATAAACGGGAACACAACCTACCACGAAGTATCGGCTTGCCACTGCAAGATGTCACCGTACAGTTTAATAAAAATGGTGAATTAAAAGTGAAGAGCCCAGGCGTGATGTTGGGCTACTGGGATAACCCACAAGCCACCGCTGAGATTATTGATCAAGATGGCTGGTTGCATACCGGTGACTTAGGTATGCAGGATAGTGAAGGGTTTATTCATATCACGGGTCGCTTAAAAGACATTATTGTGTTGGCCAATGGTGAAAAAATTCCACCGACAGATATGGAGATGGCAATTGCCGCTGATCCACTGATAGAGCATGCTTTAGTTATAGGCGAAGGCAGACCTTTCTTAAGTGCGTTAATTGTATTGACGGATGATGCGTGGCCGTTTTTAGCACATGAAAAAGTACTGCCAACTAGCGATCCGGAAGAGCTTAAAGACAATCCAATTGTTGAGAAATTTTTACTGACTAGAATTCAACAACAATTACATGATTTTCCTAGCTATGCTCAAATAATACGGTTGGTTATTTCATTGCATCCGTGGACAGTAGAAAGTGGTCTATCAACTCCGACATTAAAGGCGAAACGGCAACATATTTTGTCGCTTTATGCCGACGAAATAAATACACTTTATGAGGCACATTAAGATGCAAGAACTTCCCGCTGAACATGCCATTCTTAGAATTATGGCTCGGCCGAGTGATGTGAATGCGCAAGGAGATATTTTTGGTGGCTGGCTCATGTCACAAGTTGATATCGCTGGTAGCATCGTGGCCACGCGACATGTCAAAGGCCGTGTCGTCACCGTGTCAGCTAATAATTTTCACTTTATTCGCCCCGTATTTGTCAGCGATGTTGTCAGTATTTATGGTCAGATACAAAAAGTAGGTACATCATCAATCTTAATTGATATAGCGGTTTATATTGAGCGTAAAGCTGAGGGTGATGTGTTGGTTGAAAAAGTGGCTGACGCAGAGTTTGTCTATGTGAACATAGATAAACAAGGCAACCCAAAGCCGATTAAACCAAGTTAGACTCATTTGTATGCAAACTAAGGGCACATTATGTGGTTGTTAATTAGCTATGTTTTTATAGCACTGGGCTTTTCCTTTCTCTGTTCTATTGCCGAGGCAGTCTTACTGAGTGTCAGCAATGTTCATATTGCCCTACTTGAAGAAGAGAAGCATACAGCTGGTTCTTTGCTCAAGCAGCTAAAGGCCGATATCAATAAACCACTGGCAGCTATTCTTACCTTGAATACGATTGCTCATACTGTTGGTGCTGCTGGTGCTGGCGCTCAAGCTGCCGTTGTCTTTGGCAGCGCTTATGTTGGCGTTGCTTCTGCAATATTGACGTTACTGATACTGATCTTCTCCGAGATTATTCCTAAAACATTAGGCGCGCATTATTGGCGTCAATTGGCACCAGCCACGGCTTATACCCTTAAGTATCTGGTGATTGTGCTGTATCCCTTTGTTAAATTATCAGAATCAATAACAGGTAAGTTAACTGATGGGCCAACACTGTCAGGGTTTAGTCGACAAGAAATGATCGCGATGGCCGATCTAAGTAGTAAAGAAGGCCATATTGAAGAGCAAGAATCACGCATACTGAAAAATATATTGTTGTTGAAAAATGCAGCCGTCACGATAGCAATGACCCCTCGGATTGTGGTGTTCTCTTTATCAGACTCAATGACTGTCGAGGAATTTTTTCATAAACATGATCATATCCCCTTTTCACGTATCCCCATTTATGAGGGTGAGCGAGAGAACATTACCGGCTTTGTATTTCGTAGTGATTTGCTGTTAGCTAAGGCTCGAGATAATGGCGAAAAACTGTTATCAGATTATAGTAGGGAATTAACCGTTATTACTGATAGAACGACTATATCTGTTGCCTTCAACGAGTTTCTTGAACGACGCGTGCACATGTTACTGATTGTAGATGAATACGGCGGTATCGAGGGGGTTATCACCCTTGAAGATATTTTAGAAACCTTGCTGGGCTTAGAAATAGTCGATGAAAAAGACGATACCGTCGATATGCAAAAAGAGGCACGCAAGCTATGGAAGCAGCGTGCACAACGAATGGGTATAGAGTTAGATAATTAAAAAAAAGTAAACGCCCTCTATAAGCTAAAGGCAGACTAACCTCTGCCTTTTTATGTAGCTTTAATGTGTATGTATAGATAAACGATATACTGGACACCAAATTAATGAGTCGACTAGTTTATAAATGAGGAAGTAGCATGAACAAAACAGAAACCAACGCATCTCGCAGAAAGCTATTAAAAGGCGTCAGTGCTTTTACGGCGATGTTGGGTACCGGGCTATCTTTCAGCGCCCATGCTGCAGAAGTTGATCACAGCATGATGAATCATGATCTGCCGATTGATCCACATTTAGAAGAGTTAATGGATTATGTGCTTGAATGCATCAAAATGGCTGAAATCTGCCAGCAGCACGCAATGCATATGTTTCAAATGGGCGATACAAAATTGGCTGACTGTGCACTTGCAACACAAGAGCTGCTCGTTGTCAGTAAGGCCTTGTTGACCCTAACGGCGAATAACTCCAAACACTTGAAAGGCTATTTGACAGTGGCGGTTACTATCACCGAAAGTTGTGCCAAAGAATGTGAAAAATTCGCCGAAGATCATATCCAATGTAAAGACAGTGCAGAAGCTTGTTATGACGCGGTTGAGTTTTATAAGGCGTTTTTAGAGGCGTGTAAAAAAGCATAACGCCTCAAGAATGGGCGTCGGTTACGGCATCCCGCTTGCTTGATTTGTTAGTAGTTTTATATGGAATCGTAATATACACAGGTGCACGCATTGAGCGTGCATCTGTTTTTTGCTATGGATTACATACTAGATTTTAATTCTTTGAGGTCTTTTAATGCATGAGTTTCAGGTATTGAAATTAAGCCAACTGATCCAGACATAGACATTACGGTGCCGTAGGCCTGCAAGTCTTCAAATGCAATATCTAATTTCAAATAATAAATTTTATTAGGCTCAATAATTAATTTCCCTTCTACATCATCAAACATCCAATTTGCAAAGAAATGTGATTTCCCAATTTTGAGGTCATATTGCCCGGCTGGAAGTGAAAGCACTAAATAGCCTTGATTTTTCAATGTAAAACGTTTTTCCCCATTTATGAAAACAGTTGGCCACGTTCCTCCTTGAAAAAAATTATATGGGCGGTAGAGGTACACCTTGCCTTCGGTCTCGCTTATAGGTTCAAGGCCACTGAAATTCTGTCCTGAAGCAGCACAACCCGAAAGAATTAGTGCAGATAAAATAAATAATGCTATTTTCATATGTAGAACCTATATAGCCGTGATCATGGACGCGCTTTAGCGTGTCTCGTAGAATCGAGTAGAACTGTAACGAGCATGGTTGCTCTGTTAGGAGAGGAGGGTTCATAAACCTACTTAGTGACTACAGTAGTAACCTTCTCCCCAGTCTCTGAATCCTCAATCCATATTGATGATTGGGCTTTAGCTAGCTTTCCCTTAACAACATAGCGGCGATCAGCTTGAGGTGAGAATTCTACTTCTCCTTGCACGGAATAGAATGTACCGTTCAATTGTTTATACATAGCTTGAATGGGGGCGGCTGTTGTATGTGAGCCATACAGTTCAACCTTCATTGGTCTTGCTGGTATGTCACGTACTTCAAACACAGTAGTTAATGCAAAGCCTTGTCCATGACTTGCTTGGACCGTTGCCTCAAAACTGGTATCGATTTTCTTGCCATCAACTTTATCAAGAACAAATAGCTGTGCTGTAGTGCCATCCTCCTGAAATCCAGTATCTTTTACTATTGCAACAGGGCCCGTGTAACCTTCGGGAACGGGTTGGTAGTTTGCGCAACCTGAGATCAACAGCACTGCGATAGAGACAGCATATTTCAACATACAGACTTCCTTGTTTGAGTTCGCGTTTATTTCACCATAGTACCAAACTAACCGATGATCCCCGACTTTAAGTTAACACTGTAATTGGCTTTATCGCCTCCATTGAGTACAGTGAGCTAGGCTCCCTCGTCCATATTTATACTTTCGTATCGGTGAATTGATACTTTTCTTTGCAAATTCCAGATTCATCGAATTCTTCTGAAGTAAATCGAAGCTCACGATTACTAATTTTTTCCACAAAGTACACATCGGGTTCACTCATATACTCAGGTGCTATAGCGTAATAATAATTATCTTTTAACCACCACTTCCCTTGTTCAAGACCTTGAGGGTTTCTTCTCTCTTTGTCACTGTAGAATGTGATTTGATAATTATGAGTATCACGAGTGATCGTCCACCACATAGCACCACATGAACGATTTGGATTTCCTCCCTCCCAAGAGCCTATGAGTTCATTGGCTTGAGCAGTACTTTGGCTAGGGTGTTGAGGGGAACAGGCTGATAAAAACAAGATTGTGAATAAAAGGATCATTTTTTTCATGATATTGGAATTTTCCTATGAGAATTAGTAAAGGGGGCACGAGGCACGTTAGGCAGTTCTAACGTAGTCCTTACTTTTCGGTTATTTCCTAATTTTCGCATCGCTTCATAATCAGTTGACTTCTAGCATCCATATTCCAGTGCGTAGCTCTCCACGTAAAATGATCAGAGTCAATCATGATAAGTACCCAAACCATTCTATCTCCAGTTTCCGTTAATCTATCTTCTCCATTTACAATCATAGTTATTGAATTTTCATCATTGTATAGAACTTGATAGGTGTAGCTTGATATCGGATTCCCTTCATCATCTATTGGTGGAATAGGCCTTCCAAAGTAGGCTGTGCGGTTATCATTTGAAAAGCGAATTTCTTCGATATCAGTTCCAGACTTACAGAACCCAGAATTTCCGACCATGTCCCACTTTCCCGAAACTTGAGAAAATACCTTTCCTGTAAGAGGTGGGCTCCCTTGCTTCATTGAGGAACATGAAGCAAGGAAAGTTATAGCTAAAACAATTACTGCGATGATTTTCATGGTTTTTGACCTATCGTTTTAGTTCGTCCGTGTATAGAGATTTGTTAATCGTTTGGTTTAATTGGAAATCCTTCTGGCTGCTCTTTGAATTTAAGAAGTGGGCCAGTATTTTTTGGTTTAAGGGCATAAATTAAACCATCTTCGTTAACTTGGATTCGGATAGTACCGTCAAAATACGGACCATCTTCACCTTTATAGGGAATGATACTGCGCCCATATTTCCAAGTTCCCAGCCTAGATTTAACGACAAAGGTGCGTGCTGCAAACTTCAAGCGTATTCTCTCTTGAGATGATACTTTGTTTCGTTGCCCGCCAATGTTAATGGAAAGGTTTGAGCTCGTATTATTGTATAGCTCAATGTAAGTGCTCCTTGGGCAGCCGTTAATGAACAAGCAAAAAGCTGTTAAAAGTACTATTCTTGAGGCTATGGTCATTTCTTTTTATTGCCCATAACAGCGCGTTTTATGTGGCAAAGATAATGAATGCTTTTTTTGGAAAAAGTGGCCAGTTGTTATTATTGTAGGCCGTGTTTTGTTTCGAAAAAGAGGGTGTGTGTAGTATTCCATTGTCACAGTATTTTTAATCCTTTATCTGGTTGTGGAGTGCCCCAGTTTCTGGTTGAAATGTTTCATGTTATTCAATTACGAGCAACATTATTTCAGTTTGTTTAAAGCGAAAATTGCTTTATTTACATTATCTTCAAGGTGTGCAGGAGTAATAGTGCCAATGATAATGCTGGAGACAGAAGGCTGTTGATAGATAAAATCAAAGTTAGCCTGCACGATGTCTTTGTTTGCAATATCACTTGTTAAGTGTCCACTGGCAAGCGCCTTCTTGATAAATATGCCTTTATTATCAAGTGCTGCTTGTTCGATGACTTTTTGCTCGTCTTGATAGTCAAGGTTGTGCATAACCATGGCTAAGTCAGATTGTTGCAATGCCAATAAGCCGCCGTCGACGGTTTTAGTGGACATGCCGGTGGCACGAATTAAACCTTGTTGTTTTAAATCAGCGAGAACTTCTAATGCCCCTTGTTCGATGATTTGGCTGTCATTGCCATCAGAGTGAATTAAAACAATATCTAATACATCACGCTTTAATTTCTTTAAGCTTTGCTCAATGCTGGAGGTGATGAATTCTGGGGTGAAGTTGTAGTTGGATTCGCCGGTTTCGTTATCAAAGCTTTCACCGACTTTGGTGGCGATGATCCAGTCTTTATTCAGCTTAGGTAACAGTTCACCTAAACGTTGTTCGCTGCTGCCATAAGCGGGTGCGGTATCAATCAGATTAATGCCGAGATCCCATGCTTGCGCTAATAAATCTAGGGCGAGCTTATCATCGGGGATTTTAAAACTATTCGGGTATTTAACGCCTTTATCACGACCGAGTTTGACGGTGCCTAAACCTAACGGTGAAACGGCTACGCCCGTGTCGGCAATAAAATTACGTTGTTCTAAATAGGCGGTCATTTGAAAGCTCGATCCCATAAAGGTTCGCTGATTTGTATGTCTGGCAAATCCGTTAATGTTTGATGTTCACCCTTTTGAAGGTTTGCTTGGATTTTATCTATGACTTTGTCAGCAAGATCAGGCGCTAATGCGAGCTTGGTTGGCCATGCGATATGCACATTGTTTTTTGTTTCAACAAAAGCGGTATCTGGTCGAGTTAAGGCGGATTGCTTGGGTTCGGCACGATTGATTGAGTGGGTAGCCCATTCAAGTTCTGGCAACTCAAACCACGGCATGATGTCGTTTAGCAACGCAGTGGCTTCAGTGATGATGTTTTCAAACGGTTTGCCGACACCTTGTTCGGCAATGTTGCCGCCGATATACCAAACGACATTGTCATTTTTATCAAAGTGGCTGGTGATGGTAGCGATGGGTTTTGAGCCTGAACCTAAACTGTGAGCATAAATGGTAGGTAAAGCCTGAGTCTTGTCTTTGGCTTTGCACAATACCATTTGTAAGGGTCTACGTTGCATGGTCGGTTTTTTGATGTTTAACGACTTGAGTAAGGCTTCATTGCCTTCACCGGCGGTTAAGACAAACTGTTGGGCATTAATTTGAATGTCATTGCCTAGTTGCAGTGATTGAATATGGCCGTTGTCTTGCTGCCATGTGATGTCGGTGTCGCTAGCAAATTGAATAATGCGATCTTGCCATGGTTCAATCAGACATTGAATAACACTGGCAATATCTAAGACAGGCTCATCGAGTTGATATAAGGCACCATTAAAATCTTGATGTTGAAACAGGGCTGGGCGTGCTGATTTGTCGACGGTTTGCATGCGGCTGCTTAGCGCTTTGCTGGCAAAAAATGACACCATCTTTGAGGAAAGTTGATCTTTAGACCACATCAGTTGGTTTTCAGCAAAGACTTTGGCTTGACTAAGGTCAATATCACCATCACCGTTCAGGCACGATTTCCAGCGTGCTGGCATGGCGCCAATAGCTTGGGTCGCTTTGGAGAAGATGCCGTTTATGGCATATTTAGCACCACCATGAATGATGCCTTGTGAGCTTAATGTCTGTGCATTACCAATGGCATTGTTTTCTAATAATAGGGCGTGGATGCCCATGTTATTAAGGCGATGATGTAACCATAGACCGGCAATGCCAGCACCTATGATGACTACATCGGTGGTGTACGTTTTTTGGGTCATTCGGTTTCGTTAAGTTGTTCGTCTAAGGCTTCACATAACCAGTGGCCAACAATGATATGACCTTCTTGTACTCGGGCGGTTTCTGTTGATGGGATGCGAATGCAGTCATCCGCAATGTTGAGTAGTTCGCCTCCACTGATGCCAGTAAATGCGCAGGTCCAACAGCCAGCCTGTTGGGCAGTTTTAATACCGTTAATGACATTGTCGCTATTACCAGAGGTTGATAAACCAATGGCGATGTCACCTTCTTTGGCTAAAGCCTGAATTTGGCGGTCGAAAATTGTCGCAAAACTATAATCATTACCATGGGCGGTAATAATTGAGGTGTCGGTGGTTAAAGCGATGGCGGCAAGCGGCGCGCGTTGTTTGTAATAACGCACAACAAACTCAGCAGCAAGGTGTTGCGCGTCAGAAGCGCTGCCTCCATTACCAAAAAACAAGACTTTATTGCCCTGTTTTAGACATTCAGCGATCCGCGTAAGAAGGGTATTCACTTGTTCATCGAGAGAATACAAATCTTCGACCATGGTTTGGTGACGTTTAAGTGTTGATGTAAATGACACTGCTTACCTCTTATACCTAGATAGGTGGTAGTATTTCGGATTATTTTGGTGATAGTGTACCAAACACCGAGACGTTGCTATGACAAAGATGAATTGAATAAAGTTTTTGTCGATAGAACTTAAATCTGAATATAGAAAAAAGCAATAACACATGAAGCCAACAGAATTATATTTAAGGTCCGAACTTGCTGAACAATGGCAAGATAAAGACGTTTTTTCTGTTGTAGCTAAACTGCAAGGTGAAGTGTTTCGAGACAAAGAAGGTCGCCGAACGTTACGTTTTGAATTGGGTAATAAAAGCTATTTCTTGAAATTTCATCTTGGTGTCGGTTGGCAGGAAATCATAAAAAACCTCGTTCAATTACGAGCGCCAGTGATCAGTGCGAAGAATGAATGGCGAGCCATTACGTTTTTAGAACAACATAATATCGACACGATGAACATTGCTGCATATGGTGAACGAGGTAAAAATCCAGCGAAGGTTAATTCTTTCATTATTACGGATGAGCTGACCGATACCATGAGCTTGGAATATTTGGGCCAGCAGTGGAAACAAACACCGCCAACATTCAAAACTAAAATCACCTTAATTCGTAAACTGGCTCTCATCGCTAAAGATATGCATGAAAATGGCATGAATCATCGTGATTTTTATTTGTGTCATTTTTTATTAGATAACAAGTTTGCTGAGCATAATACGATTGATGAATCGACTCAATTATCTTTGATTGATTTGCATCGCGCCCAAATTCGATCGGCTACGCCTTTAAGATGGATCATCAAAGATTTAGGTAGTTTGTATTTTTCAGCGGCTGATGTGCCGTTAACAAAACGTGATTTATTTCGTTTTATTAAAATATACTCTGGCGATAAGTTGCGAGAAAATTTAGATAAAAACAGCAGTTTTTGGGCTAACGTCGGCAAACGTGCTGGCAAGTTGCTGATTGAGTAAGTGCAGGTGGCATCGACAGCGATCAATCAACAGATAGAAGCCTTTCTTCAAGGTGAGAAGAGTTTTGATCTGCCTTTTGATTTAACCTTATCGAAGAACTCAGGTTATCAATGTTCGGAAGTTTTAAGATTATTACCGTCTAAACGTCTTGTTTTACGAGCAATGCAAAATGATCAAAATGTCGTGATCAAGCTCTTTTCTGCTGCGAAAAAAGGCGAACGTGAGTTTAACAAGGAAATTCGTGGCCATGCCTTGGCATTAGCCGCCGGTGCGGATGTACCGAGCCTTATTTCATCTCATGCAAATGTAGATGGTTATTATGCTGTTGTTTATGAGTTTCTAGATAATGCCCAATCTTTTGCTGACAAAGCAATTTGGGGCAA
This sequence comes from Methylophaga sp. 42_25_T18, assembly GCA_002163085.1. Taxonomy (GTDB): domain Bacteria; phylum Pseudomonadota; class Gammaproteobacteria; order Nitrosococcales; family Methylophagaceae; genus 41-12-T18. The sequence goes on along the minus strand of MAAJ01000001.1, from coordinate 71,799 downwards.
CAAAGACAACATTTTGGCTTTGTTTTCTTTGACGGCTAAGCTGCATGAATATGGCACGTATCAAGACGATATTCATTTCGATAATCTCATGCTGCGGGATGGCAAGTTATTCCTCATTGATCTTGGTTCAGTTGAATGTGAGCGTGAAGGCGAGCCCTTAAGTAACGCCAAGAGTTTAAAAAATTTGGCCCGTTTGGTCGCCCAGTTCCCGCCGTTGGAACAAGCCCAAATAATACAGTCACTTAGTCATTATTACTTGCTACGAAACTGGCAATGTAATGATGAAGCGCATGAGCTTTTTGTTAAACAACTGAAACAAGCCTGGCAGCGACGTAAAAAAGAATATCTGAATAAATGTTTTCGTACATGCACCATGACCAAGTATGGCCGTACTTTTTCAGCGGAATATGCTTTTCGTCGTGATTTTATCAATGAGATTTCAGTTGATTTGATTAATGACGTCGAAGCGCTCATGTCGCAAGGAGATGTTTTAAAGGCGGGAAACTCGGCAACCGTTGTTAGAGTTAAGATCGATGGTATAGACCTAGTTGTTAAGCGTTATAACATTAAAAATGTTTGGCATTTATTACGCAGAACATTACGGCAAAGTCGTGCAGCTGTATCGTGGCGTAATGCGAACTTACTTGAGTTTATCGACTTGCCAACGCTTAAGCCGTTAGGGTTTATTGAGCGTCGCCAAGGTTGGTTTCGTTCAGTTGCTTATTTTATAAGTGAGTATCATCAGGCTGAGGAGTTATTAGATGTCTATCACTCCCGTCAGCCGACAGAAAGTGAGTTGGAACAAATCAATAATATTTTTCTGTTGATGCAAAACAGCCAAATTAGTCATGGTGACTTAAAAGCACAAAACTTGTTGATTGATGCTGCAGGGAAAGTGATTTTGATCGATTTAGATGCCATGCAGGAGCATACAAGCTATCGAAGATTTCAACGGGCTTTTAATAAAGATAAAAAACGGTTTATCCGCAACTGGCAGGATATGAATATTAAAGAAACATTTACATCACTTATTTTCTAGAATTAACTATATTTACCAAGAGTATTTTTAATAATGAATAGCGATATTAAGCAGGTAAATTGCCCGGTTTGTAACAAGGTTGCACATTATGATTTTAGTAGTAGGGACTTGATGTTCGATAAGTACGAAAGATATGACTATTTTTCTTGCTCTAACTGCATCAGTGTCTTCCAGTACCCTATGCCAAGCCTAGAGAAAATTAATAGCTTTTATCCTGCAAATTATTCTGTCTATGATAAAAAGGCTCAGGTTATAAATGTAAGCCAACTTAAAAAGGCGATACTTTGGCGAAAAAAAGGCTATGGAAACTTGATGCCTACAGGTTTATATAAATTTCTTTCTTTGATGGTATCGCCATTTTATCAATTTGAAAAACCTCAGTATGTTGAAAATGGAACATTATTGGACGTAGGTTGTGGTAATGGTCGTTACTTACTGACAATGCGCTCGCTTGGCTGGCGGGTTCAGGGTGTTGAGTTGAGTGAAGATGGTTTAAAAGTATGTCATTCAGCAGACCTAAATGTTCATCATGGCGACTTATTATCAGCATCGTTGGCTTCTGACAGTTTTGATGTGATCACCGCGAGACATTTAATTGAACATGTCCCTGCCCCACATTCCTTTATGGAAGAATTAGCTCGGATCTTGAAACCGGGTGGACAATTGATAATTGAAACGCCTAATAGTGACGCATTAGGAAGAGCTTGCCTTGGGCCTAAATGGTTCGCAAATGAAGTACCAAGACATTTGATTTTATTCTCGTCAACGAGCTTGCTGGCATTAGCACAGAAATATGGACTGAAGAATAGTTCGCTTAGTTACAGTACGAGCCCAAAAATCATACTTAATAGTGTCGACTATGTGATTGGAAATAGAGGGGAACCATCGAATAAAATTAGCTGGAGACGCAAGCTTTCACGGATATATATCTGGCTTGCGCAATATACAAAACGTGGTGATATTATCCATACGGTATTTACTAAATAGTGCAATCAAAACATATTCTATTTGTTTCAAAAGGGGAGAATGATGCCTCAACTCGATATCGTGGGCAGCAATATTATCCATTCTTTCATGATGCAGGTTACTTTACGGAACACGTGAAAGTCTCAGGAGGGATAAACGCTTTTCTGAACACATTAAAGCTAGCCTATAAGGCCGATATTGTGATCGTTTTACGAAAAACCTTTCCTGCTGTATTGACCTGGTTACTTCGTAAGGTAGCTACAAAACTTATTTTTGATATGGATGATGCTATCTTTTGTAGTAGTGATGGTTCTGCCTCTAAAACCCGCATGAAACGTTTTATGCATATGGCAAAAGTTAGCGACCATATCTTTGCCGGAAATCAGTTTCTGGCTGCAACAGCATTAAAGTTTAATGGGGCGGTTACGCTTATACCTACAAGCTTAAATATAAAAAAATATGAGGTTCAAGCCGCACAGCCTGACAGCTATGTAGATTTAGTTTGGATAGGTAGCCGATCCACCTCAAAATACTTAAAAGATATTCTGCCTCAGTTAGAAAGTCTAGCTGACAAACATGCTAATTTGCGATTAAAAATCATTGCTGACTTTGATTTTCCCCAGTCTAAATTACCAGTCATAGCTGTTCCATGGAGTGAAGAAAATGAAGTTAAAGAGCTTCTAAGTTCAGATATTGGTATTGCTCCAATGAGGGATAATGACTGGACGCGAGGAAAATGCGCACTCAAGGTGCTGCAATATATGGCGGCGAGTCTACCTGTAGTATCTTCAAATGTTGGTGTTAATGGCGAAGCCGTAGATGAACATTCAGGTCTATTAATCAATACCTCAGATGAGTGGCAAGGTGCGATTTCTTCTCTAGTTGATGACCAAGTAAAGCGTGAGCAAATGGGAGCTTCTGGGTATCAGAAAGTGAGTCAGGAGTACGATATAAATGTTGTTTTTAAACGTATGTTGACTGTTATCCAACAGCTTTAAGTTAAGGGTATTGAATGATGAGCTTGCACATCAAAAGCGATGCCTATATACGAGGTACAATGCGCAGTGGATTTGAGAATATAAAATGAAAATTGCAGTTTGCTTGTATAAGTATTTCCCATTTGGTGGTTTAGCAAGAGACTTTCTAAATATCATGACGATATGTCGTGATCGTGGTTATGAAATCGATGTCTATGTTTTAGAGTGGCATGGCGATATCCCAGAGGGATTTAATGTACATGTCATTTCCGTAAGCGCATGGACCAACCATGGCAAAGTTAAAAAATTTATAAATCAAGTCACTCCAAAGCTACAAAGTGGTCAATATGATTTGATTTTTGGTTTTAATAAAACTCCAGGATTAGATCTGTATTATGCCGCGGACCCTTGTTATCTAGATAGAGTAAAAAATCAGAAGAACTATTTTTTCTATCGTTTAGGTCAACGTTTTCAATTTTATGCTCAGTGCGAGCGTGCAGTGTTTGGCTTAGATAGCCAGACGGTTTCATTAATGATCTCTGATGTTCAGCGTGATTTATTTAAGTTGAACTATGCTACGCCAGATGAACGGTTATTATTGTTGCCGCCAGGCATTTCAATGGATAGAAAAAGGCCCAAAAACTGGTCGGAAATACGGAAAAAAACAAGAGCGACTCTCGATATTAAAGAAAATGAGTTTGCGTTATTGATGGTAGGCACAGCTTTCAATACAAAAGGAGTAGATCGTTCTATTTCAGCTGTTGCAGCTTTACCCGAAAAGCAAAGAGCAAACTCAAAACTATTCATAGCTGGAGATGGCGATTTAAAAAGCTATATGGAGCAGGCTAAAAAGTTGGGTGTTGAGACACACATTGAATTTTTAGGTGGGCGTAAAGATATACCAGAGTTATTATTAGCTGCTGATTTATTGTTACATCCAGCAAGAAAAGAAAATACGGGTACAGTAATATTAGAAGCAATGGTTGCCGGTTTGCCTGTCATTGTTAGCCAAGTTTGTGGCTATGCTAAACATGTAAGCAAATCGAAGGCTGGGATCGTTGTTTCCGCTCCCTTCAAATCGCAAGAGTTTGAACAAAACCTAGCTAACATGCTGCAAACAGAAAAACTGCAACAATGGTCTGATAACGGTCTTAAATATGCTGAAACGGAAGACCTTTATAGTATGCCGGAAAAGGCTGCTGATATTATTGAGCAGCAACTTCAGCTTAAGCATGCAAAGTAATTGCGGTTAATCTTAAATATGGACGTGAAGGAATAAGATGAAAAAAACAATTTTAGTCACCGGCGGTGCCGGCTATATTGGTAGTCATATTTGTGTAGAGTTACTAGACGCAGGCTTTGAAGTTGTTGTGGTCGACAATCTTTCTAATAGTAGCCATATTGCTTTAGATCGCATTTCTCAAATCACCGAAAAAACACTGCATTTTTATCAAATTGATGTCTGTCATCGTGAGCCACTTGCAGAAGTATTTCGTGCCCATGAAATCGAGATGGTGATTCATTTAGCTGGCTTAAAAGCAGTAGGGGAGTCGTGTGAACAACCATTACGATATTTTCAAAACAACTTAGTGTCGAGCATGGTGCTTGTCGATGTGATGCAGCAGTTTTCAGTGAATAATTTAGTCTTTAGTTCATCGGCAACGGTTTATGGCGATCCGGCCTCCGTACCCATTGATGAGTCGTTTCCTTTATCGGCAACCAATCCTTATGGTCGTACCAAGCTGATGATTGAAGAAATGTTAGCGGACATTACTCAAGCACCGGCCAATACACTTAAGGTGGTATTGCTACGCTATTTTAATCCGGCGGGTGCACACCAGAGTGGTTTGATTGGTGAAGATCCAAACGATATCCCAAATAATTTATTACCTTATGTGTCACAAGTCGCAGTGGGTAAATTAGAAAAAGTTTCAGTGTTTGGGGATGATTATGCAACTGAAGACGGCACAGGAGTGCGGGATTACATCCACGTCGTTGATTTAGCGAAGGGGCATGTAAAGGCCTTAAATTTATTAGAGAAGACTCATAGCGAGCAGGATTGTCTGATTTATAACTTAGGAACAGGTCGAGGTTATAGTGTGTTGGAAGTAATAGATGCATTTAAGCAGGCTTCGGGACAAGACATTCCTTATCAAATTTCACCAAGGCGTTCTGGTGACGTTGCAGCATGTTATGCCGACCCGCAGTTAGCTAATCAAGAACTTGGCTGGCAGGCGGAAAAGACGCTGACAGATATGGTGACCGATGCGTGGCGTTGGCAATCGATGAATCCTCAAGGTTATGCTGCCGATATAAACGAATCTACGGAAGTCTAAGAATAGATGTTACATTTCTTTAATACTTGGCGTATTTTTTCGCCGTGGGATAAGTCCGAAGTTGTAAATATTTTTTCCTCTATGAGGGCAGTATTTAAGCTCGAGGGCAAGATCATATCCAAGAGCAGTCAAAGTGAAATTTTTTCGCAAGAGATAGAGGGTAAGACCTATTTTGTGAAACGCTATTTTCGCTCAAAAGGTGTGGCGAGTTGGTTCGGGCAATCACGATTTCGCATAGAGACAAAAAATCAGCAATGGTTTAATCAAATAGGGATCCCCGCCGCTAGGGTTGTAGCTTATGGCGAACACACTTTCTTATTGAAGACCTTAAAAGGAGTTTTGATTACGGAAGGTGTTAGCGATACCAGAGAATTATCTGAGCTGTCCCAAAATTCAGCTGAAAAGTTTTATGAGAAACACTGGCGAGAAGCGATTATTTTTCAACTTGCTGCTATTACATCAAAATTACATCAGGCTCGATTTTGTCATAATGATCTGCATTGGCGGAATATATTAGTGCAACAGTCCCGCGCTAGCGACGAACCAAAAATCTTTTTGATTGATTGCCCATCAGGTAAAAAACTGTTTTGGCCATTGTTACATTATCGAAAATTGAAAGATCTTGCCAATTTGGATAAATTGGCTCCAAACTACTTAAGCCGCACGCAGCGTCTACGTTTTTTCTTACTCTATCGTAATAGTTCGAAATTAACGAATGCCGATAAAAAGATAGTACGAGAAGTGCTTCAACATAAACAAAATAGGTTAAAGCGAAAGTCTAAAACTAAACGCTTATAAAGCTAATTTGAAAATAAATCGGTTCCAACGTCGGACGATTTTTTTGTTTGCAAGGAATGGAACGTAATTACAAATAGGGATGAAGTCTGAGTTACCAATATTATCAATGATAAACAGTTTTCCTTGGCCTGATTTTGATAACTGATAAAGAATATTTTTAGGCTTCATCGCCATCGACATAATGTTGTACTTTAATAAGTATTGCCTTAGTTCAGCCAAGGCGGACTCTAATTGTTGACGATGAGTTAGAACAAAGTCCTTATCGTCTAAATAGTATTCCAATGTTTTAGATATCTGGCCATCAGGATCACGAATTAAATCAAAAATCGCGCCTTGTCCCATCGATGTTTCGACGTTGCCATGAAACTTTGGCAATAAATCCCAGGCAACATTCCGTTTCTGCAGTTGTTTGTAATAGCCTTGTTCTCGCTTGGTTTCTTGTTGATTACCATAGGTAACGACTTTTATGCATAGATTATCGTTATCGGGATGAACAAAACATTCTCGATGTAAACCTTTGCCAAATTTTTCGCTAGCGTTGAGAGTAATCATGTTTTTGTGATCAGAATGTCTTCCATCACTAGATATTCGAGATCTGAACCGAAGAACATATTTAACGCATCAGTAGGGCTGCATACCATCGGTTCACCACGGCGATTGAGTGACGTATTCAGCACGACCGCACTACCATTTAATTTTTCCATTTCTTCGAGTAATGAATAATAACGAGGATTGGTCTCTTTAGTAACAATTTGCGCGCGCGCCGTACCATCTTCATGCACCACTTCGGGAATACGTGATTTCCAACTTTCGGCGACATCAAAGGTAAACGTCATATAGGGGCTAGGGTGTTCAGTTTGTAATATCTCTGCGGCAACCCGGTCCAGTATGCTTGGGCAAAATGGACGCCAGCGTTCACGATATTTAATTTGAGCGTTAATGCGATCTGCAACGCCTGAATGATTCGGGCTGCCGATAATACTACGATTACCTAAGGCTCGTGGGCCAAATTCCATGCGGCCTTGAAACCATGAAACAGGATTGCCAGCATGTAGAATTTCGGCAGTTTGTTTGGTGGTATTTTCTAAATGTTGCCATTGAACGTCTTGAGGGTAAGCCTCACAGGCTTGGATACATTGTTCAGTTGTATAAGATGGACCAAGGTAAACATGTTCCATTTTTTCGACAGGAACCCCTGCATTTTGCGAGGCATAGCTCGCAGCGCCAATAGCTGTACCGGCATCACTGGCCGCAGGTTGAACAAACAGTTCTTTTACATCCGGCAAGGCAATAATGCGTTGGTTGAGTTTGACATTTAAAGCGACGCCACCGGCAAAACAAACCTTGCCAGTTTCTTTAATAATATCGCCTAGGTAATAATCGATTAAATATAGAGCTGTTTTTTCTAGTAAGTTTTGAATGCTGGCAGCATAGTCTATATAGGGATCGTCAATTTCATCACCATCTCGAATCGGACCTAACCAATCGATCAGTTGTTTACTGAAAAAATAACCTTTGCCATCTTTTTTATAACGCCTTAAGCCAACCGTGTTCACTAGTTTGGTATTGATTCGAAAATCACCGTCTTTACAGTCGATTAAACGGGAAAAATCAAAACGTTTATGGTTGCCATAAGGTGCCATGCCCATGACTTTGAATTCGCCGTCGAGCATTTCAAAACCGAGTAGCTCAGTCAGGGCACCGTACATGCCACCTAAAGAATCAGGATCATAGAATTCTTTGATTTTATGAATTTTGCCATTCTCACCATATCCGAAAAAGGTGGTAGCATATTCACCTTTGCCATCGATGCCTATAATCGCCGTTTTTTCTTTAAATCCACTTAAATGATAAGCACTACTGGCATGAGCAAGGTGATGTTCAACCGCTTCAAACTTTACTCGTTTGGAGTCTATGCCAAGATCGTCGAGTAATTTCATCACATTGTGATGGTTACGCCAATAACGACGATTACCACTGAATAATGCAGTTAATGCACGATCTGGTGCGTACCAGTGACGTTTGGCATAATGCCAGCGAGCGGGTGATTTTAGACCGATTTCAGCATAAGGAAACGCAACGATATCTATTTGTTCAGGTTTAATACCTGCTTGTTCAAGACAGAATTTAGTCGCTTCATAAGGCATTTTGCCTTTTGCGTGTTTATCACGAAGGAAACGTTCTTCTTCTGCAGCGGCAACCAATTTGCCATCGATATATAACGCAGCGGATGCATCATGATTTACTGCACCAGACAGACCTAATACGATCATAGTGAAATTCTTTTAATTAGCTTGCAAAATGGCTGTAAGTATACAAGTTGCGTTCACTTGGTACTACTTATCTTGTTTGGATAAAACCTTGCTTTCAATATCACGCCAGAGTTTTTTCGATTTATCAGAAAGCTTAGACTCTTGAACATAAGCCTTAAACAGTTTTACATGATCTTTGACCGACCAGCCTTGGGCATGGCGATGTAGTGTATATAAATCTCTGAAGACCGCATCTTGTTTAAAAAAGCGCCATTTTAACTTTTCTAAATCGATGATTTTTATATCCCAGTTATCACCATCGGGCTTCACAAAGAGATGTTTGAGGTAGAGACAATTATGCTGGTAGTGATGTTGGTGAATCAGACGTAATGTATCTGCAACACTTGTAAGTAACTTGTCTTTATGAGCAGTATTTTTAACCAGGTCACCGGATGATAAAAATCGCTCAGACTCCAAAGGAATGTAATCGGTTAATGCTTTGGTAATTAAAATTGATTGTAGATTACCGTTGATGACTCTTTTTGAAAAATAGACCAGTTCCATGATTGGTAAATTACGTTTTTGCATACGTAAGATATTGTTAAACTCACGCTCAAAGGTTGGCATACCTCTAACGGGGTGGAAAAGCGTTTTGGTAATATGATTTTCTTGTCGTTTGATAAAGACACAGGTTTTACCTTCAGCAATATCTAAATCAACTTTTACTACGCCACTCCATCCGCCACGGCGTTTATTAGGTTCTTCAAACCATTCTGTCTCTAGATCCCAAATAGCATTGAAGTTGGCTAAATTGTTGGTGGCGAAAATGTGCTGCCAATTTTTATTCCAATAATCTTTCATAAGGAGCGTGTATGCCGGTATATAAAATGAACTGTCGCGGCAATGATAACGTAACTGCAACAAACCTGTTTGTGAATTATTACTTTAGGGATAATATGTAGCAACGGTTCATAAATATTTAGCAGATAAAATTAATGAGTAAAGACGTAGCGGTTCTAATTCCACATTACAAAACTTTAAAAATGACCAAACTATGCTTGGATCTCTTAAAGAAAAATACGGATCTAGCCAGAGTTGAATTGTTAGTAATTGATAATGGCTCCAATGATGAATCTTCGGATTATTTAAAATCTTTAGACTGGATAACATTAGTCACGAGAGACAAGGTTGAGGGGGAAAAAGGCGCTACTGCTCATAGTAATGCTTTGGACTTGGCGTTAGAAACAGTGACCTCACCTTATTTTTTATCAATTCATACTGATACGTTTGTTATTCATCCAAAATGGTTGGACTATTTATTGGCGCAAATAGAGTCTGATACATCGATTGCTGGGGTGGGTTCATGGAAGTTGGAGTTCAAACCTTGGTATAAACGCGTGTTGAAAAACATAGAAACAGTTTGGCAAGAAAAGATCTGGTACCCACTTATAGGTAAAGGCGACGGAGCGATTGCGGGTAAAGGGGATAACTATTATTACCTACGCAGTCATTGCGCTATGTATAAAACAGAGCATGTAAGAAAATATGCCAATGGCTTTAATGATGGTGGTGAGACGGCTGGCAAGGTCATGCATCGAAAACTCGAGGAAAGTGGGTTTACCATGAAGTTTTTAGACTCGAGTGAATTATCTCGCTATGTCAGGCATCTAAATCATGCCACTGCGATTCTCAACCCTGAATTACAGGGTAAAGGCACCGGCAAACCTAAACAGCTAAAACGAATTCAAAAAGAATTAAAGGATATTGCCGGTAACCTTATCTAATCAGTCAATATCTTATAAACACTGGCTTTATTATGACGTTTAGTTTCTTGACTATAGATTTGTTCCAGTTTCATGGAGGCTAAGATTGGCCTTATTTTTTTATTTTTACGCTTTTCCACAACGATTAAATAATCATAGTTGAGATAGTCTTTGATGATCTGATTAAAACTGTTTTGGTATGCATCGTTATGGTATGAACCAACCCAAACTTTAGATAATGTAGCTTTTGGTTGGTGACTCTGATAGTAGTATTGAATTATCTTGTCATCAGTGATGACGGTACTATTTTCCGGTAAGTTCTGACTGGCCCAAATGGCCGTTTCTTTAATATAGGCTTTGGAGCGTGACTGAGTTATGCCATCGACTAAACCGATGAGCAAGATGAGGCCTATTATAGAAAGCAGCCATTTACTTCGAGATGTCCACGCCTTAGCTATTGTGTCCGTTAGTCTTGGTAGCATCAATAATAACAGGCTGATTAATGTCACCATGGCATAGCGTCGAGACATAAAGTATTCATGAAATAAAAACGCTAGCAAAATAATAATGTTGAGTGCTGCGAAATAAATAATTAAGCCCCGGTAAGGCGCGGCTTGAATTTTAGGGTTCTTATACCAACTAAATAGATAAAGTCCTAGGTATCCCAAAGACATAGCTTTTATGACCTTATAAAACAACATAAACATAAGGCCTGAACTGAGAATAAATGCACTATATTTAACTGAATGTTGGTTCAAAACTTGTGTTTCAATGATGGTTGCTTTTTGATTGAAGCGCTCTAAAATTACATCTGGATTAATATAATTGGTTACTGTGGTAATTTTGCTAAATGCAGCAGTTACTCCGGACATTTCTATGGCTAAAGTTGCTGCTATGGCGACTCCTAAAATAAGTAAATAATTAAGTTTCAAGTACTGTTTGAGTGCAGCTTTTGGGGTGTAGTTAATAAAAAGATAAAAAGGAAGTCCTAGTAATATTGCAATACCTTCAACTCTGAACAAGACTGCAGTAATTGCAGCTATTTGCCAGAACGTAGCATTTGCTATCGTTGGTTTTTCAATAAACTGGATAAACCGGTACAAGGTTAAGGCACAAAAAGCCCAATAACCAAAATCACGGATAATAAAATCTCGGTATTCATTAAATGATTGAAAGCAGATAAAAAGAATGGCTGCTACAGCAAGTTGTTGTGAGTCCAGTTGAAATTTTTTGCTAATTAAAATTAAAGAATCAAGTAGTAAAACAAATAACAGTGCATTTAATATGTAGGCGCTTGACTCGAAAGAAAATGTTGTCAACTGGTGAATATAAGCGACTAGAATAGGGAAAAATGGCCAATTGAAGCTGGTGTACTCCATCATTTCAGCAAGGCCACCTTTGGCGTAGGCTTCAGCCATATTCATATACAGAATGCCATCATTGTTAATGATGTCATTACTGTAATAAGCAAAGGCTGATAAAAGTAAGCTTGCGAGCGCGGTGAAGGCCCTGATTTTGAATAGCTTATGGCTACTAGTTAATTCCATCTTTGGCATCCGTTCCTGATAGGGTTAAATTAAGTTTATGAATAAGCTGTAGTACCTGTTCACTGGTGATATCACGCATGCAGCGATGATGTTGTTCAGGGCATGTTCTTTGAAAACAGGGCCCACAGTCAACATCCAATTGAACAATATGAGCATTCTCAGCCAGTGGTGGGGTAAAGTTGGGTGAGGTTGGCCCATAAACCGCGATCAATGGTGAATGTAAAGCTGCCGCGATATGCATCAAACCGGAGTCATTGGAAATGACAACATCGGCTGTTGCTAGTAGATCTATCGCATCGTGCAATTCAGTTTTTCCACATAAATTGTGGATATTCCCTACCTGTTCCGGAGGGATTTTAGATGTTATATCTGAGGCTATGGACCGATCTGCCTGAGAGCCTAAAACTAACACCTGCCAACCTTGTTGGATTAATTGGTGTGCTACTTGTGCATAGTGCTCAGCCGGCCATTGTTTTGCTGGACCAAATTCAGCACCTGGACACAGAATTAATCGCCGTGAACCTTTGTTTAATGCCGGTGCTAGAGTCGTGTTAACCGTTGCAGCAATCATATGCGGGGCTTGGTAACTAGGAGCTATTTGAGCTTGTGACACTGGGTAAGCTAAAGACACATAACGTTGCACCATCATTGGCAAAGCTAATTTATCTAAGGTACGAGTGTCATTAAGTAAACCATAACGCATTTCACCGCGCCAACCTGTGCGAACAGGAATTTTAGCAAACCAGGGAATTAACGCTGATTTCCATGAGTTGGGTAAGACGATGGCTTGGTCGTAGTGTTGTTGCTGTAATTCACGGCCTATTTTTTTTCTTATGCCCCATGCAAACACACCGTGACTAACGGGCATGACAATCGCCTGATTAACCTCTGGCATACGATCTAATAAAGGCTTGGTCCAAGCTAAAGCTAAGACATCAATAAGAACATTCGGTTTGTCAGCTTTTAAGGCTTTAAATAGCGATTGTGCCATTACCATATCGCCAATCCATGATGGACCAATAATCAGGATTTTATTGATGGGGGGGCGAACGATGGTCATTTGTTAATGTAAGGTGTTATGAGTGACAAAAATGCAAATAGTCCCTGCCGCAATCAACGCAATCTGTTGCAATGTTGCTGATAACTCAACCCTGTTATGCAGGCCTGGAATAAGGTCGGCGACCGCAACATAAATAAAACTCGATGCTGCGACAACCAATATGTAGGGCAGTAAATGTTGCATATCGGCTAAGGTGAAGTATGCTAGCAAGGCGCCAGCAACTGTGCCTAAGCTAGATAAGACATTGTAATACAATGCCTTACTACGTTTGAATCCGCTTTGTAATAAAATGGCAAAGTCACCTAATTCTTGCGGAATTTCATGTGCCGCAATAGCGAGGGCCGTCACAATGCCGAGATGAATGTCCGTCATAAATGCGGCGGTGATTAAAATACCATCAACAAAGTTATGGATGGTATCGCCCACTAAGATTAATGTACCTGCGGCTTTATTTTTGGCCTCTTGATGATGATTATGTGCAGAACCATCCAAGTCAGGTAAATGACCGTCGCAATGATCATGATGACAATGTCGCCACAACACCATTTTTTCTAATACGAAAAATAGCAATAAACCTAATAATAAGGTGAGCCCAACATCATGGGCATCAACAGAAACTTCATGCTCTAATGCATGAGGGATCAGGCCGAGGAATGATGCGCCGAGTAAGGCACCAACAGCGAAGCTGACAAGGTGCGGTACAGTACGATTTCTTGCGTTGTCAGACAGTAATAAAAATGATGAAGCGATGGCCACACTTAATAAACCGCCTAATAAGCTAAAGCCAATGATCCAGAGTAATAATTCCATACTATGCCAAAAAGGAAAGTTAATTAAAGGATCATACCTTATTTGTTTGTAATCCAGATCATTGATGCCATTCTGCCGGTGATACCATCACGTCGATAGGAAAAAAAACGTTCCTCATCGGAGACAGTGCAAAACTCGCCGCCAAATATATTTTGGACACCTTGTTTTTGCAGATATTGGCGCGCAAGACTATATATATCAGCAAGATAATGCTGGCTTTTAGTCGCGATAAAAGCATCAGCAGCGTTAGGGCTTTTACCGACAAACATATCATAAACTTCTTTACCCACCTCAAACTGTGCCGGCCCGATTGCTGGTCCTAGCCAAGCCATGATATCTGAAGCCTCACAGGAAAATGCTTTAAGGGCTTTGTCTATAATACCGGCAGCAAGACCACGCCAACCGACATGAACAGCCGCAACAGTATCACCTTGTTGATTGCACAATAATAAAGGCAGGCAATCAGCGGTCATCACCGTGCAAATATGATTAGCATGCTGACTGAACATAGCATCAGCTTCAATGTCTGCTTGCCAATCAGCACTATTAATCATGTGCGATCCATGAACTTGCTGCAACCAAAGTGGTGATTCCGGCAAGTTGGCAAGTTGGATTAACTGTTGCCGATTTTGGCTGACAATAAGCTGGTCGTCACCAACATGAGAGCCTAAATTCAGTTTGCCGAAAGGGGGGGAGCTATAACCACCATGACGTGTTGTACTGATGGCTTTAATATTATTTGGCGCAGGCCAATTAGGGATAATTAGATCACTAGCGGGCATTATTTAGATACTGTTGCCATTCATTAAACAGTATCTGGTCGACTGCCGCGATGGTCGAGCGTGGCGACATGGTGTGAACAAATACGGGTTCATCTTCTAAGGTGCGAGCAACACCGCCGGCTTCTAATAAAATAAGCTGCGCTGCCGCGTAATCCCATAAATGTTGTTTTGCATGCAGGTAGATATGGCCTCTGCCGGCCGCAAGCCAGCATAATTCTAAAGCGATGGAGCCAAGACTGCGTTGTGAGCCATAAGGAATTTCAGTGACTAAACGTGTCGCCATATTTCCAGGTAAGCGTTTGAAATCAATCAGAGCAATGGCCTGATTTAAGGAAAACCCGCTTTCTTCCAGTGTTAATTTTTGATCGTTTAACCAAGCCCCTTGGCCTTTCTGGGCGCTGAAACATTCATCGCGGATGGGATCGTAGACCAAGCCGAATATTACTTCTCCTTTATCAATGAGGGCTAAGGAGACTGAAAAATAAGGCACGCCAGCGGCAAAATTGCTGGTACCGTCAACGGGGTCTAAACACCAAAGTGCTTGGCCAGAATCAAATAAGTCTTGCTGTTGCTCAGCAGTCATTTCTTCGCCCAGCAGAACAGTTTCAGGACATAAGGTTTTGAAAGCATCGAGCAGTTTTTTTTGCACGATATGATCCGCTTCGGTCACGATACTGCCATCTTTTTTGTAATGACGTTTTACATCATTAAACCGAGGTAATATTTCGGTTTTGGCAACAGAGATAACCAGTTGTTCTATCTGTTTTCTATCGAGATTCATCAGGAATGATTTTCAGCCATGTCAGGATCTTATTCAATCAAGAGGTAAGAGAAGGTAAACTATATCTGTAAACTACATTCTAAAGCATAATTCATATAATAAAATAGACACTGATGCGCATTTCTAGATTTTTTTGCCCCGACCTTAATGTAAGCGATAAGCACTTTACCTTGCCAGAAGCCGCACATCGTCATGCTGTGCAAGTGTTACGGCTTAAAAAAGGAGCTGCGATTAGCGTATTTGATGGTCAAGGTCTTGAATATGAGGCAACACTTGATAGTGTGGCAAAGCGTGAATCAACAGCGGTATTGGGAGAAAAAATTGAAAACCGATATGAGTCACCGTTAAACATTACCTTACTACAAGGTATATCTCGTGGTGAACGAATGGACTATGCCTTACAAAAAGCAGTTGAATTAGGGGTAAATAGGGTTGTTCCTGTGATCTCAGCGCGATGTAATGTTCAACTTTCTAATGGGCGAGCGGAAAAACGTTTAGCTCATTGGCGAGGGGTGATGATCAGTGCTTGCGAACAAAGCGGCCGTAGCGTCTTACCAGAACTAAATGCTGTGATGCCATTAGATGCAGCGCTACAGAACCATAAAGCGTTGAGCTGTCTGGTATTAGACCCATTAGCAAAAAATGGTTTTTCATCGTTGGAAAAACAACAAGATGTTGCATTGTTAATAGGCCCAGAAGGTGGACTGAGTGAACAAGAAATTGTGATGGTAACGGAGCAAGGTTATCAAGCAGTTAGTTTTGGGCCACGAATTTTAAGAACTGAAACAGCAAGTGTTGCAGCAATTGCGGTAATGCAAACATTATGGGGAGATTTAGGGTGATAGATAATGGCATGGCCGTATTATTACTGATGGGGCTGGCATGGCTGTGGTGGGATGGTCGTGGTGTCGCAGAGAATGCGATTAAGGCGGCGAGACATAGTTGTGAACGATCAGGACTGACCTTTCTTAACGATACGGTGGCTTGGACTAAAGTACGATTAAAACGTAATCGTTTAGGCAGAGTACAATTACAACGTACCTATTTTTTTGAGTTTGCTAGTGATATGGAACAACGCTATCGCGGTGAAATAATCATGTTGGGTCACCAGGTAAATAAAATAAGTTTAGATGCTTATCGTGTCAGATAAATAAGAGGCCAGAAGGAGACTGAAATGCAAAATAAACTAGCACTTGTTGTTGATGATTCTCGTGTTGCAAGGATGACCTTAAGTAAACTACTGCATGCTAATGACTTTGAGGTTGTTGAGATGCCGAGTGGCGAAGAAGCGTTAGATTATTTGTACTCGACACAAGCCAAACCGGGCATTGTTTTTATGGATGTCATGATGGGCGGCATGGATGGCCTGACGGCAACACAACAAATTAAAGCGGAGAGTACGCTACAGACAATGCCGGTGGTGATTTGTACCGGCAATGATGCTGAAGCTGATATTGAAAAAGCCATGGCTACGGGCGCTGTCGCCGTTTTATCAAAACCACCAGTGGCAGAGCAATTAGTAGAGATATTAGCTGCCGTCCCAAGCAGTGACGAAGTCATTGATGAACCTCCTTCAGTCGCGATAGATGAAGCGGCATTGGTGGCAAAAGTGATTTCAGCTATTGAAGAAGATTTGTTAATACGAACTCAGCAGCATGCTCGTGAAATGGCCGAAGATATCAGTCGCCAGATTGCAGAAGATACCGCTGAAAAAGTGGCAAAAGAACAAGCCAAAGCTGAAACGGAAGCGATGTTACCCGCAATGACTGAACAGATCAGTCAAGTGGTAACGGGTGTTGCAGAAGAGACAGCCCATCGAGTCTGTAAAGTTGTAGCCAATGAGTCGATTGCAAAAAATGCAGAACAAGCCGTACAACGGGCAGTACATGAGCAAGGTTTGACTGAAAAAATCACGGCTTTATTGTCGAATGAAGGAGGCACCTGGCTTCAACGGCAAGAGCAACAATTGCATAAGGAACTCTCGCAGAAAGTGGAGCAAATCATTGCGCCGAATATAGATGTGTATTTGCAAGAAAATTTGCCGCCGAAAGTAGGTCCGATTGTTCATGCCGCTGTTCAAGAGGCAATCACATCATTGGACGTTGCCGAGAAAGAAGAAGCCTTCATATTATTAGCCAAACGAGTGACCATCTTAAATAGAGTTGTCATTGGTCTCGGAGTCATGATTGTGGTGCTGATTGTTATCGGTAACGGTTTTTATGGGAATTGATTTTAGCTTAACGTTACAACTCAGAAGATAAATTAGCATTACATGAATATTGAACAAGCACTGAGCTATGGTCATTCGGTTTTGGTCAAGTCTGAAAGTCCCGATCTAGATAGTAAGATATTGTTATGCTTGGTTTTAGATTGCCAGACGACCTATTTACATACCTGGCCGGACAAGGTTTTAACTACTGAACAACAAGCCTTGTTTGAACAGTTTATTCATCAACGATTAAGGGGAGCCCCCGTCGCTCATATTACAGGGGTGCGTGGTTTTTGGTCTTTGGATCTAAAAGTGACGGAGGCAACATTAATACCGCGTCCAGATACGGAGCTACTTGTTTCTTTAGCGCTAACAAAAATTCGACCAAAGATGATGGTGGCCGATTTAGGCACAGGTAGTGGAGCAATTGCTTTAGCTTTGGCTACGGAGCAGCCTGATATTATGCTTATTGCTAGTGATTATTCGTGGTCAGCATTACAGGTCGCGAAACTTAATGCGCTAGAAAATAAGCTGAATAATGTCAGTTTTATCAGAGCAAATTGGTTAGCAGCGTGTCGATCATCAGTGTTTGATGTGATTATAAGTAATCCACCTTATATTACCGAAGATGACCCTCACCTGCTTGAAGGCGATGTGCGATTTGAACCAGTGACAGCGTTAGCGTCAGGAAAAGATGGCTTAACAGATATACGTATTATTGTGAGTCAGGCCTGCCAGAGCCTAAAATCTGGCGGCTGGTTATTAGTAGAGCATGGCTATCATCAGGCAGAGCAAGTGATGCAGTTATATCATGATGCTGGCTTTAGCAATATTTCGTCACATCAGGATTATGGTGATAATGATCGCGTCGTTATTGGCCAACTGACGTTATAATATCGTTTTAGCTCTTTTTATAAATACACCCTCTATGAATGATGATCAGCTGTTACGATACAGCCGCCAAATTTTATTGCCACAATTGGATATTGTTGGTCAGCAGAAGCTACTTAACAGTCATGTTTTGATTGTTGGACTGGGTGGATTGGGTTCGCCGGTGTCAATGTATTTGGCTGCCGCAGGTGTGGGCCATTTAACCTTAGTTGATGATGATCACGTCGAGCTGTCTAATTTGCAACGGCAAATTGTTCATGGTCAACAGGATATAGGTCGCAGCAAAGTAGCTTCTGCCGCGGATACGCTAAAAGAGATCAATGATGAAGTCGAACTTGAATTGATTGATGAGCGTCTCGAAGGTGAGCGTTTAGAGCTAGCGGTCAAGGCCGCTGATATTGTGGTTGATTGCAGTGATAATTTTGCCACTCGATTTTTATTAAATGACGTCACACAACGCTGCCAAACTCCGTTAGTTTCAGGAGCCGCTATTCGCATGGAAGGCCAAGTCACGGTTTATGATTCACGCCAAGCAGGTAGTGCTTGTTATCGCTGTCTCTATGAAGATACTGGCGAACTTCAACAAACTTGCTCGGAAAGTGGTGTATTGTCACCTTTATTAGGCATTATCGGTGGTATTCAAGCGGTAGAAACGGTGAAGTGTATTACGGATGTTGGTGAAAACCTGAGTGGTCGATTATTAATTTTGGATGCATTCACGATGTCTTGGCGTGAGATTAAATTACGTCAAGATCCAAATTGCCCGGTATGCAAATAAAAGGTCGCTTAAAATGACGACAACAGTACAATTGCCGAAAAGCTTAGTTGAGAAAGTTGTCCAGTTGGCTAAGGCAACACCAGAGCAAGAGATTTGTGGGTTAATTGGCCATTGTGATAAACACTATGAATGTTATCCCATTGATAATATGGCGATGGATACCAGTGTATTATTTGCTTTAAACGCTAGTGAACAAATAGCTGCATTCAAGACTATGCAAGCATCTGGACATGACTTTTTTGCTATTTACCATTCACATCCTCATTCGTCGGCCTGGCCATCCCATATCGATATAGAAGCAGCAGAATATCCAGAAGTCTTAAACTTAATTGTCTCACTTAATATGCCCGATGATTTTGAAATACGTGGATTTTATCTGCGTGCAAAAACTGTAGAAGAGGTCGAACTTATTTTATGAAAACCCGGATGGATAATACCCCCTTAGAACAAGCCGCCGAAGAGGCATTAAAACAAGCTAAACGTATGGGAGCCGAGGCAGCGGAAGTAGGTGTCAGCCACAGTACAGGTTTGTCGGTCACTGTGCGTCAAGGGGATATAGAGACACTTGAACATAATAATGATACTGGTTTGGCATTGACGGTTTATTTTGGCCAGAGCAAAGCATCTGCAAGTACATCGGATCTAAGAACTGAAGCAATAGCTGATATGGTTAAAGCGGCATGCGGTATAGCAAAACATACCCAAGCGGACGAGTTTTCTGGTTTAGCAGGTGCCGAGTTAATGGCAACAGAATTCCCTGATTTATCCTTATATCACCCTTGGGATATTGATGCCGAGCAGGCTATTGCGATGGCTATGGAATGTGAGCAAGCAGGACGTGATGTCGATGCTCGAATCACTAATTCCGAAGGTGCCACCCTGTCCAGCCATGAAGGTGGCCGAATTTATGCTAACAGTCATGGTTTTGTCGGTAGCAGCATTAGTAGTCGTCATAGCTTGTCTTGCACCTTGATTGCTGATGATGATCGGGGTATGCAGCGCGATTATTGGTATGACATTGCTCGAGATGGTAGCGAATTAGAGTCTGCTAGTGTGATTGGCAAACGAGCTGCAGATAATACCATTAGACGTTTGAATGCTAGAACGATTAAAACGGGCTCATATCCGGTGATTTTTGCAGCTGAAATGGCCCCCTCATTATTTGGTCAATTGATTGGAGCGATTCGTGGTGGTGCCTTGTATCGAAAATCTTCGTTTCTATTGGATCATTTAGGCAAACAAATTTTTCCTGACTTTATTCATATTCATGAGCAACCTTACCTGCTCAAAGCCTTAGGCAGTGCAGCCTATGATGGTGAAGGTGTGGCGACTAAAGCACGAGATATTATTAAGGGTGGCATATTAGAAAGTTATGTCTTAGACAGTTATTCTGCGCGTAAATTGAAGATGACAACGACGGCGAACTCTGGAGGCGTGCGTAACCTGACGGTAGATAGTGGTGAGCATGACTTTAACTCGTTATTAAAGCAGCTCGACACCGGTATTGTGGTTACTGAAACCATGGGCATGGGTATTAATATCGTGACGGGTGACTATTCTCAAGGTGCGGCTGGTTTTTGGGTTGAAAATGGCGAAATCCAATATGCTATTGATGAATTCACCATTGCTAATAACCTGCGCGATATGTTTATGGGAATTCAAGCGGTGGGCAATGATGTTGAAAAACGCGGTAATACTCGAACCGGTTCGATCTTACTCGACAATATGATGATCGCGGGCTAGCGATAAACAGCCGCAAGAATATCGGTAATATCCGTCAGTTCACCCACAGCAAACAAGCTTTGTAATACTTCCCGTATTTGTTTTACTTTATGTTGGCTGTGACTACGTAGTTGCGCTAACTTGTGGTAAAGATCTGCTTCCTTAGCCACCGAATTTAATGTTAGCGGTGATAATGAGCAATGGAAAAAATAATACTGATCACAGAGTAAGGCGCGATTAATAAATAAGGTTTTCGCTGCGGCATTGGCAAAAGACTGTTCAGTGCTGATTTGCCAAGGGCCATTATTTTGTTGATAACAATACACACCGAAACTGACAGTGCTGTCAGGTTTATCTTCTATTGTTTTTAGTAACTCAGAAATTGAAGTGACGGAGTCTTGTAGTGCTAACCACAGCTCGTGTTTGTCTCGAGCCGTATTATTATCTGTAGTCGCCACTGCTTGTAAAATACGTCTATTGTCACTGTCCATGCCAAGATAAATAGGTGTGCTATTTAACTGTGCGGTTAATAAAGCAGCATAGACTTGGCTTTGTTGGCTGAGATGAATGTTAAGATTATTTTCAGCCAATTGTTCTTTATTAAGTTCAATGACGCTAGAGAAGAATTTATTAATGCTACTTGCACAAGCACGGCTATCACGTTGTAAACCAAACTGTGTTTCACCAGACCAAAAATGTTTGTTACGCACGATAAAAGGAATGCTCTCTAGTCGTACTTTATGGGTTAATTTTTGCCAGCGGATGAATTCAAGGTGGACACGGGTGCCTATATCAATATCAACATGGCCAGGAATATTTAATGATAAGCCTGATTCTGATACCTCATTTGTCATGACATTAAATTTTTGTTTATTCACATATAAATTGACGTCAGTACGGATAAAAAAACGTTGAGTATCACGCGTTGCATTATGTTGCAGTGGCGTAGGTTTAATATCATTGAGTGACCCAGCAGCAGGCAGGTTCACTATAGGTTCATCAACTTTTTGGGGTTGATTGAGGTGGAGACAACTATCGGTGATATTGGTCACGGTCAACAAGGTGGTCAACGCCGCTAAACTTTGCTCAAAGGCCTCAGCATCATTGCTATCAATTTCGGCAATGGCTGAAATTTCCTGTTCAAAGGTGAGTGGATCACAGCTGAGTTTGTCAGTGTGCAATAACAATAATTGACTTTGTTTTTGTTGCGAGTGCCATAGTAAGAGTGATGCAACCGTTGCTGGCTCATCACGTTTGGCAATATAACTGATGAGTTTTTCGCCTTGCGGTGAGAGCAACAAAAGGTAATCTGCTTGTTCGCTTAATACCTGTTTTATAGGTAAAAAATCGAGGTCTACATCGCCATTCTGATCGCGTAAAACATGCAAGGAATCAGCAGCCATTGCCGTCATATGACTGGCTTTGATAATTTCAGCGTCTTCGCTATGGCTTAACCAAAATAAAGGATGGGTAAATTTCTGACAATACAGTCGCAGATAATAGTGACTAGCAATATTAAATAATTCATTTTCAAGATCGAGATGTTCAGGTGAGTTATATTTAAGACTCCACTGGTCAAACCATTCAGTGACGGCAGTATTATCTTTGCGGTTACGCGCTAAGATAACGTAAGTACGAAGCTCATCATGACTGATTTTTATTACCTTATAAGGCACTTTATGTAATAAATCGGGTGATGTTTTAGTGGCTAGTTCCGGAAAGCTAATGGCAACGGTATCCCCCTGGTTTAAGGTGAATGCACGTTTAAGAGCGATACGAATAGCACTGGTAGTGATATCTATTGTTGCAGCATGATAGAGCACGTCAGCAATATGAATTTCGGCAGGCGTTGAAAAATTAATTCGTGGTTCTTTACGTTGTAGCTGATAGTTAAAGGGAATGGTTTGAACGTTTGATTTATCTCGACTTAATATCGGTGCGACTGGAATATTAGTTGTTTTTTGTGCCGAAGACGCTAACGTTTTAAGTGCTGTTAATAGTGTTTCATAAACACCGAAGGTATAACGACCATCAAAACGGTCTAATAGCTGTTTGGCTAATAAATAGCCACGGTCATCAAGATAGTGGGTTTTGCCCCCAAAGGAATAAGTCTGACATTCACCGGCGACTTTGCCTCTTAAATCAATCACACGGTTACAAAGTTTATTTAACCGTTGGCGTTCCATTTGTTTAAGGAACACTTCATTCTGAGTTTTAGAGTTGGAATTGTCAGCCATGACTTATTAGTATCATTTCGGCTCGTACTCGGCCGATGTTTTGGCTTGAATGCTCAATGCATGAATTGCTTGATCCATTAAGCTGCCTACAGCGTCATAAACCAAGCGATGTCGTTTAATCAGCGGCAAATTATTAAAGGCATCACTGACAATAATCACAGTGTAGTGGCTGCCGCCGGTATTTCCGGCATGACCTGCATGTAGAGCACTGTCATCTTGAATGTCTAGATGACTGGGGTTTAAAGCCGCTAATGCAGTTGTTAATGCGTCGGTTGTATCGGTCACGGTAATACTTTTTTAAAGGGTTTGACGGTGACTTTGGCATAAACACCGGCAGCAATATAAGGGTCGGCATCAGCCCAAGCTTGTGCAGCAGGTAGATCGTTGAATTCAGCAACCACCAAGCTACCGGAAAAACCATCTTCCCCCGGCTGTTCATCATCGATAGCTGGGTGCGGTCCAGCTAGAATCAGCCGACCTTGTTGTTGTAATTCTTGCAAGCGCTCTATATGGGCGGGTCTAGCTCCCATACGTAATGGCAGACTGTTTTCAACATCTTCACTAATAATGGCATACAACATGTTAGACATCCTTGCTGGAGTTGGGAACTTCAACGGCGTGCTTAGCGAGATAGATGGATTGAGCGATGATAAAAATAATGGTTAAACCCAGTAAGCCAAACAGTTTGAAGTTAACCCAGGTTGCTTCATCAAAGTTAAACGCAACATAAAGGTTGGCTAAGCCAGACATCATAAAAAACAAGATCCAGGCAATATTTAGACGGAACCAGATAACCGCTGGCAACTGGATATGTTCAGCCATCATACGTTCTAGTAAGGTCTTATCGGTGAATAGATGGGCACCGGCAAAGGCTAAGGCAAACAGCCAATTCACCGCGGTGGGTTTCCATTTAATAAAGTTAGGGTTCTGCAACCACAGAGTGGCGCCACCAAGGACTAAGACCAACACTAAGGTGATTAAGTGAGACTTTTCGACTTTACCATGACGCAACCATGAATAGCTGGTTTGCAAAATAGTCGCAACGATCATGACAGCTGTGGCAGCATAAATGCCCTGAACCACATACTCCTGACCATCCCAGTGGTAGATACCGCCACCAAATTTATAGGCAAGGAAAAAAAGGACAATAGGTAAAAAATCAAAAAATAGTTTCATCTCAAATTCTAGTTTTAACAGTAATAACCGGCATTCTAACGTAAAATAGCCAGTATGACTTGTTATGACTTACATTCGCACTCAACTGCATCAGATGGCTCCTTAACACCAGAAGCGTTAATTGCTCGTGCCATTGAGCATAATGTTGAGGTATTGGCGCTGACCGATCATGATGGCACCGAAGGTATTGAGGCCGCAAAAAAAGCCGCTCAGGGAACCGATCTTGATTTAATTGCAGGTGTTGAATTATCAGTGACCTGGGGCAGCAAGACCGTACATATTGTAGGCTTAGGCATTGATATCAAGAATCAACAATTGCAGCAGGGTTTGACTAAGTTACGAGATTATCGTGTTGGCCGTGCAGAAGAAATTGCTAAACGTCTAGCTAAAGCGGGTATAGAAGGGGCATTAGACGGAGCTCGCAAGTATGCTTCCGATGTAATGTTAGGGCGTTTACATTTTGCCCAGTTTTTAGTGGAACAAGGCTTAGCTAAAGATAACAATGATGTTTTTAAACGTTACCTTGTTAGAAACAAGCCAGGCTATGTGCCGGGGCAATGGGCTAGTCTAGAAGATGCGATGAGTTGGATTAATGCTGCCGGAGGACAGGCCGTGATTGCTCACCCTGCTAGATATAAAATGACAGCTACTAAATTACGTCGTTTAAGCACTGAATTTAAAGAGATGGGTGGCGCTGCACTTGAAGTAGTGTCTGGCCGACAACATCCGGAAGAGATTAAAACTTTGGCGCGATTAACCGAAAAGTTGGAGTTAATGGCATCACGAGGCTCTGACTTTCACACCCCTGATAACTCATGGGTAGAGTTGGGGCGACTAGCGCCCCTTCCCGAAAATGTAACGCCAATCTGGTCTACATGGTGATGCTTTATTTCCAGTAGTTATTAGCTTCGGCAATGACTTTGAACTCCATTGCAACTAACTCAGCAGCACGCATTAACATCATTGGATCTTCAGCATAGATTTTACGAACACGATGTTTTGCTTCGCCATCACGTTGAATCGTACCAATTGTTTTTCTCACCATCAGGATCGCGAGTTGTCTTCCTTCCAAAGGTGTAGCAGTTATTAGTGAAGGCATATAGTCTGCCGATTTAGCTTTATGGTCATCAGCAATAGTGGCAGTAGATAAAAATAGTATTGCTAGAGTTGTTACGCTTGCAAGTAGTTTAGACATCATTATTTCCTCTAGGTTAAAAAAGCCGCGTACGATGGCTCGTCTCCAAATCATTCGTGCGCGAATTGTATGGATGTCTGTATACTGTGTCAATCTAAAATTTATGTTGTGGAGAGAGGAGAATAATGGGCCCTATATTTGATGAGCAAGTTTGCTACACCTTATATTCGACATCCAATATAGTTACGCAGGCATATAAATCATTATTATCCCCACTAAATCTAACGTACCCTCAGTTTGTAGTGATGATGGCACTGTGGCAGAAGGATCAGGTTTCGGTTACCAAACTGGCGATGACGATAGGTTTGAGTAAAGCGACGATGACGCCGTTGTTAAAACGATTAGAGTCATTAGGTTATGTTTCCCGTAAGTTTGTTGAAGGTGATGAGCGTCAGAAAAATATTGCCTTAACGAAAACAGGACGTTCATTAGTAACCCAAGGTGACGTGGTTGCGAAGCAAGCTTTATGTGCTACGGGGCTGAGTGATGCCGAAGCAAAACAGTTAATTTCACTGTGTCAGAAAGTTAAAGTTAATTTGTCTTAAAATAATAGTGTGCAGCCGTTCAATCTAGCAAAGGTAATAAGGCGTAAATATGCAAGAAAATCGTTATAGGCTAAGTTCATGAGTCAGTTGTTTAACATTCATCCAGAAAACCCGCAGAAACGTCTTATTAAACAAGCCTGCGAGATCATTCGTAAGGGAGGTTTAGTTGTTTATCCAACTGATTCAGGTTATGCCTTAGGCTGCCACATAGGTGATAAGGCGGCGATGGATAAAATTCGACGTCTTCGTCAACTTGATGATGATCATAACTTTACCTTGGTTTGTCGCGACTTATCAGAAATATCACTTTATTCACAAGTCAATAATGCGGTATTTCGGATGATCAAAACGCATACACCAGGGCCCTATACCTTTATTCTGCCAGCGACCAAAGAAGTCCCTCGCCGTTTACAACATGCCAAACGTAAAAGCATTGGCTTACGCATTCCTGACAACACCATTGCTTTAGCATTATTAGAAGAACTGAATGAACCATTAATGAGTTCAACGTTGATACTGCCGGGTGAAGATCTGCCGATGACCGATGCTGAAGATATTATTGATCAAATCGGAAAGCAGGTGGATCTAGTGATTGATGGTGGTTTTTGTGGATCGGAACCGACAACGGTTATTGAGGTTGTTGATGATATGCCTGAAGTTGTACGAGTAGGCATGGGTGATCCGTCACCATTTGAGGCTTAATGATGTGGTGGTTTATTATCATTTCGATGGTAATAGCCTTCGTTATTTATAGTGGTCACAAAGCGTCGAAGGTCGACTGGGGGGGCCCTACCGTAAATTGGATTGACGGTTTAGTGCGACTGTTATGCAAATACATACATCGATTGCCCACAACAGAAATTCCCCTCCCGGATTCAGGTGCAGCCATCGTTGTGGCCAATCATGTCTCAGGTCTCGATCCCTTTTTATTGATTGCAGCTAGCCGACGACCACTACGATTTTTAATTGCCCGAGAAGAATACGAGCGACCGGTTTTGCACTGGTTATTTAAAGCTTCGGGTTGTATTCCTGTTGATCGGCATGGCAAACCAGAACTTGCATTAAGACAAGCATTGCGAGCATTACAAGCTGGCGAAGTGGTCGCCTTGTTTCCACATGGAAAAATCCATTTAGACTCGGATCCTCCGCGAAAAATTAAAGGGGGTGTCGCCCGTTTGGCTGCGTGGTCTGAAGCGACAATCTATCCGGTTAGAATTGATGGTATAGGTGCACAAGGGACAGTAGCATTAGCACCTATTATTCCCAGCCATGTCATATTAACCTTGAATGAGGCAATATCTTGTCAGCCAGAACAGTTAGTATCCTGTATAGCAGACATTACGCTGGCTATTGAAACGCCAGCAAGTATGAGGGGCTAAATCAAGCAGGGTTGTTCCTGTCTTGATATTTATTCAGTTCCCCCCATGTGATAACTAACACAGATTTTAATGGGGATCAGGGATGCAAGTCGATAAATTTACCAGTAAGTTCCAACAAGCTTTAGATGCTGCTCAGAGCATGGCCGTAGGCCGTGACCACCAGTTTATTGAACCTGCTCATCTTATGTTGGCCTTGCTGCAACAACAATCTGGAACGGTCAAGCCCTTATTAGCTCAAAGCGGTGTTGATGTTGTTGCTTATGAAGAAGATTTAGAAAATCAATTAAATCGTTTTGCCAATGTTGAAGACCATGCCGGTAATATTCATGTCTCACAAGACTTGGTCCGTTTATTAAACCAGAGTGATAAGTTGTCCCAAAAACGTCAAGACCAATATATCTCCAGCGAATTATTTGTGTTGGCGATGGTCACGGACAAAACTAAAACGGGTGATGTGTTACGCCAACACGGGGCGAATAAATCTAATTTGGGACTCGCCATTGAGAAGCTGCGTGGGGGAGAAAAAGTGACGGATCCGAATGCTGAAGAACAACGACAAGCATTGGAAAAATATACCATAGATTTAACGGCACAAGCTGAACAGGGTAAGTTGGATCCGGTGATAGGACGCGATGATGAAATTCGTCGGACCATTCAAGTATTACAACGTCGGACTAAAAATAACCCCGTATTGATTGGTGAGCCGGGTGTGGGTAAAACAGCGATAGCGGAAGGTCTGGCACAACGTATTATTAATGGAGAAGTGCCGGAAGGCATGAAACATAAACGTTTATTATCACTGGATATGGGCGCCTTGATTGCGGGAGCAAAGTTCAGAGGAGAGTTTGAAGAACGGTTAAAAGCGGTATTAAAAGACTTGTCCAAGCAAGAAGGGCAAATTATTTTGTTTATTGATGAAATTCATACCATGGTGGGTGCAGGTAAAGCAGAAGGTGCCATGGATGCCGGCAATATGCTTAAGCCTGCTTTGGCTCGAGGTGAGTTGCATTGCATTGGGGCGACCACATTAGATGAGTATCGGAAGTATGTAGAAAAGGATGGGGCTTTAGAGCGACGTTTTCAAAAAGTGCAGGTGGGCGAACCTTCGGTGGAAGATACCATTGGTATTTTACGTGGTTTAAGCGAGCGTTACGAAGTGCATCATGGGGTTGATATTACCGATCCTGCAATCGTGGCAGCAGCCACCCTATCTTATCGTTACATTACCGATCGGATGTTGCCTGATAAAGCCATCGATTTGATTGATGAAGCTGCCAGTCGTATTCGCATGGAAATTGATTCTAAACCGGAATCCTTAGATCGGATGGAGCGACGATTGATTCAATTGAAAATTGAACGAGTTGCCTTGCAAAAAGAATCAGATGACGCCTCAAAAAGACGGTTAGCTATCTTAGAAAAAGAGATGAAAAAGTTAGCGCGTGAATACACCGATCTGGAAGAAATATGGAAGGCCGAAAAAGCAGCCTTACATGGCAGTCAAAATATTAAGGAAAACTTAGAAAAAGCACGGATGGAATTAGAAATGGCCAACCGAAATGGTGATTTGGCCAGAATGTCCGAACTGCAATATGGCAAGATTCCAGCGTTGGAAAAACAACTGGATATGGCGGCACAAGCTGAAATGCAGGACTTTAGCTTATTACGTAATAAAGTTGGTGAAGAAGAAATTGCTGAAGTGGTTTCTAAGTGGACCGGCATACCTGTATCTAAAATGTTGGAAGGAGAACGGGACAAACTATTAAAAATGGATGAGGCCTTACATGAACGTGTGATCGGCCAGGATGAGGCGGTCACTTCGGTTGCTAATGCGATCCGTCGTTCTCGTGCGGGATTGTCCGATCCAAACCGACCGAATGGCTCATTCTTATTCCTTGGCCCGACCGGAGTCGGTAAAACGGAATTATGTAAAGCCTTGGCGACCTTCTTGTTTGATACCGAAGAAGCGATGGTACGCATTGATATGTCTGAGTTTATGGAAAAACATTCGGTAGCAAGGTTGGTGGGTGCGCCGCCGGGTTATGTCGGTTATGAAGAAGGCGGCTATTTAACCGAAGCCGTACGCCGCAAACCGTATTCAGTCATTTTGTTAGATGAAATTGAAAAGGCGCATCCAGATGTGTTTAATATTTTGTTACAGGTGTTGGATGATGGTCGCTTAACCGATGGTCAAGGTCGCACGGTTGATTTTCGTAATACCGTGATAGTGATGACCTCAAACTTAGGCTCGAACTTGATTCAAGAATTAGCCGGTGAAGAACAATATGAACAGATGAAGTCAGCCGTAATGGAAACGGTTACGCAACATTTTCGTCCAGAGTTTATTAATCGTGTAGATGATGTGGTGGTATTTCATCCCTTGCTACGCGATCAAATTCACGCCATTGCGAATATTCAGTTAACTCAGTTACACCAACGTTTGGCTGAGCGAGGTATGGGGCTGGAAGTAAGTGATACTGCTTTAGACTTGATTACAGACGCTGGTTTTGATCCGGTATATGGTGCTAGACCGTTGAAACGGGTCATCCAAAATCAACTAGAAAACACACTGGCACAAGACATATTATCAGGTCATTTTGACTCGGGCGATCAGATAAAAGTTGATGTAAATGACGGCGAATTAAGCTTTAGTAAATAAAAGAATAATTGGATAGTTATAAACGTTTTTTGTTTAGTGTGGAGACAATGAACTTGGTATAATTAATTTCTTCATTATCTAGTAGAAGACTCTCTAACTTATGTCTACAAATGGCACGTTTGCTGATGCATTCACTCCTGCGCAAGTTGCGGATAAAGTAAAAACACTTGGTATAAGTAAAGCTGAAACGCCTTTTTTGCCATTGATAGTCTTATCATTAATGGCCGGGGCATTTATTTCGCTCGGTGCCATGTATTACACCGTGGTGATGACTAATCCTAGTGATGCCTATGGCGCTGCAAAAATGTTAGGTGGCATAGCGTTTTCTTTGGGGTTTATGCTGGTGGTTATCGCTGGTGGTGAATTATTCACTGGTAATAACTTGATCGTGATGGCTTGGGCAAAAGGTTGTGTTTCTACTAAGCGGATACTAGCAAACTGGACCTTGGTTTATATTGGAAATGCACTGGGTGCATTGATAACCGTATATTTAGTTTTTACTTCAGGTTTTTTAGATGAGGCACATCATGCTGTTGGTGTAACCGCCTTAAAGATAGGCCTAACAAAAGCAAGCTTATCAAGCAGCGAAGCATTTGTTAGAGGCATTTTTTGCAATGCGTTAGTCTGTCTGGCTAGTTGGATGGTGTATGCCTCAAGAACAGTGACTGATAAGGTCTTTGCGGTGATATTTCCTATTTCTGCTTTTGTTGCAATGGGCTTTGAGCACTGTATAGCTAATATGTTTATGATTCCGATGGCGATGGTTGCAGCTTTAAACCCTGAGATTGTAGCGGCGAGTGGTTTATCAGCTGAAGCTTTGGCGCCACTTAATATTGATGGTCTGATAAATAATATTATCCCGGTTACCTTGGGCAATATTTTAGGCGGGGCAGTGATGGTTGCCATGGCGTATTATATCGTCTACCTCTATGGGCAAGACGAGGGCTTACTTAAATAAGGATTAAGTTGGGTGGTTCCAGTCGCTGCTGCCAAGTATTTCATTTTCAGGGCGACCAATATAATAACCTTGAGCATAATCAACCCCATATTTTTTTAGTAGGCTTAATATCTCCTTGTTTTCGACAAATTCAGCCACAGTTTTTCTACCGAGGCCTTTAGCCACATCAATTAATGCTTTGACAAACAGTTGATCATCGGCATTTTTGTCCAAGTCTTTGATGAAGATGCCATCGATTTTGATGATGTCGACAGGAAGTTCTCGCATGTAATTGAAGGATGAAAAGCCGACTCCAAAATCATCTAATGAGAATCTACAGCCCAATACTTTAATGGCGTCCATCAATTTTTTGGCTTGTTGCATATTGGATACGGCTGATGTTTCCGTGACTTCAAAGATCAAGTTTTCGGGCTTGACACCATGTTTCTTGATCAATTGTTTTATTAAAGGCAATACCACAGGATCATCAACGACTGAGCCGGATAAATTGATAGCAAATGTTACGTCGGTCCCTTGTTTTTGTAGGCTGGCCATCTTCATCATGGCGTGGCGTAACACATAATGATCGATGCTATGAATTAGGCCCGCCTCTTCAGCAATTTGGATGAACTTTCCAGGCATGCGGATTTCACCGGTTTGAGTATCTCGCATGCGGATCAGCACTTCATAATGGCGAATCGTATTGGATTTAATATCCAATATAGGTTGAAAATTTAAGATGAAACTATTATTTTCTAGCGCCTCTTCTATTTGATGTTTCCAGAATACGCGGGTTTCTAATTGTTCCTGTGTTTGATCGTCGACGGAGAAGGTATGATAGGTTCCCTTGCCACTTGATTTGGCTTTATACATGGCCAAATCGGCAAAACCTAATAATTCATGGATGGAGGCATCGAGAAGAGGAAAGTGTACGATGCCGATACTCGCCGAGACTTTATGTTTGACGGCCCCATATTGCAATTGAATAAGTGATAATTCCTCCAGAATTTTCTTCGCTAAGATTGTTGTGCCTTCATCATCTGTTTCTGGAATTAATACGGCAAACTCATCACCGCCTAAACGGGCCACAAGATCGGTAAAACGGGTGACTTTTTGTAAGGTTTTGGCCACAGCTTTTAATAAATCATCGCCGGCTTTATGACCACTGGTGTCATTGATGTCTTTGAACTGGTCCAAATCAAGGAATAATAAAGCATTATTATGTTGGTAGCGGATGGCTGTTTGTAAGGATTTTTCAAAATCGTCAGTGAATTTTCGACGGTTAGATAAGTCGGTAAGCGGATCATGTTCAGCCATCCAGACGATGCGTTTTTCGGCAGCTTTTTTCTCAGTCATATCCAAGCCGACTGACAAGATTACTGCATTATCGCTCATCCCTTCTATACGTGAATGTAACCACGAAATCTCTTTAATATGGTCCTCGACATCGATAAGTTCAGCATCTTGCTGAGCAATAGGAAGGTTGTTGGCAAGCAACTCTTTGAAATAGGACTGTGCTTCAGTCCAGTTGCCCGCTGGAAACATACGGGATACTGGCGTATTAAGCATGTCAGTTTCTTTATACCCCGTGACTTTTTCAGCAAAATCGTTAAATAAAGTGATTTCAAAATCTTCATCGATGGTGAAGATAATCAGTTGAGCGGTATCCAGTAGGCTTTTGATAAAGTCACGCTCATGTTCCAGCACTTCGTTTTGAGCTCGAATAACGTCAGAACGTTGATTGACATTAGCATCAAGCTTTTCTAATACGCTGGTTAGTTGCAAAGTGGCAAAATGTAATTGATTGATCTCTCGGTGCTGAGATTTACTCTCTAGCTGCTTGAGTGCGTTTCTGGTGTCATTGTATTTTTTTGATGAGAGTAAAGGTAAGGATTGAGTGATCTGTTCAAGGTGTTCGAGTGGACGAGATAATTCAATATAGCTACGAGCAGCAAACAGTGCCGCCAAAACTAATAAAATCGCAATGGCGATGCCTACATAGATAAATAAATCTACTTGATCTAGCTGAATATCATTGAATTGTGTATAGGTGATATATCCCGCGACTAGGATAGTGACCAAGCCCGAAATAATGATACTGGTAAAGGTATTTACCGCTGATTGCCACTGAAGACTATCCCGAGAAATTGAAGTCATGTTTAGCACATATCCTTAATATCAGTAGGAATGATTATGTCATAAAAAACATAAAACAAATGACTGATTTATTTATGTTCATCCTGCGATACTTTGATTAATACCCAGTCTAACCATCGGTGTGGCAGAACTCGTTTGAGGCTAGCAAATAAATAGGTGGGGAAAGTGACGTAATAACGGACCTTGGGTTGTTTGCTTTCGATGGCATGAATCAGTTTTTTGACCACGGCTTCAGGGCCTAAAGTAAACGGCGCTGCAGGCCCCTGTTTTGTCAGTCGCTGTTCCATAGAGGAGTAGACATTACGATGATGACTGCTGTCTTTATCAATATGTTGTTGGTATTTGGCAAAAGCATTGGCTCTAAATTGACTGAGGATAGGACCAGGCTCTATCAAACTAATATAAATGCCGGAATGATGTAGCTCTTGCCTGAGGGTATCGGCTAAGCCTTCCACAGCATATTTACTCGCATTGTAGGCGCCACGGTAGGCCATAGATACAAATCCTAATACCGAACTATTATAAATAATTCGGCCATAACCTTGTGTTCGCATATGAGCAATGACGAGGTTGGTTAACTCCTGGGTGCCAAAGACATTAGTTTCAAACTGCTGACGTAAGGTATCTCGACTTAAGTCTTCCACTGCGCCTGGTTGGCCATAAGCGGCGTTATTAAACAAAGCATCTAGTTGATTATTGAAGTGTTTTAAGGTGAAGCTCACGGCCTGTTGAATTGAGACACTATCGGTAAGGTCTAATAAGGTGGTGGTAATGCCCAGCTGTTGTAAGGCCAGTTGATCTTCAGCTTTTCTTACCGTGGCAATAACGTTATAGCCTCGTTGATGACATTTTTCTGCTGCACAGGCGCCGATGCCGCTGGAGCAACCAGTGATGAGCACATTAATCATTTTGTATATTCCCAGTGGATACGTTATTGTCACTGTATAACATAGTTAAATTGATGATCAGAATAAACATCCAAACGATATGCCCACTAAATGCGATAGTCGTTGCGTTATAACCAGTACCTAAAATTATATGCCAACAAATATTAGCCAACTAGATTACGAACATTTCAAAACCTTCCTTGAGGATGCTTGCGGTATATTGTTAGGAGAAGGCAAGCAATATTTGATTGTTAGCCGTCTTACGAAACTGCTCCGCGAAGAAAAAATTGCGACAGTGACAGAGTTGTTGAGCATCCTAAAACGGGGGCATCCTCGTCATTTGCGAGCGGCGGTGATTGATGCGATGACGACCAATGAGACTTCTTGGTTTCGTGACCGCACTCCTTTTGACGCTTTAACTAAATCGGTTTTTCCTGAACTGGACAGCAATGGTGTACGTCAGGTTCGTATTTGGTCATCAGCTTGTTCGTCTGGTCAAGAGCCTTACACGATCAGTATAAGTATCGAAGAGTATTTAAGAGCTGCCCCCACAAGTAGCGTAAAAAACAGCCAAATTGTGGCTACCGATATTTCTGCCAGTATGCTGGCAGAAGCTAAATTAGCGGAGTACGACAATGCGATTTTAGGCCGCGGAATATCGGATGAACGCAAGAGGCTCTTTTTTAAGGCTAAGGATGACCGCTGGCAAGTCGCCGACAGCGTTAAGCAGCGAGTGAGTTTTTCTGAGCAAAACTTATTATTGGATTATGGACGTCTAGGCAAATTAGACATTATTTTTTGCCGAAATGTACTGATTTATTTTTCAGCTGAACGCAAGACAGATATCTTGCAACGTATGGCAAAATCCCTTAACCCCGGTGGTTACTTATTCTTGGGTGCCTCTGAAACCATCCGTGGTTATACGGAAGCTTTTGACATGATCCGTAGTCCTCATGGTACCTACTACCGATTAAAGGCTTAAGTTTTAGATTGTTCAGCTGGACTGGGTTGTTCGATAACCTGTGCCGTTTCTTCTACAGGTAGCGGTTCACATAAACTTAGCCAACTGCCTATGCGATAGATAATGCGTTTAATCAAACGCCATAATCTTGGTAATAACCAAATCATCAATAAAACAAAAACGACTAAACCGATAAGGAACCAGACTGGATGATTTAATGCCGCCCAGAGGCCACCGATGACCAGTAAGTCTTCACTTATCGATGCGGTCCAGTTGGTCACTGGTTCTGGTGAGGTATTGATGAGCAGGCGAGTCCCGGCTTTGGTGGTATGAGTGCCGGTCGCTAATACACCACCTAATAATGCGGCGGTTAATTCAATGGCTGGTGTGACATCGCCTACTGCACTGGATGCTAACATGGCACCAGCAGGAATACGGATGAAGGTATGAATCGTGTCCCAACCGGAGTCAACACCAGGAATTTTGTCGGCAAAAAACTCTACGCAATACATAAAGCCGGCAGCGCCCATTACCATTGGGTTGCTTAATACCTCCAGTTCAGCAGGTAAGTTAATGTTGCCCGTTGTGCCCATATAACCCAGCATAAAAAGCGTGGCGTATAAATTTATTCCACTGGCCCAAGCGGCGCCCATACTAAGGGCAATTATACTGACTGCATCCATCTTCATTGTCTCCAGTTTTTTTATAGCTAAACTACATCTACATGCAGGTTTAGGTATATAGTGACCACTTTAATTTGTGATAGGGATCAACACGATGATACCGCGAACTGAGCTTCTATCCTATCTTGAGACTTTATTAGAGCCTAATCGGTTCCAAGATTACTGTCCGAATGGATTGCAAGTAGAGGGGCAAGAGCAGGTTCATACGCTGGTGACAGGAGTGACGGCCAGCCAAGATCTGATAGAAGCAGCTTTGGATGTCGGCGCTGATACCATTATTGTTCATCATGGTTATTTTTGGCGAGGTGAAGACCCTAGGGTGATCGGGGTGAAACAGAAACGATTAAAACAGTTACTGCTGAATAACGTTAACTTGATCGCTTATCATTTGCCCTTGGATGCCCATCCCTCTTTAGGTAATAATGTGCAATTATCCGAATTACTAGGGTTTGAAGTTGATGGGCGTATTTCGGGAACGGGAGATCCTGCACTCGCCATGTGTGGCTGTTTAGCCGAACCTCAGTCTGTGCATGAATTAGCCGATCACTTGAGGCAACAGCTAGAACGAGAACCGTTAGTGATTCAGGCTCATGACCGGCCTATTACAACCATAGGTTGGTGTACCGGCGCGGCACAAGATTATATTCAGCAAGCGGCTGAATTAGGCTTGGATGCATTTTTGAGCGGTGAGATTTCAGAACAAACCGTGCATTTGGCACGTGAATTAGGCATAAATTATTTTGCGGCAGGTCACCATGCCACGGAGCGATATGGCGTATTAGCCTTGGGCGAACACCTTGCTCAGCAATTTGATATACAAAATCAGTTTATTGATATAGATAATCCGGTTTAAAATCTGGCAATAATAAACAAGGGAATAGGACCTTTGATGATTGAATTTTTAACAAAAATAAAAACATTTTTTCAAGTCACACTTTGGCAAGACGTATCAGAGCAATCAAATGCTCTATGGCGTTGGTTAATAAATACCTTGCGGGTTTGTTACATCATGGTGCGTGAACTAGCCACGGGTGAGTTAAACCTGCGAGCGATGAGTTTGGTGTTCACCACCTTGTTATCGTTGGTACCACTCATTGCCGTTGCATTTTCAGTGCTAAAAGCGTTTGGGGTGCACAATCAAATAGAACCTTTGTTGTTAAGCGTCTTGGAACCACTTGGTACGAAGGGAGTAGAAATTACGACCAATATCATTGGTTTTGTACAAAATGTAAAAGTTGGAGTCCTGGGGTCGGTGGGTGTGGCGATGCTATTTTATACCATCATTGCCTTGGTGCAGAAAATTGAAAATGCATTTAATTTTGTATGGCGGGTTAAACGTCCTCGAACTCTCGCTCGTCGCTTTACCGATTATTTAAGTGTGGTGATGATAGGTCCGGTATTGGTATTTACCGGACTTGGTTTGGCGGCAACGGTATTGAATCATGATGTGGTTCAACAACTACAAGCAATTGAGCCTTTTGGCACGTTGATATTGTATGCGACTAAGCTGATACCTTATTTGATGATTATTTTTGCCTTTACCTTCTTATATAAGTTTATTCCCAATACCGAGGTTAAATTAACGCCGGCATTGATCGGCGCTTCGGTAGCCGGTGTACTGTGGGTGACGGTGGGAATGATCTTTGCCTCGTTTGTCGCCTCATCGACGAATTACACCGCGATTTATTCCAGTTTTGCGATTCTATTTTTCTTTATGATTTGGTTGTATTTAGCGTGGTTTATCTTGTTAACCGGTTCTCAAGTGGCATTTTATTTACAACATCCCAAGTTAGTTCGTCTGGGAGGCCAATCATATAACTTGAGTCCTCGTTTGCGTGAGAAAGAAGGACTGTGGCTGATGGCGGTGATTGCCCGTCAATTCACGTTACAAGAACCTGCCTTGTCTTTGCATGATCTTGAGCAAGAAACAGGCTTAACCAGTGATACTTTGCAAGAACTATTGTTAAGTTTGGAACAGGGTGATTTATTGGTTGAGCTTGTTGGTGATGAACCTCGATATGTACCTGCTCAGGATATTGACAGTATTGGTGTTGATACTATTTTGCAGTGCTTGCGTACCGCTGAAGAATCCGAGGTGATGATCGTGAAAAGTTTAGCTGAGCCAGCCGTGGAACAGCTTTTACAACGTTTGGGGGATGCGCAGTCATCGGTATTAGCAAAACTGACCTTGCGTGATTTGGCGATGGGTAAAGCTGAACATGAGTGATAAGCACATGCGTCCGCTTGCGGGAAAGCAGATTGTTTTAGGTGTGACTGGCAGTATTGCCGCTTATAAATCAGCTGATTTAGTGAGACGCCTTGGTGACGCAGGCGCTGAAGTTAGGGTGGTGATGACTAAGTCAGCGTGTGAATTTATTACGCCGCTAACACTGCAAACGCTAAGTGGTCACCCTGTGGCACTTGATTTATTGGATGCAGATCAGGAATCTGCTATGGGGCATATTACCTTGGCTCGCTGGGCCGATTGGATTTTAGTTGCGCCGGCAAGTGCCGATGTGATTGCCAGGTTGGCACAAGGTCGGGCAGATGATTTATTATCGGCACTGAGTTTAGCGAGTGAGTCCCCACTTGCAATTGCACCGGCAATGAATAACAAGATGTGGTCTAATCAAGCAACGATAGCTAATCTTGAATTATTACGATCAAGAGGTGTGCAGGTGTTAGGCCCCGCGAGTGGTGATCAAGCTTGTGGAGAACAAGGCGAAGGTCGTTTATTAGAGCCGGTGGATATTGTTGCTGAACTGAATCAGTTACTTGTGCCTAAAAAGTTACAGGGAAGACGGGTGTTGATAACAGCGGGTCCGACTTTTGAGCCTATTGACCCAGTACGGTTTATCGGCAATAGAAGTTCGGGAAAAATGGGGTTTGCTGTTGCTCAAGCGGCGGTTGAAGCGGGAGCGGAGGTCACGTTGATTGCTGGACCTGTACACTTAGCAACGCCGACTAGTGTTAACCGAATTGATGTTGAAACCGCGCAAGTGATGTATGAAAGTGTGATGATGGAAATAGGTGGAAGTGACATTTTTATTAGCTGTGCTGCGGTGGCTGATTATCGACCTATTGAATTGATGGAAAATAAAATTAAAAAAATAGACCATGATTCGTTGAGCATAGAATTAGAGCCAACACGCGATATTGTTGCAGATGTTGCACAACAAGAAGATAAGCCTTTTGTCGTTGGTTTTGCGGCAGAAACACAGGATGTGTCACTTTACGCGCAGGAAAAATTACAACGCAAGGGTTTGGATATGATTGCGGCTAACCAGGTTGGTAATGGTTTAGGATTTTCCGTTGATCAAAATGCCTTGGAAGTATTTTGGGAAAATGGCTCGCGCGCATTGGCTCTGACTTCAAAAGGGCAGTTGGCTAGAGATTTAATGACTTTAATTATTGAGCAATATAATGCAAAAAATACAACTAAAACTGCTTGATCCTAGGCTGGGTGAGTCAATTGATTTACCTGACTACGCAACAACCGGATCGGCGGGTTTAGATCTTCGGGCATGCTTAGATGAGAATATTGTTTTATCGCCAGGAAAAACCATATTAATTCCAACAGGTTTGGCGATACATATTGATGATCCTAGTTTGGCTGCGGTGTTATTACCTCGCTCAGGTTTAGGCCATAAACATGGCATCGTATTGGGTAATTTGGTTGGGTTGATTGATAGTGATTATCAGGGACAAGTGTTTGTATCATGTTGGAACCGAGGACAAACTGAATTCGAAATTGTGATCGGTGAGCGGATTGCTCAAATGGTCTTTATTCCTGTGGCTCAAGTTGGCTTTGAGCAGGTTGACGAATTTACCAGTTCAGAACGAGGCACAGGTGGCTTTGGTCATACAGGCCGACATTAATCATTTGGTTAAAAGGGAAAGGGATGGAAAAATTAACTAAATTGGCAGTGAAAATTGGCGGCAAGCCAATTGCACTTTTAACCTTGGTATTAAGTTGTTTTGCCGTGGTAATCGGACTTTTTTGGCAAGATCAGCAAGCTAATAAGCAATTACAGGATCTGCAAAGTAAGTATCAACAACAAACATCACAGCAGATTTTTTCGTCTGTTTCTGCCCGAGTACAAGCGATGGCTGACCAAGTGGCCTCAACAGCCAAGTCACCGGAACTCGCTATTGCCTTAGCATCACAGAATGAAATACTCATCGAGCAACAGCAGCGATTATTGAGTTCGTTATTCCCCAATGCAAGCAAGGTCTGTTTAATTGCCGCCGCGGTGGATCAACCCGACCCTAGTGCTTGTTTGCCGATTACCTTTGCGACGTTAAATAGTCTACGGCAGGCGAAAAAGGTGGGTAGTGCACCGATGGGTATTTTAGCTCTTGGCACGGATAAGGCTTATTTGTTATTGGCGCAGCGAATCACCGACGCGAATGAGCTGGTGGTTGGCGTCCTGTTAGTCGCGGTAACACCAGATGTGGTTGATACACTGCTGGTAGAAGAATATGGCGGTCAGGGCTATCTGGAGTTTCAGCAGGGCAGCAAGCAACTCGCTAAGGTCATGAGTAAGGGCGACGTTCAATGGAAACAAGGTGTAGCAAGCTTTACTAAGGCAATCCCCAATAGTTATTGGCGCCTGTCGTATTGGCCTAGCAGTAATAAATCATCAGTGTTACCGATCGTATTATTAGCATCACTGCTTATTGTATTGGTGGCATTATGGTTTTTACGCGAAACATGGCAGCGGCTATTGCTAAAACATGATGTGAAGACATTGCGAAAACAACTGGTAGATTTGCAAAAAGGCATGTTAAAACCAAAATACAAAATGGCATATCGTCCACTCCATGATGTCGTTGATGATATCCAGACCATGGGACGAGAACATACCAAAGCCAAGTCAAAAAAAAGGGTGGCAAAAAATCAGGCGTCCTCTGATGAGGCCGGTGAGGCAGTAGGAGAAGGCAGTAGCTTAGTGGAAGAAGCAGAACAAGAATTAAAAGACCTAACAGAAATTGATGCCAGTATTTTTAAAACCTATGACATTCGTGGAATCGTGGGCGAGGGTATCAATGAAGATACCTTTATTGTCATTGGTAAGGCGATAGGTAGTGAAGCGCTAGAGCAAAAGCATCCTCGTATTGTTGTTGGTCGTGATGGGCGCTTATCGAGTGATAGTCTTGCGAAAGCGTTAATCGATGGCATCTTAGCCAGTGGGTGTAGTGTGATCGATATTGGCCGAGTACCTACGCCGTTATTGTATTTTGCCTGCGAAGAGCTGGGTACAAAGTCAGGCGTCATGGTGACCGGTAGTCATAACCCCGCTGAATACAATGGTTTGAAAATTGTGCTTGCCGGTAAAACCTTATCGGGCCCCGATTTTCAAGTTTTATATCAACGAATTGAACAAGATGATTTTTCTACCGGCAAAGGCACATTAAATGAAGCAAATGTCGTTGATAACTATATTAAACGTATTGTCGACGATGTTAAAACCACACGTTCGATTAAAATTGTGGTTGATTGTGGTAATGGCATTGCGGGTGCAGTGGCACCAAGACTGTTACGAGAATTTGGCTGTGAAGTCATCGAGTTACACTGTGAGGTAGATGGTAGCTTTCCCAACCATAACCCTAATCCAAGCCAAGAAGAAAATTTGCAAGATTTGGTGGCCGCGGTACAGCAGCATGAAGCAGAATTAGGTTTAGCGTTTGATGGTGATGGTGACCGACTGGGTGTGGTTGATGCTAACGGTCAACCGATTTGGCCTGACAGATTATTAGTGATGTTTGCTCAGGATATTTTGTCGCGAGAGCCAGATGCCACTATCATTTATGATGTGAAAAGTACGAATCTACTGGAAGAATCAATTACGCGTTCGGGTGGCACCGCCATTATGAGTCCATCGGGTTATTCAATTATTAAAAATAAAATGCAAGAGACCGGGGCAAAACTTGCGGGTGAAATGAGCGGCCACATTTTCTTCAGTGAACGCTGGTTTGGCTTTGATGATGGCCTATATGCTGCCTGCCGATTATTAGAGTTCTTAAGTAATGATCCACTCGAACGTACACCGACTGAAGTGTTTTCGGCCTTGCCATATCGAGAAAGTACCTCAGAAATCCTACTTGAAATGAATGACGGTGAGAGTGAACAGTTTGTGGAGCAGTTAGTGTCTGAAGCTAGTTTTCCAGGTGCAGAAATTATTACTATTGATGGCTTACGTGCTGATTATCCACATGGCTGGGGACTCGTTAGAGCTTCAAATACGATGCCGGGCATGACGCTACGTTTTGAGGCGAACAGTGCTGATGAACTTGAACAAATCAAACAACAGTTTAAGCAACAGATGTTGCAAGTTAAACCGTCGATGACCTTATCCTTTTAAAAGATTAAATAATGAGTCTAAATACACAAAGCGCTTCTCATATTGCTCAGGTTTTGACCGAGGCTTTACCGTATATACAGCGATTTTCAGGTAAAACATTGGTGATTAAATATGGCGGCAATGCCATGGTTGATGAAACACTCAAGAACAGTTTTGCTCGTGATGTTGTCTTATTAAAAGCCGTAGGCATTAATCCGGTGATTGTGCATGGTGGTGGCCCACAAATTGGCGATTTGCTTGGTCGCATAGGTAAAGAAAGTGAGTTTATCGGTGGCATGCGAGTTACCGACAGTGAAACCATGGATATAGTAGAAATGGTACTTGGTGGCCAAGTGAATAAAAGTATCGTCAACTTGATCAATACCCATGGAGGTCGTGCTGTCGGCCTAACGGGGAAAGATGGCAGTTTGATTTTTGCTGAAAAATTACATGTATCTCGTAATAGTGATGATCCTGCTGTTCACGTTTCTGAGTTAATTGATTTGGGCCATGTTGGTAAAGTTAAAAGCATCGATACTTCGGTGATTGATATGCTGACGCACAGTGATTTTATTCCAGTGATCGCCCCGATTGGGGTGGGTGAAGATGGTCAATCGTATAATATCAATGCCGATCTAGTGGCCGGAAAACTAGCGGAAGTATTACAAGCAGAGAAGTTGATCTTATTAACCAATACCGCTGGGCTGCTTGATAGTGATGGTCAATTATTAACGGGTTTAAATGTAAAACAAGTGGATGACTTAATTGATGATGGGGTGATCTATGGTGGCATGTTGCCAAAAATTGCCTGTGCATTGGAAGCGGTACAAGCCGGTGTAACGACGGCTCATATTATTGATGGTCGAGTACAACATGCGGTGTTATTAGAGATGTTTACCGATGAGGGTGTCGGCACATTAATTCGTGGGGGCGGACGATGAGTGAACAAGTAAAACAAACGCGAGCAGAAAAGAAAAGCTCTCGTCGACAAGCAATATTGGAAGCGTTAGCAAGAGAATTGGAGCAAAATCCGGGCGAACGCATCACAACTGCGCAACTTGCTAAAGGTTTAGGTGTGTCAGAAGCCGCCTTATATCGACACTTTCCCAGCAAAGCGCGCATGTTTGAAGGCTTAATCGAATTTGCCGAAGATACAATTTTCGGTCTAGTTGGCAAAATACTCGAAGATGATCATAATACCGTCACCCGATGTGAAAAGATTATTACCTTACTGTTAGGGTTTAGTGCCAAAAATCCAGGTATAAGTAGTATATTGGTGGGTACGGCATTAACGGGTGAAACTGAGCGGCTGCATCAGCGTGTTAACCAGTTTTTTGAACGATTGGAAACGCAATTTAGACAAATTTTACGTGAGCGAGAGTTAACCTTAACCGAAGCGGGTGGTCGACCGGTTAATGAAACGGCGAACTTGTTGCTCACAGTCATAGAAGGACATATGCAACAATATGTCCGCAGTGGTTTTCGGCAATCACCTCTGACGGGCTGGGAAAAGCAGTGGCAATTATTAGCCACGATAATGAAGGTATATGCATGATTAATGTTGTGATTATTGGAAGTGATATCAGTGCTGAAGTGCAATTGCTTGCGCAGCATAAAGATATGAATGTGACCGATGTCAAACCGACCACGATTGAAATCACGGTAGCTCAAGTTGGTTTCTTTCAACCAGATATCTTTATTTTAAAAAATGATGAAGAAAAGA
This sequence comes from Methylophaga sp. 42_25_T18, assembly GCA_002163085.1. Classification (GTDB taxonomy): domain Bacteria; phylum Pseudomonadota; class Gammaproteobacteria; order Nitrosococcales; family Methylophagaceae; genus 41-12-T18. The sequence goes on along the minus strand of MAAJ01000001.1, from coordinate 28,208 downwards.
TCAGTGTGGATATGCTTTGCCACTTTTTGAGCAAAAGTTACCCTGATGCACAAACCTTGTTTTTAACTGACGAGGCACCGACCTTCGAGATGTTACAAGATTCCGGTTTTAAAGCGCGTGGCTATATTACTGCGGCGCAACATGAAAAATTAGCTAAAGCTGTGAGAGTGGTACATGATGGCGAGGCTTGGTTGCCCCGAACTTTAGTGGCAGAAATGTTAAATCGTTTTTCTTCTGCATTCTATCGCAGTGATGCAGCATGATCTGCTAGTCCTAGCTTAATCATCAAGAATTTAAAAACAGCCCCAGTTATTTGGGGCTTTTTTATGCGCGAGCGTTTTGTTTGTGCTGAAATATTGGTACGAAACCTGCCTTGATATTGCCGTTGATTGATAATTATCAAAATTTGGACACGCTTTATGCGGGTATTAAAGTAGCTAAAGTTGATAAGAAACGAAAAATTGCTATTTTAATTTCAATCACAGTAATACAAAAATTGAGCTTGAAACAACCTTTGTTGAGGTGGCTGCTGGTGACAAAGTAGTGTGTTGTACCGATGGTCTGCTCAATGCAAAAAATAGCCGAGGAGAGAAGTTTGGCGCTCAGCAAGTAGAGCGAATATTAATGCAAGGTCAAAACGTGTCTGCAATTCAGCAAGCTATTACGGAACATATTGCCGGCACTGACCAATTAGATGATATTTCAATAGCAGAATTAGAAATATCTGCTATTCAAAGCTATGACGGTGTCATTCCTACTGCTCAAAAACAAACCAGTCTACCGCCGGCGCATTGGCAGGCCGACTTTGAGTTTTCTGCTCAAGTATTACGTACTGTAGATTTGGTGCCATTATTGGTGAATGTATTAATGCATATTCAAGCGCCTCACGAGCATCGGCAGCGTATCTATACCGTATTGGCTGAAATGTGCAGTAATGCCTTAGAACATGGTGTTTTGGGCTTGCCGTCAGCGATGAAGAAAAGTGCAAATGGCTTTGCTGACTATTATGCGTTGCGCGCTTGCCGATTGACTGAATTAGAAAAGGGTCATATCAAAGTCTCTTTAAATCATCAGCCTCGGGATGGTGGCGGAGCGTTAGCTATTCGAGTCGAAGATAGTGGCAAAGGTTTTGATTTTAAACAGCGAGCTAAAGATCTAGCTAACAATAGTACTTTAAGTGGTCGGGGCGAAGCCCTGTTGCAAAAGCTATGCAGTAGTTATAACTATAGTGGTAAAGGCAATATTATTCAGGCGGAATATCACTGGGTAATATAAATTTATCAAATTCTCTCCTCGTTGGCATGTTGATTGCTTTTTCCCTTTTACGAGTGAGTATGACGTCATAGTGATGGCGTTAAGGAGAAGGTATGACACAACATTTATTGGTACAAGCTGAAGTGACGCCGCCGGTGATAAAATCGGCCAGCGCGAATAAGGTGTCAGCTAGTGATAACACAGAGGTTCAGCCCTTTTCTTCTGAATTAAATAAACAAATTGATAAACATGTTAAAACAGCAGAAAAGGCACAAGATTCTGTAGAGCAGTCAGGCAACGCGCATCCGACAAAGCAGCAAGATAAGGATTCAAAGGCGGAAAAATTAGACGTTGATGACGGCAAGAATTTGCCGAAAGAAACGAGTTCGGCTACAGAAAAGTCGACAGATGAGGATGTGGTCGCTGAGGAAGTAACTGAAATCAGCACCCAGTCAGACGTTGCTGTTGAAGTAAAAGTAGACGTTTTGCTTACTAGTAATGCTCCGATCGCTAGTGAAAATAAAACTGTCGAGGTGGTTAAGCAGGTTGACTCGCCGGCTGTGAAAAAAGTACCAAAACAAAAAATAGCAGTTGCTGCAACGCCAGAGGCTAAGACTGAGCCGGCCAAGCAAGCAATGGTTAGGTCACAAGAAAATTCCGCAGCAACGACTAAAGCAACGAATATAGAATTACCGGAAACAGCTAAAAGTAATCCGGTTAAACAGGTTTTATTAGCCTCGCAAAAACACAGCGAAGTAAATACTCACATTAAAGAAACAGTTGACGCTGCCGATGATAAACCTGCAGTGAAAACACCAGCGCTTGAAGTAACTGTCAAGCAAGTAGTTAAAGCTCAACAAACAGGAGCGGCATTAAAATCTAGCAATGTCCATCAACAAGACATCATGGCGGTAGCGAAGGCGGTTCCACAGAATGCAGTAGAAGGCTTGTCTTCAGATCAGAAAAAATCAGCGTCGGCGTTAAGACCTGATATATTGTACGGTATTAATAAAAAATACTCTGAGCAAGGCAGTAAGCTAGATTTATCAGGTGCTACAGAGAAAGTGATGACTTCGGATCGAATGATGGCAAAAGCGATTAGTGAAGGACAGCTGATGGCTGATGATATTCGGCAGGTTAAGCCAGGGCTTCAGCAGTCAGCGCCAATCGCTGAGCGTGGTCATGCTTTAGGTAGCTTGGTGACTGCGCACACACCTGCAGCGACAGTAAGTCAGGGGCAAGCAACAACTGCGACGCCAGTATTGGATATACAGCCTGCATTGCAATCTGCTGCTTGGAATCGGGTAATGAGTGGGCGCGTAGTCTGGATGGCACGAGAGGGTGTACAACAAGCAGAATTAAAATTAAACCCAGCAAATTTAGGCCCAGTTGAAGTTCGGTTAACGATGAATAATGAACAGACAAGTGTGACCTTTATTGCTAATCATGCGGCAACCCGTGATGCCTTGGAGCAGGCCTTACCAAAGTTGCGTGAAAGTTTTACGGAAAATGGGATGGAATTGGCGGATGCAGAGGTAACTCAGCATTCATCAGAACAGCAAAATCAGGATGACGCTGCAGAGACGGATGGTTCAGGGATTTTGAAAGAGACAGCTGCAGAAAGTGAAGAGTTTAGCGGTGAAGAACAGCCCCAAAATAATGAACAAGAAGAGCTTGATATTGGTTTGAGCTTATATGCTTAAAATTATGCTAAATTATAGTTATTGTGAGTGGAGACGGTAATGCTTAAGTTAGAAAACTTATCTTTGAAAAAACGTATGCAACTTATGGCCAGTCTGGGTATAGGCAGTTTGGTTGTATTAATCGTTTTGTATTGGTATCTGGAATCATCGGGTACACCGGCGGATAAACAGTTGTGGATTGCGATAATGGTTACGATCGTTATGAGCGCAGGGCTTTATCTATCTTCGATATACATAGGTAACTTTGGTGCTAAACATGAAGCCGATATGCTGGTGGCAGGAATTCAGAATATCAAAAAAGGTGATTTAACCCACAAAGTAGCTATCCGAGGTAAAAGCGACTTTAGCTGGATGGCTTTTGAACTTGATAGTGCACGAAAAAATGTCTCGAACCTTGTCAAAACACTGACAAGTGGGGTGACACAGCTGGAATCAGCAACCGGCAATATGGAAAGTATTAGTAAAGAAACAGTTAATGGCGTATTGACCCAGCAGTCAGAGGTTGAACAAGTTGCCACAGCAATGAATGAAATGGCCGCCTCGGTGCAAGAAGTGGCTCGTACCGCTGCTGGTGCCGCGGAAGCTGCTCGAAATGCTGATGATGAAGCTAAAGCGGGTAAGCAAGTGGTATTAGATACCATGGGCTCTATTGACTCCCTAGCGGGTGAAGTTGAGAAAGCCGCACAAACATTAAATGATTTGGAAGGTGACATTGGTAATATCGGTGCAATAGTTGATGTGATTCGAGGCATTACTGAGCAGACGAATCTATTGGCCTTGAATGCGGCGATTGAAGCGGCGCGAGCCGGTGAACACGGGCGTGGTTTTGCGGTTGTTGCTGATGAAGTGCGTACGCTTGCAGCTAGAACACAATCTTCTACTCATGAAATTGAAGAAATGGTTGAAAGATTACAAACTGGCGCTCAAAAAGCCGTAACAGTGATGAGTGAAGGCCGTGAGCAGGCTAAAACCAGTGTAGAGAAAGCCGCGAGTGCAGGTGCTGCATTGGATACTATTACTGCAATGATTTCGACGATGGATGAAATGAGTGCTCAGATTTCGAGTGCAGCTAATGAGCAATCATCGGTAGCGGAAGATATAAATCGCGGTATCGTAAATATCAGTCAAGTTGCAGAGCATACTGCTGAAGGCGCTCGAGCATCAACAGAGGCAGTACAAGTGTTGACGAGTATGTCATCTCAGTTACAAGAAGCGGCATGCAAGTTTAAAGTTTAGTTGTTTTACCATCATCTCAATATTAAGCCCATAGAAATTATGGGCTTTTTTTTGCGTGCAGAATGCCTATTCTAAGCTTTGTTCTATGGCTGTCAGCGCGGACATTGGGTCAGCTGCGGCAGTGATTGGTCGGCCAATCACCAGATAACTACTGCCAGCGGCGATCGCTTGTGCCGGTGTCATAGTGCGATGTTGATCACCTTGCTCACTATTAGCAGGACGTATGCCGGGGGTGACTAATTGAAAATCATTACCATGTTGCGTACGCAGTCTGGTGGCTTCTTGAGCTGAACAAACAACACCATCTAAACCGCTGTCATCAGCCAGTTTTGCTAAGCGTAAAACGGTATCACCAATACTGCCCTGCAAACCGATTTGTTCAAATGTTGTTTGATCCATGCTGGTTAATAAGGTGACAGCAATCAATGCCGGTCTGTCGGCACTCTGGCCTACGGCTTCCCTCGCTGCTGTCATCATCGCTGCGCCGCCAAGAGCGTGCACATTGACCATCCAGACTCCAAGGTCTGCAGCGGCTTTGCATGCTTTAGCTACGGTATTGGGAATATCGTGATATTTCAGATCTAGAAAAATATCAAAACCATCGTTTACCAAGCTTGTAACAATTGCCGGCCCAGAGCGGGTAAATAGCTCCTTACCAATTTTTAGGCGGCAACGTTGCGGATCCAATTGATGAGTTAATGCCAATGCAGCGTCGGCTGTAGGGTAATCTAGGGCAACAATGATTTTTGGCTCAGACATAAAGGGTTCCAAAGCGGTAAGAATGAGGAGATCCTACCTGATGTCAGTAAATATGTGCCAGTTTCGGCTGTACAATGCTGGAAGTGGTATGCTGTGGCGGCAATTTTTCAGGAACACCTAAATGAAGTTTGATGTTTTAGCGCAAGATGGTGTGGCGAGACGTGGTCAATTGACCTTCCCTCGCGGCACAATAGAAACGCCGGCATTTATGCCTGTGGGTACCTATGGTTCGGTCAAATCAATGACACCAGAAGAGGTAACAGCCACGGGTGCAGAGATAATCTTGGGCAATACCTTTCATTTAATGCTGCGTCCGGGCACCGAGATCATTAGTCTGCATGGTGATTTGCATGATTTTATGCATTGGCAGGGACCAATATTAACGGACTCGGGTGGTTTTCAGGTATTCAGTCTAGGCGAACTACGTAAAATTACTGAACAAGGTGTGCATTTTAAATCGCCGATTAATGGTAGTAAGATTTTCCTTGGCCCAGAAGAGTCGATGGAGGTGCAGCGCGCTTTAGGCAGTGACATCGTGATGATTTTTGATGAATGTACGCCTTACCCTGCCGATGTAGCAACCGCTGAAAAATCTATGCAACTGTCCCTGCGTTGGGCTCAACGCAGCAAAGATGCTCATGGTGATAATCCTTCTGCTTTGTTTGGTATTGTGCAGGGTGGCATGCATGAGGAGTTACGTGATGAATCGTTAGCAGGCTTAACTGAAATTGGTTTTGACGGTTATGCCATCGGTGGATTGTCTGTGGGTGAACCAAAAGAGGATATGTTACGTATTCTGGACCATTTATCGACCCGCCTGCCACAAGATAAGCCGCATTATCTAATGGGGGTGGGCCGCCCGGAAGATTTGGTGGAAGCGGTGAACTTGGGCATTGATATGTTTGATTGTGTAATGCCGACTCGTAATGCTCGCAATGGCCATTTATTTGTTCATCATGGTGTTATTAAAATTCGTAATAGTCGTTATAAGAATGACACAGGCACTTTAGATCCCATGTGCGATTGTTATACCTGCCAAAACTATAGTCGCGCGTATTTGCATCATTTAGACCGAACCGGTGAAATGTTAGGCCCGCGATTAAATACTATTCATAACCTGCATTATTACCAGACTTTGATGCAAGGCATACGTGATGCCATTGAGGCCGGTAATTTGGCACAATTTACACGTGATTTTTATGCGTTAAGAGCGACAAACTGATCGCTAGCTATCAAGAATGCTAATGCCTGTGGCATAATCGCATTCTTTTTTATCTCTGAATTTTTGAGGATTTATGATGGATTTTTTTATCTCTCCAGCATTTGCCGGTGCGGCAGCTACCAGTGAGTCTGCATCACCAGGTCTATTAGACTTTGCCTTTCCTATTATTTTATTGGTGTTGTTTTATGTGATGTTGATCCGTCCGCAATCAAAACGCGCTAAAGAACATCGTGCAATGCAAACGACTTTAGCTAAAGGTGATGAAGTGGTAACAGATGGTGGTTTGATGGGGAAAATCATCAACATTACTGACAATGCCATTACGGTTGAAATTGCTGACAAGATTGAAGTTAAAGTACGCCGTGAATCAATTAATTCAGTTATGCCAAAAGGCACACTGAAAAAGCTATAACAACGTTAGCTATCGGGACAGATGGCTTGAAACAACGTTAGGAATTTCAACATGAATCAATATCCTTTGTGGAAAAACTTGCTGGTTGCGGCTGTTATTGCGTTGGCAGGTTTGTTTGCCTTACCCAATTTATATGGTGATGACTTTGCGGTTCAAGTTTCATCAGGGCGTTATGGCAAGGTTGACCTTGAGTTAATGGCCAAGGTTGAAACGGCACTTAAAGCTGAATCAATAGAATATAAACGTGCTGACATTGATGGTGAACGTTTATTAGTTCGCTTTGCCGATGCCGAGACTCAGCTTAGAGCCAAAGAGGTGATGAGTACGACGGTGAATGGCGACTATATTATTGCTTTGAATTTAGCGCCGACTACGCCTGCATGGCTAGCGAACATTGGTGGTGAGCCGATGAACTTAGGCCTAGATCTCCGTGGTGGTGTGCATTTCCTAATGGAAGTGGATATGGATGCCGCGGTGAAAAAAGCGCTCGATACTTATGGCAGTGAACTGAAGGTATTGTTACGTGATGAAAAAATCCGATATAAACAAATTCAGGTTGTAGGCGAGACTTTAACTGTTAGTTTCCGTAGTATAGAGCATCGTGATAATGCTTTGTCGACAGCAGAAAGTGAATTTAGTCAGGCTGTTATTGAGGTGGTTGAAGAGTCAACTACGCCGATGATGGTGATGACATTGACGGAAGTGGCTGTGCGTGAAATTCGCTCCTTGGCCTTGCAACAGAATATTGTCACCTTACGTAATCGCATTAATGAGTTGGGTGTGGCTGAGCCGACAGTGCAACAACAAGGTGATAACCGTATTGTTGTGCAGTTGCCGGGTGTGCAAGATACGGCACAGGCTAAAAAGATTTTGGGGGCAACTGCGACCTTGGAATTTCGCCTAGTTGATAATGAACATGATGTGCAAGATGCGATTAAGGGTCGAGTGCCCGCCAATTCAAAATTGTTTTATCACCGTGATGGCCGCGCTTTTCTGCTGAGTAAACGGGTGATGTTGACTGGCGAACATATAATTAATGCCGCATCGACCTTAGATCAAAATGGATCAGCAGCGGTATCGATCACCTTAGATGGTAAGGGTGCGCGTGCATTCAGTAATGTGACCCGTGACAACATCGGCAACCCAATGGCAGTGGTGTTTATCGAGTCAAAAACTGAAACTCGAAAAATTGATGGTGAGATGGTTAAAATTCGCCGTCAATTACCAGAAGTGATTAATGTAGCTACGATTCGCGATCAGTTAAGTAAGAAATTCCAAATCACTGGTTTGGATTCGACCACTGAAGCTCGTGATCTCGCTTTATTATTACGAGCGGGTGCACTAGCGGCGCCAATAGAAATTGTTGAAGAGCGTACGGTTGGGCCAAGCTTAGGTAAAGATAATATTGATCAAGGCTTTAAATCGGTGATGCTAGGTTTTGTCTTTGTTTTGGTCTTTATGGTGATTTGGTACCGCGTGTTTGGCGCGGTGGCTAATTTGGCCTTGGCGGCAAACTTAGTATTAATTGTGGCATTGCTCTCTATGTTGCAAGCGACGTTAACGATGCCAGGTATCGCCGGTATCGTATTAACCGTGGGCATGGCCGTAGATGCCAATGTGCTTATTTTTGAACGGATTAGAGAAGAACTCCGTAATGGTAATACCCCGCAAGCGAGTATCAATGCTGGTTACGCGAAAGCATTTTCAACTATTGCGGATGCCAATATCACGACTTTAATAGCGGCTATCGTTTTATTTGGTTTTGGTACCGGTTCGATTAAAGGCTTTGCGGTGACTTTATCGCTGGGTATCTTAACGTCGATGTTCACCGCCATTATGGGAACTCGAGCGGTTGTTAACCTGATTTACGGTCAGAAACACCGACCAACCCTATCAATTTAAGGTGGTTTTATGCAATTCCTAAAAGAACAAACCAATTTTAATTTTATGGGAAAACGCAAAATAGCTGCGTTGTTCTCCGGATTATTGATTATTGCCTCCATTGCCTCTTTGGTTATGCAAGGCTTGAACTTTGGTATCGACTTCACGGGCGGCACTATGATTGAGCTGGCCTATGAGGAGGAAGCAAATTTAGAAAATATTCGTGATATTTTGCAGCAAGGTGGTTATAAGGATGCCCTAGTACAAAACTTTGGTTCCATCCATGAAGTATTGATTCGCTTGCCTATTATCGAAAGCCAAAATATGGCCGAACTAAGTAATCAGGTGGTGGCGACGTTGCAAGCAGAGAATGCAAGCACGCTTGATGTACGTCGGGTTGAATTTGTGGGGCCACAAGTGGGTGAGGAGCTGACAGAACAGGGTGGCTTGGCGATGTTGTATGCCCTTATCGGTATTTTGATCTATGTTTCATTCCGCTTTGAATATCGCTTTGCTATCGGTTCTGTAATGGCCTTGGTGCACGATGTGATTCTTACCTTAGGTTTCTTTTCAATTATGCAACTGCCATTCGATTTGACCGTATTGGCGGCGATATTGGCGGTGATAGGCTATTCATTGAACGATACGATTGTGGTATTTGATCGTATTCGAGAAACCTTCTTACGGCTGCGTAAAGGCAGCCCAGAAGAGATTGTCAATCGAGCATTGAATGACACCTTGAGTCGTACATTGATGACCTCAATGACCACCTTATTGGTTGTATTATCCTTGTTTACCTTTGGTGGGGAAGTGATTCATGCCTTCTCGATAGCGCTGATGCTTGGTATCGTTGTCGGTACCTATTCTTCTATCTACATCGCTAGTAATACTGTATTGAGCATGGGTATTAGTAAAGCGGATTTGATGCCAGTGGTAAAAGATGATGATGATGTGAGTGAGGATGGCGCTCAGGTATAGACACTGAGAAAACTAGTTTAAAAAAAAGCCCGATATTATCGGGCTTTTTTTTGGTTAATGGACCTGTCGATCCTGAAAGGCTAATGATCGCTGTATGCTCTGTTGATCGGGTGCAGGTGGGGTGCGCTGCTTAAATGACAAAACGTTGGCCTTGTGTTTTGCTTTTGTAGTTTCTAAATCCTGCTCAACACTTTCGACACTGAGGATTCGTAAGCCTAAGCTATTACTCTGGTAACTCATAAAGGTGGCAAATTCTTCTAGCCCCTGCATGATATTTCTGAGTTCTAATTCTTGTGATTTGTTTTTCATGTTTTGCCCATCTGTTTCCGTCAGTTTAGTTATCGGTTTGATGGACAGTTTCTTTAAGTGATTTTTACACTGAGTTAGTTAAAATTTCAGGTTTTTTGCTCAAAACATTCAGGAGTTTTTCCTAGTGGCTAGCTAACTGATTGATGTAAATATATTTATCATTAGATTAGAACTTTATGAGTGAATTAAACTCTATACATTAAGGATTTTCCTGATTTGTTATTAATATAAAGCTTGTATGGTAGCAAGCAGATCGTGAGATACAGTAGATGCTGATGGAGAAACAAATGACAAAAATAAAAATTTGGGGATTGGCTTTGACCTTTTTATGGTCACAGTCTCTATTGGCTGAAGTGATTGATGTCACCATTCATTATGTTGGCCCCACTGAGGGCAGTGTTTGGTTAGGCATGCAACAAGGAATGAGTGAAGCTAATTTACAAGGTGAGTTCCTCGGTCAAACATACACAATAAAACCGGTAACGTTAGATGAGCTAGCTGACTTGGATGAAGTGACTGCCTTGTTATTAGCTTCTGATGCAGAAACGATTGTGGCGGTGGCTGAAACAGAAAAGTTTAACAATGTGCCGGTCTTTAACTTGATGTCTGATGAAGATAATTTGCGTGCAGCTTGTTTACCAAACTTATTAAATATTTCTATCAGTCAGCAAATGAAACAAGATGCGTTGGCCCAGTGGTTAGCCAAACACCCAGGATCAAAAGCCCATGTGCAAAGCTGGCATGAAAGCTTTAGAAAATTTGCTGCAAGTCAGTTAAATAGCCGTTTTACCAAGGCGAGCGGCATTATTATGGATGATGACTCATGGGCTGGTTGGGCTGCGGTGAAATTGATCTCTGATACGGTCGCTCGTATTCAAAGTGACGATGCTACAAAAATGTTGAATTATTTGAGAAATGATATTGCCTTTGATGGTCAAAAAGGAGCAGGTGCAACCTTTCGTCAGACTGGGCAATTACGTCAATTAGTATTATTAATTGAAAACAATAAGATCATGGCTGAAGCGCCACTACGCGGTGTTAAAGGTGGTCTTGATAGCCTCGGCTTATTAAGCTGTAAATAACTGTATTGAATTTAGGAAATTAGCTATGAAGTTAAAACAATTACTCCTTTCATCATTAGTCTTAGTCAGTGCTTCAGCATGGGCTGATCCTACGTATCGACTTTTTGTAACCAATGAAAAAAGCAATACGGTGAGTGTGATCGATTCTCGTACTGGCAAAATAGAAACAACGTTGGAAATTGGTGACCGTCCCCGTGGTATTGGTTTATCACCCGATCAAAAAATATTATATGTTGCCCTGAGTGAAGAGAATGCGATTGGCATGGTTGATGTGGCTACATTGGAATTTTTGGGCAAATTAAAAGCCGGTGAAGATCCTGAAACCTTTGATGTGCATCCAAATGGCAACTTGTACTTGTCTAATGAAGATGATGCTAAGGCGACAGTTTTAAACCCGGCTACCGGAGAAATCATTACAGAAATTCGTGTTGGTCTAGAGCCTGAAGGTGTTGCGGTTTCACCTAAGGGTGATATTGCCTTGGTCACCAGCGAATCAACTAATATGGTTCATGTGATTGATACTGCTTCTCATAAGGTTGTTGCTAATATCTTAGTTGCAGCGCGCCCCCGCGGTTTAGCGTTTAATAGTGATGGTAGTTTTGCTTATGTCAGTAGCGAGATTGGTAACGAACTAGCGATTATAGATACCACAACACATACCATCATTAAAAAAGTAGTGCTTGATATTCCAAAATCAAAACCGATGGCAATTAAGATTAGTCCAGATGATAAAACCTTATATCTAACAACGGGCCGTGCCGCTAAAGCAGCAATTATTAATGCTGAAACATTAGAATTAATAGCGACGGTTGATGTGGGTAAACGTGTTTGGGGTGCCGAGTTAAGCCGTGATGGTGCTACCTTGTACACCGCCGATGGTGTGAGTAACACAGTATCTGTGGTTGATACGGCAACACAAAAAAAGGTGATGACTATTGATGTAGGCAAAGGCCCATGGGGTTTAGCTTTGGATGATTAAATCCTAAATCACATATTTATAAAAAGCCCGGTCGTACGATAAGTGCCACCGGGCTTTTTATTTGAACTAGTCTCAATATAATAAGGTTTTGTTGATAGCGACTGACACGTTATCATAGCTTTATGAATATCATCTTCCGTTATCTCGAAATCTGTTTCTTTAAAGCCAGTCCCGCTGATGTTGCCAGCACCCACTGGATAATGAAATTTACCTTATTGGCCTATTTCACGATAGGGGTTGCGATTAGTCGAATTGATCAAAGCTGGGAGATAAGTCTGTTCTCCAGTTTGACCGATACCTTAATGCTAATCGTAGTGAGTCTACTGCTATTACATTTTCGTGGTTTTAAATCCCGCTTCCAACAAACGGTTACTGCTATGGCAGGTGCAGGCAGTTGCCTAGGCTGTGTTGGTTATCCCATAGTGTATTTTTTTAGTCAGGTAAAAGAACATGAGCAGTTTGCTGGTTTGGCGATGCTGTTGATGATTGCAGTATTGTTATGGAGCCTGATGGTAACAGCACATATCTTCAGAAATGCACTAGAAATTAAACCGGGTTCTGCGGTAATGTTAACCATTGGCTATACCGTCTTATCGTTACTTGCTGTTGGGCTTACCGTGTCTGGAGTCGCTTAATGCATATTCACATTTTGGGCATTTGTGGCACGTTTATGGGGGGCGTAGCTTTGCTTGCACGCTCTTTAGGTATGCAAGTATCAGGTTCGGATGCCAATGTTTATCCTCCGATGAGTGATCAGCTCAGAGATGCCGGCATAGACTTACAAGAAGGTTATTTAGCTGAGCACTTAGAGCCAGCCCCTGATCTGGTGGTGATGGGCAATGCGATGTCACGTGGCAATCCAGCTGTTGAATATGTGCTTAATAAAGGTCTGCCTTATGTGTCTGGTCCAGAGTGGTTGGCCGATTATGTATTAAAAGATCGCTGGGTTTTGGCCGTATCGGGCACCCATGGGAAAACGACGACCAGTAGTTTATTGGCGTGGATTTTAGAAGATGCAGGCATGGCTCCTGGATTCTTAATTGGTGGCGTGCCAGGTAACTTTGGTGAAACGGCGCGTTTAGGCGACACCCCATTTTTTGTCATTGAAGCCGATGAATATGACACTGCCTTTTTTGATAAACGCTCTAAATTTGTTCACTATCATCCCCGTACCCTAGTCATTAATAACCTAGAATTTGATCATGCCGATATTTTTGATGACTTGGCTGCCATACAAAAGCAATTCCATCACCTGATGCGGACGGTACCTGCTGATGGCTTAGTTATTTCACCCGAAAATGAAGCTGCAATTGAACAAACTATAGATATGGGATGTTGGACGCCACGACAAACAGTAGGCATAGAAAGTGGTGAATTACAGGCGATAAATGTCGCTGAGGATGGCAGTCAGTTTGATGTGATGTGTGAAGGTCAGACAGTTGGTCATGTTAGCTGGCCGATGTTAGGTTTACATAATGTGGACAATGCGTTGGCGGCGATGGCTGCTGCTCACCATGTGGGGGTAACTTATGCTCAAGCTTGCAAGGCTTTAGCTCAGTTTAAGGGCATTAAACGTCGAATGGAGCTGCGAGGTGAAGTGCGTGGCATTCGTGTCTATGATGATTTTGCTCATCACCCGACCGCGATTGCCACCACCGTCAAAGGTTTGCGAGCCAATATTGGCGAACGCAAATTAATTGCCGTATTAGAACCGCGATCCAATACTATGAAAATGGGCGTGCATCAGCAGACCTTAGCTGACTCATTGCAAGCGGCGGATCGAGTCTTATTATTTGAAGACCAAGGTCTGCAATGGTCGCTAGCGAAGGTACAACAACAATTAGGTGACAAAGCATCAGTTGAAAATAGCGTAGAAGCCATTATTGACTTAGTGTGCAAAGAAGCTCAAGCCGGTGATGAAGTATTGATCATGAGCAACGGTGGTTTTGGCGGTATACATCAACGATTATTAACGGCGTTAGCATAAGATGATTGATAACAAACAAATTGCATTAGCAATTACTGGTGCGTCGGGTGCACCGTACAGTAAACGTCTACTAGAGGTCTTGTTGGGGCAAGGTATAACCGTACATTTAATGATTTCAGCTGCCGGTCGCATCGTATTGGCGGATGAGTTGGATTGGAAATTACCTGCGCGAGCCAGTGATGTGAAAAAACAACTGGTGAAAGAATTTAACTGTGATCCTGAATTATTACAGGTCTATGGTGAACAACAGTGGAGTTCGCCACTGGCCAGTGGTTCTCACCGAGTTGCTACGATGATTGTTTGTCCTTGTACGATGGGCAGCTTATCTTCGATTGCTGTGGGTAGCAGTGATAATTTAATAAACCGTGCGGCTGATGTGATGTTAAAAGAAAGTCGCAAGTTAATTCTTGTGCCTAGAGAAGCGCCTTTCTCAGCGATTCATTTAGAAAATATGCTCAAATTAGCCCGATTAGGAGTATGCATATTGCCGCCTAGCCCAGGCTTTTATTTCAAGCCTACCGAGCTCGCGGATATTGTTGATTTTGTGGTTGCGCGGATCTTAGATCAGGCGGGGATAGACCATCAGTTGATGCCACGTTGGGGAGAATGATAAATATGAAAGATCAACAAGCCCTAGTATAATGCTCGGGTATTTTGAGACCGTCGGAAGAAAGCATGTCAGATATTGAAATTGCGCAACAAGCAACAATGGAACAAATCTCTAAGGTTGCCGAACAGGGCCTTGATTTAAGTTCTGAAGCTATTGATCAGCATGGCCATTATAAAGCGAAAGTTTCCTTAAACGTCTTATCTGAACGGGCAGAACATGCTGATGGAAAATTAATTTTAGTCACGGCAGTCAGCCCTACTCCTGCTGGTGAAGGAAAAACCACTACTACGATTGGTTTAAGTGACGCTTTGAACCATATTGGCAAAAAATCAATGGTGTGCATACGTGAGCCTTCAATGGGTCCGTGTTTTGGCCTGAAAGGTGGTGCGGCTGGCGGCGGTTATGCTCAAGTAGTGCCGATGGAAGATATTAATCTTCATTTCACCGGTGACTTACATGCCATTTCTGCGGCTCATAATCTATTGGCTGCGATGATCGACAATCATATACATCATGGCAATGAATTGGATTTAGATATTCGCCAAATCACTTGGGGCCGCGTCATCGATATGAATGACCGAGCGTTAAGACAAGTCGTCGTTGCTATGGGCGGCAAGGCGAATGGTTTTCCACGTGAAGATGGTTTTGACATTGTAGTGGCTTCTGAAGTGATGGCGATCTTATGTTTGTCACTCTCTTTGAATGAACTCAAACAACGCTTGGGCAATATTTTAATTGGTTACTCTCATGATGGCACCGCCCGTCTAGCAAAAGACATTAAAGCGAATGGTGCGATGGCGGCCTTATTAAAAGAAGCCTTAAAACCAAACTTAGTGCAAACCTTGGAAAATAATCCGGCCTTTGTACATGGTGGGCCGTTTGCCAATATCGCTCATGGTTGTAATTCAGTCGTGGCTACTAAGATGGCATTAAAGCTGTCTGATTATGTGGTGACGGAAGCGGGTTTTGGCGCTGATCTTGGTGCGGAAAAATTTATCAATATCAAATGCCGTAAAGCAGGTTTAAAACCGGATATGGCAGTGGTGGTGGCAACCGTTCGCGCCTTGAAGTATCACGGTGGTGTGGATGTTAAAGATCTCGGATCTGAAAACCTGAATGCTTTAGAGCAAGGAATGGAAAACCTAAAACGTCACCTGACTAATCTACAACAACATTTTGGTGTGCGTTGCATCGTGGCGATCAATCACTTTGATAATGATAGCGATGCTGAAGTTGACTTGATTAAATCTACCGTTGAATCCTATGGGGCCAAAGCGGTAATTGCTAAACATTGGGCGCAGGGCGGAAAAGGGGCTGAAGAGCTGGCACAGGAAGTGGTGGCGATGCTGGACCAGCCAGACAATAACTTTAAGTTGTTATACCAAGATGATGAGCCGTTGTGGGATAAAATCACTGCTGTAGCGACCAAGTTATATGGTGCTAAAGAAGTGATCGCCGATAAAAAAGTAATGGCTAAGTTACAACGCTTTAGTGAAACACATGCCAACATTCCTGTCTGTATGGCCAAAACACCCTATTCATTTAGTAGTGATGCAAGTTTACGAGGTGCGCCAACGGGTCATACTTTAACGGTACGTGATGTGCGTTTATCTCGAGGTGCAGAATTTTTAGTCGCCTTGTGCGGCGATATTATGACTATGCCAGGATTACCCAAACGTCCAGCGAGTGAACGTATCGATATTGATGAGGCCGGTACGATAGAAGGCTTGTTCTAAGTTTAATGATGTCTATTTGGTGAAACTTTAGAGCCGTCTTCCAGTCTGAGTGTCTTTAGCAATTTAAACCTGATCTGAGGTGGCATGATTTCAAGTAAGCAAGATGCTTTGTGGGAAAAGGACGAGCTGCGCTGGTCTGCACTCATGAAGCAAAGTCAGGCAGGTGATGCTAGCGCTTACAACCAACTCTTATCAGAGTTAGGTTCGGTGATTGAAACTTATTTGCGAGCAAACTTCGGACAACTCACCGTATTGGAAGATTGCGTACAAGAAAGCTTGATGGCATTACATCGAGCACGACATACGTTTGACTCTAAACGTGCTTTCCGTCCTTGGTTTTTTACCATCATTCACCATAAAACAATTGATGTATTACGCCGAGGCGAAACCATCAATCGTCAGATTTCCTCTTTGGCCGAACTTGATCATAATGACATTGATCAGGTAGATTTAGATCGCATGATTGATGGAGAGCGCTTAATGGGTAACTTGTCTCAGGATCAACGAGAAGCGATAACCTTAACCAAATATCACGGCATGACGACGAATGAAGCGGCTCAATTATTAGGCATTAAAGAAAGCGCGGTCAAAGCGAGATTACGTAGAGGTTTGAAAACTCTTCAAAAACAGTGGAAACAGGAGTGGGTTGAATCATGACGGTCGATCGCAAACAATTTATCGATGAGCTGACGATGGATATTGCACCAGTAACATCAGTCGATACTCGTCAAAGTGCTTTGTTTTGGCTAGGCGGTGCGTTTACATTTGTCGCCATAGTAGCGTTACTGACAGGACCTTATCGAACTGATATAGGTCATGACTTACTATTTTCTATTCAGTTTTTAGTTGAGAGTCTAGTCGGTTTAGCCAGTGTTATCTTATTAATTTATGCTGCATTTGAGTTTGCTATTCCATCATCTAAATCGATCACTCGGCGTTTATTCTTACCGTTATTAGGCGTGTCTATATGGGTGGGCTTTTATCTGCTTGGTTTAGTGCATCCTGCGCTAGAGCCTTCAATGGCTGGCAAGCGAGAATTCTGTTATTACGAGACCTTTGTGTTTTCCTTACCGCTCATGCTTGCAGGCTTGTTTTGGGCTAGAAAACAGTGGCCCTTATATCCGATGAGTACGGGCTTATTAATTGGGTTAGCTTCTGGTTCTGTTCCAGCATTGATCATGCAATTTGCCTGCATGTACGATCCGCAGCATATTTTGACCGATCATATTCTACCCGGGCTTTCGGTTGGCGTGGTTGGTGCTGTATTAGGCTTTGTGATGTTGCGTACTCGCTAACGACATCAAAAAAGTTCTTATAAGAAGTATCGTTTTTCCTTAAGCGTGCGTATTGGTAGTTAACGGTGGCGTTGGCCACGTTTTAATTACTACTCATACTAAGGAATAACTCGATGAAAAATGCTAAAACTACGAGCGCGTTAGCAATAGGGACAGCGCTAATCCTTGCAAGCTCAATCACTAGTGCGGCTGAAATTCAGGTGAAATTCACCAATAACGCACCAGCTGATGGTACATATCTCACCCCTGTTTGGGCTGGGTTTCATGATGGCACGTTTGATACCTTTGACGTAGGTGGTACAGCGAGTGCTGGCCTAGAAGCAATAGCAGAAGATGGCAATGTGATGCCATTGAGCAACAGCTTTAGTGGTTCAGGTGTGGATGGTGTATTAGGCGGCCTTGTCGCGCCGACTCAAACTGTCAGTAATACATTCACAGTCAGTGAAGATGGCAGTAATAATTATTTCTCTTATGCTTCTATGTTATTACCGAGCTCAGACTTTTTCATTGCTAATAGCAATCCATTAGCTTTCAGTATCGCTAGCCTGTTAGATGGTACGATCTCTAGATTGAGTTTTGATGTCTTTGCTGTTTATGATGCTGGTACAGAAATCAATAATTTTGCCACATCAGCAGGTAACCCAATATTTGGTATAGCGCCAGGACAATCGGGCCCCAATCAAGGCGCAGATGAAAATGGTGTGATTACAAAAGTGGGCGGTTTAGCGTTTGCTTCATTTTTAAATGTAGCTGGCATTGATACAGAACGATTTAATTTTGATAACTTTTCAAGCATTGCCACAATTGAACTAACTAATGTTTCTGCAGTTCCTGTTCCAGCAGCAGCCTTTATGTTTGCACCCGCATTATTAGGTTTTTTAGGCCTGCGTCGTAAAGCTAAAAACTCAGTCGCATAAGATAAGTAAATCATAATAAAAAAGCCGTAGTGACCATGTCGCTGCGGCTTTATTTATTTGAGCGTATTAACAGCAAGCCAATAAAAGTGGTTCGTGTTATTAATATTTTTTAAGACATCGGTTCTTGTGCAATAGGAATATTATTAATTCTCTGCTGGGTACGTTTATTTGCTAAATCAGCTAGAGATAATGTTGCCAAATGATCCAGATAAGCTTGCTGCGCGGTTAATAATTCACTTTTCAGAACGCAGGCACCAGCGATTAGGCACGGAGGTTGATCGCAATTTACCGGATCCAAGGTATTTTCCATCAAGATCACGACTTCATCTAATTTAATTTCTCGCGGGTCACAGCCGAGTTTAATACCTCCATTTCTCCCTCTAATGGATTGCACCCACCCTTTGTTTGCGAGCGTATTCACAATTTTCATTGCATGAGTTTTTGATATACCGAAGCTGTCCGTAATCTTCTGAATCGTGGTGAGTTCTTCCTGCATCATCGATAGATAAATTAAGGTTCGGAACGCAAAATCAGTGTGTTTGGTTAATTGCATGTATTAACTCATTACTAGTTTCATCTGCGTAAAAGTATAAAGATTTGCTTTGTTAAAAGATACATGTAAAATGCATCTTTAAAAGATTCATCTAAAAAGAATGTTTAATTTAATAGCGAGGACAATGCAGTGTTAAGCGAACAAACTATAGAAACCGTCCAGTCAACCATTCCATTATTAGCAGAGCATGGACTAAAAATTACAGAACATTTTTATGAGAAGTTATTTAAGGCTCATCCAGAATTAAAAAATGTATTTAATGAAAACAACCAAAAAGAGGGCAATCAAGCTCGCGCTTTGGCTGATGCCGTATTTGCTTATGCCAATAATCTAACAAACATCGAAGCGTTAATTCCTGCAGTACAACGCATTGCAAATAAACATGTCAGCTTAGGTATCAAGCCTGAACAATACCCTATCGTTGGACAATACCTATTAGCAGCAATCCAAGACGTTTTATCTTTGCCAGATGACCATCCAGCACTGACAGCATGGGCGGAAGCGTATGGTCTGTTGGCCGATGTATTTATCAATACCGAAGAGGGATTGTATAAAGAGAAAGAAAGCGCCGACGGCGGCTGGCGAGGCTTTCGTGAGTTTGTGATTGCAGACATAGTTACCGAAACACCAGAAGTGAAATCTTTCTATTTAAAACCCAAAGATAAAGGTGCACTACCAGCATTTAATGGTGGTCAATATGTGGGTATAAAAGTATCGCCTGAGAACTCTGACTATGAACAAATTCGCCAATACTCTTTATCTGGTGCATCTGGTAAAGATTATTTACGCATCACCACCAAAGCCGAATTAAATGGATTGGTATCGACTCATCTGCATAAAAGTACCGAGGAGTCCACCGTCCAACTGCAAGTACCAGCAGGTGTATTTAATTTAGATCTTAATGCTAAGAAGCATGTTTTTATAGCGGGTGGCGTGGGTATAACACCTTTAATAAGCATGTTATATGAAGCAATAGACAATGGTATTAAACCAGAAAATATTCTGTTTATTCAATGCCAGCGTGATGAGACAAGTCAGATATTGAAAGAGGAGCTGGCATCACTTCAACGTGAAGCAGGCTTTCGCTATAAAACCAGTTTTATGGTGAGTGATAATGGTGATAATAAAGGCTTTTTAAATACCAGCATATTAAATAAATGGTTAACTGAGTATGAGCTTAATACTGACGGCGATACTGCAGTGTATTTCTGTGGCCCCAAACCATTTATGTCTGCATTAAAGCAATGTTGTTTGACCTTGGGTTTTGCAGAAGAAGCAATCCACTATGAAAGCTTCGGACCTACCACAGCCATTTAATAAGCATAAACTGTGGAGCCACTTCCTACATTGGAAGTGGTTTGCTGTTGCATTGATTGTTGGAAGTGCATTGAACTTGATCAATCAATGGGATGCAGTTACTGGAAACCTACCTGTGCATTACACAAAATTAATGCTTACTTATTGCGTGCCCTATTTGGTTTCAAGTATATCTGCATGGAGCAATAAATAAAATTCAATAAGATAAAAAAAGCCGTAGTGAGATCACTACGGCTTTTTTTGTTAGGAAATGAGCTGCCTTAAGCTGCTGAGTTTTTAGCTTTACGACGTAATCCTAAGAAACCTAATAATGCAGGTGCAAACATAAAGGCTGCTGCTGGAATAGGAACAGCAGATGGCGCTTGGGCATAGCTGGCAAATCCAGTTTCTTGAAAACCGCTTCCGTCATCAAAACCATGTGATAAGGAAACGTAGCTAAGAAGTGTATGTTCAAGCAATGTCTCAGCAGGTGGGAGGGTTAACAAAGAGCTTGACAATGTGCCTTCATCGAAAATTATCACGGTTAGAAAATCGAAAATTTCTACGGGGTCCGTTGAGATATGCAGTTCTAATCTATTTGACATGAAAAGAACATCTCCTGCCACAGTAGTATCTAAACCATGGGATAACATTGCATTTATTACGCCTGGATCAGCACCATCAATCGAAGCTATAGTGTTATCAAAAATGTTCGCAGCCCAACTAAACCCCGCGAAGCCACTGAGATCATTAGTTCCTGTTAGTGTATAGCTAGGCTCCTCAAACTGAAAGGTAGCTACTGTGCCGCCACTTGGTAACGTAAAGGTAGAACCTAATTGTGGGACTGTTGATAAGTCTGTGTTATAAGTCCACGTTGCGCCAAATGAACTGCCAAGATCACCGGTAACAGTATCCCAATCACCTGATATTGTTAATGAAGAGGGTGCTGCGATTACAGCATTAGAAAAGCCAACTAAAACCAGTAAGCCCAAAATGAAACTTTTTTTCATTACTCTATTCCTTAAGTTTAATGCAGCACAGCCATCTTAATTGTTATTAAGATCTGTAACTTTCCGTCCTTGGTTCACACCTAGTTTGGCTTGGTTTGAAGTGTTTCCGAAAGCGATAGTAGCACACGTTTTTTTTCGTGCCTATAGTGCCTTGGTACTAGGTGAAGACAACCATCAAATTTCTGATGAATTATCTTTGACAAGCGCTAACTTTTGTTGCGATGTTTCTTTATTAAATCATAAGCGAGCTGAATTTCTTGTGCTTGTGCTGTGGCGACTTTGATCATATCTTCCGGCACACCTTGGCCGATTAGTTTGTCAGGATGATGTTGGCTCATCAGTTTGCGATAAGCGCGTTTAACTTGTTGGTCTGTATTATCCGCTGGGACACCTAGCGCCTTGTAGGCATCTGCTAATGCTGTTTTGGGATCAGTTTGGCCCTGAGAAAAATGAGCTTGGTTCAATACCATATCTAGAATGCGTTTAAATTCTGATCGGCTATAACCTAGATGTAAGCCGATTTTTTCTAAAACAGTCCGCTCTGAGTCATCGACGTTGCCATCAGCTAAGGCCATGACGGTTAGGTACATCAATAAGACTTGTTTCAAATTCAGAGTATGACCACAACTCGTCATAAACTGATCAAGTGTATCGGTCATATCAAAGTCAGCTTCGCTACCGCGTTTAAACTGGTTAATTGCTTCTTGGCGATGTTCGACTGTCATGCCTATTTTTTTGATGAAGACTTCGACATGATCGATTTCATCTTTAGAAATATGACCATCGGCTTTGGCTAATTTTCCCATTAACACAAACACTGTATCGAGGAAGACTTTTTGGCGTTGGCCAGAGCTGAGCGGGTTAATACCACCTATGCCATAGGCTTGGGCACGATCAATACTGCTACCGATCATATAACCTAAAAAAGCACCAAAAAAACCTAATACGTAATAGCCTAGGAATAGGCCGATATACTTAAACATATGATTTACTTCTTATCTGAAAGACTGAGATAGAGCAGGATTCCGCCCCAAAGACCAAACACCCAGCTCAAGACCGGAATGCCTGCGAGCATGGAGGGAGCGTAACCATCAAGCCCCTTGATGACTGCAGCACCAATAATAAAGGCAGCACCGCTGATTGCACCAGCACTACGATAACTGGCTTCACGTATTTCTTGTTTGAGTTGTTTTAAGTCTGGTGATGACAATTGCATTTTCACCTTGCCAGATTGAACTTGTTGGCCGATTTCATGAATCATGCGAGGCAGGGTGGGTAGTGTTTCTGCCCAAGTCGGAATTTCTTGTTTGATCGTTTCTAACGCCGCTTGCCAGCCCATTTTTTCATGCATCCACTGCTCTAGAATAGGTTTGGCTGTTTTCCACAAATCGAGTTCGGGATACAACTGACGACCGAGGCCTTCAACATTGAGTAAGGTTTTTTGCAGTAAGATTAATTGCGGTTGCACTTCCATATTAAAACGGCGTGCTGTTTGGAATAAACGCAATAATAGTTGGCCGAAAGATATTTCTTTTAAGGGTTTGGCAAAGATAGGTTCACACACGCTACGGATCGCCGCCTCAAATTCATCAATGCGGGTATCAGCCGGTACCCAGCCTGATTGAATATGTAATTCGGCCACACGTCGGTAATCATGATTAAAGAAGGCGAGGAAGTTTTCAGCTAGATAACGCTGATCGTCCGGTGCTAAGGTGCCCATGATGCCAAAGTCGACAGCAATGTAGCGTGGTTGCTCGGGATCGGTGGCATCCACCATGATATTGCCCGGGTGCATATCGGCATGGAAAAAACTGTGTTTGAATACTTGGGTAAAGAAAATCTCTACGCCCACTTCGGCTAGACGTTCCAAATTAACATTGTGTTCTTTTAATGCGGCTATATCGCCAATTGGAATGCCATAAATGCGTTCTTGAACCAGTAACTTGTTTTTGGTTAATGGCCAATGTACTTCTGGAATATATAAAAGCTGGCCATCTTCGAAGTTACGCCGAAGCTGTGAGGCGGATGCCGCTTCACGCATCATGTCTAACTCATCAAACAGGTTTTTTTCCAGCTCGCGAACAATTTCTCGTGGACGAAGCCGTTTGCCTTCGGACCAATAACGTTCTGCCAATGCCGCCAAGGTATGTAATAAATCGACATCACGCTGGATAGCGGGTCTGATATTGGGACGAACAATTTTGAGTATAACGTCAGAACCATCGATCAATTGAGCGGCATGTACTTGAGCAATCGATGCCGACGCGAGTGGCTCTTCATCAATATGGCTGAATAAGTCATCTAAGGACTGTTCGCCATAGGTTTGCTGAATGAGTAATCGCGCTTGTTCATTGGAAAAAGGCGCCACTTGGTCTTGTAATTTGGCCAGTGAGTCGGCGATATCTTCGGGTAATAAATCACGTCGTGTGGATAGGATTTGGCCAAACTTAACAAAGATAGGTCCGAGATCTTGCAAGGCTAAACGTAAACGTTCGCCACGAGGAATATCGGACTTATTGTGCCAGCGATAGGGGGATAAATAACTCAGGAAACGTAACGGACGTAATAGATGGGTCGCTTGAATAATGTCATCAAGACGGTGTTTGGCTAATACATGATTGATTTGAATAAGCCGAAACAGTTGTTTGACCTTCATTATTGTTTCCCTTGTAATCGATTAATGCGCGCTTCCAGTCGATCATAGTCGGCACGTAATTTATCGATATCCGTTAAATAGTCATTAATTTGAGACTTATCTGGCAAGATGCGAGCTTCTTCACGTAGGTATTCTGCCAGAGTTTGCTGCAAAGATTGGTGGGTAAATTTTGCCCAGCTTGCTGCTTGACGAATGCCATGAGCAATCGGATAGGCCAAGGTATCGCCGGTGAACTCAGCAAGTAATGCTTCCCAATCAAAGTCAAAGCCGTCTAATAGATCACGTAATTGTTTAGCAAATTGCACATCACCGTGAATGTCAATCTCGCTGGAAAATAAGTTGTCAGGATGTTGACCTAGTTTTATCAGCGCTACCGCATTGGCGGTGATTTTGAGGTCGGTTGCAATGTCGACATTTATTCTCAATCGTAGTTGTTGGTTTTCAACCGTGACAATAATTGTCTGGCCGATGTCTTTTATCTCAATAGCTATGCTGCGCTGTTCAAACTGATCCAGTTTGGCTTGGCTTTCAGGATCTTGGCCTAAGGCTGCATTGAGTGCCAGTTCAGCTGGCTTTAATACCGAGTTTAATATTGGTGCCATATGATTTTAGAATTTATAACCGCTGTGCAAAGCAACAATACCCGCAGACATATTGTTATAGTCACAACGTTCAAAGCCTGCTTCGGTCATCATGGCCTTTAAACTTTCTTGGTCGGGGTGCATACGAATAGATTCAGCCAAATAGCGATAACTTTCTTCATCACCAGAAAAGAGTTTGCCGATTTTTGGCAAAAGCTTAAATGAATACGTATCGTAAATGGGGGCTAGCCAATCTGCAGGCTGCGAAAACTCCAATACTAATAGTTGACCGCCGGGTTTTAATATACGGTGCATAGAGCGTAGGGCTGCATCTTTATCAGTGACATTACGTAAACCAAAGGCAATGGTAATGCAGTCAAAACTATTATCGGGGAAGGGCAGGCATTCGGCATTGGCTTGCACATAATTGATATTGCCGGTTACACCTTCGTCAGTGAGTCGGTCACGACCTACATTCAGCATGCTGGCATTGATATCAGCCAAGATAACGTGCCCAGTACTGCCGACCATCTTGGAAAACTTTAATGCCAGATCACCCGTGCCGCCGGCGATATCGAGCACTTTGGCTCCACGACGTACACCACTCGTATGTAATGTAAAACGTTTCCATAAACGGTGTATGCCCATCGACATCAGGTCGTTCATTAGATCGTATTTACCGGCTACAGCATGAAATACCCCGGCGACATGTTTTACTTTGTCTTCGACCGGGACTTCTTTGTAACCAAAATGAGTGGTGTTTTTCTGATCCACGAGTTTTACCTTAAAGTTATTTCCGCTGGTAGCCGGCTTGTTCTAGCTTGTTGAGATAAGATTGCCAATGTGATTCTTGTTTAGTGGCTAATTGATATAGGTGATCCCACGTAAATAGGCCAGTGTCATGGCCGTCATCAAAATAAATTTTGATGGCATAGTGACCCACGGGTTCAATTTGATTGATGCCGACATTTTCTTTATGCGTTTGCAAGACTTCTTGTCCTGGTCCATGACCCTGGACTTCGGCCGATGGCGAGTATACCCGCAGATATTCTGCAGACAGGAAGTAGTTATCATCACCATAGTTCAGTTCCAATGATCTGGATTTTTTATGCAAGGTGATGCCACTGGGAATTGTTGAGTTAGCCATTAGATTTTTTCCTACAGAATATAACGAGACAAGTCTTCGTCTTCAACGAGCATTGCCAATTGCTTATCTACATAAGCCGCATCAATAGTCACTTCATTGGCGGCTTCGCGACTGGCTTCAAAAGACACATCCTCTAACAGTTTTTCTAATAGCGTATGTAAACGACGAGCACCAATGTTTTCGGTTTGCTCGTTAACTTGCCATGCTAATTCAGCAATGCGTTGCAGCCCATCATCAGTGAAACTAATCTGAGTGTTTTCTGTTGCTAATAAGGCAATGTATTGCTCAGTCAACGACGCATCAGGTTCCGTCAGAATGCGAACAAACTCTTCCGCACCTAAGGCATCAAGTTCTACACGGATAGGGAGTCGACCTTGGAGTTCAGGGATCAAATCAGCGGGTTTGCTTAAGTGGAACGCACCAGAAGCAATAAACAAAATATGATCAGTCTTAATCATGCCGTATTTAGTTGATACGGTACTACCTTCGACTAGCGGTAAAAGGTCACGTTGTACACCGGCACGAGATACATCAGCGCCGCCACTGCCACCTTCACTTCGGTGGGTGATTTTATCAATCTCATCCAAAAAGACGATGCCGTTTTGTTCAACTTCTTCGATTACCTGTGCTTTAAGATCCTCGACATTAATTAGCTTGTCAGCTTCTTCTTCAACAAGTGTGCGCATAGCCTTAGCAACGGTCAGTTTACGAGTTGATTTGCGTGATGAACCCATGTTTTGAAACATGTCTTGTAACTGATTGGTCATTTCTTCCATGCCAGGAGGCGACATGATTTCTACACCGACACTGGGTGCAGTTAATTCCAACTCAATTTCACGGTCATCCAATTTGCTTTCACGTAACATCTTGCGAAAACGCTGGCGTGTGGTTGATTCTTCTTCTGATTCTTGATCACGAGCCGGCCGTAATAATGCATCAAGCACGCGTTCTTCTGCTGCATCTTCAGCCCGTGTCTTGACCGAATCGATGGCTTGTTCACGCAACATCTTCATTGCCGTTTCGGCTAAATCACGAATAATAGATTCAACATCACGACCGACATAGCCCACTTCGGTGAATTTAGTCGCTTCAATTTTAATAAACGGTGCATTCGCCAAGGTGGCAAGGCGACGCGCAATCTCAGTTTTACCAACACCTGTTGGGCCAATCATTAGGATATTTTTGGGTGTGATTTCATGCTGAAATTCAGCCGAGAGTTGTTTTCGACGCCAGCGATTACGTAAGGCAATGGCCACCGCTTTTTTGGCGGCTTGTTGGCCAATAATGTGTTTATCCAACTCTTGAACAATTTGTTTGGGCGTTAATACTTGCATAGTGATTTATTATGACTCGCTGTCTAATGTTTCGATAGTAAGGTTATGGTTAGTATAAATACAAATGTCGGCGGCGATATTAAGACTTTTTTCGACAATGTCGCGGGCACTTAAGTCGGTATTTTGCATTAATGCGGTTGCCGCTGATTGTGCGTAAGGGCCGCCAGAACCAATCGCCATCAAACCATGTTCCGGTTCGATTACGTCACCATTACCAGTGATAATTAAAGAGGAATGTTTATCAGCAACGGCTAATAAAGCTTCAAGGCGGCGCATCATACGGTCGGTACGCCAATCTTTTGCTAGCTCAAGAGCACTACGCGTTAAGTTGCCTTGATGCTTTTCTAGTTTAGCTTCGAAGCGTTCGAATAAGGTAAACGCATCGGCGGTGCCGCCGGCAAATCCGGCAATGACTTGGTCATGGTACAAACGTCTAACCTTGCGGGCATTACCTTTCATTACGGTGTTGCCGAGGCTGACTTGACCATCGCCACCAATAACCACTTGGCCATCACGACGATATGACAGGATAGTAGTACCGCGGTACTGCTCCATATAAAACTCCTGAACTATAATTAATACTGAAATTGACACCCAAACAACTAGAAACGTGTACGTGCAAGTCGTTTGGGGAATAAGCGCAAGTAGTATACTATGGGTTGTTTCTAGGCGCAGTCATTATCGGTAGCAAACCCATATCTTTAGAGCTGACAAAGTAATTATAAATTTTAATTAACTTTGTTGTTGACATTGAGTGGGCTTTTACGGAAAATGCCGTCTTTTTAGTGGAGGGGTTCCCGAGTGGCCAAAGGGATCAGACTGTAAATCTGACGGCTCAGCCTTCGGAGGTTCGAATCCTCCCCCCTCCACCATAATATTGAAGAGTTACGCGGGTGTAGTTCAATGGTAGAACTCCAGCCTTCCAAGCTGATCACGTGGGTTCGATTCCCATCACCCGCTCCATAATGTTTGGAATTAGGCCCGCATAGCTCAGTCGGTAGAGCGCATCCATGGTAAGGATGAGGTCATCAGTTCGATTCTGATTGTGGGCTCCACAGTTTTTGATTAGACAGGGAATTACTTGTCTTTTTTGTTTTTGTTATAGCTAGATAATATTGACGGGGAGATTAGTCATGTCTAAAGAGAAATTTGAAAGAACGAAACCCCATGTCAACGTGGGTACGATTGGT
Source organism: Methylophaga sp. 42_25_T18 (assembly GCA_002163085.1). GTDB lineage: Bacteria > Pseudomonadota > Gammaproteobacteria > Nitrosococcales > Methylophagaceae > 41-12-T18. Next base: position 81 of record MAAJ01000001.1, on the reverse strand, counting down.
CACGTTGATCATGGTAAGACGACGTTGACAGCAGCGATTACAAAAGTAATGGCTGAAGCACAAGGCGGCGAAGTAAAGTCT